>NZ_JCANTT010000017.1:0-215390 GCF_059568645.1 Phenylobacterium composti DSM 19425 | reverse complement strand
CGACTTCGCCGCCAGCGCCTCGAAGATCCTCAGCCAGACGCCAGCCTTCGCCCACCTGTTGTAGCGGTTGTAGACCGTGGTGTGCGGCCCGTACCGGCTCGGCAGGTCGCGCCACGGCGAGCCCGTCCGCAACACATAGAAGATCCCGTTGATCCCCCGCCGATCGTCCCCCCGGGCCCCCCCGCGCGGCTTGTTCGGCAAAAGCGGATCGATCAGCCGCCACTCCGTCTCGCTCAGATCGTAGCGCGCCATTTCAAGGCTCCTTTCGGAAGCCTTGAATCAAGCGTCGCCCCAGCCAGCAAGCTTTATGAGTTCAGAACCTAGGGCGGATCAGAAGCGGCGGGTGTAGCCGAACCGTGCGGCCCGAAACTGAAAGCCTTCGTCGTCAGTCCAGGCGTCCTTCTGCGACAGTTCCACGTCCTCGCGCAGGCGGTCGTCGCCGCGCACGGTCAGGTCCAGGCGTCGGGGGGCTGCGCGGGTGGCGGCCGTAGTTTGCCGAGCGGCGAAGCCAGCGGACCTGATCCGGGCCGGGGTCCGCGCCGTCATCTGGCCGGAAGCCGCTTGGCTCGAGGCGACGGCCGCGAGGCCGGCGGTCCCTGGCGTCTGGGCCAGGACGGGCGCAGGCGCGCCCAGGACAATCATCACCCCCGCCAGCTTCAGCGATCTATGCAAGGTTTCGTCTCTCCATCCGTCGTGTCGGAGGGGCAAACCCGCCTGCCCCGAGGATGGTTGCGCGTCCGGCGTCACGCCTTCGTAAGATGCGCGGGCCGCTGCTACGCCCGGTCGATGCGCGCCGCGTAGCAGCGGCCGCGAGCTTGCGTTCTGCGCCCGCGACCCCAGATCAGGAGCTCAACGAAGGAGCCGACCCCATGCGCCTGACGACGGACACCCGCTCCGCCCGCCCCGTCCACGCGCCCACGGTCGTCCATGCCTGCCTTCGTAACCCTCGATTCCCTGAGCTTCGTCGCCCCTGACGGGCGTGTCCTCCTCGACAAGCTGACCCTGGCCTTCGGCGCCGAGCGCACCGGCCTCGTCGGACGCAATGGCGTCGGCAAGACGAGCCTCCTGCGCCTGATTCTGGGCGAGCTGTCTCCCAGTGCCGGGACGGTGAGCGTCAGCGGCCGCCTCGGGGTGCTGCGACAGACGCTTCAGGCGCCGCCGGGCGCCAGCGTCGGCGACCTCCTGGGCGTCTCCGAGGCCCTGGCCCGCCTTCGACGGATCGAGGCGGGCGAGGGGACCGAACAGGATTTCGCCGAGGCCGACTGGACCTTGGCGACACGCCTCGCCGAGGCCTTGGCCGGAGTGGGCCTGGGGCGCCTCGACCTCCACCGTCCGGCCGCCTCGCTCAGTGGCGGCCAGGCCACCCGGGCGGCGCTGGCCGGCCTGATCGCCGCCGACCCCGACCTCCTGATTCTCGACGAGCCCACCAACAACCTCGACGTCGAGGCCCGGGCCCTGGTGGCCGAGACGCTGGGGCGCTGGAAGGGCGGCGCCATCGTGGTCAGCCACGACCGGGCCCTACTGCGCCGGATGGACCGCATCGTCGAACTCACCGGCGTCGGGGCCCAGGTCTATGGCGGCGGCTACGACCTCTATGTCGAACGCAAGGCCGAGGCCGAGGCGGCGGCGGGCCGGGCCCTGGCCGACGCCCGAAAGGAAAACGCCCGCATCGCCCGCGAGGTCCAGGTCGCCGCGGAGCGCAAGGCGCGCCGCGACAGCGTCGGCAAGCGCCTGGGGCGCTCCGGCTCCATGCCGAGGATCGTCGCCGGCGGGCTCAAACGCCGCGCCGAGGAGAGCGCCGGGCGAGGGCAGGTCCTGGCCGACCGGCTGAAGGCCGAGGCGGCCGAGGAGCTTGCCGAGGCCGAGGCCCGGGTGGAGCGCGTGAGGCGCCTGGCCTTCGAATTGCCGCCCACCGACCTGGCCGCTGAGCGGACGGTCCTCGCCCTGGAGGACGTGACCTTCGCCTATCCCGACGCCCCGCCCGTGGTGTGCGGCCTGTCCCTGCGTCTCACCGGGCCGGAGCGTGTCGCCCTCACAGGCCCCAACGGGACCGGCAAGACCACCGTCCTGCGGCTCGCCGCTGGAGAGCTGGAGCCCGCCTCGGGCCGCATCGTCCGTGGCGTCGCCCCGGCCTTCCTCGACCAGCAGACCGCGCTTCTGGGCGCCGAGGGTGGGCTGGTGGACGCCTTCCTGCGCTTGAACCCGCGGGCGAGCCCCAACGCCGCCCGGGCTGCGCTCGCCCGGTTCCTGTTCCGCAACACCGCCGCCGACAAGCCGGTGTCGGCCCTCAGCGGCGGCGAGCGCCTGCGGGCGGGCCTGGCGTGTGTGCTGTTCGGCGATACGCGGCCCGGCCTGCTCATCCTCGACGAGCCCACCAATCACCTCGACCTCGACAGCATTGGCGCCGTCGAGGCCGCCCTCAGGGGCTATGACGGCGCACTCCTGGTGGTCAGCCACGACGCCGACTTCCTCGCCGCCATAGGCATCGATCGGGAGGTCCGGCTGGCCGCCTCCGCCTGAGGGGCGGAAGCGGCCGCCGCGCCCGCTACCGCGCCGGGACCGGAACCCCCTCGGCCAGCAGCACGATGGCGTCCGAGCCGGCGATGCGGTCCTCGGAAATCTTCCGGTACTCGGGGGAATTGGCCCAGGTCAGGGCCGCCTCCCGGCTGTCGAAGCCGATCAGGACCAGCTTGCGGCCGTCCCATTCGCCCTCCAGCGCCTCGGGCGTCTCCTCCGAGACCAGCAGCCGTCCGCCGTATTGCCGCAGCACCGGCAGGAAGGCCGCCGCGTAGCGGCCATAGGGTTCGCGGTCATGGATGGCCACGCGAGCCACGACATAGCAGCTCATCACACGGCCTCCGCGATGCGGGCGAGGCTCTGCAGCGTGCCGTGGCAAGCCTGGGCGGCCTCGGCGCCCTTCACCCGGAAATGGGCGTGGAAGAAGCGGCGATGCTGGTCGTGCTCATGGAAGTGGTGCGGCGTCAGCACCACCGAGAACACCGGGGTTTCGGTGTCCAGCTGTACGCGCATCAGCGCCCGGATCACTGTCTCGGCCACGAACTCGTGGCGATAGATGCCGCCGTCCACCACGAAACCGGCGGCGACGATGGCGGCGTAGCGGCCGGTGCGGGCCAGGGCCTGGGCGTGCAGGGGAATCTCGAACGCCCCGGGCGTCTCGAAGCGGTCGATGGCGTTCTCGGGCACCCCGAGGCGGGCCATCTCCTCTACGAAGCCGGCGTGGGCCTCGCGCACGATGTCGACGTGCCACAGGGCATGCACGAAGGCGATCTTGGCGGCGCGGAAGGCGCCGTTGGCGGTGCGGTATTCCTGGATCGCCGGGGCGGCTTGGAGGAAAGCAACTTGGGTCATGGTCTTCTCCCTGACCGGGTCTGAAGGGACCACGACTCAGGGACAGGCCACGGGCGCAGGCGGAGTCCGCCTGCAGTCTGAGGCCGTTCTCATAACCGGACTATGACCGTCGGCCCCGGGATCGCACCGGGTCTGCTCGTCCCCTGCCTGGCTCGTGGCGGAGCGAGGCAGGGCGCCCGCGGGCTCGTCTCTCCGCCGCCGAGGCCTTGGAGGGCATTACCGCCGGTGGGGAGTTTCACCCCGCCCTGAGAACGTAGGCCGCCCGGGGAATCCGGACGGCGGTGTCAGGCTAGCGGGCTTTCCCCAGCGGCAAACAAGCGGCCGCGACAGGCGCCAGTCAGGCCCGGCGGTTGAGGGTGATCGCCGTGGCCGTTCCGGTGGTGGAGGCCACGCCGTTGGCGCCATAGGCGACGCCTTTGGAGCGGTTGCGGGCCACCTCGTCGGCGATGGCCCGAACCAGGCCTTCCGTGACCGTGCGCGAGGCTTCGATCGCCCGGCCCTGCCGCGCCAGCACGGCGTCGAAGGCCTCGGTGGCGCGCACCAGGCGGGTGCGAAGCGGGGCCGGGGCGCCGGCCACCAGGCTGGGGTCGGCCCGCACGCGGGTGGACTCGTGGCGGTAAAGGTTCGCCAGGCGCCCCGTCTCCTCCATCTTCGCGGCCGCGTCCTGCGGCCGGCGCTGCTCGAAGGCCTGGGCCTGCTCGGCCACCAGTTCGGTGAGCCGCTCGGTGAGCAGGATCAGCTGCTCGACGCGGTCCGTAGGGTCTGTGGCGGCGATGGCCATTACTGGAGCCCCTGGAGCTTGAGGATTTCCCGCTGGACGGAGTCGGCGAGGCCGATGCCCCCGGCCTTCACCATCTGCTTGCCGATGGCCTCGGTCATCACCGAGCGGAACATGGTTTCGCCCACGCCCCCGCCAAACGGGCCCTCGGGATCGGTCCCCTCGAACATCGGCTGCAGCATGGCCGACAGGAACTGGGCCTCGAACTGTTCGGCGGCCTCGCGGATCTTCGTCCGGCGCGCCAGCTCCGCTGTGGTCGGCGTCGTCACGGGCGAGAGCAGGGCCGGGGAGGCGACGAGATCGGCCATCACATCACCTCGATTTCGGCCTGCAGGGCGCCCGCCGCGCGGATGGTCTGCAGGATGGAGATCATGTCCCGGGGCGTGACCCCCAGCGCGTTCAGGCCCGCCACCAAGCTCGACAGCGAGGCGCCCGAGCTGACGGTCAGGAACTGCCGGCCGCGCTCTTCGTCCACCGAGATGTCGGTCTGCGGCACCACCGCCGTCTGGCCCGTGCGGGCGAAGGGCGCGGGCTGGCTCACCGCCGGCTGCTCGCGCACCGTGATGGTCAGGTTGCCCTGCTGGATGGCCACGGTGGAGACGCGGACGTTCTCGCCCATGACGATCACGCCGGCCACTTCGTCGATCACCACCTTGGCCGGGGCGTCGGGCTCCACGGCCAGGTTCTCCACCTGGGCCATGAAGGAGATCAGATCGGTCCCCTGCGGGCGCAGGGTCACGATGGTGGGGTTCTCGGCCACCGCCGTGCCCGGGAAGCGGGCGTTGACGGCGTCGGCGATGCGCCGGGCCGTAGTGAAGTCGGGATTGCGCAGGGTCAGCCGCATCTGGCCCATGTTGGCGAGCTGGAAGCCGCTCTCGGCCTCCACCGTCGCGCCGCCGGCGATGCGCCCGGCCGTGGGCACTCCTTTGGACACCGACGAGCCCGAGGCTCCCGTGGCGCTGATCGCCCCGGTTTGCACGGTGCCTTGCGCCACCGCATAGGCGCGGCCGTCCGCGCCCAGCAGCGGGGTCACCAGCAGCGAGCCGCCCTGCAGGCTCTTGGCGTCGCCCAGGGCCGAGACGCTGACGTCGATCTGCGAGCCGGGGGCGGCGAAGGGCGGCAGCTTGGCGGTCACCATCACCGCCGCCACGTTCTTGGTGTTCAGCTGGGCGTCGCGGGTGTTGACCCCCAGGCGCTCCAGCATGGCCTCCAGGCTCTGCTTGGTGAACGGGGCGTTCCGCAGAGCGTCGCCCGTGCCGTTCAGGCCAACGACGATGCCGTAGCCCACGAGCATGTTCTCGCGCACGCCCTCGAACTCGACGATGTCCTTGATGCGGGACTTGGCCATCGCCGGGGCCAGGGGCGCCAGCGCCAGGGGCGCGGCGAGGAGGAGGGCGGCGAGTAGACGGACCGGACGCATGGGCGCTCACTGAAGCTGCTTCGCTCGCGCTCCTGCGAGGAGCGTGCCAGTCGCGATGCGCTGGGAAACCCAATGAAAACAGCGTTTGTCATGGTTAATGCGGCGCCTTTTTCCCGGCAGGAATTGCCGCCTGTTAACCATGCTGCAAGTTTGGCCGGTGAAGCTTCCGGCGTGGTTCGGGACGGGGTGGCTACAGCAGAATGAAGGTCAGCGGCGCGGGCGGCGTTTCCGCCACGACGGGTGCCGGCAAGGCCGGGGCGCGCAACAGCGGCGAGGGTTTCCGCCTCGCCGGTCCTGCGCCGGCCGCGGGCGCCGACAAGCCGGCCGCCGTCGGCGGCGTCTCGGCCCTCATGGGCGTTGAGGCCCTGCTGGCCCTTCAGGACGTAGGCGGCCCGCTGGAGCGCCGCCGCCGTTCGGTGCGCCGGGCCGGGCGGATCCTGGACGTCCTGGACGGGGTGAAGATCGCCCTGCTGGGCGGCGAGCTCTCCGCGGCCGATCTTGAGCGCCTGCAGCACGCCATCCGCGAGGAGCGGCTGGCCACCGACGACCCCAGGCTCGAGGGCGTGCTCGACGAGATCGAGCTTCGCGCCCAGGTGGAGCTCGCCAAGCTTGAGAATGCTCGTCGCGCCGCTTGAACCGCTGGTCGCGTCCACACGTTGAAACCGCTGTTCGATTTGCTATACACCCCGCGCGTGTGTCAGGGCGTCCAGGGGGCGTGAGGTTTTCATGAAGACAGCCGAACTTCTGGCTGAAGGTCCTGAATACCGTCCTTCCGAGGACGAGGAATTCATGAACGAGCGCCAGCTTGAGTATTTCAAGCAGAAGCTCTTGAAGTGGAAGGAGGACATTCTCCGCGAATCTCGCGAGACGCTGTCCCACCTCCAGAGTGAAACTGAAAATCATCCCGACCTGGCCGACCGCGCCTCGTCGGAGACTGATCGGGCCCTTGAGCTTCGGACGCGAGATCGCCAGCGCAAGCTGATCTCCAAGATCGACGAGGCTCTGCGGCGGATCGAGGACGGCTCCTACGGCTACTGCGAAGAGACCGGCGAGCCGATCGGCGTCGCCCGCCTCGAGGCCCGGCCGATCGCGACCCTCAGCCTCGAAGCCCAGGAACGTCACGAGCGGCGCGAGCGGGTTCACCGCGACGATTGATCAAGGCGGCCCCCTTTGCGGGGCCGTTTTGCTGTCTGCCGCGTTCTGATCCGGCCGGGGCGGGGGGCGCTTTGCCCCCGGTCCTCGGCGACGCTATATATGCTCAAAGTGAGCATTTCCCCTGCGCCGGGATCGGAGCCGCCGTGACGTCGTCGTTCTACGCCATCCATGCCCACGGCTTCGTCCGCGTGGCCGCCTGCACTCCGCGCGTCGCCGTGGGCGATCCCGGCTTCAACGCCGCAGAGACCTTGCGGATGGCGAAGGAGGGCGACGCCGCCGGTTGCGACCTGATGCTGTTCCCCGAGCTGGGGATCAGCGCCTACGCCATCGACGACCTCTTCCTGCAGGACGCCCTGCTCAAGCGGGTGGAGGCCGAACTCGCTGGCGTCGTGGCGGCCAGCGAGAACCTCGCCCCGGTGCTGCTGGTAGGCGCCCCCGTGGCCCGCAACGGCCGGCTCTACAACTGCGCGGTGGCCATCGCCCGCGGCCGCATCCTGGGGGTCGTGCCCAAGAGCTACCTGCCCAACTACCGGGAATATTACGAGAAGCGCTGGTTCGCTCCGGGATATGGCCTTTCGGGCCTCACGGTCACCCTGGCCGGCCAGACCGTCCCCTTCGGGACCGATCTGCTGTTCGAGGCGGCCGACCTTCCGGACTTCGTTTTCCACGCCGAGATCTGCGAGGACTTCTGGGCTCCGGCCCCGCCGTCCACCCAGGGCGCGCTCGCCGGGGCGCTGATCCTCTGCAACCTGTCGGCCTCGAACATCGTGGTCGGGAAGGCCGACGAGCGGGCGCTGCTTTGCGCCTCCCAGTCCAGCCGCTGCCAGGCCGCCTATCTCTATTCCGCGGCGGGGCCGGGGGAGAGCACCACGGACCTGGCCTGGGACGGCCAAGCCTCGATCCACGAGCTGGGCCGTGAGCTGGCCAGCACCGACCGCTTCCCCGCGGAAGGCCAGATGGCCATCGCCGACATCGACGTCCAGAAGCTGCGGCTGGAGCGGATGCGCTCGCCCACCTTCAACGACGCAGCCATCGTCGCCGGCCATCCCGAACAGGCCTTCCGGCGGGTGCGGTTCGAGCACCAGCCGCACTTCCGCGACGTGGGCCTGCGCCGCGCCGTCGACCGCTTTCCGTTCGTGCCGGACGATCCGGCGCGCCTCGATCAGGACTGCTACGAGGCGTTCAATATCCAGGTGCAAGGCCTTGTAAAAAGGCTGCAATCCACGAAGTCGCAGCACATCGTCATCGGCGTCTCGGGCGGCCTGGACTCCACCCATGCCCTGATCGTCGCGGCCAAGGCGTTCGACCTCCTGGACAAGCCGCGGTCGGACATCCTCGGCTTCACCATGCCCGGCTTCGCCACCAGCGAGGGGACCAAGTCCAACGCCTGGAAACTGATGCGGGCCCTCGGCGTCACCGGCGAGGAGATCGACATCCGCCCGGCCGCCACCCAGCTGCTCAAGGACATGGGCCATCCCTTCGCCGAGGGGCGGCCGGTCTATGACGTGACCTTCGAGAACGTCCAGGCGGGCCTGCGCACGGACTATCTGTTCCGCCTGGCCAACCAGCGCCACGGCATCGTCCTCGGCACCGGCGACCTCTCGGAGCTGGCCCTGGGCTGGTGCACCTACGGTGTGGGCGACCAGATGAGCCACTACAACGTCAACGGCTCGGTGGCGAAGACCCTGATCCAGCACCTGATCCGCTGGGTGGCCAAGACCGGCCAGTTCGACGCCGCCGCCTGCGAGGTGCTGCTCTCGGTGTTGGACACCGAGATCTCGCCGGAACTGGTGCCGCCCGACGAGACCGGGGCCATCCAGAGCACTCAGGCCAAGATCGGCCCCTACGAGCTCCAGGACTTCAACCTCTACTGGATCACCCGCTACGGCCTGCCGCCGTCCAAGGTGGCCTTCATGGCCTGGCACGCCTGGAAGGACGTGGGGCAGGGCGCCTGGCCGCCGCACTTCCCCGAGGAGGCACGCAACGCCTACGATCTCGCCACCATCAAGAAGTGGCTGTCGCTGTTCCTCTTCCGCTTCTTCGAGATCAGCCAGTTCAAGCGTTCGGCCATGCCCAACGGCCCCAAGGTGATCTCCGGGGGCAATCTCAGCCCCCGCGGGGACTGGCGCGCGCCCTCGGACGGCACGGCTAAGGTCTGGCTCGAGGAACTCGAAGCCAACGTACCCTGACCCGCCGCCGGGACGGCGCCTCTGTCCTACATCTGCCGGCCCAGTCGCCCGGAGGCGCCAGGCACGTCCGCGCCGCGGAGCCAGCGGGCCAGGGCGCGCAGGGCCGGCTGCACCCACATGGCCCAGTAGCCGAACGGAACATCCTTATGGATCCTGTGCAGCTCTTCCATTTCCGTCTCCCGTCGTCTGTCCTGCGTTGAAAGGGAAAATGGCGATGAGACCCGTGATCGACAAACGGGGGCTCCTGCTGCATAGATAAGTCAGCCTTATGTCTGACGTCCTCGCTCGCATCCCGCTCAGCGCCATCCGCGTCTTCGAGGCCGCGGCCCGCCAGGGCAGCTTCACCCGCGCCGCCGAGGAGCTCGGCGTCACCCAGGCGGCGGTGAGCTGGCAGGTGAAGGCCCTGGAGCAGCGGCTGGACCGCCGCCTGTTCGTGCGCCAGCCGCGGGAGGTGTCGCTCACCCCCGCCGGCGAGCGTCTGGCCCGGGCGGCCACCGAGGCCATGACCGCCCTCCGCACGGCCCTGGCCGATCTTTCCGACACGGGCGAGGGCATCCTGGCCATCACCACCGTCCAGACCTTCGCCACCCAGTGGCTGGCCGCGCGCCTCGGCGTCTTCCAGCTCGCCCATCCGAAGATCGCCGTCCGGCTCGACACCGATAATCGGGTGGTGGACCTGGCCCGGGAGGACTTCGATGTGGCCATCCGCGCCGGCCGCGGGCCCTGGCCGGGGGTGGAGGCGGTGCGGCTGTTCCCGGCCATGCAGACGGTGCTCTGCACCCCGGCCGCCTATGCGGCCCTGGGCGATCCGCCCCGGCCCGAGAAGCTGCTCGAGGTCCAGCGCATCGGCTGGGACGGCGAGTGGAACGCCTGGTTCGCCGCCGCCGGGGTTACGGGCGAGGGCGGGGCCACGCCCGCCGCCCCGCGCATCACCGCCGACACCCAGACGCTGGAGGTGGCCGCGGCCATCGCCAACGACGCCGTGGCCATCGGCTCGCCCGCCATGTTCGGCCGCGACCTCGCCGCCGGGCGGTTGATCCAGCCCTTCGACATCTACATCGGCGACATCAGCTACTGGCTGGTCTATCCGCCCGACCGACGCCGGGTGGCCAAGATCGTCGCCTTCCGGGAATGGCTGCTCGAGGAGGCGGCCCGCGATCCTTACGTGAAGCAGGTGCTGGCCGCGCCGCCGGCGCCGCCCATCAGGTCACCTTGAGGACTTCCGCCTCCTCGGCGGGCGGCATGGGTTCGCCGGCCTGGGCATAGAGCGCCGGAATGATGTCCTCCACCCGCGCAACGTCCCGCCAGGCGCCCATGAACGTCGGCGGCGTCAGCTTGGCGTCCACCGTGTGCTGGAAGAGGTCGAACAGCGGCTGCCAGAAGCCGTCCGGATTGTAGAACACCACGGGCTTCTCATGCAGGTCGAGCCGCCGCCACGACAGCAGTTCCACCACCTCCTCGAGGGTGCCGATGCCGCCCGGCAGGATGACGAAGGCGTCCGCCTCCTCGAACATCATCGACTTGCGCTGATGCATAGAGGTGACGACCACATGCTCCACGCTCTCCAGCGCGCGCTCGCGGCCCACCAGGAAGTCGGGGATGATGCCCAGAACCTCGCCGCCGGCCTCGTGCGCGGCCCGGGCGGTAGCCCCCATCAGGCCCACGCCGCCGCCGCCGTACACCAGCTTGAGCTTCGCCGCCGCCAGCGCCCGGCCCAGGTCCGCGGCGGCCTTCAGATAGGCGGGATCGCCGGCGTCCGAGGAGCCGCAGAAGACGCAAACGGCGTGCAGGCGTCCTGTGTCGCGCCCCATGAACAATCACTCCAGAGGAAAGGGGCCGGATCGCAGCGCGCTTGCCTGCGCGCCGCAAAGGCCCAAGTAGCTAGGCCTCATGTAAAGGGATTCAAGCGAGCCGTGTTCCGCATTCCGCCGTTCCGCCCCGCGGGCGAGGCCTAAGCGCCTTGGCCCACGTCCACATGGCCCGCTCGCGGCACGGTTCTGGTCCCGACGCCGTGGCCCCGCCCGGCGCGAAGTTCGACTTCTGGGGATCCATGGCCGATCTCGGCCGGCTGGTTATGCGCTCGGGCGCTCCGCAACTGCGCCTGCGGATCGCCGCCGCCCTGGTCCTGGTCTTCATCGGCAAGCTGGCGGGCGTCGTGGCCCCCGTGCTGCTGGGCGACGCCATCAACACCCTGACGCCGGCCCAGCAGGGCGGGGTGGTGGTGGGCGTGAGCTTCCTGGGCCTCGCCATCGGCTTCGCGGCCCTGCGCTTCGTCGCCGCAGTCGCCCCTTACGCTCGGGACGCCATCTTCACCCGCGTCTCTCAGTCCACCATGGCCCGGGCGGCGGTGGAGAGCTTCGCCCATGCCCTCTCGCTGTCCATAGACTTCCATCAGACCAAGCAGACCGGGGCCCTGGCCCGGGTCATCGACCGCGGCGCGCGGGCCACCGATTTCCTGATCCGCAGCCTGATCTTCAGCCTCGGCCCCACGGCGGTGGAGCTGGTCCTGGCCATGGTGGTCATGACCCTGCGCCTCGACGGGCGCTTCGCCCTGACGGCCTTCGCCACCCTGGTCCTCTACGCGGTCATCACCTTCAAGATCACCGACTGGCGCCTGTCGCACCGGCGGGATCTCAACGCCGCCGAGACCCGCGCCGCCGGCCTTTCGGCCGACGCCCTGATGAACTACGAGACCCTCAAGGCCTTCGGCGCCGAGCCGCGGCTGGTGCAGACCTACGCCGGGGCCATGGCCGACTATGTGGACGCCAGCGCCCGGGCCAACGGCTCGCTGAACCTGCTGAACGCCGCCCAGGCGCTGATCCTCAACGTCGGCCTCGCCGCCATGACCGTCATGGCCGGAGTGCAGGTGGCCGGCGGTGAGCTGCGGATCGGCGACGTCACCACCGCCATCTTCCTGCTCTCGGGCCTCTATGCGCCCCTGGGCATGCTGGGCTTCCAGTACCGGGAGATCCGCCAGGGTCTGATCGACATGGAGCAGATGGTCGCCCTGCGCGACATCCGCCCCGAGATCGCCGACGCCGCCGACGCCCGGCCCCTGCCGCCGACCGAAGGCAAGGGGGCCGCTATCGCCTTTGAGGACGTCAGCTTCCGGCACGACGCCCGCTCCGCCGGCCTCCTGGGCGTCAGTTTCGAGGCTCGCCCGGGGACAACCACGGCCCTGGTCGGCCCCTCGGGGGCCGGCAAGACCACCGCCATTCGCCTGGCCATGCGGCTCATCGATCCCCAGTCGGGCCGTGTCACCATCGACGGCCACGACCTGCGCAAGGTGCGTCTCGCCGACCTGCGCCGCGCCGTCGCCCTGGTCCCCCAGGACGTGGCCCTGTTCAACGACAGCCTCTACGCCAACATCGCCTTCGCCCGGCCGGACGCCACGCCTGCCGAGGTGCGCGCCGCCGCCGAGGCCGCCGAACTGGGGCCCTTCATTGACGGCCTGCCCGACGGCATGGACACGCGCGTCGGCGAGCGTGGTCTGAAGCTCTCGGGCGGCGAGCGCCAGAGGGTCGGCATCGCCCGCGCCCTTCTGGCCGATCCCCGGGTGCTGATCCTCGACGAGGCCACCAGCGCCCTCGACGGCCCCACCGAAGCCGCCATCCAGGAAACCCTGCGCAAGGTGAGGGCGGGGCGCACGACCCTGGTGGTCGCCCACCGGCTCTCCACCATCGCCGACGCCGATCAGATCCTCGTCCTGCGCCGGGGCCGGATCGTCGAGCGCGGGACCCACGACGAACTGCTGGCCAAGGGCGCCGAGTATGCCGCCCTCTGGCGCCGCCAGACCCGCACCACCGGCTGACGTCAAACCCTCTCCATCCTGGGGGGCGCGTCAGATCGCCTTGCCCATCCGCACCAGGGGCACGGGCGTTCCGCCCCGGTCGTCCTCAATGGCCTCGATGGGTGCGTAGCCCACCGCCGCATAGAGCGGCTGGCCGGACAGGGTCGCCATCAGCTCCAGCCGGGTGAAGCCCTCGGCCCGGGCGGCGTCCTCGCAGAGGCGCAGGATCAGCCGCCCCACGCCCCTCCGGGCGAAGTTTGGATGGGTGTACATGGCCCGCACCCGCGCCGGTTCGGCGGCCGGGTCCAGAAGCGCCGCGTCCCGCCCGGGCGTGTGGTCGCCGCCATAGAGCGTGGCCCGCCGGCTCCAGCCGCCGCAGCCGGCCACCGCCCCGTCCGCCTCGACCACGAAATAGGTGCCGTCGGCGATGAGCTGCCGGTCCAGGCCCATGATCATCCGGCTGGCCTCGATCTGTTCCGGGGTCAGGAAGCCCCTCTGCAGTTCGCTGATGGCGGCGTCCATCACCGCCTCCAGGGCGGGGACGTCGGCGGCCGTGGCGATGCGGTGGGTCAGGGCCAAGGCCTACTCCGCCGCCCTGGGGAAGTCGTCGTCGAACACCACCGGCGCCGTCCGCTTCGGCGGCGCGCCCCGGCCTATGCGCGCCTCCACCCAGCGGCGCAGGCGCACGAACCTGGCCGAATAGATCTTGGGCGCGGCCAGCATCACCGGGGTCAGCACCAGGGTCAGCAGGGTGGCGAAGGACAGGCCCCAGACCACCGAGGCCGAGAGCTGCACCCACCATTCCGAGCCCGGTGCGTGGAACTCCAGGTGGCCGGTGCGGAAGTTGGGGTGGATCTGGAACATCAGCGGCAGCAGGCCCACCACGGTCACCAGGGTGGTCAGCAGCACCGGCCGGAACCGCTGGGCGGCGGCCCGCACCGCGGCCTCGTCCGCCGCATAGCCCGAGTGGCGCAGGTGATAGAAGGTGTCCACCAGCACGATGTTGTGGCCCACCACCACGCCGAACAGGGCGACGATGCCGGTGCCCATCATGATCACCGACATGTAGTCGAAGGTGCCCAGCAGATTGACCTGGACCCCCAGCAGCACGCCCACCGTGGACAGGATCACCGCCGAGAGCGTCACCAGAACCCCGTAGAAGCTGTTGAACTGCCAGAGCAGGATCACGAACATCATGAACAGGGTCGCCGCCATGGCGGTGGCGAAGAAGCCCGCCGCCTCCTGGCCGCGCTCGTCGGCGCCCATGAACTTCCAGGTCACCGACGGGTCGATGGGGGCCTTCTCCAGCCAGGGCTTGAGCTCGGCGATCTTCAGGTTGGCGGCCGCGCCCTCCACGGCGTTGGCCTGGATCAGCACCAGCCGCTGGCCGTCGCGCCGGGTGATCTGGGTCACCTGCTGGGTGGGCACGCGCTTGATGAAATAGCTCAGCGGCACGGGCCCCTGGGCGGTGGTGATCTTCAACTGGTCGAAGGCCGCCACATTGCGGGCGTCCGAGGGGAAGCGCACGCGGATGTCCAGCTCGTCCTCGGCGTCGTCGGGGCGGAAGCGGCCCATCAGCACCCCGCCGGTGAGGAACTGGATGGTCTGGCCAACCGACAGCACGTCGACGCCGTAGCGGCCGGCGGCGGCCCGGTCGACGGTCAGGTTCCACTCGATGCCGGGGGAGGTGCGGTTGTCCTCCAGCTCCATCAGCTGCGGGTCGGCGGCCAGCTTGGCCTTCACTAGGTCGGCGGCGGCGTTTAGGGCGGCGGGATCGTGGCCCTGGAGCTGGACCTGGATGTCCTTGCCCACCGGCGGCCCGTTCTGCGGTCCGCGCACCTCGATCTGCATGCCGGGGATGTTCTGCATCCGCCGGCGGACCTCGTTCTCGATGTCCTTGCCCTTCAGCCCCAGGGCCTTGCGGCCCTCGAAGTCCAGGAAGTCGATGCGTATGCGGCCGATGGTGTCGTTCGGGGCGGAGCCGGGACCGCCGCTCGAGGTGAAGCCGCCGGCCCGGACATAGAGCGACTCCACGCCCTTCAGGCCCTCCAGCCGCTGCTCCACCTGGGCCACCAGCTCGTTCTGGGCCTCGGGCGAGAGGTTGCCGCGGGCCTTCACATAGACCTGGGTGAATTCCGGGTCCTCTTCGAAGAACAACTCGGTGCGGTGCTTGGTGGTCCCGAACCAGGCGACGATCAGCACCACCACCAGCAGCCCCGCCGCCAGCGTGCGGGTGGGGTGATTGCCCAGCACCGTCAGGGCGCGGGCATACCAGCCCATGAAGCCCTTCATCTCCCGCGGGTCGCCATGCTCGGACTTCATGATCTCGGCGAGGTGCTCCTCGTCGATGGCCGCCTTGCGTCCGAAGATCGAGCCCAGGGCCGGGGTGAAGATCAGCGCCACGAAGATCGATGCGCCCAGCATGAAGAACAGCGTGAGCGGCAGGAAGCTCATGAACTTCCCTTCGATCGAGTTCCAGAACATGAACGGCACGAAGGCGCTGAGGGTGGTCAGGGTGCCGTTCACCACCGGCCAGAACATGCGCTTGCCGGCGGCGGCGAAGGCTTCGGTCTTGGACAGGCCCTCAGCCATTTTCCGGTCGGCGTACTCCACGACCACGATGCCGCCGTCCACGAGGATGCCCACGGCCAGCACCATGCCGAACATGACCATCATGTTCAGCGTCACGCCCATGCCGTTCATCAGCAGCAGGCCGAGCATGAAGCAGATCGGGATCGAGGCGCCGACCATCAGCCCCTGCCGGATCCCCAGGCTGGCGACGATGATCAGCATCACCAGCAGGCTGGCCACCAGGAGGCCGCTCTCCAGGATCACCAGGGTCCGGCCGATGAACTCGCTTTCGTCATAGATGTAGGCGTGGCGGATGGTGGGCGGCCACCTCTCGGCCTCGGCCTCGGTGACCTTCTTGATGGTCTCCACCGTCTCCAGGATGTTCGCCCCGCCGCGCTTGGAGACCTCCAGGATGAAGGCCTGCTGGCCGTTGAAGCGGGTGATGGAAGTGGGGTCCTTGAAGGTGCGGCGCACGTCGCCGACGTCGCCCACGGTCACCAGCCGGTCGCCGTTCTTCTTGATCGGCAGGGCGAGGATGTCGGCGGGCTCCTCGACCACGCCCGGCACCTTCACCGCGAACTGGCCGGCCCCCGCGCGCAGGGAGCCGGCGGGCACCAGCTGGTTATTGCGGCCGATCACCTGGGCCAGTTCGCCAGTGGTGACGTTGTAGGCCTCCATCCGCAGCGGATCGATGATGACCTCGAGCACCTCGTCCCGGGCCCCGCCCATCTGTACCTCGAGGACCCCCTCGGCGCCTTCCAGCCGCTCCTTCAGCGACCGGGCCACCCGGTGCAGTTCGCGCTCGGGCGCGGCGCCCGAAATCACGATCCCGATCACCGGCTCGCCCGAGAAGTTCATCTCCTCGATGATCGGCTCCTCGGCGTCGGGCGGGAATTCGCCCCGGGCCAGGTCCACCTTGGCGCGAACGTCCTCCAGGGCCTTGTTCTTGTCGAAGTCGGCCTCGAACTCGAGGGTCACCACCGCCACGCTTTCCCGGGCGATGGCGTTCATCGACTTGATGCCCTGGATGGTCTGCAGCTCCACCTCCAGGGGCTTCACCAGCAGCCGTTCGGCGTCCTCGGGCGAGACGCCGGGGTAGGGGACCACCACCGAGATGTACGGCAGGTCGATGTCGGGCTCGCTCTCCCGGGGCATGCCCAGGTAGGCGAAGAAGCCGAACAGCGCGGCGATGAGCGTCACGCCCAGCACCACCTTCCGCCGTCGCAGGGCGCCTTCGATGAGGGCGTCGACCATCCGTGCGTCTCCCCGGCGGCGGGCGCTAGCGCGCCTGCGCCACCTGAACCTTCTGGCCGTCGTCGACGAAGGACTGGCCGACCGTGATGACCCGCACCTGGCCGCTCAGGCCGCTGACCCACATGCCCTGGTCGGTCTGCTCCAGGACCGAGACCGGAGCGAAGGCCACGCGGTTGTCGGGCTGGACGTAGCGCACGCCCTGGCGGCCGGCGGCGTCCAGCACAAGGGCCGATACCGGCACCAAGTGGGCCGCGCCCATGCCGGCGCCGATGCGCAGCTCGGCGGACAGGCCCGACCGGACGCTGTTGCCCGGGTTCTGGACGGCGATCTCGATGTGATAGGTGCGCGTGGCCGGGTCGGCGTCCTGAGCGACGTAGCGCACGCGCCCGTTCAGGATCTGGCCCGACACCAGCTTGGCCGTGGCCGGGGCGCCGATCTTCAGCCGCGCCGCGTCGGTCTCGGGCACGTCGCCCACCACCAGCAGCGGATTCAGCTCGATCACCGTCCCGCAGGCCTGACCGGGACTGAGATAGGTCCCAACCTCGGCGTCCCGGCGGTCGAACACCCCGTCGAAGGGGGCGCGGATGTTCACCTGCGCGAGGGCGATCTCGGCCTGGTGAACCTGGGCCTGGGCCGCATCCAGGGCCGCCTGGGCCTCCAGCACCTGGGTCTGGGAGCGATAGCCGTTCTCGGCGAGCTGGGCGGCCGCCTGCCGCTGGAGCTGGCGCGAGCGGAGCAGGGCGCGGGCCTGGTCGAGGGTGGCCTGGCGTGAATCCACCGCCAGCCGGCACAGCACCTGACCCTTGCGGACGAAGGTGCCTTCCCGGGCGGGCGTCTCCGCCACCACCCCGGCGGTCTCGGAGCGCACCACCACCGCCCGGGCGGCCTCGGTGCGGCCGCGCAGCACCACGTCCACCTGGCGCATGGTCTCGGGGGCGAGGGCCGCCTGGACGGTGGGGATCTCCTCGACGGGCTTGGCCTCCGCCGCGCCGCCGTCTCCGTCGCCGAACAACGGGCGGACCACGAAGTACAGCGCGACCAGCCCCAACACGACCAGGATGAACACGTACTGCGGCTTCAGGCGTCGCAAAACTCTCTCCCCAGGCGCCTTGGAGGCGCCCTTGCTCCCCTGTGGCGGCGATCTCCGTTCCGCCGCTTGTGATGCCGCCGTTATGCGAGCGCAAATGAATTTGCGGTCACCCGCGGCGCGGTAGATCTATTGAGGCGGCGACGCGCCGGGATTGTGCCCGCCTCGCCACACTCGCGGAGCGCGATCCCGTCTCCGCCAAGGATTTACGAAGTATAGGAAAGAACGCCGGTGCGCTACCTCCACACCATGGTCCGGGTCACGGACCTGGACGCCTCGCTCGACTTCTATGTGAACAAGCTCGGGCTCAAGGAACTGTACCGCTCCGAGCATGAGGCGGGCCGCTTCACCCTGGTGTTCCTCTGCGCCCCCGGCGATGAGGAGCTGGCCGTCCAGCGCAAGGCGCCGCTGGTGGAGCTCACCTACAACTGGGATCGCGAGGAATACGGCGGCGGCCGCAACTTCGGCCATCTGGCCTATCAGGTGGACGACATCTACGCCGCCTGCGCCCGGCTGATGGAGGGCGGGGTGACCATCAACCGTCCGCCCCGGGACGGCCGCATGGCCTTCGTCCGCTCGCCGGACAACATCTCCATCGAGCTGCTGCAGGCGGGCGAGCCCCTGCCGCCGGCTGAGCCGTGGGTCTCCATGCCCAACGTCGGGACCTGGTAAGCGCTCGGGTTTGGTGACTCGGGTTTGGTGGCTCGGGCTTGGTGAACGCCCGGCCTGGCGAGCACGCGGGGCAGAGGCGCATGGGCGCGTCCGTCCCGCCGCCCTGGGCGGACTCAGATCCGAATCAGACCGCCCGGCGAATCCCGCGCCGCGCCGTGCTTTCCCGCAGGGAGTCGGCCGGGCGGGAGTCGCTTGGGGGCTCAGCCGAAGAGGCGCTCCAGAAGTGCGCCCACGGCCACGAAGGCCACGCCGATGGCCACGAAAGGCGCCAGGATCACGGCGCATTGCGTATGCAGCCGCTCGGGCGGCCGGCTCATGTCGATCATCTCTAGTCTCCTCCCGAGCCTCTGACGGGCTCTATGCGAAGAACTCTGAACCTCGCCCGCTGTTGCCGCAAGCCTCCGTGAACCCTCCTTTGACGCCCCCGGCCGTCGAGGGGGACACGAAAGCTCCTGTGGATGACAGCTTGGCTTTTGACGTGAGAGGCGTTTGACCCGCTTGCGCCGCCGAACGACCCCGCGTATATGCCCGGCCCTCGACGGCCTGATCCTCGGTAGCTCAGTTGGTAGAGCAGGCGGCTGTTAACCGCCGGGTCGCAGGTTCGAGTCCTGCCCGGGGAGCCATCGCGAAGCTCGCGATCCCGCCGTCGAGACGAAACCCCAAAATTCCAGACCCTGACCCCAGGCGCCGTCGGCGCGCGGGGCGCCCCGGGACGGGGGCCATGAAAGGGGCCATGAAAAAAGCCCGGCGCGGACGCCGGGCCAGGAAAAGTCGGTGATGGTGGGGTGTCTTCAGAGAAGACGCTCGGAACGTCCGGCGCTTCGGTTAACTGGCCGTAAACGCCGTTCGCCGAACGCCCGAACCGGTTGCGGCGCGCCGCCCCCTTACCGCACCACCGGGATCGGCTGGACATAGTCGCCGCCCTGGGCCTCCCGCGTCTTGAACAGCTCCCGCCGCGGGCCGAGGTAGCCGAACAGATAGGCGGCCACCTTGCGCATCTGGATCTCCTCCGAGCCCTCGGTGATCCGGTAGCGGCGGTGGTGGCGGTAGATGTGCTCGAAGGGCTTGTGCCGCGAATAGCCAAGGCCGCCATGCACCTGCATGGCCCGGTCGGCGGCCTCGCACACCAGGCGGTTCGCCCAGTAGTTGCACATGGACACCTTGTCCGAGAGCGTCTTCTCCACCTGCTTGTGGTCCATCCGGTCCATCTCCCAGGCGGTCTTGCGGATCAGCAGGCGCAGCATCTCGCACTGGGTCTGCAGCTCCACCAGCGGCCACTGGATGGCCTGGTTCTCGGCCAGGGCCTTGCCGAACGGCTTGCGGTCCCGGGCGTATTTCACGCTCTCGTCGATGCAGTACTGGGCCGCCCCCAGGGACGAGGCCGCTTGGCGGATGCGGTTCTGGTGGACGAACGACTGGCCGAGCCCCAGCCCCTTGTCGATCTCGCCCCAGTAGCTGTCCTCGGGCACCCAGCAGTTGGTGATCGAGATGCGCGGATGGTCCGTGGGCATGTTGAACGTCCACAGATACTCCTCGATCACGAAGCCGGGGGCGTCCCTCGGGACGATGAAGCAGGTGATGCCCGTAGCGTCCCCGTCCTTGCCCGAGGTGCGGGCGAAGACCATGCAGTGGGTGGCCACGTGCATGCCGGTGGTCCACATCTTGGCCCCGTCGATCCGCCAGCCGGGCTTGCCGTCCCGGGTCTCGCGCACCGCCCGGGTCTCCATGAAGGTGGCGTCCGAGCCGTGGTTGGGCTCGGTGAGGCCGAAGGCGGTCCGCATCTCGCCGCTCAGCAGCTTGTCGGCGTAGCGCTCGTACTGCCAGTCGGTGGCGAACTCCTTGAACATCAGCACGAACGGGTTGTTGCCGACGATGGAGTGCTCGGTCTGCAGGTCGTTGAACAGGCCCAGCCCCTTGGCCGCCAGGTGCTCGCGGATCACCGCCATGGCCAGCTGGCTGCCGCCCTTGCCGCCCATCTCCTTGGGCCAGGCGTAGCGGTAGTGGCCGGCCGCGTCGGCTCGCCGTCGGGCCTCGGCCAGCAGCTCCTCCCACTCCTTGCGCGGCAGGCCGCCGTTCTCGAAGTCTGTCCGCGCCCATTCGCGCCGGTGATCGAAGAACCGCTCGTTGTCGTCCTGGGCCTGGAGCGGCCTGATCTCGCGCTCGATGAAGTCGTCGAGCTCCTTCAGATAGTCGACGAGGTCCTGGGGCAGGTCGAAGTCCATGGACGTTTCCTCACGCGCTTTGTTTCTTGGGCGAGGGTGACGTTGCGGAGGCATTTACAAGCCGGCCGCGGCCCCGCCAGATCGCTTTCAGACTAGATCAATCGGGAGCTTCCGTCGGGTCATGGAAGTGGACGTGCGCGCCGCGCTGGATCGATTGGCGGAGCGGCTCGAGGGCCGGGGCGCGCGGGTGGTCGAGGCCGGGCGGCTGTCCGGCGGCGCCAGCATGGAGACCTGGGCCTTCACCGTGGAGGGGGCGAGGGGGCGTGAGCGCCTGATCCTGCGCCGCCGCACCGTCCCCTTCGATCCCGACAACGCCCGGGCCATTCCCCTGGCGACCGAGGCGGCCCTGATCCGGGCCGTGCGCGGCTATGGGGCCCTGGCCCCGCCGGTGCGGCACGTCTGCGATGACGAAGACGGCCTGGGCGAGGCCTATGTGATGGCCGCCGTCCCCGGCGAGACCCTGGGCCGCAAGATCGTCGCCGACCCGGCCTTCGACGCCGTCCGGCCCGGGCTCGCCCGCCAGTGCGGCGAGGTCCTGGCCCGCATCCACGCCACCCCGCCGCCCGACGTGGGGCTGAAGGTGGTGGACGCCGTGGGCGAACTCGACCGCTACGAGGAGGTCTACCGCTCGACCGGCGCCCAGCGGCCGATCCTGGAGCTGGCCTTCCAGCACCTGCGCCGCCATGCGCCCGAGCCGGTCCCACCGGTGCTGGTGCACGGCGACTTCCGCAACGGCAATATCATGTTCGACCCCGAAACCGGGGTGGCCGCGGTCCTCGACTGGGAGCTGGCCCACATCGGCGATCCCGCCGAGGACATGGGCTGGATCTGCACCAACTCCTGGCGCTTCGGCCGCCCGGACCGGCCGGTGGGGGGCTTCGGCGACTACGCCGACCTGCTGGCGGGCTACGAGGCCGCCGGCGGGCGGCCTATTCCGTTGGAACGCCTGCGCTTCTGGCAGGTGCTGGGCTCGCTGCGCTGGGGCGTCATGTGCCTGACCATGTACATGAGCTGGCAGAGCGGCCTGGAAAAGTCGGTGGAGCGCCCGATGATCGGCCGCCGGGTCTCCGAGACCGAAGCCGACCTTGTCGTGCTTCTCCAACAAGGCTTAGGGGAGCAGGGCCTGTGAGCACCACCCATCCGAGAACCGAGGAGTTGGTCCAGGCCGTCGCCCTCTGGATCGACCAGATCCGCCCCAGCCTCGACCCCCGCGACGCCTTCCTGGCCCGGGTCGCCGTCAACGTCCTCTCGGTCGTCGAGCGCGAACTGACCCAAGGTCCCGCCGCCGAGGCGAGGGCGGTCCAGGCCATGAGCGGCCTGCTGGGTCATGAGGGGGATTTCACGACGCTCAACGCGGAACTGTGCGACCGCATCCGCGCCGGCGACCTCACCGTCGAAACCCCCGGCCTCCTCGAAGCCCTCGCTCTCATGGCCCGCGACCAGCTCGCCATCGACCAGCCCAAGTACCGCCCGGAGGTGGGGTAGGGGGCGCTAGACGTCTATCGGTGACTTTTGGCTGGGAAATCCGCTCTCGAGTAGTGAATCCATGGCTGTGGCGCAAGGCCGGATCGGGGGCTGAAGCGAAGTTGGCGACTTCCGCTTCCCAACAAGGGCAGGTGCGCGAGTTGCCGACGCGCGGGACTAATCAACATACAGTTGAGCTCGAAGTTGGATGATTCGCCCGAACACAGGCACGAGGCGTCATGAGCGGTCGCGGCACAGCCGGGGGAGTGGTCTTTCAGGCTGAGGTCGGAGCTGCGGCCGCGGCCTTACTTCTCGCAGAGCGAGCTATCTCCCGGCTCGGGCCGGGCCTGCCCGGGAGACCCGTCCGCATCCTCTTCGAGACGCCGACTGCGGTCGATGATGTGCTCGTCGAAACGGATGTCGGCATCATTTACGTCCAAGCAAAGCGGACTATCGCACTCTCGCCAAACAACAAGAGCGAACTGGCGTCGGTGGCCGATCAGTTCGTGCGCCAGTACCGCGACGGCGTTCTGGTAGGCGGAGTCCGTCGCGACCTTGATCCGACAAAGGATCGCCTCCTCCTCGCCGTTAGTGACGACACGGCCGGGACAATCTCGAGGAATTTGCGTGAGGCGCTGGACCGGAACAGAACCGGAGCCTCCACAGCGCTCCCCGCCGACCTGATCAACGCGCTTCAGGTCTTCAGCAACCATCTCGACCGCGAATGGAAGGCCGCCACCGGCCAGGAACTGTCGGCCGAGGAACGCCAGAATATCCTTCGCCTTTGCTCAGTTACCATCCTCTCAGACACAGCAAAGCAACTCGCCATAGAGGCCCTTCGCGATGCGGTCGAGACCGTTGGCGACGAAGCCGCAGCCTACGGCAGTTTGGGGCTTTGGGCAGCGAAGGCCCAAGCAGACGGCGTCGGTGGTGATGCTGCCGCAATCCGGCTGGCACTCAATCACGTCAAATTCAAAGCGCCGCCGAGCTACGCCGCTGATGTCGCGAAGTTGCTTGCACATTCTGACGAGGTTCGGGCGCGGCTCCGCAGATTCCCGGAGCTTGAGGCTCCAGAAGGACGGATTGCGATCGCCCGTCCTGTCGCCAAGGTCGTCGCGGACGCGGCGCGCGGTGGTTCTCTCGTCCTGACCGGCGATCCGGGGGCTGGGAAATCCGGCGTGCTCCACGAGGTCGCCGTAGACCTCGCCAAGCAAGGCTGGGTCGTGACCTTCGCGGTGGAAGCCAGCGCCGTATCTCTAGATGCGTTGCGGGCCGAGATCGGGCTTCGGCATCAGCTTATCGACGTGATGAAAAATATGCCGGGCGATCGGCCGGCGTATCTCCTCCTCGACGCCCTAGACGCCGTTCGCGGCGGGGCCGCCCAAGCGACCTACAAGAAGCTCGTCGAATCGGTGAGGGAGATTCCCGGGTGGCACGTCGTGGCGTCCGTGCGGTCCTTTGACCTCCGGCTCGGCCATGAGTGGCGCAAGCAGTTTCGGGGCATGCCACCGTCGCCGGATCGCAGCGACTCCACGCTCGCTGCTGTTCGGCACATCCACATCGGACTTCTAGACGACGCCGAGAAGGCGGACCTAGCCGCCAAATCGCCTTCACTAGCAGCCGCGGTTGAGGCCGGCGGACCGAAGATGGAGGTGCTGGCCCGCAATCCCTTCAATCTGGCGCTTCTGGCGGATCTCCTTTGCAATGGCGTCGCCGCCGCTTCCTTGTCGAAGGTCGCGAGCCGCGGCAACCTCCTTGAGCGCTATTGGGGCGAGAGGGTCGACGGCCTTGGCGTCGCCGGCACGACGAGTCTCAACGCGGTCATCCACGAGATGATCAGCCGGCGCTCGATCGATCTCGCCGACACGAAGGTTCCGATTGCCGCAGCACCGATGGTCGACGAGTTGCAGCGTGTCGGCGTTCTCGCCAAGACATCGAACATTCGGATCGGGTTTCGCCACCACGTTCTCTTCGACTACGCAGTCGCGCGTCTCCTCCTGTTCGCCGACGTGGAAGAAGCCCATACCCAGGTTCTGAAGGGCCGTGGAGCCGGCCTGCTAATCTCTCCTTCGGTCGGCTATTGGCTGGAGCACCTTCGGCGGACTTCAAGTGCAAGCGACTATTGGGCGTCGTCGCCCGGTTCGTATGCGACGGCACGATCGACCCAATCGTTCGTGTCGAGATCGCCAGGCTGGCGGTTGATGCCGCGGAAACTACTGACGGCATCGCGGACTTGGCGGCGATCCTCACGGAAACCCATCCCGCTCTCGCCAAGGCACTGAGCTACTTGGTCGGTGCGCTTCGCACGAAGGCGCTGGCGGGTGACGCGATCGTCGTCGCGCCATGGGCGACTCTGCTCGGCTACTTCACCAAACCCAGCGAGGATCAACTCGGTGCAGTATGCGCGCTGATCGGTATCGTCCTCGACAGCGGCCCGAGCGACGAAGACCGCGCGAACGCAGGTAAGGCCGCGCTAGCTGTCTTCGACGCGGCCACAACGCCTAGCCTTATCCAATGGCTGTCGCCTCACATTCTTCCCTACATCGCTAGGACGTTCGATCAGGACATCCCTGCCTCCCGCGAGCGTCTGCGGAGCGTCCTGCAAGGTGAGCGCTTCGCCGCTCACGGCTATATCGAAGTGCCTTGGCTCGCCCGCCAAGTCGCCGACATTGCGCCGTATGATCCCGATTTGGTGGTCGAGCTCTATGCGTGTGTCTTTCGAGGCCATGACTTCTCGCGGGACCAGACAACGAGTATGGGCGGAGGCTGGATTCTGTCGCTGACATCCAATGCCGCCCAGGACTTCGATTTGGCGTCGCATTCGCTTGCCGAGGTCTTTCCGAAAATCCTCGCCACCGATCCTGCACTCGGCTCAAAGCTTGTCGCGACGGTCGTCAGGAGCGAACAAGAGAAGGGACATCCTTTACCCGAGCAAGAGGAAGCCAGGTCGCTCGCGATTGCCGGGAAAGAGTACCCCTTCACGCCCGACCATAGCGCCATCTGGGCATGGGACGCGGAAGCGGATCGCCACGACGATTATTCGAAGGTGCTGCGAGCATACCTCAAATGGGTTGCCAAAGCCGGCGCTAAGGATGTGGCTGACGCCCCTGCGCTGATCTTGTCAGAGACAGGCAATGGTCTCGCTTGGCGGATCGTCTTCGCGCTCGGTGCTCGCAGGCCGAAAGTCCTCGGCGAGGTGCTGTGGGATGCGGCTACCAGTGAGACTGCGCTGAGGTGCTGCGACACCCGGCGCGATGCGATCAAGTTGATCGCAGCGGTCGCGCCGACGATCGGCGCAGACAAGCTCAGCGCCGCAGAAGCCCGATGGCTTGCATTTGATTTCTCCCATCGGAGCGACCCCGACGAAGCGCGCAAGATCGAGGTGGGCACGATCCTAAATGCCGTGGGCGCTGCGCGTCTTCAGACAGACGAAGCGCGTGCACTTCTCGCATCGGCAGAGGCCGACAAGCTCAGTCTCGAAAACAGGAAGCCCTTCCATATCGGGATGTGGCGCGGGACGGATCGACATTGGCTGGAACACGAAGGCGTCGATATCAAGCACCCCGAAGTCGCTAAGCTCATCAAGCTCAGCGAACGAGTCGGCAAGCTCAGCAAACGCGTCGGCAACGCCAACGTTAAGGCCGGCGACAGGCAGAATGGGAAGCTGCAGCAAGCGGCTTGGAACGCCACTTCCAATCTCTGGAAGGCGCTTGATCAGGCCTCGGCGGATCTAGAAACCGAAGTGGAACGTGAGGCGGCCCATAGGCTCGCCGAAGGCCTCGAACACGCCATACGCCGCTCATGCGTTCCTGACGATCAGCGAGAGGCTGCGATCGATCGGCTTCTAAAGATCGCCGATCATCCGCTGCCCGAAACCGGCGCGGACACTGAAGAGCAGTTCGCTCGCTCCTCGTCCTGGGGATCCCCTGCACCGCGCATCGAAGCCGCCATCTCGCTGCGGAGCCTGATCCGACTGAACGGCATGTGGCCGAGGCTTCGCGAGAAGTATGAGCAGCTCATTCTGAACGACCCGCATCCGGCCGTGCGCTTTAATCTTGTCCGCGGGTTGCTGACGGTCCTGCACTATGACCCCGAGGCGGCGTGGAAGCTCATCGAGCAGGTCGCGGCGAAGGAGACCAACGCCAGCATCATCAGGCAACTCGGACACGTACTGAATGCGATCCGAGGAAAGGACGAGGAGCGAGTCGAGGCTATGGTGCTCGATCTCGTCGATCGCTTTCCTGATCGGGATCGTCACGAGGATGGCTACATCGACAGCCTCACCCACATGGCCGTCGACAACGAGCAGCCCGCGTCGATCGCAAAAATCGACTCCTGGATTGACGAGTTTGCATCAAATGAAGGTGCGCTGCGCTCGGTGATCTTCGACCTGCAGCAGCGATTGATCCTGGGCTTCGAGAGTGGCGAAGAGAGGGACATCGCGACGCGCCACCGCGCCAGCGCCCTCGTGGATCGCATCATCTCCAAGATCGAGCCGACCGTTCGCGAACTACCTCAGCGTTTGGGCGACCCGACACCGTCTGACAAGGTCGCCTTCAAGCTCTTCAGCGAGATCGGTGAACTGCTCTATTACGGCGTGGGCCATGGCGCGACGTTGCCAACGTGGCTCAAGCCGCTGGAGGCTCAGCGCACCTATTTGGATGAGCGCTCCGCGTTGATCATCAAGCTCGTGACCCTCGGCAGTCCGGCGACGGTCCACCACTCGATCGACCTTGTGAGCAAGCTCGTCGAAGCCAATCCCGAGCTCTGTTTCGAAATCTTCAGCGAGGCGATGCTGCGGACCACGGGCGTCGCGAAGTACGAACACGAGAGCATGGGGGCCACCCGCTTCGTGGAACTCGTGGGCAGATACCTTGCCGACTACCGGTACCTCTTCGACGACGATGCCCGTCGAGCCAGGTTGATCGAGTGCATCGCGATCTTCGTGGAGGCTGGATGGCCTGAGGCGCGCCGTCTCTTCCAGAGCTTGCCCGATTTGTTCAGTTGAGCGCCGCAAACACCGGGCGCTGCCATTGCTCACGTGTCCCTCTCGGGTGGCTCTTCCTGGCGCTCAGCTGACGTTTGGTCGATCAACGACGGCAGATGCCCCCCGCCAACCGCCCTAAGAGCCCCCCCCATGCCCTCACACGCCTCCGCTCCCGCCGCCTATCCCATCGGAACCCCTGGCCGGCCGTGGGGGGACGCGGAGCTGGCGCAGTGGCGGGGGCGGCAGGTGCGGCGTCGGCGCTACGATGAGGACGTGCTGCCGCGCATCGAGGCCTTGGCGGAGCGATTCGAGCGCATCGCCTATGGCGCGCTGGATTACGCCGGCGAGGCCTATCCGCTCTATGCGCTCGCCAGCCGGCCGTGGGACCCGGCGCTGCCGGCGGCCCTGATCACCGGCGGCGTCCACGGCTATGAGACCAGCGGGGTCATGGGGGCGCTGGCCTTCTTGGAGACCCGGGCGGCGGCCTACGCCGGGCGGGCCAATCTGCTGGTGGCGCCCTGCGTCAGCCCCTGGGGCTATGAGCGGATCAACCGCTGGACCTACGACGCCGTCGATCCCAACCGGAACTTCCGAGAGGATGGCCCGTCGCGGGAGGCGACCAGCCTGATGGCCCTGGTGCGCGAGCCGAGGTTCGGGCGCTTTTCCCTGCACATCGACCTGCACGAGACCACCGACAGCGACGAGAGCGAATTCCGTCCGGCGCTGGCGGCCCGCGACGGCAAGCCGTTCGAGCCCGGCCTGATCCCCGACGGCTTCTACTTGGTGGCCGACGCCGAGGCGCCGCAGCTCCCCTTCCAGCAGGCGATCATCGCGGCGGTGGAGAAGGTCACCCACATCGCCCCGCCGGACGGGGCCGGCGAGATCATCGGCTGCCCGGTGGTCGCCCCGGGGATCATCACCTATCCGCAGGCCGAATACGGCATGTGCCCGTCCATCACCGGCGCGCCCTACACCACCACCACCGAGGTCTATCCCGACAGTCCGCAGGCGACGCCGGAGCAATGCGTGGCGGCCCAGGTGGCCGCGGTGTGCGCGGCCTTGGACTTCGTGCTGGCCCATGGCTGACCGGGTGGGCTGACCGCGGCCTGACCGGGCAGTGCAGGGGGCGCCTAGGCCGCCAGCACCCGGACGATCTCGTCCTCGCGCTGGTTGTAGAGGATCGACACCCCGGCGGCCGCCCGGGCGTGCTCGCCGAACCAGGCCTTCACCTCGGGCTCGCGCAGGCGGGCCTCGGAGACGCGGAGCAGGGCGATGTCGCCGCCCTGTTCACGCACCACGTCGTGGAAGCGCAGGATGCCGTTGATCAGCTCGCCCGAGGGCGAGGCGGGACGGAGGGCGGCCGACCGCGGCGCCTTCACCGGGCGCGGGCTGAAGCGGCTGCGGCGGGGGCGGAACTGGGAAGCCATCGAACCAACTCCGTGTTGCGGTTCTCGATGACTCCCGTATGGAATGGGGGTGCGACAGAAACGGACGTATGACGCCGATGCGGCACGAGAAAGCCGGCCGTCTCCTCGAACTGGCCCGCCTGCTGGCCAGCTCCGCCGAGGGCCTCACCCTGGACGAGATGGCCGACCACATGGGCGTGGGCCGGCGCACCGCCGAGCGGATGCGCGACGCCATCTGGGAAATCTTTCCCCAGCTCGAGATCGTGGACGATCCGCCCACCCGGCGCTTCCGCATCCCGTCGGGCCTCGACGGCCTCTTCCAGGCGCCCACCGCCGAGGAGCTGGCTGCGCTCACCGCGGCCGGCGACCTCTTCGAGAAACAGGGCGCCCAGGCCCGGGCCGCCGCCCTCCGCTCGCTGGAGCGCAAGGTGCTGTCGGCCACCCGCGCCGCCGCCCGCCGCAAGCTGGCCCCCGACCTCGAGGCCCTGCTGCAGGCCGAAACCATCGCCGTCAGCGCTGGCCCGCGTCCGTTCGAGGACGAGGCGGTGCTGCAGGCCATCCGCGACGCCCTGAAGGGCGTGTCCACCCTGCGCTTCCGCTACGAGGGCGGCTCCAGCCCCGGGCGGGTCCGCGAGGTGACGCCCTATGGCATCCTGTTCGGCCGCTCGAACTATCTGGTGGCGGCCGAGAGCGCCGAGACGGGGCCGCGCAACTGGCGCCTCGACCGCATCTTCGACGTGGAGGTCACCGGCCGTCCGGGCGAGCGGCCCGAGGGCTTCTCTCTCCAGGCCTATGCGGACGAGAGCTTCGGCATCTATCAGGACGACACCCACGACGTGGTCCTGCGCATCCTGCCCTCCGGGCGGGAGGAGGCCTTGGGCTGGCGCTTTCACGCCCGCCAGACCCTGGAGGAGACGCCGGACGGCAGCGTCATCGTCCGCTTCCGGGCGAGCGGCATGCGCGAACTCGCCTGGCACCTCTTCACCTGGGGCGACAAGGTCGAGATCGTCGAGCCCCAGGCGCTCAGGGACATGATGCGCGGCGAACTGGAGGCCGCCTTCCGGGCCCACGTCCGAAACTGACGGACCTGCCGGCCAGGGTGTGGCTCTCCAAGTTGAGGACACGACCATGACCGCCACGCTCGACTACGCCCGGTTGTTCGAAACCGAGTTCCGCCCCCGCCGCCGCCTTGTCGTGCGCCTGCGCCGCGCCGTCGCCCGGACGATCCTCGTGGGCCTGTTCGTGATCCGCCCGCGCCTCGCCCTGGCCATCTGGCGCGACCGCTGAAAGAGGTTGTGACCCCGCCCGGCCCCGGGCCACTCTTGGCCGGTCGCGACCCTAGGACCTGAGGCGGATGGCCGAGATCAGCGCCGGAGTGCTCGCATGGCGCCGTGGTCCGGAGGGGCCGCAGGTCCTGCTGGTGCATCCCGGCGGCCCCTACTGGGCCCGCAAGGACGAGGCCGCCTGGTCCATCCCCAAGGGCCTCGTGGAGCCGGGCGAGGAGGGCTGGGCCGCCGCCCGGCGCGAGTTCAAGGAAGAGCTGGGCCTGCCCATCGCGGGCCAGCCGGTGGCCCTGCCGCCCCTGCGCACGCCCGGCGGCAAGGTGATCTGGGCGTTCCTGGTGGAGGCCGACGTGGACGTCTCGGCCATCCGCAGCAACCTGTTCGAGATGGAATGGCCGCCTCGCTCCGGCCGCCAGGCCAGCTTCCCCGAGGTGGACTGCGCCGCCTGGTTCGACCTCGCCGTGGCCCGCCGGAAGCTGCACAAGGGCCAGCGGCCCCTGCTGGAGGCCGCCCTGGCGCATCTGGCCTGAGGCGGCGGCCGGGCGGATTTGCCCTCCGCGCCCCGGCTGGGCCATAAGACGGGCCATACGATCCCGCCCGAGCTTCCTGACCGCTGCGCCAGAGCCGCGGAAGAGGCCTTGCGCGGACCCTTGGCGGCCGGACGGCCGCGCCGACCTTCCGGAGCCATGACCTTCCAAGACCTGACCGCCGTCGTCGCGCCCTATCCCTGGCTTGAGACCCTGATCGGCCTGGCCCTGCTGGTGGCCGCCGCGACCGCCGCCAACATGCTGCTCAAGCCGCTGATCGTGCGGGTGCTGACGCGCATCATGGACGGCCTGTCGCAGAAGGTGAGCCGCGAGGACGCCCTGCCGGTCGCCCGGCGGCTGGCCAACATCCTGCCGGCGGTGGTGGTCAGCGAGGGGGTCGTGCTCGTGCCGCACCTGCCCCCGGCGGTGGAGACGGTGGCCCGCAATGTCTGCAGCGCCTCGGTGATCCTGATGGGCGCCATGGCCCTAAGCGCGGCCCTGAACCTGCTGAACGAGATCTACCAGCGCCGCCCGGCCGCCGCGAACCGACCCATCAAGGGCTACCTGCAGGTGGTCAAGATCCTGGCCTACGCCGCGGCCGTGGTGCTGATGGCCGCCGCGCTGATGGAACGTTCGCCGCTGCTGCTGCTCTCGGGTCTCGGCGCGATGACGGCGGTGCTGATGCTGGTCTTCAAGGACACCCTGCTGTCCCTGGTGGCGTCGGTGCAGCTGGCCTCGAACGACATGCTGCGGGTGGGCGACTGGATCGAGATGCCCCAGCTCAATGCCGACGGCGACGTCATCGACATCTCCCTGCACACGGTGAAGGTTCAGAACTGGGACAAGACCATCACCACTATCCCGACCCAGCGGCTGATCTCGGATTCCTTCAAGAACTGGCGCGGCATGCGCCAGGCGGGCGGCCGACGCATCAAGCGCAGCCTGATGATCGACCAGACCAGCGTGCGCTTCCTCACCGACGCCGAGCGTCAGGCCCTGCGGCGGTTCGCGCTCCTCGATCCCTATCTTGATCGCAAACAGGCCGAGATCGATGCCTGGAACGCCGAGCTCCTGGCCCAGGGGCGCGACCCAGTGAACACCCGGCGGGTGACCAACCTCGGCACCTTCCGGGCCTATGTGCAGGCCTATCTCCAGGCCCATCCGCGGATCGCCAAGGACATGACGCTGATGGTCCGCCAGCTCCAGCCGACCCCCGAGGGGCTGCCGATGGAGGTTTACTGCTTCACAGCGACCACGGTCTGGACGGAATACGAGGGCATCCAGGCCGACATCTTCGACCACCTCTACGCGATCCTGCCCGAGTTCGGCCTGCGGGTGTTCCAGGCGCCCGCCGGTGCCGACCTGGCGGCCCTGCGGGCGGCCTGATCGGCGCGGCCTTGGCTCGCCAGGGGCGGGGAGGGAGCCTGGCGGTTAGGCCGCTACGGGGAGAGCCTGCCGGAGGGCCTCTCGCCAGCCGTCCGCGTCCTGCGACGCAAGGCGGATGATGCGGATGCTCGGATACCAGGGCGTCCGCTCGCCCTGCCGACCCCAGCGCCAGTCCGTGCGGATTTTGGGCACGATCACGGTTGTCGGCTTTCCCATGGACCCCGCCAGGTGAGCCATCGCGGTATCGACGGTCACCACCCGCTCCAGGCCCGCGATGATGCGCCGGGTCGCCTCGAAGTCCTCCGCCCCCGTATCTTCCGGCGCAAGGCTGACGGTATGCGCCCGCATCTCCTCGATGATGTCCGGCGGCATCGAACGGTTCGCGTCATTCGGGTGGGTCGGTCGTCCTGCGCCGACAAAGCCGACGCCCCGCCCCTCGCCGCCGGCCAGCGGGATGGGCGGGGGCAGCCCGCCCAGAATCATCGGCAGGGACCCGACGAGACACCAGGCGTCACACGCGGGAATCTGGCTCGCGCCCGGAATGGGATAGGCGTCCAGGCCTGCCGCGCGGAACAGGCGGGCCAGCGGAGGACGGCAGGCGAAGCGCACGGCGATCCCGCGTGCTTCCAGCACCGGAATCCATCGCGCGAACATGATCTGGTCGCCGAATCCCTGCTCGTACCAGACCAGCAGCCTCTCGATCGGCTCGCCGCGCCATTCAGGGAAATTGAAGGGCGGGACATTGATCGGCTCGAAGGCCCATCGCCGCGCCTCGTACAGCGGCCAGCCCCGTTCGTAGTCGCCCAGGGCCAATCTCGTCTGGGCGACCCGGAATCGCCACTGCTGGCTCTCCGGCTCTGCCGCCATGCCGCGTTCGGCGATGGCGTCGGCGTCTTCTGCCCGCCCAGCTTCGAGGTAGAGGTAAAAGGCTTCGAGCAGCGTCACCATGGCGCCAGCCTATCGTTCTCCCGCAGGGCCGGGAAGGCTCGGCCACAACAGTCTGAGCGGCGCCAGAGGCAAGAGCGACAGCGAGTGACGGCCTGCTTCTCCGCGGGCCACAACCAAGGTGCGTGCCGGAAGAAGTTGGAGGCCTGACCGGGAATCGAACCCGGGTTCGCGGATTTGCAGTCCGCTGCGTCACCACTCCGCCATCAGGCCGCCGGAGAGCGCGGCGAACAGGCGCCGGGCTCGTGTGGAGGGCGCGAGGGCTACCAGAAGGTTTTCTCCGGAGCAACGTCCGTGAGGCGCCGCAATTGCGTTTCGCAGGCTGAAGCCTATAAGCCGCGGCCTAGACGCTTACCTTCTCGCGTATCCGAGGGATTCGATGGCCGACTTCGCCGCCGCCCGCCTGAACATGGTGGAAAGCCAGGTGCGTACGCAGGACGTGACCGACGTGCGCCTGCACGACGCCATGCGGGAACTGCCGCGCGAGCGCTTCGTGCCCGAGGGCAAAGCCTATTTGGCTTACGCCGATCTGGACGTGGAATACGCCCCGGGGCGCTGGCTCCTGAAGCCGCGCGACGTGGCCAAGCTCCTGCAGGAAGCCCGGCCGATGCCCGGTGAACGCGCCCTGGCCATCGCCGCGCCCTATGCCGGGGCCGTGCTGGAAATTCTGGGGCTTGAGGTCGTCCGCCTCGATGAAAATCTGAAGCAGCCGCCGGCTGGCGAATTCGATCTCATCATCTGCGAAGGCGCCGTCGCCCGTGCGCCTCAGGCCTGGATCGACGCCCTGGCGATGAACGGCCGCCTGGCGGTGATCGAGCGGGACGGCCCGGTGGGCAAGGCCGTGCTCTATCTGCGCGCCGAGGATGGCGTGGGCCGCCGCGAACTGTTCGACGCCACCCCGCCGGTGCTAGCTGGCTTCGAAGCGGAGCGCGGCTTCGCCTTCTAAAGGCCACGCCTTGCAACACCCTTGAAACCGCTCAGAAACGGTAGGGGGTGAAAAAAGCTTAAGGTGACGCCGCTTGGTCCGCGCGGCACACGACAGCATATAGGGCGAAGCGTCTCTCGCACGATCGGGGATTTCGAATGTCGATGACTGCCCGCGGCCGGCTGCTGGCTGCGATCTTCAGTGCGGGGCTGGGCTGCGCGGTCGTCGCGAATCCCGCCTCGGCCGAGACCCTGGCCGAAGCCATCGCGATGGCCTACGAGAACAACCCGACCCTGCAGGCGCAGCGGGCGGCGCAGCGGGCCCTCGACGAAAGCTACGTCCAGGCGCGCACGGGCTGGCGTCCGACCCTGTCCCTCAGCGCCGGCGCGGGCTGGGCCGAGGATCGGTCTCCCCGGGCGATCATCAACCCGGTGCTTCGCGACACCATCCAGGAAAGCAACAGCGCCCGGGCGGCGGTGACCTTCTCGCAGCCGCTGTGGACCGGCGGTCGCGTCGCCGCCAGCGTTTCAGCCGCCCATGCTGAGGTCCTCGCGGGGCGTGAGAACCTGCGCCGCATCGAGGCCCAGATCCTCGGTCAGGTGCTGCAGGCGTACGCCGACGTCCGTCGCGACCAGGCGGCCCTCGCCATCCGGCAGGAGAACGTCAAGGTTCTGACCCGGCAGCTTGAGGAATCCCAGGCGCGCTTCGATGTGGGCGAGGTGACCCGCACCGACGTCGCCCAGTCGCAGGCCCGGCTGGCCCAGGCTCAGGCCCTGCTTCAGCAGGCGGAGGCCCAGCTGGCCATCAGCCGCGCCAACTATGGCGAGATCGTCGGGCAGAACCCGGGTGAACTCGCGCCCGAGCCGTCCCTGGCCTACCTGCTGCCCAGCGATCCCGACCAGGCCTTCGCCGTGGCCGAGGAGAACAATCCGCAGCTCCGGGCCCAGCAGTTCACCGAGCAGGCCAGCCGCGCCCGGGTGGCCGGCGCCCGCGCCGAGCGGCTGCCGAACGTCACCGCCCAGGCGACCATGAGCTTCAACGGCCCGGCCGTGCCCGAGCCGCCGAACGATCCCTTCGAACGGGGCCTCTTCAACCGGGAGTCCACCGCCAGCGTGAACGTCACCGTTCCGCTGTTCTCCGGCGGCCTGATCTCCTCGCGCGTCCGTCAGGCGGTGGAGCGCAACAATTATGACCGGCTGAGCACCGAGATCGTCCGTCGCGACGTGCTGCAGGGGATCACTGCGGCCTGGAGCCAGCTGATCGCCGCCCGCGCCAACATCGCCTCCAGCGAAGAGCAGGTGAAGGCGGCCCGCATCGCCGCCGAAGGCACGCGCCAGGAGCAGCAGGTGGGGCTGCGCACCACCATCGACGTGCTGAACGCCGAGCAGGAGCTGCGCCAGGCCGAGCTGAACCAGGTCACCGCCCGCCGGGACGAATTCGTGGCCTCGGCCACCGTGCTCTCGCAGATGGGCCGGCTGGAAGCCAAGAATCTGACGCCCTCGGCGCCGCTGTACGATCCGAGCCGGAACTTCCGGAAGCTGCGCATCACCTGGGGCTGGGTGCCGTGGGAAGAGCCGATCGGTATCATCGATCATTTCCTCACCCCCTGGCCGGCGCCGAGCCCGGAGGCCAAGCCGGTGGAAGCGCCGATCGGTCCCGGCCTCGAGGCGGCCCCCGCCGCCGAGCCGCGCTGATCATCCGCCGTTCCCGGCGGTTTCCCCAGGGAGCCGCCGGTTGGCCCGCGAGCGGAAATTGCAGGATCGGCGAGGTACGCTTAGGCTCGCGATCTGAGATTCCTCATTGGCGGCAGGTCCATGTCCGAGCAGACGTCCCAGGAACCCACGATGGAGGAAATCCTCGCCTCCATCCGCCGTATCATCTCGGAGGACGAGGCTCCGGCCGAGACGGCCCCGCCGCCCGCGCCCGAGCCTGCGCCGGAACCTGTCCTTGCCGAAGCGCCGCCGCCGGCCCCTGAGCCCGTGATTGCGCCTGCGCCCGAGCCGGCTTTCCAGCCTGCGTCGCTGCCGGAAGAGGACGAGCCCCTGGAACTGACCCAGAAGGTGGAAACGGTCGGCGACCTCGATGTGCTTGCGCCCACCGAGCCGCCGCCGGCTCCTGTCGCTCCGGCTGCTGCCGCTGCTGCCGCCATTGCGCCTCTGGTCAGCGAGCGAGCCGCCAGCGCCGCGGCCTCGGCCTTCGGCCAGCTGTCGGCCGCCATCGCCATGCCGCGCGAGGATCGCACTCTTGAGGACGTGGTCCGCGAACTGCTGAAGCCGCTCCTGCAGCAGTGGCTGGACGACAATCTGCCGCGCATCGTGCAGGAGGCTGTCGAGGCCGAAGTCGCCCGCATCGCCCGCGGCCGAGTAGGCTGACCCTTCCACGCGACGCGCTTTCCGGCCCCGCCGGAGGCTTCGCAGCATTCACGGGCGCCCGGGCTGGCCGGGCGCTCTTTGACGTTCATCCAGTCTCCCGGCTTTCGCCGGGGTGAGCGGGTGTGTATGGACCGCTCCGGACATCGCCATGCTTGAAAAGACCTTCGATCCTAAGACCGTCGAACCGCGCCTCTACGCCGCCTGGGAGGCCTCGGGCGCCTTTGCGCCGACCGACGATCCGAACGCCGAGCCGTTCTCCATCGTCATCCCGCCGCCGAACGTGACGGGGTCGCTGCACATCGGCCACGCGCTGAATAACACCCTGCAGGACGTGCTGATCCGCTTCGAGCGGATGCGGGGCAAGGCCGCCCTCTGGCTGCCTGGGACCGACCACGCCGGCATCGCCACCCAGATGGTCGTCGAGCGCCAGTTGGCGCAGGAGGGCAACCTGGGCCGGCGCGAACTGGGCCGCGAGGCCTTCGTGGCCAAGGTCTGGGAATGGAAGGCCAAGTCGGGTGGGACCATCGTCAACCAGCTTCGCCGTCTGGGCGCGAGCTGCGACTGGAGCCGCGAGCGCTTCACCCTGGACGAGGGCCTCAGCGCCGCCGTCCGCAAGGTGTTCGTCACCCTCTACAAGCAGGGCCTCATCTACCGCGACAAGCGGCTGGTGAATTGGGATCCGCACTTCCAGACCGCGATTTCCGACCTTGAGGTCGAGCAGCGCGAGGTCGACGGCCACTACTGGCACTTCGCCTATCCGCTGGAGGACGGCTCTGGGGAGATTGTGGTGGCCACCACGCGCCCCGAGACCATGCTCGGCGACACCGCCGTGGCGGTCCACCCCAGCGACGAGCGCTATCAGCACCTGATCGGCAAGTTTGTCCGACTGCCGCTCGTCGACCGGCTGATCCCGATCATCGCCGACGAGTACCCGGATCCTGAGAAGGGCTCGGGCGCGGTGAAGATCACCCCGGCCCACGATTTCAACGACTTCGCCGTCGGCAAGCGCCACAGCCTGCCGATGATCAACGTCTTCGACGACTTCGCGCGCATCAACGAGAACGCGCCCCCCGAGTACCGCGGTCTCGACCGCTTCGCGGCCCGGTCAAAGATCGTGTCGGACATCGAAGCGCTAGGCCTCCTGCGGGGCATCGAAAAAACCCGCCACGTCGTCCCGCACGGCGACCGTTCGGGCGTCGTCGTCGAGCCCTACCTGACCGACCAGTGGTACGTCGCGGCCGACGTCCTCGCCAAGCCCGCCATCAAGGCGGTGGAGGAGGGCGATACCGTCTTCGTCCCCAAGGCCTGGGAGAAGACCTATTTCGAATGGATGCGGAACATCCAGCCGTGGTGCGTTTCGCGCCAGCTGTGGTGGGGCCACCGCATCCCAGCCTGGTTCGGGCCCGACGGAAAGGTGTTCGTCGAGGAAACCGAGGAAGAGGCTCGGCGGCAGGCTCGCGAAGCCTATGGCGAGGACGTGGAGCTGAAGCAGGACGAGGACGTCCTCGACACCTGGTTCTCCTCGGCGCTCTGGCCCTTCTCGACCCTCGGCTGGCCGGAGCAGACCGAGGATCTGCGCCGGTTCTACCCCACGCACACCCTGGTGACCGGCTTTGACATCATCTTCTTCTGGGTCGCCCGGATGATGATGCAGGGCCTGCACTTCATGGACGAGATCCCGTTCAAGCGGGTCTTCATCAACGCCCTGGTTCGCGACGCCTCCGGCGCGAAGATGTCCAAGTCCAAGGGCAACGTCATGGACCCCCTGGACCTGATCGACGACTTCGGCGCCGACGCCCTGCGGTTCACTCTGACGGCGATGTCGGGTCAGGCGCGGGACATCAAGCTGTCGCGGCAACGCATTGAGGGGTATCGCAATTTCGGCACGAAGCTGTGGAACGCCACCCGCTTCTGCCTGATGAACGGCTGTGCGCGCGCAGAGGGCTTCGATCCTGCCCAGGTGAAGGCGCCCCTGAACCGCTGGGTGGTCGGCGAGACGGTGCGGACCGCCCGTGCGGTCACCGAGGCGCTGGCGGATTGCGGCTTCGACGAGGCCGCCGCGGCGCTCTATCGCTTTATCTGGAACCAGTTCTGCGACTGGTACGTGGAACTGGCCAAGCCGCTGCTGAACGGCGAGGACGCGGCGGCCAAGGCCGAAACCCGTGCGACCGCCGCCTGGGTGCTGGACGTCATCCTGACCCTGCTGCACCCGGTGATGCCGTTCATCACCGAGGAGCTCTGGGAAAAGACCGCCGACCTTGGCGCGCCTCGGACCCACAAGGGCTTCCTGATGACCGCCTCCTGGCCGGAGCTGCCTGAGAGCCTGATCGACGCCGCCGCCGACGCCGAGATCGGCCTGATCATCAAGACGATCTCCGAAGGGCGTTCGGTTCGGGCCGAGCTCAACGTGCCGCCTTCGGCGCGTCCGCCGCTCCTCGTCGTTGAGGCGAGCGAAACCCAGCGCAAGGTGCTGGAAGCGGCTGGGCCGCTGATCGGACAGCTTCTGCGGGTGGCCGAGGTCCGCTTCGTGGAGGCCGCGCCCGACGGGGCGATTCCCTACGTGGTGGACGGCGCAACCCTTGCCCTGCCGGTGGCCGAGTTCATCGACCTGGCCGTCGAGCGCGCGCGTCTCGCCAAGGAGGTGGCCAGTCTGACCGCCGAGATCGAGAAGACGGCGAAGAAGCTCGGCAATCCGGACTTCGTCGCTCGGGCTCCGGAAGAGGTGGTCGAAGAAAACCGCGAGCGCCTCGCCGAGGCGGAAGCGGCAAGGGCCAAGCTGGAAGGCGCCCTCGCACGGCTCGGCGCGGTCGCGTAACGCTGTCGCCGGTTTGCCTCCGGCGCTGGGTTATGGTTGTTCACCTGGAGAAAGCGCAGGCGATGAGACCTGCGCACGCCAGGAGAAACGCCGCATGTCCGAGTTCGTCCTGCCGCCCGGCTGGCCCGCCATGTCGATCCAGCAGGCCCACGCCCTTCTTACCCAGCCCGGAACGGCGCTGGAGATCGAGGAGGTCGAGATCCGGGGCGTGCGGACCAAGGTCTGGAAGAACCTGCCGCCGTCGCTAAGGTCCGTGGTGGAGGCCAGCCGCGCCCACGGCGAGAAGATCTTCCTCGTCTATGAGGACGAGCGCGTCAGCTTCGAAGCCTTCTACCGGGCGGTCTCGGCGCTGGCCCGGGAGTTCCAGGCTCAGGGCGTCGGCAAGGGCGACCGGGTTGCGGTCATCATGCGCAACCTGCCGGAGTGGGTGGTCGCCTTCTACGCCGGCGCAGCCATCGGCGCGATCGTCACGCCCCTGAACGCCTGGTGGACCGGGCCGGAGCTGGAGTACGGCCTGACCGATTCGGGGACCAAGGTCGCGGTCATGGACGCCGAGCGCTATGAGCGCCTCCGCGAGCATTTCGACAACTGTCCCGACCTCGTCCGGGTCTATGTGAGCCGTCTGGGCGACGAAGAGGTGGCGCACCCCTACGTCACCCAGCTTGAGGGCGTGCTCGGCGCTCCCAACGATTGGGCCAACCTGCCTGATCAGCCGCTGCCGCCGGTCGACATCGCGCCGGATGACGACGCGACCATCTTCTACACCTCGGGCACCACCGGCCGTCCCAAGGGCGCTCTGGCCACCCAGCGGGCCGTCAACACCAACATCCTGACAGCCGCAGCCGCCACCGCCCGGGGTTTCCTGCGCCGCGGCGAGGCGCCGCCCGAGGCCGATCCCAACGCGCCCCAGCGCTCGGCGCTGATCTCGGTGCCGTTCTTCCATGTCACCGGCTGTTTCGCGGTCCTGAACCCCACGCTGTTCTCCGGCGGCAAGCTGGTGATGATGTACAAGTGGGACGTCATCCGCGCCTTCGAGCTTATCGAACGCGAGCGGATCATGGTGGCGGGCGGCGTGCCGACCATCGCCTGGCAGCTCATCGAACACCCGGCGCGTAAGGACTTCGACCTGTCCTCCCTGGAGAGCGTCTCCTACGGCGGCGCGCCGTCGGCGCCGGAACTGGTGCGGCGGCTCCGCGAGACGTTCCCGAAGTCGCAGCCCGGCCAAGGCTGGGGCATGACCGAGACGTGCGCCACCGTGACGTCCAACTCGGGCGAGGACTACATCAACCGGCCTGACAGTTGCGGCGTGGCTGCGGCGGTGGCCGAGATCCAGATTCGCGATCCGAACGACGGAAAGACGGTGCTCCCGCCGGGCCAGGTGGGCGAGCTCTGGTCGTTCGGGCCCATGAACTGCAGGCTCTACTGGAACAAGCCCGAAGCCACGGCGACGACCTTCGTCGACGGCTGGGTGCGCACCGGCGACCTGGCGCGGATGGACGAGGAGGGCTTCTGCTACATCATCGACCGCGCCAAGGACATGCTCATCCGGGGCGGTGAGAACATCTACTGCGTCGAGGTGGAGAACGTCCTCTACGACCACCCGGCGGTGATGGACGCCGCCGTCATCGGCGTGCCGCATAGGACCCTTGGCGAGGAGCCGGCGGCGGTGGTGACGCTCAAGCCCGGGGCTCACGCCACCGAGGACGAGCTGCGCGCCCACGTGGCCGAGCGGCTGGCCGCCTTCAAGGTGCCGGTGGCGGTGAAGTTCTGGCCCGAGACCCTGCCGCGTAATCCGAACGGCAAGATCCTCAAGAACGAGCTGAAGAAGCTGTTCGCCGACGAGGCTGCAGCCTGAGGAAACGCGCCGACGTCCTGCTGGTTGAGCGCGGTCTCTTCGAGAGCCGCGCAAAGGCGCGTGCGGCGATCGAGGCGGGCGGGGTGACGGCTGACGGACGTCCGGTTGGAAAGGCGTCCGAACTGCTGGACGAGGCGGCGGCGATCGAGGCCCGTGCGGCGCACCCCTGGGTGGGCCGCGGCGCCCTGAAGCTCGTGCACGCCCTGGAAATGTGGCCGGTGGAGGTGGCGGGGCGCATCGTCCTCGACGTGGGGGCGTCGACAGGCGGTTTTACCGAGGTCTGCCTTAGGCGAGGCGCCGCCCGGGTCTACGCCGTGGATGTCGGCCGCGGGCAGCTGCATCCGCGGCTGCGCGAGGAGGAGCGTGTGGTCAGCCTCGAGGCCACGGATGCCCGCGACCTCACCCCTGCGCTGGCGCCCGAGCCGCCCCAGTTGATCGTCAGCGACGTGAGCTTCATCGGCCTGGCGAAGGCCTTGCCGGCGGCTCTGGGTTTGGCGGCGGACGACGCGGATCTCATTGCCCTCGTAAAGCCCCAGTTCGAGGTGGGACCGGATCGGGTCGGCAAGGGAGGGGTGGTCAGCGATCCTCAGGCGCGCATCGATGCCTTGGAGGGTGTCAAGGCGTTCCTGGAGGGGGCGGGGTGGCCGGTGCAGGCCACGGCTGACAGCCCCGTGGCCGGCGGCGATGGCAACTGGGAGTTTCTGCTGTGGGCAAAAAAAGGGCCGCCCGCATAGGGACGGGCGGCCACTAGACAGATGCTTAGGGAGCGGAAGGGTTAGTCGACGACGGCGTAGCGTCCCGAGCTGTCGCGGCAGACCCGCACGAAGCGCGTCTGGGTGCGGCCGTCAGGCATGTAGATCGGGCTCTCGGCGAGGGTGCAGCCATCGGCTTCCGGGGCGTCGCCGGTCACGCGATAGCGGTCGCCACGGCGGTCGTAGGCGTAGTCGTCCCGGGCCGGAGCGTAATCGTCGCGGTCATGCTGAGGGCCGCGGGGACCATAGTAGCTGGTCTCGACCGGCGGGGGCGGCGGAGGCGGCGGAACATACTGGCCGGAGGTGCAGGCCGCGCTGGAATTGCCGACGCCGGCGCCGACCGCCGCGCCGAGCGCGCCGCCCAGGAGCGAGCCTTCTGTCCGGGCGTTGCGGGCCGCCGCATTGGAGCCGATCACCGCGCCGATGGTCCCGCCGATGAGCGCGCCGACGGTGCCGCGGGTGGTCTTCTCACGCTTGCAGGGGTCGTAGGCGTAGCCGCCAGAGCCCATGCCGTTGTAGCCGTAGGGCTGCGCCTGGGCGGCGGTGGTGCTGAGGGCCATGAGGCCGGCGGCGGCGATGAGGCCCGCCTTGGCGATGGTGACACGCTTGGACATTCGGAAAACCCCTCTCGAATCTTGCGCAGGCCTTGAGGGCCATGTTGGAAGCGAAGCTGCGCTACACAAGCTGAACGGACGTTGAGAATGTCGTTCATGTTCGTTCATCTTGGCTTAAGCGTGGCGGGGGCTTAGGCAGGCGCATGATGCCGCGCCGCCGCCGACCTGATCCGAAAGTTTCGTCGAGCCGCATTGTCGAACTCGACATTGAGGCCATGGGCGGCGAGGGGGACGGCCAAGCGGCCGGGCCGGTGTTCGTGCCATTCACCCTACCGGGTGAGCGGGTGCAGGCGCGGGGCGAGGGTGAGCGGCGAGAACTCGTGGAGGTGCTGGCGCCGAGCCCGGAGCGGGTCGAGCCGCCGTGCCCCCACTTCGGAACCTGCGGCGGCTGCGCTCTGCAGCACTGGGACCACGGGGCCTATCTGGCCTGGAAGGTCGCGCGGCTGGCCGGGACCCTGGCGCGCCAGCACATCGAGACTGAGATCCTTCCGGCCTACGCCGCCGAGCCGGGCACCCGCCGGCGAGTGACGATGCATGCGCGGCGGGGCGGGCGCGAGGCGGCCCGGCTGGGATACAAGGCGCGCAAGTCCTGGGACCTGGTGGACATCGGCGTCTGCCCGATCTCGGACCCGGCGATCCAGGCGGCGATCCCGGCCCTGAAGCGGCTGGGCGCGCCGCTGTTCGAGCATCCCAAATCGGCGCCCTCGCTGCACGTGACCCTCACCGACAGCGGCCTCGACATCGAGATCACCGGGGTCGAGGCGAAGAGCGGGGGCCTGTCCGCAGACGCCCGAATGCAGCTGGCGGAGCGGGCGGCCGAGGCCGACTTCGCCCGGGTGACCCTGGCCGGCGAGGTCGCCTATCAGGCCCGAAGCGCCCTGGTCCGCCTGGGCCCTGCCACCGTGGCCCTGCCGCCGGGCGCTTTCCTGCAGGCCACGCGCGGCGCGGAGGCGGCGATGACCGCCTTCGTGACGGCTGCGGCGGAGGGGGCGAGCCGGATCGCCGACCTTTACTGTGGTGTTGGCACCTTCACCTTCCGCTTGGCGGAAATCGCCCCGGTGCATGCCGCGGACTTCGCCCCGGAGGCGGTACGGGCCCTGAGCGCCGCCCTGGCCAGCGCGCCGGGCCTGAAGGCGGTCACCGCCGAGGCGCGGGACCTGGTGCGCCGGCCGGTGCTGGCCGAGGAGCTGAAGAAGACCGACGTGGCCGTCTTCGACCCGCCGCGCGCCGGGGCCGCCGAGCAGACGGCGGAGCTTGCCCGCTCAGGGGTGGCGCGGGTGATCGGCGTCTCCTGCAATCCGGCCACCTTCGCCCGGGACGCCCGTATGCTGATCGACGCGGGTTTCCGTCTGGACCGGGTCCTGCCGGTGGATCAGTTCCTCTGGTCCCCGCACGTAGAATTGGTGGGGGTGTTCCAGCGCTGAGCGGGCCCCATATTGGCCGCATGGTTGCACTCTCGGTCCTCGACCTCTCGCCCATTCTGGAAGGCTCGGACGCCGCCCAGTCGTTCCGCAACAGCCTGGACCTCGCTCGCCATGCCGAGCGGCTGGGCTATCGGCGCTTCTGGCTGGCCGAGCACCACAACATGCCCGGCGTGGCCTCGGCGGCGACGGCGGTGGTCATCGGCCATGTGGCGGCCGGCACCAGCACCATCCGGGTCGGCGCTGGCGGGATCATGCTGCCCAACCACGCACCCCTGGTGATCGCCGAGCAGTTCGGCACCCTGGCCAGCCTGTTCCCCGGACGGATCGACCTGGGCGTCGGACGCGCACCAGGGACCGACCAGATGACCGCCCGGGCCCTGCGCCGGACTCTGGTGGGCGACGTGGACCGCTTCCCCCAGGACGTGGTCGAGCTGATGGCCTATTTCGAACCCGCCCAGCCGAACCAGCTGGTCCGGGCCGTGCCGGGGGCGGGGTTGGACGTCCCGATCTGGATGCTGGGCTCAAGCACCTTCGGGGCGGAACTGGCGGCCCTGCTGGGACTGCCCTACGCCTTCGCCTCGCACTTCGCGCCCGCCCAGATGGAACAGGCCATCGAAATCTACCGGTCGAAGTTCCGGCCCTCGCCGCGGCAGGCGGAGCCCTACCTGATGCTGGGCCTGAATGTGGTGGCGGCCGAGACCGACGCGGAGGCCCGCCGTCTGTTCACCTCGCTGCAGCAGGCTTTCCTGAACCTGCGGACCGGCCGGCCGTCGCCCCTGCCGCCGCCGGTGGATGACATGGACGAGCGGCTGGCCGCCGCCGGCCTCTCGCCGGGCGAGCAGGGCGCCCTGGCCAAGGCGGTGGTCGGCGGCCCGGAGACGGTGCGCGAGGGCCTGCGGGCGTTCGTGGAGACCTATCGTCCCGATGAAGTGATTGTCACCGCCCAGATCTACGACCACGCCGCCCGGGTCCGTTCGTTCGAGATCGCCGCCGAGGCGACGAAGGCCTTGGCCGGCGAGCCCGCCTAGGGTCGGAAGAGGTCGATCTGGTCGCCCGGGCGGGGCGGCACGCGGAAGAGCGTCATGTCGAGAGCGCCCCAGCGGGCCTCCAGGCCGTAGCGCGCCTTGGCCGCCGCGAAGCGCTTGGCCATGAGTTCGGCGATGGGGCCTTCCCCCTTCATGCGGCTGCCCCACTGGGCGTCGTAGTCCTTGCCGCGGCGCATCTGCCGGACGAGCGACATCACCCGCCGGGCCCGGTTCGGATGGTCGGTCTCCAGCCATTCCCGGAAGAGGTCCTTGATCTCTAGCGGCAGGCGCAGGGCGACATAGCCAGCACCGCTGGCGCCTGCGGCGGCGGCCCGTTCAAGCACCTGCTCCATCTCGTGGTCGTTGAGGCCGGGGATGCAGGGGGCGAACATGACGGTGACCGGCACCCCCGCGCCGGTGAGCCGGCGGATGGCGTCCATGCGCTTCTCCGGGGTCGCCGCCCTGGGCTCCATGGAACGGGCCAGCCGCCGGTCGAGGGTGGTCACCGAGATGGCGGCGCGGACCAGGTTGAGCCTGGCCGCCTCGGCCAGCAGGTCGAGGTCGCGGACGATCAGGGCCGACTTGGTGATGATCGAGAAGGGGTGGCGGAAGCGGACCAGCACCTCGATCACGGCGCGGGTGACTCGCAGAATTCGTTCCTGGGGCTGATAGGGATCGGTGTTGCCGCCGATGTGGATCAGCTCGGGCCGGTAGCCGGGGCGCGAAAGTTCAGCCTCCAGCAGGCGGGCCGCCTCGGGCTTGAAGAACAGCCGGGATTCGAAGTCGAGGCCCGGAGAGAGGCCCATGTAGGCATGGGCAGGACGGGCGTAGCAGTAGATGCAGCCGTGCTCGCAGCCCCGATAGGGGTTGATGGAGGCCGAGAAGCCCACGTCGGGGCTGTCGTTGCGGGTGATGATGACCCGGGCCTTTTCAGGCGCGACGGTGGTCCGGAGCGGCGGGACTTGTTCGTCGTCCGACGTCCAGCCGTCGTCGAACGCCTCGCGAACCTGCTCCTCGTAACGGCCGGAGGCGTTGGAGCGGGCGCCGCGCCCGCGCAGTTGCTGGGGGAAGGTGCTCACCTGTCAAAGCTAGCGTCGCGTCAAGAACAAAACAAGAACCATATTGACGCCTGCGTCGACGCCAGCGCTTGTCCGGCCATGCTTACGGTGATCGTCGACGCCCGGACTTCGGCCGGGAAGCTCCCCGGGCTCCTGGGCCAGCTCACCACGGGGGCCGTTGAGGGCCTAGTGAAGGAGGTCTTCCTGGTGGCGCCGCACTCCGAGGTGGTGGACGCCCTGTGTGAGGAGATGGGGGCTGAGGCGGCTGACAGCATCGAGCAGGCCCTGGCCTGGGCCAGGTCCGAGCTGGTGCTGGCGGCGGAGGCCGACTTTCGCCTGAAGGACGGCTGGGTGGAGGCGCTTTCGACGCACCTGGCCAATGGCGGCGGCGCGGCGATGATCGAGGGCCTGGGCGAGAGCGGGCTGTTCGGACGAAAGCCCTACGGCGTCCTAGTCGAGCGCGGTCGCGTCGTTCGTCTGGATGATCCCGACCTGAAGCGACTCCGCCGCGAGCTGGGGCTGCGGCCCCGGCGTCTCGGGTAGGTCGAGGCGCAGGTCGATGGTGCGGGCGCCTGCAATCAGGGCGTCGAGCGAGCGGACTTCCTCGCCGAAGGCGCGCTTGTAGGCCCAGTAGCCGGCCACGACCTTCTCGACGTAGTCGCGGGTCTCGAGGGCGGGCAGGGACTCGATCAGCATCAGCGGATCGTCCTCGCCCACATGGCGCAGGGTCTTCAGCACCGCGCCAGGGCCGCCGTTGTAGGCGGCGACGATGCGGAACAGGTCGTAGCCGACGCCACGCTCGGTCAGCCAGTTGATGTAGGCTTGGCCGACGTCGAGGTTCACGGCCGGATCCAGCAGGGCCTTGTAGTTGTTGCGCAGCTTCGTATCGCCGGTAGCCAGGGCCGCTGAGGCCGGCATCACCTGCATCAGGCCCACGGCCCCTACGGGCGATATGGCCCGGGGGTTGAAGCGGCTTTCCTGGCGGACGATGGCATAGACGAGGGCCTTGTCGACGGTGAAGCCGTTCCGGGGCTCAAGCTCCGGAACCGGATAGTCGCCGAGGGTGAAGTAAGACGGGCCGACGGTCTCGCCCGAGCCGGGCGTGATCTCGGCCATCAAGGCCTTCCAGGTGTCGCGCTCCACCGGGGTCCGGGCCAGGGCGAGGCCCACGCGCAGCTCCTGTCGGGCCTCTTCCATACGCCCGATCTGGACGAGGGCCGCGGCGCGATGGGCGCGGGGCTGCTCCTCCATGAAGCGCCGCAGCTCGGCGTCGGCGCCCTTGCCGCGAGCGCGTGGGGCGGCCGGTGGGGGCGAAGGGCGGTAGCTGGCCGGGACGATGTCGCTGGTCTCGGCCTGGGCGAGCTGGAGTTCGCGGGCGGCGATCATGCCGTAGAAGGTCTGCGGCGCCGCGGCTGCCTGGCGCAGGAACACCCGGGCGATGGCCCGGTCGCCGCCGGTGCGCGCTGACCGATAGGCCCAGTAGGCGGCGGCCGAGCGCTGCCACACGTCCTCGTCGGGATCGCCCGCCACCTGGGCGAAATAGTCCTGGGCGGTGGCGTAGTCGCGCAGGCGATAGGCGGAGAGGCCGGCGATCCAGCGATCGGCGCATTCCACCGCCAGGGCGTGGGCCCGGCGCACGTCGCCGGAATAGTAAGCGTCACGAGCGGCGAAGGTGGCCTCGCTCCGGGTGCTGTCGATCCCGGCCACGGCCGGCGGGGGCAGCAGGGTCGCCTCGGCCGGCTTGCGCTGCTTGGCCAGGGAGAAGACTCGATCCGCGAGAGGCAGGTCGCGGAAGCGGCCCAGCCAGCCGGCCAGCTCCTCGAAGGTCGCCTTGTGGGCGGTCGGGTGCATCAGCTGGCGGAAGGCGAGGTAGCCGAGGAGGGACGAATCCTTGACCTCGGCGAGCTCGAGCTGCGCGCCCACGAAGTCGCCTTGATCGGCGGCGGCGAAGGCTGCGCGATAGGCGCTGGCGTCCCGATCGGAGAGGGCGCGGGGCGTTTCGGCGGACGCCTGGCCGGCGGCCGAGGCGAGGGTCAGGGCGGCGACCCCGACGCACAGGCGCTGGACGAGCGTCATGCGACCCAATCCGCGCCGGACGCCGCTGCGCCTTCAGCGCGAACCCCTTTTTCCCGAAAACGAAGCGGCAAGGCTAAGCAGGGCGCTCTGGCCGATCAAGCCGTTCCGTAAAGGTCAGAAGGTCGCTCCATGCCCGCTTCTTGGCGCCGGGTTGTCGCAGCAGGAACGCCGGGTGGAGGGTCGGCATGGCCGGCAGCTCCAGGGCGCCGTCCGACGAGCGCCATTCGAACCAGCGCCCGCGCAGGGAAAGGATGCCCTCCTCGCGCTTCAGCAGGCTCTTGGCCGACGCGCCGCCCGCCAGGAGCAGCATCCGGGGGCGGACGAGAGCGATAGCCCGCTCCACGAACGGCGCGCAGATTGCCTGTTCGTGGGGCGCCGGCGTGCGGTTGCCGGGCGGGCGCCAGAAGACGGTGTTGGTGATCAGCACGCGACCCGAAAGGCTGGCCGCATCCAGCATCTTGTCCAGCAGCTTGCCGGCCCGGCCGACGAAGGGCTGGCCCTGGCGGTCCTCGTCGGCTCCCGGACCTTCGCCGATGACCATTACCGGAGCGTCCAGGGCTCCGCGCCAGCAGACCGCCTTGGTGGCGGCGCCCTCGAAGCGCAGGCCGCAGCCCTCGAAGCCGGCGATGGCGACGGCGAGGGCCTCCATGTCCTGAGCCTGGGCGGCGAGGGCCTGGGCCTGGGCGATGGCGGCGGAGACGTCGGGCGCGGCAGGGCCCGCCTGCGGTCCCGGGCGCGGGGCGAGGGCCAGCGCGACCGGGGAGGGCGCCGGACGGGGCGGCAGGATCTTGCCGGCCTCGATGCGGTCGATGGGTTCGTCCAGCAGCACGGCGTCGACCCCGGCCTCGGCCCAGAAGGCGAGGAGGCTCTCGGCGACGGCGAGGGGGGAGACGTCAGGCATCGGCCAGAGATGCTTAGGGCGCCGAAAGGCCCGGGGAAAGGCCGCGCCGGGCTAGCGGCTGAAGCCGAAGCGGTCTGCGAGTTCCTCACGGGTGTAGTATCGGGCCTGGCGGTCCCCATCGGGCAGCCGCAGGCCGCCGTCCTGGCGCTCGTAGAGACCCGGGCGGACCTCGCGGTACCAGGTTCCGCCCAACTGGGCCCGCTGCTCCAGCCAGGCCAGGTAGGCTTCGAGGCTCTCAAACCTGCGGGGCGCATCTTTCGACCCCGGTTTCACGGTCTTGTCATCGGCGTGCGGCCTCGATCGGCTGCTATCTAAGGTTGTGTCCTGCGCTCCGGCGGACGGCTGCGCCCAGGCGATCAGGAACCCCGCGACGGGCAGGATGATAACTGCAGTCCGGATCATCTCACGCGCGCTCATGGAATAAGTAAAACAAAAGATAATCGGCTTTCGATTTCTGAAAAGCGAACTTGTCGGCGCCGGAAAAAGATGTTCGCTATCCAATAATGGCAATGCCGTGACCGGCATAAACATGTTTGCGGGTGATATCATGCGTTCTGCCGTTATGGATGATTTTCGGCCTACGACCGGTGGCGGTGCAACATCTTCGTCGCCGCAGCCAAGCTTGAGCGGCTATGGGCCGATCGACAGCAGCTTTCCGATCGACGATGGTCAGGTTCCGCTTCGCGCCGTCGGCGCCTTTGCAACCGAGGCTTACAGCTTCCTACCCATCACCCTGCAGGCGGGGGTGACCTACACATTTGCCCAGCGGCCGGCCGCGGTCGACGGCATGGAAGATCCGTTTCTGCTGCTGACCGACGCCAATCTCAACATCATCGACTTCGACGACGATGGCGGGTTTGGGCGGACGGCCATGCTGACGTTCACGCCGACCGTCACCGCCGGCTATCTTGTGGCGGCCAGTTCCTGGTACCACGTGGACCCAGGCGCCCCCGGCTATCCCAACTACCGTGACGCGGGCGGCTTCACCCTGGACATCTGGACCGCGAACCCGGCTCTCGACGCGCCCGCAACCTTCGAAGGGGCCTTCGTCGCCATAGAGGGAACGACCTACGGCCATCTGGATGCGCCGGGCGACCGGGACATGTACCGGATGGGGCTGACGGCCGGGCAGTTCTACACCTTCACCTACGCCGGCGGCATTGCGGGCAGCGGGGAGTATCCCGGCAACCTGCCCGGCGAAAACATCGGCATCCTGCGGCTCTACAATGCCGACGGCCAGCAGATCGCCGCGGCGGTGAACTACGAAACCGGCCTGGGCTTCATGCCCGAGGCGGACGGAACCTACTACCTGCGGATCGAGGGCTATGAGCCGGGCATGACCGGCGGCTACACGCTGGACATCCAGGCCGCCGCCTCCACGGACTTTGATCCGCTGGAATCCCTCAACTGGGACACCGCCGGCAACATTCCCACGGTGGACGTAAACGGCGTCCCGACGGCCTATGTCTATTTCGCGACCGTGGAGGACGGCGGTTTTGGGGATACCGAGGCCGACGGCGTCACGCCCATCGCGACTTACGGCTGGGAGGATTTCCAGATCCAGGGGGTGATGCGCGCCCTGCAGGAATACACCCCCATCACGGGGATCACCTACGCCCGCACCATGGACGTGGAGCAAGCGACGTTCCGGCTAATCACCACCGTCAACAACGTTTACGGAGCGCGGTTCTATCCGCAGGACCCGGCCTATGGGGATCTGCAGGGCCTGGGCGCTTTCAACCTGGTGAGCGGCGGTTTCACATCTCCCGCCAGCCTGCAGCCCGGCGGCTTTTCTTACGGGGTGATCCTGCACGAGTTCGGCCACGCCCACGGCGTCGCCCATCCGCACGACAGCGGCGGCGGCTCTGAAATCCTCCTGGGGGTCACGGACTCCAGCTCGCTTGGCATCTATGACCTGAACCAGGGCGTCTACACCGTCATGTCGTACAACGACGGCTGGCAGACCCATCCGGACGGGGCGCTAGAGTTCTCGCGCAAGACTCTGGGCTCAGGCTGGTCCGGGACGCTGGGCGCCTTCGACATCGCCGTGCTGCAGGCGCGTTACGGTGTCCATGCGCACAACGAGGGCGACACCGTCTATGAGCTGCAGGCCATCCAGCGCTTCGCCTATTACCAGACGATCTGGGCACGGGCGGGACCGACACCATCGCCTACAGCGGGGGCAAGGATGCCCATATCGACCTGCTGGCGGCGACCCTCGACTACACCCCCACGGGCGGCGGGGTGGTCTCGTTCATCGGCGGGGTGTTCGGCGGCTACACCATCGCCAATGGCGTGGTGATCGAAAACGCCACCGGCGGTTCGGGCGACGATGCCCTGATGGGCAACGAAGCGGACAATGTGCTGAAGGGCAACAGTGGCGACGACACCCTGCTGGGCCGGGGCGGCGACGACCAGCTGCGCGGCGACAGCGGCAAGGACGACCTGCGCGGCGGCGAGGGGGACGACACCCTGAACGGCGGGCCGGGCGACGACGTGCTGATCGGCGGGACAAGCTCCGATATCTTTGTCTTCACCGATCCCGGGACCGACACCATCGCCGACTACCAGAAGGGCGAGAAGATCGACCTCTCCGGGCTTGAGGGTGTGACCTTCGCCGACGTAAGCTGGGACGCCACTACCATCACCGTCGACCTTGAGGGGCCGGACGACCTGATGATCATCATCGGCAACACGCGGTGGCTCTCGGAGAGCGACTTCCTTTTCGCCTGACCGGCGGGCGAGCGTGATCCCGGCGGGCCGGAGCGTGACCCGCTCCGGCCCTTTGTCGGCCCTTTCCTGACGTGGCGGCGCCCTGTCTAGAGGCGCGGCATGAGCGTGACGGAAGCCGAGATCTTTCACCTGACCGCCGTAGCCCCCGGCCGGTGGACGAGCGTAGCGGGACCCGAGTGGAAGAATCCCAATGGGCCGCTGTGGGGCGGCTATCCCATCGGCCTCGCCCTGACCGTGGTGGGGCGCGAGCCCGAGGCGGTGGGCGAGCCGCTGTCCATTTCGCTGACCTATGTGGCGGCCCTGACCGCGGGCGAAATCGAAATCCGCACCCGCCGGCTGCGGCAGGGCGGCTCCATCGGCGTATGGGAGGTGGACCTGCGGCCGGCCGGGGCCGAGGGGGTGAGCGTCCAGGCCATCGTCACCATGGCCAGGCGTCCGCAGACCCCGCCCTTCGCCTTCGCGAAGATGCCGCAGGCGCCCGACCCTGAGAGCCTGCCGTCGCCCGTAAGCCCGGGCGGGGCGCTGCATTTCGGGGCCCGGGCCTTCGAGCGGCGCACGGAGGAAAGCTTCCCGATCCAGCCCCGGGAGAGTTCCTACTCCACCGCCTGGGTGCGGCCGAGGTTGCGGCCATGGGACCACCCGACCCTGGGCATGCTCACGGACAATTCGCCGCCGCGAGCCTTCTACGCCCTGGGTCACACGGTGATGACCACGACCCTGTCGCTCACCGTTTACCTGCACGCCACCGCCGCTGAGGTGGCCGAGGCCGGGCGCGACTGGCTGCTGGTGGAATACGAGGGGCGGGTCGGCGGCGGCGGCGCCTCGGACGAGCGCTCCAACTACTGGCGGCGGGACGGCAAGCTGCTGGCCACCAGCGAACAGCTGGTCTGGTACCGGAAGATCCCAGCCGCCTAGCGGGCGGGTTCCGGCGTGACCGCCGCCTTGAATCCAGCCATGTCGGGCGGCGGGTTGGCGCGGAGAGGGAAGGGTGTCGGCGGGCGATTCGAGGACCTTGGCGGACCGGCTCTACGGCCAGCGGCGGTGGTCTGAGGCGCTGGCGGCCTACGAGGTCTGGCTGGCGGCCGAGCCGGATTGCGCTGCGGCGCTGCTCGGGCGCGGGCGGACGCTGATGTGGCTGCGGCGACGCGAGGAGGCGGCGGAAAGCTTCGCCCTGGCGGCGACGATCGCCCCGGACGACTACGCCGCCCACGCCAATCTTGCGGTGGCCCTGCGGGAGCTTGGGCGGCACGGCGAGGCGCTGGAGCGTTTCGAACGGGCGCTGGCGCTCGGGCCCGCCGAGGCGCGGCTGCGGCGGGAGTGGCTGTCGACGCTGATGGAGGTGCGCGGTCCCGAGGCGGCCGAGGGGTGGCTGGCGGCGCATGCGGCTGACCCGCAGGAGCCCATGCTGCTGGAGATGTGGGGGGGCTGCCTGGCGCGGCTGGGCCGATTCGAGGCGGCCTGGTCGGCCTATGATCGGGCCCTGGCCCTGGCCCCGGACTGGCCGCCGGCGCTGTACGGCCGCGGCCTGGCCGACCTGACCCTCGGCCGCTTCACGCCGGGCTGGGAAGGCTATGAGGCCCGCTGGCGGGTGGGCATGCGCAACACCGCCGGGGGGCCGCCTGATCTCTTGGCGCAGCGCATCGAGCGGCCCGAGCCGGCGGCCCTGGCCGGGGCGGATGTGGTGCTGCTGGGCGAGCAGGGCGTCGGCGACATGGTGATGTTCGCCAGCATCATCCCCGACCTGCTGGCCGTCGCGCGGCGGGTGTCGCTGGTGGGCGAAATGCGCCTGGCGCGGCTGTTCGTCAGCTCGTTCCCGCAGTTGCACACTTCGGCGGCTTGGTCGGGCGCCAGGATCGTGACCCTGGGCAGCCTGGGCTACGCCTTCCGCAGGACGCCGGAGAGCTTTCCCGCGGCGCCCTATCTGCGGCCGTCAGCGGCGGCGCGGGAGCAGGCGAGGGCGCTCCTGGGGCCGCGCGTCCCCGGGCGGCGGCGGATCGGCCTGTCGTGGCGGGGCGGGGCGGAGATCACCGGGCGGAACCGCCGCTCGGTTGATCTTGCTGCGCTCATGCCGCTGCTGAGCCGGCCGGACGTGGAGTTTGTGAGCCTGCAGTACGGCGACCACGGCGAGGAGATCGCGGCGGCGAACCGGACCCTGCCGCGACCGATCATCACGCCCCCGGCGGAGGCGATGGCCGATTTCGACGACCTGGCGGGCCTGACGGCGGAGATGGACGGGGTGCTGTCGGTGCAGACGGCGCTGATCCACCTGTCGGGCGCCTTGGGCGTCCCCTGCGTGGTGATGGTCCCCAAGGTCCCGGAGTGGCGCTACGGTGCGGCGGGCGAGACCATGCCCTGGTACGGCAGCGTGCGTCTGGTGCGCGAGCGGGCCGAAGGCGGGCTGGCCTCTGTGGCGCCGGAGGCGTGGCAAACCCTGCTAAGGGCGATCGACGAACGGCCTTCGCCCTTGACCGCCCCGCCGTGACATCCCGATAAGACCCGCGACGAAATCAGGGCGGCGGACGGGCAGGCGAAGACACCGGCCGCGTCGCGAGGGGATGAGGAGCCAAGGCCGGGCATGAGCGAAGCCGTCGAACGCGAATCCATGGAGTACGACGTCGTCATCGTCGGCGCCGGCCCGTCGGGCCTAGCCGCGGCGATCCGGCTGAAGCAGATCAACGCCGACCTGACGGTGGCGGTGGTGGAGAAGGGCGCCGAGGTGGGCGCGCACATCCTCTCGGGGGCTGTGATCGACCCCAAGGGCCTCTCCGAGCTGATCCCCGACTGGAAGGAGAAGGGCGCGCCACTGGAGACGCCGGTGAAGGAGGACAAGTTCGTCTTCCTCGGCCCGCAAGGGAGCATGGACCTGCCGGTGTGGGCCATGCCGCCGTTCATGCACAACCACGGCAACTACATCGCCAGCCTCGGCAACGTCTGCCGCTGGCTCGCGGGCGAGGCCGAGGCTCTGGGCGTGGAAATCTACCCGGGCATGGCCGCCTCGGCGCCGGTGTTCGAGGATGACCGCCTGGTCGGCGTGATCGTGGGCGAGTTCGGCCTCGGCAAGGACGGCAAGCCCGGCCCGAACTACGAGCCGGGCATGGTGCTGCGCGGCAAGTACGTCTTCATCGGCGAAGGCGTGCGGGGCTCGCTAGCCAAGGTGCTGAAGGCCAAGTACGGCCTCAACAAGGACTCCGATCCCGAGAAGTACGGCATCGGCATCAAGGAACTGTGGCAGGTGCCGGACGAGGTGTTCCGCCCGGGCCTGGTGCAACACACCCTGGGCTGGCCGCTGGACGACAAGACCGGCGGCGGCAGCTTCCTCTACCACTTCGGGGACAACTACGTGGCCATCGGCTTCGTGGTGCACCTGAACTACCAGAACCCCTGGCTCTCGCCGTTCGACGAGTTCCAGCGCTTCAAGCATCACCCGGAGGTGGCCAAGCACCTGCAGGGCGGCAAGCGCATCGCCTATGGCGCCCGGGCCATCAGCGAGGGCGGGATCCAGTCGATCCCGAAGCTTTATTTCCCCGGCGGCGTGCTGCTGGGTGACTCGGCCGGCTTCGTGAACGTGCCGCGGATCAAGGGCAGCCACGCGGCGATCAAGAGCGGCATCATGGCGGCCGAGGCCGCGGCGGCGGCCATCGCGGCCGGCCGCTCGGGCGACGAGCTTGCCGAGTATCGTCAGGCCTTCGACGGCTCGTGGCTGAAGAAGGAGCTGCACGTCGTCCGCAACGCCAAGCCGATGCTGTCGAAGTTCGGCACGACCCTGGGCATGGCCCTGAGCGGCTTCGACATGTGGACCACGCACCTGCTGGGCGGGTTCTCGTTCTTCGGGACCATGCACCACGGCAAGAGCGATGCGGAGTCCACGGGCGCGGCCAAGGACTTCAAGCCGATCGTCTATCCGAAGCCGGACGGGGTGCTGTCGTTCGACAAGCTGTCGAGCGTGTTCCTGGCCTCGACCAACCACGACGAGGCTCAGCCGGCGCACCTGAAACTGCGCGATCCGTCGGTGCCGATCTCGGTGAACCTGCCCAAGTACGGCGAGCCGGCGCGGCTCTACTGCCCGGCGGGGGTGTACGAGGTACTGTACGACGAGGCGGGGCAGAACCCGAAGTTCCAGATCAACTTCCAGAACTGCGTCCACTGCAAGACCTGCGACATCAAGGATCCGTCGCAGAACATCGATTGGACGACCCCGCAGGGCGGGGACGGGCCCAACTACCCGAACATGTAAGGCCGCAAGGCCCGGACCTCGCGCGGGCGCCCTTGCGGCGGCCCGCGCGAGCGACCAAGGTCTGTCCATGCGCCTTCGCCTTCTCGCCTACGTCGCACCGCTGGTCCTCCTGGGAGCCTGCGCGAGCCAGCCCAGGGTCCTGGATCTGCCGGGGCCGAGCGCCGCCGCCGACACGCCCTACGGCATGTTCCTGGCCGGCAACGCGGCGCTGAACGCCGGCCGCAGCGAGGAGGCGGCGAAATTCCTGGCCATGGCGCGCACCCAGAGCGGCGCCGAGGCTACGGTGTCGGAGCGGGCGTTCACCGCCGCCCTGCTGGCCGGAGACGTGCGGCTGGCCTCGGAGTTGGCGCCCGATGGGGCGAACGCCTCGGAGCCCGGCAAGCGCATGGGGCGGCTGGTGAAGGCGGTGGAGGCCATCGCCCAGGGCAAGGGCAAGGTCGCCCAGGAGCAGCTCAGCGAGAACATCGGCTTCCCGCACCGGTCCGCGGCGGCGCTGCTGGCGCCGTGGGCCGCTGCCCAGGCGGGCGATCTCGAGACCGCCCTGGTGCGGCCGCAGGTGCGGGGCGATCCCACCGTCGACTATTTCGGCCAGCTGGGACAGGCGCATCTGTTCGAACGGGCCAAGCGCTATGACGAGGCCGAGACGGACTTCAAGGCGGTCACCAAGGGCGAGACCCCTTCGGAGATGGCCGTCCTGGCCTACGGCGGGTTCCTGGAGCGGCGAGGCCGCCGCAGCGAGGCGGTGGAGCTTTACGATGCGGCTCTGCAGCGCAATCCCGAGAGCCTGGGCCTGAAGACCGCGCGCGCCCGGGCCGCCGCGGGCCGCAGCGCGCCGCCCATGCCGTCGATCAAGGAAGGGGCGGCCCTGGCCATGCTCGCGCCGGCCGCCACCATGATCGCCGCCAAACAGACCCAGATCGGTCTCGCCTACCTGCGCCTGGCCCTGCGGCTCGACCCGCAGCGGAACGACGCCTGGCTGATGGTGGGCGACGTGCTGCAGGCGTCGGGCGATGTGGACGGCGCCCGGGCGGCGTATGGCCGGCCCAAGCCAGGCTCGCCCGAATATGGCTCCGCCCAGGCCAAGCTGGCCTGGAGCTACCAGCAGGCGGATGACAACGCGACGGCCCTGAAACTCGCTCGCGCAGCGGCGGCCACGGGGGACTATGACGCCCGCCTGACGCTGTCGGACCTGTTGCGGGCCAATGGCGACTACGAAGAGGCGGTGCAGATCCTGGGGCAGCTGATCGGCGAATCCCGGTCGCCCGACTGGCGGCTCTACTACGCCCGCGGGGCGGCGTTCAGCCTGATGGATCGCTGGCCCGAGGCCGAGGCCGACCTGATCGCGGCGCTGAAGCTGCGGCCGGACGAGCCTGAGCTGCTGAACTTCCTGGGCTACAGCTGGATCGACCGCGGCGAGCGCCTGCCCGAGGCCCTGGCGATGGTCGAGAAGGCGGTGGCGGCCAATCCGCGCTCGGGCGCCATGATCGACAGCCTGGGCTGGGCCTATTACCGCATGGGCGACTACAAGACGGCGGTGGAGAAGCTGGAGCAGGCCGTGGAGCTCGAGGCCGGCGATCCCGAGATCAACAACCACCTGGGCGACGCCTACTGGATGGTCGGTCGCAAGGACGAGGCGGTGTTTCAGTGGCGGCGGGTGCTGACCCTGCGTCCCGACGACAAGATCAAGGCCGACGCGGAGCGGAAACTGGCTTCGGGGCAGGGGCCTGAGGCGCCCCGGCTGGCGACGCAGTGACGGCTGCGCTCGCGCCGGCCAAGGTCAACCTCTTCCTCCACGTCGGCGCCCCGGACGCGACGGGGTATCATCCGCTGTGCAGCCTGATGGCTTTCGCCGACTATGGCGACCGGTTGAGCCTTACCGACGGCGGGGCCGGAGAACTGGTGCTTGAGGGGCCGTTCGCTGCGGGCCTGGCAGGTGAGGGCGACAACCTGGTGCTGCGCGCCGCGCGGGCGCTGCTGGCCGAGGTGCGGCGCCCCGTGCCGGTGACGGGCTTCCGGCTGGAGAAACGCCTGCCGGTGGCCAGTGGTCTGGGCGGCGGCTCGAGCGACGCCGGGGCGGCGCTGCGGCTGATGCGCGAGGTCCTGGCCCTGCCCGTGACGGACGAGCGCCTGGAAGCGTTGGCGGCGAGCCTGGGGGCGGACGGGGCGGCTTGCCTCTGGGGCCGGCCGGTGCTGGCGGAGGGCTATGGCGAGCGGCTGAGCCCGGCGCCGCGCCTGCCGGTGCTGGATGCGGTGCTGGTCAATCCGGGCGTACCCGTGTCGACCCCGGCGGTGTATCGGCGGCTGGATGCGGACGAGGCGTTCGGCTCCATCGCGCGGCCGCCGATGCCCGAGGCGCTGGAGAGCGTCCAGGAGACGGCGGCCTGGCTGGCGGGCCTGCGCAACGACCTGGAAGCGCCCGCCGTGGCGGTGGCCCCCGAGGTGGGGACGGTGCTGGAGACCCTGAGGGGCGAGCCTGAGACCCTGCTGGCCCGGGTGTCCGGCTCGGGCGGCACCTGTTTCGCGATCTGCGGCTCGGACATCGAGGCCGAAGGCCTGGCCGAAAGGATCGAGGCCCTGGCCCCCGGCTGGTGGGTGCAGCGGTGCCGGCTGGGCGGGCCGTGGTAGGCGCGCCAAACGTCTGAAGGCGAAGCGGCCTCTCATCTCTGTTCAGGACGCCCCTCTGTCGGCCCCGAGGATCTGGGTTTCTGCAGACTATGGTGCAAAGAAAACGGGGGCCCCGAAGGACCCCCGTCGCCACCCCGTCCGACGCCGCCCCCCGACGGCGTCTCTCCCCGGGAGCGGTTCTCAGCTCTCGTGCAGGGCTTCGCCGTGCTGCGAGAGGTCGAGACCTTCGATCTCGCCGTCCTCGCTGACCCGCAGGCCAGTGGTGAACTTGCAGATCATGAGGATCACGAACGTGGCCACCGCGCACCAGACAATGGTGCCGATGATGCCGAAGAACTGCGTGCCGATGTTGGCGCCGGCCGCGGCGTCGCCGGCCACGGCGGCGTCAGCCAGCACGCCGGTGAGCAGGGCGCCGGCGATGCCGGCCACGCCGTGCACGCCGAAGACGTCGAGGCTGTCGTCGTACTTGAGGGCCTTCTTGATCCAGACCGCGCCGGCGTAGGCGGCCACACCGCCCACCAGGCCGATGATCAGGGCGCCTTGCGGGGTGACGAAGCCGGCGGCCGGGGTGATGGCGACCAGACCCGCCACCGCGCCCGAGGCCAGGCCCAGCATCCCGGGCTTCTTGCGCTCGATCCATTCGACGATCATCCAGACGACCCCGGCGGCGGCCGTGGCCACCTGGGTGTTCAGCATGGCCACCGCGGCGAGGCCGTCGGCCGCCACCGCCGAACCAGCGTTGAAGCCGAACCAGCCGACCCACAGCAGGCTGGCGCCGATCATGGTCAGCACCAGGTTGTGCGGCGCCATGTTGTCCGTGCCGTAGCCCTTGCGCTTGCCGAGGACGAGGGCGCAGACGAGGCCCGCGATACCGGCGTTGATGTGGACCACGGTGCCGCCGGCGAAGTCGAGCACGCCCGCCTCGCTCAGGAAGCCGCCGCCCCACACCCAGTGGCAGACCGGGGCGTAAACGATCAGCGACCACAGGACGGTGAACAGCAGCATGGCCGAGAACTTGATGCGCTCGGCATAGGCGCCGACGATCAGGGCCGGGGTGATCACCGCGAAGGTCATCTGGAAGACGACGAACAGGTACTGCGGAATGCTGCCCGAAACGTCCTTCATGCCCATGCCGGCAAGCATGGCCGAGCCGAAGCCGCCGACGTAGGCGTTGAGGCCGGCCGAGGGGTTCTCGGAGAAGGCCAGGGAGTAGCCAAGGACCATCCAGACCACGCTGATCACGCAGGTGATGGCGAAGCACTGGGCGACCGTGGCGATCACGTTCTTGCGCCGGACCATGCCGCCGTAGAACAGGGCCAGGCCCGGAATGGTCATGGCCAGCACGAGGGCCGTGGAGGTGAGCAGCCAGGCGGTGTCGCCGCTATCGGCCACCGCCGCCTCCTGGGCGAAGGCGGGCGCGCCGAGCGCGCTCCCCGCGAGAAGGGCGGCGAGCGCGAGGCCCAGCCTTTGTTTACCCGTGATTTTCATGAAAGATCCCCTCAATCCCGATTAGAGCGCGGCTGCGCCGGTCTCGCCCGTCCGGATGCGCACGGCCTCCGAGACGTCGAGCACGAAGATCTTGCCGTCGCCGATCTTGCCGGTGGACGCGGCGGCCTTGATGGCTTCCACCGCCTTGCCGGCGGCCGCGTCGTCGACCACGGCCTCGAGCTTCACCTTCGGCAGGAAGTTCACCTGGTATTCGGCGCCCCGATAGATCTCGGTTTGCCCCTTCTGCCGGCCGTAGCCCTTGACCTCCGAAACCGTCAGCCCCTCGACGCCGGCGGCGACTAGCGCTTCGCGCACATCGTCCAGCTTGAAGGGTTTGACGATCGCCATGATGAGTTTCATCCGCTCGCTCCCGCGTCCGGCCCTTTGGGCGGGCCTGCCCCTCTCGTTCGTTTCGAGACCGCCGCAGATTTCGTTTGAACCCATCCCCTCGCAGCGGTCGTCCCAACGCTAGGGCCAGGCTTGCGGGTGCAGCACTTCGGGGGTGGGGATTGTGGCAAGAAGGCGGAATGCGCCTACGCCGCAGGCGCCGCGCCGAAGAGGCGCCCATAAAGTAGGCTGAATGGGCCTTCCAGCCCCTGACTGATCACCCTTGACGGGGGCGCGGCCGATCGGATTTCGTCCGTTTTCGCCGGGGGCGCTTCAGGAAATCCCGCAGGGGGCCGGAAACCCGCCGCATTGCCCGCGCAGAGTACGCGCTTCGCTCCGCAGTGGATTGGGGCGCCGGCTGTCGCCTGCCAGAACCAGACGAGGACTTTAAGGTATGTCTATGATCCGTATGCTTTCCGCCGTTGCCGCCCTGGCGGTGATCGCCTCTCCGGCGCTTGCCCAAAGCGACGCAGCGGCGCCGGCCGCGGCGGTCCAGGTGTCCCCGGCGGGCGACCTGATCGACACGCTCAAGGCGGCGGGCCAGTTCAACACCTTCATCAAGGCTGCGGACGAGACCAACCTCACCGGCCTGCTGAAGACCAACAGCAACCTGACGGTGTTCGTCCCGACCGACGCGGCCTTCGCGGCCCTGCCGGCGGACGAGCTGGCCAAGCTGGAGTCGGACAAGGCCGCCCTGCAGAAGCTGGTCCTGCACCATGTGATCAACGCCCCGGTCGACTCGGCCAAGATCAAGGGCGCGCGCGGCCCGGTGCCGTCCGGCGCCGGCGACCAGGTGCTGCTGGACGGCAGCGATGAGGCCGCCTTGAAGGCCGACGGCGCCACCATCATCCAGGCGGACGTGCGCACGGGCTCGGGCCTGCTGCATGTCGTCGACAAGGTGCTGGTCGCCGGGCAGGGCGAGACCGCCGCGGAAACCGGCGAGGGCGCCGGCGCTTAAGCCCGGAACGCGGGAACCAAATCGCCGGCCAGGCGGTAAAGCTTCCTGCCAACAACGGGGTGGGGCGTCAGACGTCCAGGCAACAGGAGTGCTAGACCTATGACCCTCAAAATCCTCGTTACCGTCGCCGCCGCGTCGGCCCTGATGGCCGGCGCGGCCGTGGCCCAGTCCACGTCCTCGGCGACCCCCGACCGGAGCACCACCACCAGCCCGTCGACCCCGACGAGCGAGACCGGTTGGGCGACCCAGGGCGATACGAGCGTCAATCCGCCCGCGGCCCGGGCCCCCGAGGCTTCCTCGGGCCTGACGTCGTCGAGCGGCGTGACGGACACCACCGAGCCGGACTCCGCCGTCAGCGCCACCTCCGCCACCAGCTTCGGCCAGGGCGCCAGCGTGACGACGACCATGGTCACCAACGGCCCGGTGCCGGACACGGCGGAGAACCGCGCCAAGTACGGCCAGCCGATGTCGCGGGCCGGCAAGGCGACGGCCGCCCGGGGCAACTAACCCGGTTCGGCGAAAACCTTGAAAATCCAGGCCTTGAAAACGCCTGGCGCGGCTTGAAGCAAAGGTCGGCGGGCCCTATGGTCCGCCGACTTTTTCGCGCCTGCGCACGGCCCTGTTTCCTTATGCCCGACGAGCCTCTCACGTTTCAGGGCCTGATCCTGAAACTGCACGACTATTGGTCCCGGCAGGGCTGCATGATTCTGCAGCCTTATGACGTTGAGGTGGGGGCGGGCACGCTTTCGCCGATGACGGTGATCCGGACCTTGGGTCCGAAGCCGTGGAAGGTCGCCTATGTGCAACCTTCGCGGCGGCCTGCGGACGGCCGCTACGGCGAGAATCCCAACCGGCTGCACCAGCACCACCAGTACCAGGTGATCCTGAAGCCGAACCCGCCGAACCTGCAGGAGCTGTACCTAGGGTCGCTGGAAGCTATCGGCATCGACCCGCTGCTGCATGACATCCGCTTTGTCGAGGACGACTGGGAGAACCCCACGGTAGGGGCCTGGGGCCTCGGCTGGGAGGTCTGGTGCGACGGGATGGAGATCACCCAGTACACCTACTTCCAGCAGGTGGGCGGCCTGGACGTGTTCCCGGTGGCCGGCGAACTGACCTATGGCCTGGAGCGGCTGTCGCTGTACCTCCAGAACAAGGAGAGCGTGTACGATCTCCAGTTCAACGAGGAGTTCAAGTACGGGGACGTCTACCTCGCCAACGAGGAGCAGTTCTCGGCCTTCGAGCAGGAGGTGGCCGACGTCGAGACCTGCAAGCGGCAGTTCGAGGACATGGAGCGCGAGGTGCGCCGGATCGTGACCTCGAAGGGACGGCAGGGGCAGGCGCTGGTGCTGCCGGCCTATGACCACGTGCTGAAGGCCAGTCACCTGTTCAACATCATGGACGCCCGCGGCGCCATCGCGGTAGCCGAGCGGCAAAGCTACATCGGCCGCATCCGCGACCTGTGCAAGCTCTGCGCCGAGGCCTGGGTTCAGAGCCAGGGGGCGAACGACTAGGCCATGCCCCAACTTCTGCTCGAACTGTTCTCGGAAGAGATTCCCGCGCGGATGCAGGCCAACGCCGCCCGCGACCTGGAGCGCCTCGCCCGCGAGAAGCTGGCGGCCGAGGGGCTGCTGCCCGAGGCGCTGAAGACCTTCGCCGGTCCGCGGCGCTTGACCCTGGTGGCCGAAGGGCTGCCGGTGGCGCAGAAGGACCGGCATGAGGAGCTGAAGGGCCCCAAGGTGGGCGCGCCGCCGCAGGCGCTGGAAGGCTTTTTGCGCAAGACAGGTCTGACCCAGGACCAGCTGATCGAGCGCGACGGCGTCTACTTCGCCCATCTGCACAAGCCTGGCCGGCCGACGGCCGAGATCGTGGCCGAGATGGTCGAGGCCATCGTCCGCAGCTTCCCCTGGCCCAAGTCGATGGTCTCGGGGGTGAGCAAGCTGCGCTGGGTGCGGCCGTTGCGGCGCATTCTCTGCGTGTTCGACGGGCAGGTCGTGCCGTTCGTGATCGACGGCATCCCCAGCGGCGACCTCGCCGAGGGGCACCGCTTCATGAGCGACGGCCAGCCGTTCCTGGTGAAGGACTTCGAGAGCTACGCCCACGGCCTGGCGCACCGCTACGTGGTGCTGGACGCCGACGAGCGAAAGCAGCGGATCGTCGAGACCGCCAAGACCCTGTGCTTCGCCCGCAATCTGGAGTTGGTGGAGGACGCCGGCCTGCTGGACGAGGTGGCGGGGCTGGTGGAATGGCCCGTGCCCGTGCTGGGCGACATGGACCCGGTGTTCCTGGACCTGCCGCCCGAGGTCATCCGCACCTCCATGCGGGTGCACCAGCGCTACTTCGCCGTGCGTGACCCGGCCACCGGCAGGCTCGCGCCCCACTTCCTGACCGTGGCCAACATCGAGGCCCGGGACGGCGGGGTGACCATCGCCAAAGGCAACGCCAAGGTGCTGTCGGCGCGCCTGTCGGACGCGCGGTTCTTCTACGAGGAGGACCGGAAGGTCCGGCTCGAGGACCGGCTGGAGAAGCTGAAGGGCGTCACCTTCCACGCCAAGCTCGGCTCGATGCACGACCGGGTGGAGCGGATCACGGCCCTGGCCAGCCAGCTTGCGCCTGTGGTGGGCGCAGACGAGACCAAGGCGGTGCAGGCCGCGCGGCTGGCCAAGGCCGACCTCGTCTCGGGCGTGGTGGGCGAGTTCCCCGAGCTGCAGGGGATCATGGGCGGTTATTACGCTGACGCCGAGGGGCTGGACGGCGAGGTGGTCGAGGCCATCCGCTCGCACTACCGCCCGCAGGGGCCGGCCGACGCCGCGCCTACCGGCAAGGTCGCGGCGACCGTGGCCCTGGCTGACAAGCTGGACACTCTGACGAGCTTCTTCGGCATCGGCGAGAAGCCGACCGGCTCGCGCGACCCGTTCGCTCTGCGGCGCGCGGCCCTGGGGATCATCCGCATCGTGCTGGAAGGTCGCATCCGGCTGCCGCTGAAGCGCTTCGTCTCGGACGAGGTGCTGGAGTTCTTCGCCGACCGCCTGGCGGTGCTGCTGCGCGACCAGGGCAAGCGCCACGACCTGGTGGCGGCGGTGTTCGCCCTGGGCGACGACGACCTGGTCCGCATCGTCGCCCGGGTGGACGCGCTGTCCGACTTCCTCAAGACGGAAGACGGGACGAACCTGCTCGCCGGCTACAAGCGAGCGGTGAATATCCTCAAGGCCGAGGAGAAGAAGGGGGCGCTGCCGGTCGGCGAGCCGGCGCAGATGGAGGGCGCCCCGGCCGAGGAACTGGCGCTGGTGGCCGCCGTCGACACCGTGGCCGGCAAGCTGGACAGCCTGATCGGCGCCGAGGACTTCGCCGGGGCCATGGCCGAACTCGCCAAGCTGCGCGGGCCGGTGGATGCGTTCTTCGACAAGGTGCTCGTGAACTCGGATAATCCGGCGGAACGGGATAACCGCCTGCGGCTTCTGGCCAAGGTCCGCGACGCCATGGGGCGCGTGGCGGACTTCTCGCAGGTCACGGGTTGAATTTCCCCCGGCAGAGGGCGCCGGGTTGTGTGGAGGTAAAGGGACGATGGCCGACACGATGGTGAAGACGCGGTGGGTCTATGCCTTCGGCGGCGGTGGGGCGGACGGGGACGCCTCGATGAAGAACCTGCTGGGTGGGAAGGGCGCCAACTTGGCCGAGATGTCGGCCCTGGGCCTGCCCGTGCCGCCCGGGTTCACCATCACGACCGAGGCCTGCACCTACTACTACGCCCATGGGAAGACCTATCCGGCCGAGCTGAAGGAGCAGGTGGCCGAGGGCCTGAAGAAGGTCGAGCAGCTGACCGGCAAGCGCTTCGGCGATGTGGCCAATCCGCTGCTGGTGTCCGTGCGGTCGGGGGCCCGCGCCTCGATGCCGGGCATGATGGACACGGTGCTGAACCTCGGCCTCAACGACGAGACCGTGGAAGGCCTGGCGCAGCTCTCGGGTGACCGCCGCTTCGCCTACGACAGCTATCGCCGCTTCATCCAGATGTACTCGAACGTGGTGCTGGACCTCGACCACCACATGTTCGAGGAGATCCTCGACGACCATAAGGAGCGCCTGGACGCGCGGGTCGACACCGACCTGACGGCGGAGAACTGGGAAGCCGTCGTTGTCGATTACAAGCGCGCCGTGGAAGCCGAGCTGGGCCGCGCCTTCCCGCAGGACCCGAACGAGCAGCTCTGGGGGGCCATCGGCGCGGTGTTCGCCAGCTGGATGAACGACCGGGCCAAGTTCTACCGCCGCATGCACGACATCCCCGAGAGCTGGGGCACGGCGGTGAACGTGCAGTCGATGGTGTTCGGCAACATGGGCGAGAGCAGCGCCACCGGCGTGGCCTTCACCCGCAACCCGTCCACCGGCGAAAACCGCCTGTACGGCGAGTTCCTGATCAACGCCCAGGGCGAGGACGTGGTGGCCGGCATCCGCACGCCTCAGCCGCTGACTAAGGCCGCCCGCGAGGAGATGGGCGACGTCCAGCCCTCGATGGAAGAGGCGCTGCCGGAGGTCTTCAACCAGTTCAAGTCCGTCGTGGAGCGGCTCGAGAAGCACTACCGCGACATGCAGGACATCGAGTTCACGGTGGAGAAGGGCCGTCTGTACATGCTGCAGACGCGCAACGGGAAGCGGACCGCCAAGGCCGCCCTGAAGGTCGCCGTGGACCTGGCCAACGAGGGCCTGATCACCAAGGAAGAGGCGGTGATGCGGGTCGAGCCCGCGAGCCTCGACCAGCTGCTGCACCCGACCATCGATCCGGCGAGCCCTCGCGACGTGATCGCCACCGGCCTGCCGGCCAGCCCCGGCGCGGCCACCGGCAAGGTGGTCTTCACCGCCGAGGAGGCCGAGAAGCTGGGCGGCGCGGGCGAGGCGGTGATCCTCATGCGCGAGGAGACCAGCCCCGAGGACATCCGCGGCATGGACGCCGCCCGCGGCATCGTCACCGCCCGCGGCGGCATGACCAGCCACGCCGCCGTGGTGGCGCGGGGCATGGGCCGCCCCTGCGTGTCGGGCGCGGGCGAAATCCGCATCGACCAGAAGGCGGGGGAGTTCCACTGCCGCGGCCGCACGTTTAAGGCCTATGACATCATCACCATCGACGGTTCGACCGGCGAGGTGCTGGCCGGGGCGGTGAAGATGATCGAGCCCGAGCTGTCGGGCGACTTCGCCACCCTGATGGGCTGGGCCGACAGCGTGCGCCGCCTGAAGGTGCGGGCCAACGCCGAGACGGCCCTGGACGCCCAGACCGCCCGCCAGTTCGGCGCGGAAGGCATCGGCCTGTGCCGCACCGAGCACATGTTCTTCGATCCGGCCCGGATCGCCGCCGTGCGCGAGATGATCCTGGCGGACGACGAGGCAGGTCGCCGCGGGGCCCTGGCCAAGATCCTGCCGATGCAGCGACAGGACTTCGTCGAGCTGTTCAAGATCATGGAAGGCCTGCCGGTCACCATCCGCCTGCTCGACCCCCCGCTGCACGAATTCCTGCCGCATACCGAGGCTGACGTGGCCTCGGTGGCCGAGGCCACGGGCCTGGACCCGCAGAAGCTGCTGCGCCGCGCGGAGGAGCTGCACGAGGTGAACCCGATGCTGGGCCACCGCGGTTGCCGCCTGGGCGTGGCCTATCCCGAAATCTACGAGATGCAGGTCCGGGCCATCATCGAGGCCGCCTGCGAGGTGGTCGCCGAGGGCCGCCCAGCGCCGATCCCTGAGATCATGCACCCGCTCGTCGCTAAGGGCGAGGAGATGAAGTTCCTGCGCGAGCTGACGGACCGCACGGCGCAGACCGTCATCGAGGAGCGCGGCTGCAAGATCGACTACAAGGTCGGCACGATGGTGGAGCTGCCGCGGGCTGCGATCCGCGCCGGCGACCTGGCGCAGAACGCCGAGTTCTTCTCGTTCGGCACCAATGACCTGACCCAGACCACCTTCGGCATCAGCCGGGACGACTCGGGCCGGTTCCTGAGCCACTACATCGAGAAGGGGATCTTCGAGAAGGATCCCTTCGTCAGCCTCGACCAGGACGGCGTGGGCGACCTGATCCGCATCGCTGCCGAACGCGGCCGGGCGGCCCGTCCGGACGTCAAGCTCGGCATCTGCGGCGAGCACGGGGGCGATCCGGCCTCGATCCAGTTCTGCGAGCAGGTGGGCCTGGATTACGTGAGCTGCTCGCCGTACCGCGTGCCGATCGCGCGCCTCGCCGCGGCCCAGGCGGCCATCGGCGAACGCGAAAAGGATCGTTGAGCCGCTGAGGGGGCGTAATGGGTGAGGGGACGTCGGAGCGGGCGTCTCTTCGCACCGGTCGCCCCCTCGGTCAGCGGCGCTGACGCCGACCGGTGACATAGAGCCGGGGGCGTTTCCGGGATTCGCGATGAACCGCGGCCATCTTGCGACCAAGCAGGAGCCGTCCCCGTCGAGACGGGGCTGTAGTGCGGCTAAGGTCGCGCCATGACCTTTCAACCTTTCCGAGCGCCGTCCGCGGCGCTGTGCTGGGCCGGGACGCTGGCGGTCGCTTCTGCGGCCGCTCAACCGCAGCCGCCTCGAACCGATCTTTAATGTACGGGCCAGGGTCCGCGTCCGCGGCCAAGAGCGAAATCGCTGGCGGCGCTGGGACCGTAGCGGTGACGCGGCTGGACGGCCGGCTGGGCGGTTCCGACGTGCGTGACCCAGTCTGGGTAGCGAAGCTTTCGGGGCGAGGCTCCCGCGGCGCTATGAGGAGCCATGCAGCAGCTGCCGCGTGACGATCAGTTCAGCGAGCAGGCGGCGCCCGTTCCGGCCCGCCGCCGCCCGTCGCGCCGAATGCTCCGGGTCCTGGCGCTGCTGGGGGCGATCGCCTTTGCCGCCGGAGTCTGGACGCTCATCGCCCTGGGCCTGCGGGCGCTGGTCGCCGGCTAGAGCCGAGCCGGACTACCAGGTCCAGTCGCTGGCCTTCGCCCGGCAGCCGCCATCGGGCCAGCCGGTCCAGCCGCGGCCGCGAACGACGCGCCCCGGGAGGGCGTTGGTGGCCTCGCCGTTCTCCAGGGCGAGAGCGCCGTTGACGACCACATGGTTCACGCCGGTGGCCAGCTGCTGCGGCTTCTCGTAGGTGGCCAGGTCCTGGACCTTGGCCGGATCGAACACCACCACATCGGCGAAGTAGCCGGGCTTCAGCAGGCCCCGCTCGCGCAGGCCGAGGTTGTGGGCAGGCAGGCCGGAGAGCTTGCGGATCGCCTCGGCGAGGGGCAGTCGCTTCTCGTCGCGGACGTACTTGGCGAGCAGCCGGACGAAGTTGCCGTAGGCGCGCGGGTGGGTGGAGGAGAGCAGGAACGGGCCTTCCGGAGCCTGGGCCTCGGCGTCGGAGCCGAAGCTCATCCAGGGCAGGGTGGTCTGGCGGGCGACGTTCTCCTCGCTCATCAGGAAATAGACCACCTGCACCCGGCTGCCGTCCTCGATGACCAGGTCGATGGCGGCGTCCTGCGGACTGACCCCGCGTTCCCTCGCGACATCGGCCAGGGTCCGGCCGGTGAGGGGCTTGAGCTTGGGGTTCTTGAAGCCCACCAGCAGCGTGCCCTCGGGCCCGGCGTGACGCATGAGGTTCTCGAAGCCGGCGTCCTCGGCCAGCATCTCGGCCTTCACCTTCGCCCGGGTGGCCGGGTCCTTCAGCCGTTCGATCCACTTCTCGACGCCGCCGGCCTGCACCCAGACGGGCATGGCCGCGTCGAGGCCGGTGGAGCCGGCGGTATAGGTGTACATGTCGGCGGTAATGCGCAGGCCCTCGGCCCGGGCTGCCTCGATCTTGGCGATGGCCTGGTCGAGCTTGGGCCAGTTGGCCTGGCCGCTGGCCTTCAGATGGTAGATCTCGGCCGGAGCGCCCGAGCGTCGGGAGATCTCAATCAGCTCGTCGATGGCTTCCAGGAGGCGGTTCCCCTCCGAACGCATGTGGCTGATATACATGCCGCCGCAGCGGCCCGCCTCGCTGGTGAGGGCCACCAGCTCGTCGGTCTCGGCGTAGTTGCCCGAGGCGTAGATCAGGGACGAGCCGACGCCCATGGCCCCGTCCTCCATTGCCTTGACCACGAGGGCGCGCATCTGGGCCAGCTGCTCAGGCGTCGGGTCGACGTCGTCCTCGCCCAGGACATGCACCCGCACGGTCTCGGCGCCGACGAACGAGGCCACGTTTAGCGACACGCCGCGCGCTTCGAGGTGGCGGAGGTATTCGTCCAGGGTGCTCCAGGCGACCTCGTACTTGATGTCGCCCTGGCGGCGGATGTCGTCGGCCTTCTGGGTCTCGTTCCACGGCCCCATGGAACTGCCTTCGCCCATCACCTCCAGCGTCACGCCCTGCTTCAGGGCGGACAGGCCGCGGCCGTCCTGGATGAGGCTGTCTACGGACCAGGACAGCATGTTGATGAAGCCGGGCGAGACGGCCTGGCCCCTGGCGTCCAGGGTCTTCTTCGCCGGGCCGGCGGGACAGACGCCGACGCAGACGATCCGGTCGCCCTTCACCCCCACGTCGCCCCGCACGGGACCAGCGCCTGTGCCGTCGTAGATTTCGCCGTCGCGGATCAGGAGGTCGTAGGCCGGCTGGCCCGAGCCCCCGGTCATCAAGAGGACGACAGCCAGGCCGGCGGCGGCGGCGAGCTTGCGCATGCGGCGATTCCCCCCTCGAACTCCGAGGAAGCCTAACCAGCTTTATCCACCCCGCGAAGCGGCGGACGGGTTCAGCGCTTGCGAACGAACACCGTGCCTGCGGAATAGCCGGCGCCGAACGAGCAGATCAGCCCCGTCTCGCCCGCCTGGAAGTCGTCGCTGGCCTTGTGGAAGGCGATGATCGACCCCGCTGAGGAGGTGTTGGCGTATTCGTCGAGGATGATGACGTTCTCGCCCGGCTGCGGATCACGGCCGAGGACGCGCCGGCCGATCAGGTCATTCATATTGATGTTGGCCTGGTGCAGCCACAGGCGCTTCAGGCCGGTGGGATCGAGGCCGAGGTCGGCGGCGTGAGCCACGATCATCTCGGAGACCATCGGCACCACCTCGCGGAACACCTTGCGGCCTTCCTGGACGAACAGCTTGTCGGGCTTGCCGATACCCTCGGGGGCGGCGCGGTTCAGGAAGCCGAAGTTGTTGCGGATATTGTTGGAGAACTGGGTCTTCAGCCGCGTGCCGAGGATGTCCCAGCCGCCCTGGGCAAGGTCGGCGCGCTCGATGATCACGGCGGTGGCCACGTCGCCGAAGATGAAGTGGCTGTCGCGGTCGCGGAAATTGAGGTGGCCCGAGCAGATCTCGGGATTCACCATCAGCACTGCCCTGGCCGAGCCCGAGCCCACGAAGTCGGCGGCGGTCTTGATGCCGAAGGTGGCCGAAGAGCACGCGACGTTCATGTCGAAGGCGAAGCCCTCGATCCCCAGGGCCTGCTGCACCTCGATGGCCATGGCGGGATAGGCCCGCTGCATGTTGGAGGCGGCGCAGATCACTGCGTCGATCTCGGAGGCCGGCTTGCCCCAGCGGGCAAGGGCGTCCTTGGCGGCCTCCACCGCCATCTCGGCGAGGATCGAGAGCTCCTCGTTGGGGCGCTCGGGGATGATCGGCCGCATGATGTCGGGATCGACCAGGCCAGACTTGTTCACCACGTAGCGCGACTTGATGCCCGAGGCCTTCTCGATGAACTCGACGGAGGAGGGGGCCAGCGCCTGGACCTCTCCGGCGGCGATAGCCTCGGCGTTCGCGGCGTTGAAGCGCTCTACATAGGTGTTGAAAGTCTCGACCAGCTCGGCGTTCGACAGGCTCTCCGAAGGGGTGTGGAGGCCGGTGGCGGCGATCACGGCGGCGGTCATGCTTCCTCCCGAACTCTGTTGGGCGCGACTGATAGCACGGTCCTGCGCGCCGTCATCCGGCGTTGTGGCCGCAGGGCCACAGGTGGGCCGCGAACAAGGCTTCGCCACAGAACCGGCCGCTGCGGGCCGCGTTTGACGCCGACCTAAACCCGGCTCGGGGGAGCTGAGAAGACTTGAGTGGAGTACCGACTATGAAAGCTCTCTACGCCGCGGCTTCTGTCGCCGCCGTTTCGCTGGCCGCCGCCGCCGTCGCCCCGACCGCCGCCCTGGCCCAGCAGGCGCCTGTCAGCAATGTGTACGCCACCGCCGGCTATGCCCACGTCGATGGCGACGGCGTTGACCTGGGCGCCCTGCAGGGCCGCTTGGGTTATCGGGCCAACCCCTGGCTCGGGGTCGAAGGCGAGGCCGCCATCGGCGTGAAGGACGACGATGTAAACATCGCCGGCACGAATGTGGACGTCGAGCTGAAACACCAACTGGCCGCCTATGTGGTTGGCTTTGCGCCCGTCGGCGCCAACACCGACCTGTTCGCCCGGGTTGGCTACGGCACCAGCAAGATCAAGGGCCGGGCCGGCGGCGTGTCGGTGACCGATGACGGCGAGTCCTGGAACTACGGCGTCGGCGCCCAGCACCACTTCGACGGGGTGAACGGCGTGCGCGTCGACTGGACCCGTCACGACTTCGACGGCGGCAACGCCGACGTCTGGTCGGTGGCCTACACGCGGAAGTTCTGATCCGCCGCAACGTCCTACATTGGTGACGTAACGGGAGCCCTCTCCGCTCGCGGGGAGGGCTTCTGCTTGACCCGGCGGTCCCAGGCGACCACGCTTCCCCGAACCTGGTTCGAAACCAGGGTGTGGAGGCAAGGCCGTGGACAAGGCGTATTTCGTCCAGCTGTTCGCGTCAGGGGCCGCGGTGGCGCTGCTTGTGGGGCTGGCCGCCTGGGCTCGGATCGCCAAGCCGCACGGCCCCCTGGACGAGGGCAAGGCGCGGGCGCTCCTCGAGGCGGAATTTCCAGGGCGGCGGCTGGACGCAGTGTGGGTGGCGTCCGACGGGAACGGCGCCCTGGCCAAGTCCGGCGGCCTGGCCCTGGTCATCTGCCGGCTGGGCGATGGCTATGCGGGCCGCCAGATTCCCTGGGCCCAGGCGCTGCAGGCCAGCTTCCGCAAGGGACAGCTATGCGTGGACCTGGCGGACGTGTCCGCGCCCAAGGCCTTCCTCAACCTGCCGTCCTGGCCGCCGAAGGACCTGGCGGCATGAAGACCTTCGATCCGGTCACCCTGGCGACGCCGCTCTTCATCCTTACTATCATCCTCGAGATCCTGTTGGCCCGCCTCGGCAAGGTGCGGGCCTATTATGAGGCCAAGGACACGGCGGTCTCGCTGGCGATGGGGCTGGGCTCAACCATGGCCGGGCTGCTCACCGCCGGGGTGGTGGGGACTGCTACTCTGTGGGCCTACCAGCACCGGCTGTTCGACATCCCCATGACCGCCGTCTGGGCGTGGGTGGCGATCTTCCTGGCCGAGGACCTGACCTACTACTGGTTCCACCGGCTGTCGCACGAGCGGCGGATCTGGTGGGCGGCGCATGTGAACCACCACTCCAGCCAGCACTACAATCTCTCCACAGCCCTGCGTCAGACCTGGACGGGCGGCCCGGCGGGGACCTGGCTGCTGTGGATCCCGCTGGCGCTGCTCGGCTTCCCGCCGGCGATGATCGCCATCCAGAAGGGGATCAGCCTCGTCTATCAGTACTGGATCCACACCGAGACCATCCGCCGGCTGCCCGCCTGGATCGAGGCGGTGTTCAACACGCCCTCGCACCACCGGGTCCACCACGCCCGCAACCCGCGCTACCTCGACAAGAACTATGCGGGCATCCTGATCATCTGGGACCGCATGTTCGGCACCTTCCAGCCCGAGCTGGACGAAGAGCCCTGCCGCTACGGGATCGTGAAGAACCTCGGCACCTTCAACATCCTGCGGGTCGCCTTCCACGAGTGGATGGGGATCGCCCAGGATATCGCGCGCCAGCCCCGGCACGCCCTCGGCTGGCTGTTCGGCCCGCCCGGCTGGAGCCCCGACGGCAGCCGGCAGACCAGCGCCATGCTGAAGGCCGAGTGGGAGGCGCAGCGACGACAGGCCGCGGAACCGGCGACGCCCGAGCTGGACGCGGCGGCCTGAGGCCAGTCATCTGGGCGGGATCAGTCGCGGAGCAGGGGCAGACTGAGGCCCGATACTGGACGGGCGTCCAGAACCTCGCGGCGGAAGCGGAAGAGTTCGGCGGGGCGGCCTCCGGTCTCTACATCGAGGCGGCCAAGGCCCTCCACCAGGCCGGCCCGCTCAAGGGCGCGGCGGAAGTTCTGCTTGTGCAGCGGCACGCCGGCGATGGCTTCCACGGTGCGCTGCAGGGCCGAGAGCGTGAAGGCCTCGGGCATCAGTTCGAACACCACCGGCCGATACTTCAGCTTGCCGCGCAGGCGGCTGAGGGCGGTGGCGAGGATGCGGCGGTGATCGGAGATCATCGGCTCGCCCATGGCGGCCTTGAGGGCCTCGTCCTGCCGCGGCGGGGGCTCGCCGCGGTCGCGGGCGGCCTCCTGCACCAGCCCGGCCTCGTAGAGCAGCTCGTAGCGCTCCAGGACGCGCTCCTCGTTCCACGGCGCGCCATCCAGGGCGAAGGCGAGGCGGGCGCGGGCCAGGCGCGGGACACTGCCGTCGGCCCAGGCGCGCAGGGCGGTCTCGATGGCTTCCAGCACCGCCGGGCGACCCTGGCGCCAGTCTTCCCATGGAAAGAAGCGTGCCCAGGGCCGCCATTCGCTGCCGGCGAAGTGGGTGTCCACCGCCGCCGGGGCGAGGCCCAGATAGCCGACGGAGATCACCCGGGCAGGGCGGTCTCCGGCCTGGCCGCCGAAGGGCTCCATGGCGGCGAGGGGCGCGTCGCGGCCCTTGTCGCCGAAGGTGTAGAGCTGCTCCACATAGCCGAGGTTGAACCGGGTCTGCTCGGTCACGAAGGCTCGCAGGCCGAGCTCGAAGGTTCGGTGGCCCTCGGGATCGAAGGGGCCGAAGGGCAGGCCGGACGGCTCGCCGTCCTTGTGGCGCAGGGTCAGGACCACGGCCTCGCCGTCGCGGATCGCCACGACCACAGCCGACAGCCCGATGACGACCATGGTGGGGCCCCCGCTCATTCGGTGATGAAGGCCTGGGCGGCGCCGGGGCGATAGCCGGCGGCCTCCGACAGCGCCTCGAAGCGGTGGAGGTAGCGATCCTGGGCCTCGAACGGGGCCTGGGGCTCGATCTTCAGGGCGTAGCCGGCGGGCGGCGGGCCGAAGAAGTCCAGGGCCTCCTCATGAGTGAAGCCGGCGAGCTGAGTGGCCTCGAAGAAAGCGCAGGCGCGGTCGGCCTGCTTGATCAGCTTCTTGATGGCCGGCGGGGTCCTGGCGGGCAGGCCGAACCGTACGTGGATGGCGTTCTCCAGCCGCTCCTCGAAGGTCTTGTAGTCCATGCCGAGGGCCGCCTTGAACGGGCTGATCATGTCGCCGATCACATATTCGGAGGCGTCGTGGAGCAAGGCGGCCAGCCGCCAGCGGGGTTCGATGTCGGGCCGGATGTGGGCGACGATCTCTTCGACCACCACGGAGTGCTGAGCCACAGAGAAGGCGTGCTCGCCCACGGTCTGGCCGTTCCAGCGGGCGACGCGCGCAAGTCCGTGGGCGATGTCCTCGATCTCGATATCGAGGGGCGAGGGATCGAGCAGGTCCAGGCGCCGCCCCGACAGCATCCGCTGCCAGGCCCTCGGCGCTTGGCGCGTTCGACGCAGCCCTTTCCTCACCGGCGCATTCCTTCCAAAGTCGAGCCGTGAACTGGCCCATGACCTGAGAAAGATCAATGCTGGCGCAGGTCTTCCGGGTCCAGACAGGCGAGCGAGGGAGGGACCTATGAGCTGGGCCCGCATTATGGTGCCGCTCTCGGGCGGCAAGGGTGACCGCGCGGCGATCGAGGCCGCAGCCGTCCTGGCCGAGCCCTTCGGGGCCGAAGTTGAGGGCGTGTACACCCCCGCCGACGTGGCCGACGTCATGCCCTGGATGGGCGAGGGCTTCCTCGGCGGCGTCCAGACGACGGCGCTGGAGTCCCTGAAAGAGGCCGCCGCGGCGGGCGAAAAGAACGCCCGCGAGGCCCTCGAGGCGGTCGGCTATCCCAAGTCGCGGTTCGTCGCCCTGCAGACGCCGGTTTGGGCCGGGCTGTCAGCCGAGAGCCGACTGGCCGATGTGGTGGTGTTCGGTGATGACCCGGCGCGGGGCCGCGGCCCCCTGGCCGAGGCATTCCAGCAGATGGTGGCCGACGAGCAGCGGCCGGTGGTGGTGGCGCGGGCCGGGCTAAGGATCGGCGGCGTGGTCGCCGTGGCCTGGGACGGCGGGAAGGAGGCCTCCCGCGCCGCGCGCCTGGCCCTGCCGCTGCTGGAGAAGGCGAGCCGGGTGGTGATCCTGGCGGCGCCCAAGGCGAGCTCGCGCAGCTTCGACCCGGCGCGGCTGCAGGACTACTACGCCGCCCGCGATGTGAAAGCCGACCTCGAGGTCCTCTCTGACACGGGCGATGCGGCGCCCGCTCTGCTGCACGGCGCCGAGGCGGTAGGGGCGAACATCCTAGTGGCCGGCGCCTTTGGCCACCCGCGGCTCCAGGAATTCATCTTCGGCGGAACGACCCGGACGCTGCTGAATTCCGACCACCCGTCATTATTTCTGTCTCACTAGGCTTGGAGGCGCTCATGTCCCTGTCGCGCATCGTGATGCGGCTTGCCCGGAACCCTGGCACGGAATTCGCCGGCGGCGACGACCATCGCGGCTATGTGCTGACGGCGCCTCTTACTCCGGACGGTCTCTTGGACGAGCAGGCCTACGCCAAGGCCCGTGACGCCTGCACCGTGCGCCGTTTCGCGCCCGACGAGGAGCCGGCGGACGGGCGGCTAAACCGTCGGGGAACGCGTTGGTTCTTCGACTATGACGAGGAAGAAGCGAGCGACGACGAGCCGGTCCATCGCCTTGGCGACCACCGCTTCGCCGTGGGCGAATATGTCACCGTCACTGACGATGACGGGCGGCCGCTGACCTACAAGGTGGTGGACGTTCAGCCGGCGGCCTAGGCGCCGCCGTTGCGCCGGACAAGGCGACGGATTTCGCCCTGGATCGTGTCGAACTGGGCGGCGTCCCGGCTGCGGATGACCGCCACGGTTAGCGGCCCGGAGACGGGGCCGGCGGCTTCGTAGCCGAGGACGCGGTAGCCCTCGGCATGATCCCCACGGTGGGTCATGCCCCGGATGACGCCCCGGCGCTTGGTCTTCGGCCCAGGGCCCTTGAGCGTGACGGTGTCTTGGTGGCGAGTGATCCCGGGCCCGCCCGCGGGCGCCAGCCGGACCGGCCCCATGCGGACGTTGTTCTCCCCATCGCGCATAAACAGGTGCGACCGCACGGGCAGGGCGTAGGATTCGCCACCGTCGGCTGCGGCCACCTCCACCAAGCCCGGGGCATAGACCCGCAGGCGGGTGATTGGCTCATCCGGCCGTCCGGCCAAGACGAGTTGCTCGAAGGGCTCCAGCGTCGCGGCGACGTCGTGTTGCACGGGCGATCGCACGAGGGTCATGGAGAAGCCATTGGCCCCTTCATAGGCGCAGGCCTCGCCGTCCGCCGCCGCGGAGGCGAGGCGAAGCACCCCGCCCATATTGCTCGGGCAGTCCAGGGCCGCACGTGGGGGCGCGGCGTTGCTATGGCAACCGCCGAGGACCGCGGCGGCGACCAGGATCACCGTGGCTGCTCTCATGCGCGTCCCCCCAACGCCCGAACGGTTGTTATCTAGACCCCGCCATTCTTGCGGACGAGGTGTTTCATGTCGTCGTAGACCTCGTCGCTGTGGTCAAGCTTGCCGGCGCCGCGGACCACGGCCACGGCGAGCGGGCCGGTCTTGGGGCCGCCGGCTTCGTAGCCGAGGAACCGACCCTGTTCGCCTCCGCGGTCGCCGAGGATGAAGGTCGCGCGAACGCCGCGCTTTTCCCGCGACAGGGCCTCGCCCTTGAGCCGCACGTCGCGGCGGATGCGGATGCGCGCCTCGTCGCCGCTGGCGTTCACGTGCAACGGGCCGATCCGGATGGAAGCGGAGTCTTCGTTCTCGTCGGCCTCGATCTGAATGCCGGGCAGATTGACCCGGGTGGTGCTGCCGCCCTCGGCCACCACGACCTTGCCGCCCTTGACGCGGACGTCGACGCCGCCGCCGTCCGAGCCGCCATTGGCCGACACCTCCACGCCCGCGGCGTCCTGCGCGGCTTCCTCGGCGGCGCGGCGGGTGTCGCCGGCGCTGACGGGACCGGGCCTCGCGTCGGCCGTCGCGCCGGCCTCGAGAGCCTTGGTCTTGGCCGCCGACTCGTCCTCGGCAACCAGGGCGGCCTCAAGCTGGTCGAGGGTGGCGTAGGCGCTGCCGGTCACCGGCACGAGGCGCAGGGTGATCTCGGCCCCGCCGTTGGAGGCGTAGGTGCAGCTCTTGCCGTCGGCTGCAGCGTCGGTGCGCGTCAGCTCTCCCTGGGTGGCCGGGCAGTCGAGCGCGGCCCGGGGCGCCTGGGCGCCCGAGGAGCAGGCGGCCAGGGGCAGCAGCGAGGCGGCGGCAAGGAGAAGCAGCGGCTTCTTCATATGGCAGGGGCTCCAGTCCGTTCGCATGAGAACGTGGCTGGAGCCCCCGAAAAAGGCGAATGAATTCGATGTAACGGCGACGCTGCCGTCGGGCCTGGGTTACTGGCCCGGGCGGGCGGCGCCCTCGCGGCGGGCGAGGAACGCCAACCGCTCGAACAGGTGGACGTCCTGCTCGTTCTTGAGGAGAGCGCCGTGGAGTGGCGGGATCAGCTTGGTGGGATCCTTCTCCTTCAGCGCTTCTTCGTCGATGTCCTCGACCATCAGCAGCTTGAGCCAGTCCAGCAGTTCGGAGGTGGAGGGCTTCTTCTTCAGGCCCGGCACCTTGCGCATGTCGTAGAAGATGCGCAGGGCCTCGGATACCAGCTTCTGCTTGATGCCCGGATAGTGGACCTCGACGATCTCCTGCATCGTCTCGGCGTCCGGGAAGCGGATGTAGTGGAAGAAGCAGCGGCGCAGGAAGGCGTCGGGCAGCTCCTTCTCGTTGTTCGAAGTGATGATCACGACCGGGCGGACGGCCGCCTTGATCGTCTCGTTGGTCTCGTAGACGTAGAATTCCATCCGATCGAGCTCCTGCAGGAGGTCGTTGGGGAACTCGATGTCGGCCTTGTCGATCTCGTCGATGAGCAGCACCGGGCGGACGGGGCTTTCGAACGCCTCCCAGAGCTTGCCTTTCTTGATGTAGTTCTTGACGTCTTTCACCCGCTCGTCGCCGAGCTGGCTGTCGCGCAGGCGCGAGACCGCGTCGTATTCGTAAAGGCCCTGGATGGCCTTGGTGGTCGACTTGATGTGCCAGGTGATCAGCGGGGCGTTCAGCGCCTTGGCGATCTCATAGGCCAGCACCGTCTTGCCTGTGCCGGGTTCGCCCTTGATCAGGAGCGGCCGCTCGAGCGCGATGGCGGCGTTGACGGCCACCTTGAGATCTTCGGTGGCGACGTAGTTTTCGGTGCCTTCGAAACGCTGGCTCATTCAGCTCCCCAGGCGGGCAGGACCCGCATTCGAACGTTTGTTTGCCTGGGGGCCAGCCTATAGGGCGTGACGCGAGGATCAAGCGGGTTCCGCGCCCTACGTAGCGGCGCCCTGCCGCCGCCCGTCAGGTCGCGAGCGGCGGCAGGGCGCCTTGTGGCGTCGCTATGCGTCCGGTTTGGCGCGGGTCTCGCCGCCGCGGTCCTCGGAATAGCCCATGTCCTTGAGGTCATCGTCCGACAGGTTGCGGGCCTGGAAGTCGGTGAAATCGTCCTCACCCCCCTCGGCCTCCCCGGCGTCGCGGACCTCGTCAAGGCCTTCAATCTCGCGGCGCAGGATGCGATGGTCGTTGAAGTTGTCGTCGGGGCCCAGGCCGTCCAGGTCGTCCTCGTGCTCATCGGTGGCGGCGCGGTAGTCGAGTTCGTTGTCCTCTTCGAAATCGCCATCGTCCACGGTGTCGGGATCGAACTCATCGGCGTCCAGGGCCCGGGCCTCGTCATCGTCGCGATCGCCGATCAGCTGGGTGAGATCCTCCACATCGGCCAGCTCCTCGAAGGTGCGCATCTCGGCGCCGACGCCGAAGGGGCTGTCATCGGCCAGACCCACGGATCCTTCGCCGCCGACGGTCATGCTCTCGTCGAACGCCTCGGCCTGATCCTGGGGATCGAAGTCGGACTCGGAGTCGAAGCTCGTGCCGGGCATGGGGGGTCTCCTTCGGGCTAACGTCGGCGCGGCGCGCCGTCGCAAGCAAAACCCTCAGGAAAACCCGGCGTTCCGCGCGCCCGGCGGACGTCCCGATCAGGCCTTGGTCCAAGCCCCCAGGGCCTGTGCGACGTCGGCCATGGCCGCATCCCAATCGCCATAGGTGGCGGGGGCGAAGACCCGGGTCTGGGGATACCAGGGATAGCGGTCGGCGCAGCCCAGGCGGGGCCATGCGCCGGGGGTGGTGATAAGCCACGCCGGGGCGCCGCAGGCGGCGGCGATGTTGAAGGTGGCGTTGGAGAAGCCGATCACCAGATCGAGGGCGCAGGAGAGGGCGGCGACCTCGTCGAGGTCCTCCTTCAGGTCGATGCCGGGCGGGTCCCAGACCTCGACGCCGAATTCGCGCTGGGCGAACGCCAGCTCCTCGGCGCAGTCGCCGTACTGCAGGTTCACGAAGGCGACGCCGCACTGGCGGAGCACCGGCGCCCACTGTTCGAAGGCCGAGAAGTAGCGGTGACGGGCGCCGCGGGCGGTGCCGCTCTTCCACAGGAGGCCGACCTTGCGTCCGGTCGGTGCGGCCTCAAGCACGCCACGCCAATGGGCGACACGGTCGGGGGCGGCGGCCAGGAAGCGGGGGCGGTCGGGATAGGCGGCCACGTCCCGGCGGAACTCGCGCAGGAGGGACCCAAGGGGCGCCCACAGGTCGATGGCGCCGGCGTCTTCCAGGAACGGCAGCAGCCGCACGGACCGGCCGCCGTGCAGGACGGTGGCGTGCGAACCGACCCGAGCCTGCGGGAAGCTGCGGGAAAACAGCGGTACGAGCCTGGGCTCGACGGCGATGGTGAGGCGTCCTTCCGGGCCGAGTCGTTCGATCAGGTCGGGAAGGGCGTTGGCGAAAAGGATTTCGTCGCCAAGGCCCTGCTCGCCGATGACCAGCATCGACTTCCCGGAGAGATCGAGGCCGGGCCGCCACGCGGGACGATCGATGGCGAAGTGCAGGGTGTCGGCGAATTGCGGGTGGTGGCGGGCCTCGTACTCGTCCCAGCCTTCGGCGAGGCGGCCCAGAGCGATGAGCATCGTGGACCGGGCCAGCAGCATCATCTGCCGTTCGTCCTCGGCGCGGGTGGACGTGAGGGCTTGCTCCACTAACGGCAGGGCTTCGGCCACCTCGCCGCGGTCGGCGAGGGCGTTGGCGAGGTTGTAGCGAGGCTTGGCGAAGTTCGGATCGAGGCGCATGGCCTCGGCGTAGAAGATCTCGGCGTTGGCCTGGTCGCCGTTCTCGGCCACCACGGCGGCGAGGCTGTTCCACAGGATGGCGTTGGTCGGATCGGCCTGGATCGCCGGGCGCAGCACCTCGATGGCTTCGGCGCGGCGGCCCTGGACGCGCAGGGCGGAGGCCAGGTTGTTAGCCGCCTCAGGGTGGCCCGGCCGGTGAGCCATGAAATGGCGGAAGAAGCCCTCGGCCTGCTGGGGCATGCCCATCCGCATGGCGAGGCGCCCCAGGTCGTTGGCGATCTCGGCGTGCTCGGGCAGGAGCTTCAGAGCCGACTCGTAGGCCTGAATCGAGGAGACGAAGTCGCCGGCCCGCTCGCGGGCCATGCCCAACAGGCACCAAGCGTAGCCGTTGCGCTCGTCGGCGTGCAGAGCCTTGAGAGCCCAGCGAGCGGCGCCCTTGGCGTCCTCGGCGTTCAGGCAGGCCACCGCCCGTTGCAGCATCGGTTGCACGGCCATGGCGCGGAGCTGGCCCATGGCGGCGGTGAGGCTTTCCAGGGTGTGGTTGCCGTCGCCCTCGGTCACGCGTTCCAGCAGGTTGTGGGCGGCGCGGGGAGCCGGCGTGGCCTGGAGCGCATGGGCGGAGGCGGCGCTGGGCCGGGCCGGAGGCGGCATGGGCTAGATTCTCCTGAATCGCTTGAGGGTTAGCTCGGCTCAACGTGTTTAATGTCGGCTTAAGCGCCGAGGGGGCGCGGTACGCCGCCGGACCGGCAAGGTGGCGTTAACTTGAGTGTCGCTATCGCTTTGCGTGCATCGGGTGCGCTGGCGACGAGGTGAGTCTGCCTCAGCTTGGGCTCCGGTCGGATGTGCGAGATCGGAGGGCGGAATTGCCGCTGAAACTGTCGCTGAGGCCGGGAGAGAGGTTCGTCCTCAACGGCGCGGTCGTGCAGAACGGCGACCGCCGGGCGGTCCTCGTGCTCCAGAACAAGGCCTCTGTCCTTCGCGAGAAGGACATCATGCAGCAGGAGGAAGCGAACACGCCGGCGCGGCGGATCTACTTCCCCGTGATGATGATGTACCTCGATGAGGGCAACGCCGACCGCTACTACGACGAGTTCGTGCGGCGGATGACCGAGTTCATGAGCGTGATCGTGAACCCGCAGGTGCTGGCCGACTGCGTGAGCGTCTCCAAGCACTGCATGGCGCGCGAATACTACAAAGCGCTGATGCTCTGCCGCCGCCTGATCGAGTACGAAGACGAGAGGTTGGGCAATGTCCCTTAACGCCTACCAGCAGGCGGCCGTGCGGTCGGAGAGCCCGCGGGAGATGGAGTATCGCCTGTTTGCGCAGGTGACCCGCGCCCTGATGGAGGCGGCCAAGCTTCCAGCGGATGATCTGCGCGGGCGTGTGGACGCCCTCGACTGGAACCGGCGCATGTGGGGCGTGCTGGGCGCCGATTGCCAGAGCCCCGGGAACAAGCTGCCGCCGCAGCTGCGCGCCTCGATCATCTCGCTGAGCATCTGGGTGTCGAAACACACCAGCCTAGTGATCCGTCGGGAGGAAGAGATCGAGCCCCTGATCGAGGTGAACCGGATGATCATGCAGGGGCTGATGGGCGGCGGGGGCGCGGCCCAGGCCGCCTGATCCTCCGCAACCTCGCCGGCAGGCGGGGCAGGGTGTCTTTTGGCAGGGCCGCGGCTTGCGCGGCCCTTTTTGCGTCTGGGCGGTCCCGTCCCGGCAGTTCCTGCCGGGCTGCAGGTTTGGTTTGCGCCCATGTGTGCGAGTTGCACGTATCTGGCAGAAAAACCTGATTAAAAACAGCCGGTTGGGTTGCGTCGGTTGCGGTTAATCCTGGCCCGCGGTTTGCGACGCCCTGTGCGAGCGAAAAATCGCTCTCCCGGCAAAAGCCGGGCTCATACCTCCAGAACGGAAGGGCTCAACGATGCCGATGAACTCGGTCAACACCAACGTGGGCGCGATGATCGCGCTCCAAAACCTGAATGCGACCAACGCGGAGCTGAACACCACCCAGACCAGGATCAACACGGGCAAGAAGGTCGCATCCGCGAAGGACAACGGCGCGATCTGGGCCATCGCCCAGAACCAGCGCGCCAACAGCCGCTCGCTGGATGCGGTTCGAGAGTCCCTTCAACGTTCGCAGTCGACCGTCGACGTGGCCATTTCGGCCGGCGAGACCGTCTCGGACCTGCTCCTTCAGATGAAGGAAAAGGCGCTGGCGGCTTCGGATACGTCGCTGGACACCACCAGCCGGAACGCCCTGGCCGAAGACTTCAAGGCCCTGCGCGACCAGCTGGCCAAGGCCGTGACCAACGCCGAGTTCAACGGCATCAACATGGTCAAGGACGGCGGCACGACGATCGCCGCCATCGCGAACGCGAACGGCACTGAGAAGCTGACGGTTCAGGCCCAGAGCCTTGCGCTCGGCGGCACGAACGTCACGCTCTCGGCGACCGCCACGTTCTCGACGGCGTCTTCTGCGGCCACGCTGATCACTACGATCAACACGTCGATCAACAACGTCTCGACCGTCCTGTCCAAGCTGGGTACCGGCTCGAAGTCGTTGGCTTCGCACCTGGAGTTCGTGAACAAGCTCCAGGACTCGATCGACGCCGGCGTGGGCAACCTCGTCGATGCGGACCTCGCGAAGGAAAGCGCAAAGCTCCAGGCGCTGCAGACCAAGCAGCAGCTCGGCGTGCAGGCGCTGTCGATCGCGAACCAGTCCTCGTCGATCCTGCTGGGCCTGTTCCGCTAAGTCGCAAACCCCGGGCGGAGTTCGCTCCGCCCGGGTGACCTTTTCAGGCGCCCGGCAAGAATGGCCGGTTTGCGCCCGGTAAATCTTGCCCATCAGGTCGCGCGGTGGGCAAAATCTGCCGCGGCAAAATGTGGCTAACAGGACTATAACATCAATATTTCAATATCTTAGTTGATTCGCCGAAGGCCGTTCTCGTGGCCCGGCGCTTGCTGTCAGGTCCCTCGGGCAAAACGCCCCCGGCCGCCAGAAAGGCGCCGGCTCCTTGAGAAGAAGGACCTAAGTGATGCCGAATAGCGTCAATACGAACGTCGGCGCGATGATCGCGCTGCAGAACCTCAACGCCACCAACAACGAGCTGATGACGGCTCAGGCCCGTATCAACACGGGCAAGAAGATCGCCTCGGCGAAGGACAACGGCGCGATCTGGGCCATCGCCCAGAACCAGCGCGCCAACAGCCGCTCGCTGGATGCGGTTCGTGAATCCCTGCAACGCTCGATCTCGACCGTCGACGTGGCCATTTCGGCTGGCGAGACCGTCTCGGACCTGCTCCTTCAGATGAAGGAAAAGGCGCTGGCGGCTTCGGATACGTCGCTGGACACCACCAGCCGGAACGCCCTGGCCGAAGACTTCAAGGCCCTGCGCGACCAGCTGGCCAAGGCCGTGACCAACGCCGAGTTCAACGGCATCAACATGGTCAAGGACGGCGGCACGACGATCGCCGCCATCGCGAACGCGAACGGCACCGAAAAGATCACCGTTCAGGCCCAGAGCCTTGCGCTCGGCGGCGCGAACGTCACGCTCTCGGCGACCGCCACGTTCTCGACGGCGTCCTCGGCGGCGACGCTGATCACCACGATCAACACGTCGATCAACAACGTCTCGACCGCCCTGTCCAAGCTCGGCACCGGCTCGAAGTCGTTGGCTTCGCACGTGGAGTTCGTGAACAAGCTCCAGGACTCGATCGACGCCGGGGTGGGGAACCTCGTCGACGCCGACCTGGCCAAGGAAAGCGCCCGCCTTCAGGCTCTGCAGACCAAGCAGCAGCTCGGCGTGCAGGCGCTGTCGATCGCGAACCAGTCCACGTCGATCCTGCTCGGCCTGTTCCGTTAAGGATGTCGCGCCGCGGAGCTCCGGCTCCGCGGCAGTCGCGTTGCGGCGGGCCGGATGCGTCGGCCCGCCGTTCCGCATTCTCATCGGAGCGCAGCCTGACGGCCTGCGACAGGAGACATGCAAAACAAGGTGGCGCGTTTCGCAGCCACGCCGGATTCCACCCTCGGGCAGCCCAAGCCTGCCGTGGCGCGCCCCATCGGCGCCCAGGCGCCGGTTGAGCCCCAGGGTTCGGACACGGCCGACCTGCGACTTGTCATCGAAGAGGATCCCGCCAGCGGGAGCTACGTCTACAAGACCATCGATCGCCGGACGGGCGAGGTCGTTCTCCAGCTTCCCAGGGCCGATGTCCTGAAGCTGCGGGAGGAGGCCGACTACGTCGCCGGCGCGGTGATCCGCACCCTGGCCTGATCCTCGAACGCTCGCCCATAGCGAGCATCGCAACCGCGAACCGCCCCGGAACGCTCCGGCGGCGGTGCGACTCTTTGCGCGCCGTTAACGATCTGATCACCACGTTTCTCCACCCTCGCAGCGAGGACGGAAGGCGAGTCGCCGCCCGCCCGAGTGGAGACCGCCATGTCGATCAGCGTGCACACCAACAAGTCCGCCCTGGTGGCGCTGCAAAACCTGAACAAGACCAACGATGAGTTGAGTCGGGTTCAGAACCGGATCAACACCGGCCTGAAAATCTCCGACGCCAAGGACAATGCGGCCGTCTGGGCGATCGCCCAGGGACAGCGGGCGGACATCGGCGCCCTGAGCGCGGTCCGGATGAGCCTTGAGCGCGCGAACTCGATCGCCGAGGTCTCGATGACCGCCGGCCAGACGGTGTCGGACCTGCTCGTGGAGTTGAAGGAGAAGGTCGTCGCGGCGATGGACACCTCGCTGGACGACGCCTCGCGCAAGGCCCTCAATTCGGACTTCCAGGCGATCCTGCGGCAGATCTCGCAGGTCGTGGACAATGCTGAGTTCGACGGCGCCAACCTGCTCAACGGCTCCCTGGGCGCGAACATCCAGTTCCTGGCCAACGCTGACGCCAATTCCCGGATCACGCTCTCGAGCCAGAATCTCAGCCTGGGCGGCGGGGTCATCGGTCTGACCGCCGGCGCTTCGATCCTGACGGTGACCACCGCCAGCCAGGCGCTGACCCAGCTGGACGCGGCGATCTCGGCCACCAATCAGGCGCTGGGCGACCTCGGCTCGCAGACCAAGCAGATCGAGGCCCACCTGGAGTTCGTCTCCAAGCTCACCGACGTGCTGGAAGGCGGCGTCGGCAACCTGGTGGATGCGGACCTGGCGAAGGAAAGCGCTCGCCTGCAGGCCTTGCAGGTGCAGCAACAACTCGGCGCCCAGGCGCTCTCCATCGCCAACGAGGCGCCGCAGATCATCCTGCAGCTCTTCCGCAACTAGGTTCCGTTGGGGCGTAGGGAAGGCCCCGGAGAGCGCGGCTTTCCGGGCCTTTCTTAACGGGGTGGAGACTCTAGGGGCCTAGAAGGGACGGGCGGGAAGCCGCCCGCGCGTGGACGCCCATGGTCATCTCGGTCGACACCAGCGTGCTGCTGGGACTCTATCAGTCCCGGACCTCAAGCCTCCTTGGCGCCGCCGCCAGCGCCGGGACTGGCGCGCTCGCTGCGGGCGCCCGCTCGACGACCAAGTATGCGCCGACGGCGCCCTGGAGCGCCCAGGGAACGGCGACGCCGGCCAGCGATCTGGTGAAGGCCGCCCTGCGCGGGGCCAAGTTCATCGACGAGGGGGCGGCCCAGCTCGACCTCGCCGGAGCCAGCGCCGACTACAAGAAGCTGTTTGCGCTCTACCAGGGGCTTTCGACCCTCACGAGCCTTGCCGAGCGGATGCAGGCCAAGGGCCTGACCAGCACCGACAAGCTGCAGATCCAGCGCGCCTTCGACCGCGGCATGGCGGAGCTCAACGCCTATGTGGACGCGGCCACCTTCGAGAAGCTGCGGTTGACGCAAGGCGTAGCCGCGACCCAGGCCAAGACCACGGCCCCGGTGCCCAGACCCAAGACCGAATATGTCACCACGCCGCTTTTCACGGGCACGAGCGCTGACGCCGTCCCGGCCTTCCAGGGCGATGTGAAGTTCGACATCCAGGTGAAGCGCGCCGGGGTGAACCACACCATCAGCATCGACCTGGCCGGCATGGGCGGGCAGGTGCGGTCGATGGCCAATGTGGTCACCTACATCAACCAGCAGCTGGAAGCCGCGGGCGTGGACACCCGCTTCGCAACCCAGCGGATTCCCGGCCAGCCCAAGACGGTGCAGTCGGGCGGCAAGACCATCACCATCGGCACGAACCCCGACCAGTGGGCGCTGAAGGTGAAGGTGTCGGTGGGCGAGACGGTCACGTTCGATGCGCCGAAGACCGCCGGCGCCATCTACATGGCCCAGACCGCGGGCGATCCAGACCCGGACGGCAAGGCTTCCACCAACGACGGCGTGCTGCAGCAGCAGCTTCTGAAGTTCCAGACCGACACCACAGACGTCCCCTCGGCGCCCAAGGCGGACGGGGAATCCTACTGGGTCGACGGCCGGGCCTTCGCCAAGACCCTGGGAACGGAGATCAAGGCGGTGCGGGCGACCCAGGTGGGGCCGGACGGCTCGGTCTACATGCTGGCCGACATCACCTCGACGAGCGGCGGCCAGGCGATCAAGGGGCAGCAGGACGTGGCCCTGCTCAAGTACGACGCGGCCGGGCAACTGGTCTATACGCGCACCCTCGGCGCGGCGGAGGAGGCGACGGGTCTGGCCCTGGCGGTGTCGGCCGACGGTCGGATCGCCATCGCCGGGGCGGTGAAGGGCGCGCTGAGCGGCGCCACCGACGGTCCCCTGAATTCGGGTACGAGCGGCGCCTATGCGGGTCAGGCCGACAGCTTCGTGACCCTGTTCAACGCCGATGGCGAGGAGATCTGGACCGCGCGCCGCGGCGCGCGTCAGCAGGACGAGGCGACGCATATCGCCTTCGCCGACGACGGCTCGATCCTGGTGGCCGGCCGGGCCCAGTCCTCGATGCCCGGGGCGACTGCCGTGGGCGATTGGGACAGCTACCTGCAATCCTTCAAGCCGGACCTCGTGACCTCGCCCACGGATCGCACGGGCAAGGTGGAGGCCAACTTCACCTACAGCTTCGGCACCGAGGGCGCCGACCGACCCGCGGGTATGGTGGTGGATGGCGCCTCGGTGATCACCGCCAGCATCGAGAACGGTCGGGCGATTCTGCGTCGGTTCGACCTGTCGAGCGGGCAGCCCGTCCTGACGTCGACCCGGGACCTGGGCGACCTGCAAGGGGGCAGCATCGCGGGCCTGGCCATCGACAATGGCCAGATCATCATCGCCGGGACGACCGCCAACGCCGCACTGGATGCGGGGACCGTCAGCCGCGCCCATGCGGGCGGCACGGACGCCTTCGCCGCCCGGCTCTCGGCCGATCTGACGCCGTCCGCGGGCGATGCCATCGCCTATTACGGCGGGGCGGGAGACGACCGGGCCACGGCCCTGACCGTGGCCAACGGGCAGGTGTGGATCGCGGGCTCGGCCGGTACGGACCTGCCGCCCACTGGTCCGGCAGGCTCCACCGATCCGGGCCTTGCGCCGGTGGGCAAGAAGGACGCCTTCCTGGCCAGCCTGGACGTGGCGACCGGGGAAATTGACTGGTCCCGGCGCTTCACCGGAAAGGACGGCCTTGCAGCGCCGACGTCCATCGCCATCGACCCCAACGGCGCGAGCGTGCTGGACCGGCTTGGCCTGCCCAAGGGCACGCTGGATATGGCCGACTCCCAGCGAGTGATCGACCAGAGCGCCGTGCGGCCGGGCGACACCTTCCAGGTGCGGTCGGGTTCGGGCCGTTGGACCACCATCACCATCGAGGCGAAGGACACCCTCGACACCCTGGCCAACAAAATCCGGCGGGCGGCGGGCTACCAGGCCAAGGTGACGGTGATGTCGAGCGGTGGCTCGCGGGTGCTGTCGATCGCCCCGACCAGCGACCGGGCGGTGATCGAGTTCGCGGCCGGCAAGACCGACAAGGACGCCCTGGCGCTTCTGGGTATTCCCGAAGGCGTGGTGCGTCGCACCGAAATCGACAAGGCGGGCAAGACGGTCTCGGCGGACGGCAAGCCGATGTTTTACGGCCTGTCCCTGGAGAGCGGCCTCAACCTCAATAGCGCCACTGAGATCAGCCACGCCCTGGCGGTTCTGACCAAGGCCCAGGGGGTGATCCGGCAAATCTATCGCGACCTCGTGGCCGCAGCGACGCCGAAGAGCGCTCAGAGCGCCGCCGCTGCGGTGAGCGGCGAGGCACCAGCCTATCTGCAGAACCAGATCGCCAATTATCAGGCCGCGCTCGCCCGCCTGGGCGGCTGACGCGCCGCTTGAAAGCGGCCGCGGCGCGGTCTAGCGAGGCGGCATGGATCACGACACCCAGCGCGACCCGCCGGCGGCGCCCAGCCGCAACCAGCTGGTGATCGCGGGCGCCGCCTTGGCCCTGCTGGCTGGCGTGGTCATCGCCTGGATGCTCATGCGCAGCGGAGAAACTTCCACCGAGCCGCCGCCGGCCTCGCAGGCGGGACTGGTCATCGAGAGCGGGCCCGCCGACGGTCGGCTCGACCCGGCCGGGCCCTTACGCTGCTTCGTGGCCGGACAGTTCGTGGGCGAGCTGAGCCTTGCGGACTGCGCGCGACGCAACGGCGTGGCCACCGACGCCCTGGACGTGGGGATCGACGAGACCGGCGCCCTGGCCGCCGCCGACCAGGCTGGCATGGTGCTGACCCCGCTGCCGCCGGAGGAGGGGGCCGAGCCGCCGCCTGAGGTCGAGCAGCCTGCGCCGCCGCCGGCTGTCGTGGCGGGGCCTGTAGCCCTTTGCCTGCGCCATGCGGGGGGGCAGTGGCGCAAGGTCGCCGACACCGACCTCAACGGCTGTGTCCAGGCGCTGTTCGCCGGCCGCTGCGAGCGCCCGGGCCAGGCCACCTATGGTCGGTTCGGCCAGCAGACCCTGCGGCTGGTTGCGGGGCGGGTGGAGATTTCGGCCGACAACCAGACCTTCCGCACGCTGGTCGCCCAGGGGCCGAACTGCAGCCTGCCTGTGGTCCCCTAAGCGTCCGGATGACGGGCGTCGGGTCCGCTGCTAGGGTCCGGCCATGTACGCAAAGTCGCTTCTCGTCGCCGCCGCCGCCACGGCCGCCGTTTCGCTCGCCGCCTGCGCCAAGCGGACCGAGCCGCCGGGCGATCCCGGCATTTGCTACCACGTGGTGGCCCAGAAGGACGGCGGGCTGAAGTACAACAAGGTGGTCGAGGCCCAGAGCCTGGAGGTCTGCGCCGCCAATCTCGAGGCCATGCGGGTGAAGTTCCTGACCCTGGGCGGCAGCCAGCAGGAACTGGTGGGTGCCTACCAGGCTAATTTCCTGTTCCTGGACCGCTACGGCATCCACACCTCCACCTCGCTGGAGGGGCCGCGTTACACGGCGCTGGTGCGTACTGGTGACGGGCGTCTGGCCGTTCCGGGGGCGATGCCCCAGTAGGCCGCGGGCCGCCGACGAATAACTGTGGACATGTGCCCGAGCGCCGGAACATATGGGGAACATAACGTTTGATGTTCTGTTAACGGCGCGCTAGCCTTGCGTCTGGGCGAAGCGGCCCGCAGCTACGGAAACTTCAGGGCATCGATATGGCGGGCAGCGTCAACAAGGTCATTCTGGTGGGCAACCTCGGGGCCGATCCCGAAATCCGCACCCTCAATTCCGGCGACCGGGTCGCCAATCTGCGCCTGGCCACGTCCGAGACCTGGCGGGACCGCGCCACCGGCGAGCGCAAGGAACGCACTGAGTGGCACCGGGTGGTCATCTTCAACGACAACCTGGTGAAGGTGGCCGAGAACTATCTGCGCAAGGGCTCGACCGTCTACATCGAGGGCTCGCTCCAGACCCGCAAGTGGACCGACCAGTCGGGCCAGGAGAAGTATTCCACCGAGGTGGTGCTGCAGAAGTACCGCGGCGAGCTGACCATGCTGGGCGGCCGGGGAGGCGACGGCGGCGGTGCGGTGGATCGTGACGAGGGCGGCTATGGCGGCGGCTTCTCGTCCGGCCCGCGCGCGCAAAGCTCTGGTCCCCGGGAAGACTTCTCCGCCGACCTGGACGACGAGATTCCGTTCTAAGCCGAACGCCGGCGCTGGCGTCGGAAGGCCGGTCCCTGCGGGGCCGGCCTTTTTCGTGGTCGCTCAGTTGGCGGCCGGGGTTTCCGGGGGCGGGCAGACGTCGCCGATGCGGCGGGCCTCGGTGGAGGCCTTGCCGGCGATGTCGAGCCCAAGGAACTCGGTGGCGATGCTGGCCGTGAGGTTGAAGCTGGTGGGCGTGTACTCGCCGGTCCCCTCGACGTCGACCTTGCGGCCCTTCTTGCTGACGCAGGAGCCCTTCAGGCTGATCTTGCCGCCGGCGATGACCTTGTGGGGGTAGGTGCACTTGTAGTGGCGGTTGGAGGGGCCGGCCATGAACTTGTCCACCTCGGCCGGAGTGATGCACCGCCGCTCGACCTTGGTCTGGCGGATCGGCGAGAGCAGCCGGTTGGTGGACTCCCAGTAGCCCGGCTGGATGGGCGGGGCGGCGGCGAGGGCGGGCGTCGCGACGCTGAGGGCGAGGGCGGCGGCGGTCAGGCGTTTCATGAGGCGAGCTTGTCCGGCTGGATCGGCGATATCGTGGCGCTCGCGCGGATGAACCGAAGCTGATCGCCCAGGATGCTCATCCTGCCGCCTCGGCCGTGCGGGCGCGATAGGCGGCGAGGATTTCGGCGCCGGCCTCGTCGTAGAGGAAGGGTAGGAAGGCGTAGCGGCGGCCGCGGGTGACCCGCAGGGCCTCATGCATCAGGCCGCAGCCGAACACCACCCCGCCGCCAACCGGCGGACGGTAGGTCTTGGGGCCGAACTCGGCGAAGCGCAGGTCGCCGCCCTCGAAGTCGTCGTTGAGGTTGATGGAGCAGGCGAACACGCGGTGGGCGGTGCCCTGGGTGGTGTTGTCCCTGTGCGGATGGAAGACGCCGCCGTCGTGCTCGTCGTAGCAGGACACCAGGAAGCGCTCGATGCGCGTGACCTGGAAGCCGAAGGCGCGGCGGATGAAGGGATAAAGCCGGGCTTCGAACCGGGTCCGGATGGCTTCCACCAGGTCGGGATCGCGCACCAGGACGTCCCGGCGCTTCTTCAGCTCGTCCATGACGTAGATGGTGCGCGCGCCGGCGTCGCGCATGACCCCGGTGTACCGGCCGCCGTCGCCGGCGTGCAGGGCGATCAGGGCCTCGCACAGCTCAGGTTCGAAGATGCGCGGGGCGACCAGCACCGGGGCGTGGAGCGGCACGCCCGCGTGGTCGCCTGGCGGGCCGAGGGCGGCGATGCGGCTCAGCATGGCCTCGACCGCCTCCAGCGGCGCCGCCGCCATCACCCGCAGGGCCGGGTCCAGCAGCAGCCAGTGCGGCGCCTCGGCCTCGAAGCGGCCGGCGATGGCGCCGTCGGCGTCGGGCAGCCAGCGCAGGCCGCGCACGTCTCGCAGGCCGCCGAACTGGGCCGGGTCCGGGAGGACCACGAAGGCGCTGACCCGGACGTCGTCGAAGAGCGCCTGGCGGCTGGCCAGAGCCTTCAGGGCAGGAATGGCCCGTTCGACCTCCGCAGGCAGGAACGCCATCAGGACATAGCGCCCGGCGGCGCTGTCGAAGACGAATTCGGGGGCGGACACGGTGGGCGCCGTGAACCACGGAGCCGGCTCGCCAAGACGCAGGGGCATGGCCTCTACCTAAGCCCGGCGGGCGGCCACGTCACCTGCGTCCACCCCGCGGAAGGGCGCCGTCGAGGCGGCGGCGGATGGCGGCGACGTGCGGCCTATGCGCGCGCGTGGGCGTGTACGCGCGAGGGAAAGTGGCGCTGGCAGCCTGCGCCTGCTAATAAAAACCTCTGTGTAACCCGTCCGATTCTCACGGTTAAATCTCTCCCTTGACCGACGAAACCAAAACGCCTCCGGACGATCGTCGCGGGGGCGTCGCCCCTGTCGCCATCGAAGACGAGCTGAAGCGCTCCTACCTCGACTACGCCATGAGCGTGATCGTGAGCCGGGCGCTGCCCGATGTGCGCGACGGGCTCAAGCCGGTCCACCGGCGGATCCTGTTCTCGATGGGCGAGAACAACCACACGCCGGATCGGGGCTATGTGAAGTCGGCACGGATCGTCGGTGACGTGATGGGTAAGTATCACCCGCACGGCGACGTCGCGATCTATGACACCTTGGTGCGTTTGGCGCAGCCGTTCTCGATGAACCTGCTGCTGATCGACGGCCAGGGGAACTTCGGCTCGGTCGACAACGACCCGCCGGCGGCCATGCGCTACACCGAGAGCCGCATGACCCGGGCCGCCATGGCCATCCTGGCGGACCTCGACAAGGACACGGTCGACTTCAAGGACAATTACGACGGCTCCGAGCAGGAGCCGGTGGTCCTGCCGTCGCGCATCCCGAACCTGCTGGTCAACGGCGCCGGCGGCATCGCCGTCGGCATGGCGACCAACATCCCGCCGCACAATCTGGGCGAGGTGGTCGACGCCTGCCTGGCCTATGTGGACAATCCGGACATCGGCCTGGACGAACTGCTGGACATCGTCCCAGGGCCGGACTTCCCCACCGGCGGCCAGATCATTGGCCGGACCGCCGCCCGCCAGGCGCTGATGACCGGCCGCGGCTCGGTGATCATGCGCGGCGTCGCCTCCATCGAGGAAATCCGCAAGGATCGCGAGGCGATCATCATCCATTCGATCCCCTACCAGGTGAACAAGGCGGCGCTGGTGGAGCGCATCGCCGAACTGGTGCGGGAGAAGCGGATCGAGGGCGTAGCGGACCTGCGCGACGAGTCCGACCGCGACGGCATGCGCATCGTGGTGGAGATGAAGCGGGACGCCTCGGCCGAGGTGATCCTGAACCAGCTCTACCGCTTCACGCCGCTGCAGAGCTCGTTCGGCGTCAACATGCTGGCGCTGAACCGTGGCCGGCCCGAGCAGATGGGCCTGCGGGAGATGGTCGCGGCCTTCGTCGACTTCCGCGAGGAGGTCGTCGTCCGGCGGACCAAGTTCGAGCTGTCCAAGGCCCGGGACCGGGGGCACGTGCTGGTCGGCCTGGCGATCGCCGTCGCCAACATCGACGAATTCATCAACATCATCCGCTCGTCCAAGGACCCGACCGAGGCGCGCGAGCGGCTGGTGGCCCGGGACTGGCCCTCCGGCGACATGCTGCCCCTGGTGGAGCTGATCGCCGACCCGCGCACCGTGGTGCTTGAAGGCGGGGCCATCCGCCTGACCGACGAACAGGCCCGCGCGATCCTGGCCCTGACCCTGTCGCGGCTGACCGGCCTCGGCCGCGACGAAATCTTCGGCGAGGCCCGGGAGCTGGCGGACGTGATCCGCGGCCACCTGGAAATCCTGGCCTCGCGCGAAAAGGTCATGGCCATCGTCCGCCAGGAACTGGTGGAGGTGCGCGAGCAGTTCGCCGTGCCTCGCCGCACCGAGATCGTCGAGGGCGACGCCGAGGTCGAGGATGAGGACCTGATCGCCCGCGAGGACATGGTCATCACCGTGACCCACGGCGGCTATGTGAAGCGCACGCCGCTCAGCCTCTACCGGACCCAGCACCGGGGCGGGAAGGGCCGCTCGGGCATGGGGACGAAGGAAGAGGACGCCGTCACCCGGGTGTTCTCGGCCAACACCCACACGCCGATGCTGTTCTTCTCGAGCGGCGGCAAGGCCTATCAGCTGAAGGTGTGGCGGCTGCCAGTGGGCACGCCCACCTCGCGCGGCAAGGCGTTCGTGAACCTGCTGCCCATCGAGCCCGGCGAAAGCATCACCTCGATCCTGCCGCTGCCCGAGGACGAGGCCACCTGGGGCCAGTACGACGTGATGTTCGCGACCCGCTCGGGCAACGTGCGGCGCAACAAGCTCAGCGATTTCGTCGGCATCAAGCGCAACGGCAAGATCGCCATGAAGCTGGACGAGGGCGACGCCATCATCGGCGTCGGCATCTGCAACGCCCAGCAGCATGACATCCTGCTCACCACGGCCATGGGCCGCGCGATCCGCTTCGCGGTGGACGAGGTGCGGGTGTTCGCCGGCCGTGATTCCACCGGCGTGCGGGGCATCCGCTTGGCCGAGGGCGACAGCGTGATCTCCATGGCCATCCTCCGCTCGGTGGAGGCTTCGGCCGAGGAGCGGGCGGCCTATGTGAAGCACGCCAACGCCATGCGTCGGGCCGCCAGCGGCGAGAACGAGGAGGCGGACGATGCGCCGTCGGCCGAGGATGACGAGGAAGCCACGGGCGACACCGCGCTCTCGCCCGAACGCATCGCCGAACTGGGCGCCGCGGAGGAGGTGATCCTGACGGTCTCCACCGAAGGCTACGGCAAGCGCACCTCCGCCTATGAGTTCCGGCGCACTGGCCGGGGCGGCCAGGGCCTGCTGGCCCAGGACCTCACCAAGCGCGGCGGCAAGCTCGCCGCCTCGTTCCCGGTGGAGGAGAACGACCAGATCCTGCTCGTCACCGATCAGGGCCAGCTCATCCGCACCCCGGTCAGCCAGGTGCGGATGGTGGGCCGCAACACCTCGGGCGTGATCATCTTCCGCACCGCCAAGGACGAGCATGTGGTCTCGGTGGACCGTCTGGCCGACACCGGCGAGGACGAGGGCGAGAACGGCGTCGAGAGCGGGGCGGGACCTGCGCCGGAGGCGTCATCGGAGGGTGACGAAGGGTAAGCCTCGGCAAGTTTCGCTTGCCAGATTGCTGCGGTGCGGCGAAAGGCGAACTGTGGTCAGTTTTCGGGGAGCCTTGAGCCACAATGACTCGCGTCGGCCTCTATCCGGGCACATTTGACCCGATCCATAATGGCCACACCGACATCATCGGCCGGGCCGTAAAGCTGGTGGATCGGCTGGTGGTCGGCGTTGCGATCAACGCCGGGAAGGGGCCGCTGTTCTCGCTCGACGAGCGGGTGGCCATCGTCGAGGAGGCCATCGACGGCCTCCGCGACCGCGCCGAGATCATCGTCCAGCCGTTCGAGGGTCTGACGATGCATTTCGCCCGGGAGATCGGCGCCAATGTCATCGTCCGCGGCCTGCGAGCGGTGGCGGATTTCGAGTTCGAGTTCCAGATGACGGCCATGAACCAGCAGCTCGAGCGCGAGATCGAGACGGTGTTCTTCATGGCCGACCCGCGGCACCAGGCCATCGCGTCCAAGCTGGTCAAGGAAATCGCGGTCCTGGGCGGCGACATCGCCAAGTTCGTCAGCCCGGCGGTGGAGTCCCGCCTGCTGGCGAAGGTCGGCCGCGCTTAATCCGCGCGGCGGGGCTGGCCTCTGGCGGGCGGCGCCGCTACGAGGGGGCCGATGAACCGCAAGACCGCCCTGATCGCCGCCACGCTCGCTGCGTGCGCGGCCACCGCCGTCGCCCAGCCCAAGCCGACTCCGCAGGTTCCGCCCCCCGACCCGGGCCAGCCGACGGCCGCCGACTGGCGCACGCCGAATCCCGACGACGTGCTGGTGATCGATACCAACAAGGGCCGGATCATCGCCGAGCTGACGCCTGAGGTCGCCCCCGAGACCACCGCCCGCATCCGCGAGCTGGCGCGGCGTGGCTTCTACGACGGCCTGACCTTTTTCCGGGTCATCGAGGGCTTCATGGCCCAGACGGGGGACCCGCAGAACAACGGCACCGGCTCGTCGGAGCTGCCGGACATTCGCGCCGAGTTCGTCTTCCGCCGCGGGCCGGACCTGCCGGTCGCCTTGGCCGAAAACCAGCAGGTGGCCGAAGTCGGCTTTGTGAAGTCCCTGCCGATCATGAGTCAGAGCATGATGCTGGCGCCGCTCACGGCGGATGGGAAGGTGCAGGCTTGGGGCCTCTACTGCCCCGGCGTGCTGGGCATGGCCCGGGGCGAGGACCCCAATTCGGCCAACAGCCAGTTCTTCTTTATGCGCGATCGCTATCCGCGGCTGGAGAAGCGCTATACCGCCTTCGGGCGGGCGTTGGCCGGCCAGGACGTGATCAATTCGATCAAGGTGGGCGAGCCGGTGGCGGACCCGCAGGACCGCATGGAGCGCGTGCGCGTTCTTTCCGACATTCCCGAGGCCGAGCGGCCGAAGATCCGTGTGATCGACCCCGCCGGTCCGTGGTTCAAGGCCGAGATCGCGCGTGCGCGGGCGGCCCGAGGGTCGAATTTCTCGGCCTGTGACGTGAACATCCCTGTCGAGGTGAAATAGATGGACGCCGAGAACACCCTGATCATGACGCTGGAGAGCGGTCCGGTGACCATCAAGCTCCGGCCCGACCTTGCGCCCAAGCATGTGGGGCGCATCAAGGAACTGGCCCGCGAGGGCTTCTATGATGGCGTCGTCTTCCACCGTGTGATCCCGGGCTTCATGGCCCAGGGCGGCGATCCCACCGGTACCGGCACCGGCGGCTCGTCCAAGCCGAACCTGCCGGCTGAGTTCAGCCGCGAACCACACGTGCGCGGCGTGTGCTCCATGGCCCGCACGCCGAACCCGAATTCGGCGAACAGCCAGTTTTTCATCTGCTTCGACGACGCCACCTTCCTAGACGGCCAGTACACGGTCTGGGGCGAGGTGACCGAGGGCATGGAGCATGTGGACGCCCTGCCGAAGGGCGAGCCGCCCCGCGCGCCGGGCAAGATCGTGTCTATGCGGGTCGCTGCCGACCTCTAAGAGCTGCGGGCGGCCGGAAACCCACCGGCCGCCCAGACGCTTCATCCACGGCGAAGGTGGATGCAGATGGCGGCGCGGCTGAAGGTGTTCGTGACGAGCGACGGGCTGACCGACTACGTCGTCGCGACCACCTCCAAGGTCAAGGCGCTGGCCGCCTGGGGCAGCCGCCAGGATCTGTTCAAGACCGGACTGGCGCGCCAGACGGATGATCCGGAACTGACGAAGGCGGCGAGCGCCAAGCCCGACGAAGTATTGCGCCGTCCCGCCGGTACGCGCGGCGAGTTGTCCAAGCTGAAGCCTGCCGGGAAGCCGTCGCTCACGGCTGGGAAGAAGACCGCAAAAACGCCGCGCAAGACCCCGTCCAAGGTGGCGCTGAAGAAGGTGGCCGACCTGGAGCGGAGGCTGGCCGCCGCCCAGGCCGCCCATGCCAGGGCTCTCGACGACCTTGACCGCAAGCGCGAGGCGGTGGCCGAAAAGGGCGCGGCCGAGCTGGCGCGGCTGGAGGCGCAGCTCAGCGCGGCGAGGCGGGACTTAGGATCATGACAATCGGATAGTGGTCCGAGCCAAGCTTCGGGCCGCGCCGCACGCTGACCGTGGCCCAGCCGGAGCCCGCGTAGACGTGATCGATGGGCAGGAACGGGAAACGGCCCAGCCAACGCAGCTGCTTGTAGGGCTGGGCGGGCCAGGAGAAGAGGCCGCGGTCCCGGCGAATGAGGCCGAATTCGGCATCCCATCGACGACGGGAGAAGCTCCACGGCGCGGAGTTGAAGTCGCCCGCGAGGATGGTCCGCTCGCGTGGCGACCGGGCGATGACTTCGGCGATTGCGGCTTCCTGCGCCTGCTGATCCGAACTGTCGGTGGGCCAGGCGTGATGCACGCCGATGACCGCAAACGGACCGCGTTCGTCCTCGAAGATGGCCCGGGTGAGGGGCCCTGGGGTGGGGCCGGCGAGGCGGATGAGGCTGTCCCGCACGGGTGGGCGGCGGGACAGGATCATCACCTCGCAGGTGTCGCAGACGGCGTACCAGCCCGGCTCGACCGCGGCGCGCTCGCGGACGGCGGCGGAGGTTTCCTCCAGGATGATGAGGTCAGGGTTCTCGGAGAACGCCCAGCCGAGGGCGCCGGCAGGGTCCTCGTTGTGGCTCCAGACGTTCAGCTGCACGACCTTCAGCTGCTCCGGCGCGTTGGGCGGCGCCTTGGGGCCGGCATCCCGCAGATATTCCGGCGCCATGAGGGCCACAGAGGCGCCGGCGGCCACCAGGCCCATGGCGAAGATCAGCGCCCGGACGTAACCTCGGAAGAGCAGCGCCCCAAAAACGGCGAGGAGCCCGCCTGTCAGCCAGAACGGGGCGAAATGGGCGAGGATGTCGAAGCGCAGGCTCTCGCGTCCCATATGGGCCGCGGCGGCGGCCCCTGCGCACAGGGTCGCGCCGAGGAAAAGAGGCGGGGCCAGGAGCACGGTCAGGACGAGTCGCACGAGGCGCATGAATGTTGGCTAGCACGGCGCGGCGCTTGACGCGCCTGCGCCCCCGTGGCCTTGAGCGCGGCCCATGCGTCTTGCCGATTTCGACTTCGACCTGCCCGAGGAGCGCATCGCGCTCCGGCCCGCGAGTCCGAGGGACTCCGCGCGCCTTTTGCTGGTCGAGCCGGGGCGGCCCATGCAGGACCTGGTGGTGCGGGACCTGCCGGGACTGCTGCGAGCCGGGGACGTGCTGGTGCTGAACGACACGCGGGTGATCCCGGCGCGGCTGAAGGGCGTGCGCCTGCGCGGTGAAAGCCGGGTGGCCGTGGAGGCGACCCTGCACCAGCGCAAGGCGGCCAGCGTTTGGACGGCCTTCATGCGTCCGGGCAAGCGGCTGCAGCCGGGCGACCGGGTGAGTTTCGGAGCCATGGACGACCGGGCCTGCGTGCTGGGCGCCCTGGACGCCACGGTGCGCGAGAAGGGCGAGGGCGGCGAGGTGAGCCTGGCCTTCGACCTTTCCGGGCCTGATCTGGACGCGGCCATCGCCGAGCGCGGCGCTATGCCGCTGCCGCCCTATATCGCCGCCAAGCGAGGGGAGGATGAGCGGGATCGGGTGGACTACCAGACAGTCTATGCCGAGGAGGACGGTTCGGTGGCGGCGCCCACCGCCGGCCTGCACTTCACGCCGGACCTGTTTGCGCGCCTGGCCGACGCCGGGGTGACGACCGAGAAGGTGACTTTGCATGTGGGCGCCGGGACCTTCCTGCCCGTGAAGACCGAGGAGGTCTCTGAGCACCGCATGCACGCCGAGTGGGGCGAGGTGGACGAGGGCACGGCCGAGCGGCTGAACGCCGTGCGCGCCGCAGGCGGCCGGATCATCTGCGTTGGCACCACTTCCCTGCGGCTTCTGGAAAGCGCTACCGGCGAAGACGGGATCGTCAGGCCGTTCCGCAACGAGACGGCGATCTTCATCACCCCCGGCTACCGTTTCCGCGCGGCGGACGGGCTGATGACCAATTTCCACCTGCCGAAATCGACGCTGTTCATGCTGGTCTCGGCTTTCGCTGGCCTGGAGACCATGCGCGAGGCCTATCGCCACGCCATCGAGACCGGCTACCGCTTCTATTCCTACGGCGACAGCTCGCTGCTCTGGAGAGCCTGATGGCCGCGTTCCCGTTCACCGTTCACGCCACCGACGGCAAGGCTCGGACCGGCGTCCTGGAAACGTCCCGCGGCGCGATCCGCACGCCAGCATTCATGCCCGTGGGCACGGCCGGCACGGTCAAGGCGCTGACCGTGGAGCAGGTGGCGGCGACCGGGGCCGACATCCTCCTGGGCAACACCTACCACCTGATGCTGCGGCCCACCGCCGAGCGGGTGCGGCGGCTGGGCGGCCTTCACAGGTTCATGCGCTGGGAGAGGCCGATCCTCACGGACAGCGGCGGCTTCCAGGTCATGTCCCTCTCACAAATCTCAAAGGTGACGGAGGAGAGCGTCACCTTCCAGAGCCACCTGGACGGCAGCCGGCACGTGCTGACGCCGGAGCGGTCCATCCAGATCCAGGCCGACCTGCTGGGCTCGGACATCGTCATGCAGCTGGACGAACTGGTGGCCCTGCCGGCGACGCCCGAGAAGGCGGCCGAGGCCATGCGGCGGTCGGCCCGGTGGGGGCAACGTTCGAAGGCGGCCTTCGGGACGCGCGAGGCCCAGGCGCTGTTCGGCATCCAGCAGGGTGGAACCGACGAGATGCTGCGCCGGGAATCGGCCGAGCGGCTGCAGGAGATCGGTTTCGACGGCTACGCCATCGGCGGCCTGGCCGTGGGCGAAGGGCACCAGGCCATGTGCGAAGTGCTGGACTATGCCCCGGGAATGCTGCCGGTGGAGAGGCCGCGCTATCTGATGGGGGTCGGCAAGCCCATCGACATCGTCGAGGCGGTCTACCGAGGCGTGGATATGTTCGACTGCGTCCTGCCCACCCGCTCGGGGCGGCATGGCCAGGCCTGGACCTGGGACGGTCCGCTGAACCTGAAGAACGCCCGCTTCGCCGAGGACGAGAGCCCGCTGGATCCGACCATTCCCGTCTCGGCCAGCCGCGACTATTCCAAGGCCTATCTGCACCACCTGGTGAAGGCGGGCGAAATTCTCGGCCAGGTCCTGCTGTCCTGGCACAACATCGCCTTCTTCCAGGCTCTGATGGCGGAGATGCGTGCCGCTATCGCCGAGAATCGGATGGAGGCGTTCCGCCGGGACTTTGCGGCGCGGCAGCGGCGGGCTGGCGGGTGGGATAGCGCGGAACGAAGCGCCGGTTAGGATCAGGCGGCGGCGTGCCGGCCTTCTCGTGGCTGGGCGTGGCCGGGGGATTGCAGCCCTTGGATTCGCCGAGGCCCTTCAGATAGGCGCGACGGACCCCGCCGGCGAAGATGGCGTCGCGCACCAACCGGTCGTGCCGCTCGGCCCCGGTGAGCTTGCGCACCCACCCGCGGAACGGGATGGCGTCGGAGGCGAAATCGGCGGCGGCGCCCAGGGCCGTCTCGCGGCTCCGCTCCATGACGTCCTGATCCTCGACGGCGATCCGGTCGAGGTCGGGCCCGAGGGCGTCGTCGAGGGCCTGCACGAGGCCAATGAGAGTGCGGCAGGTGTAGCCCTTAGGCGGCCGGGCGTAGGGATCGGCCATGGCCTCCAGCAACACCGGAGGGATCTTGGCGCGCATGACGTTGAGGTCGCGCAGGGGAGCGGTCGCGGCGCCCTGGACACTTTCCCGCTTCAGATCGTCGGCGGTCTTCACCCGCTCGGACGCGGGTTCGGATGGGGCCGGCTGGCCGGACGCCGCCGAGGCGGCGAGGGCCAGGAGAAGGGCGGAAGCAAGCTGGACGCGCATGTCAGCGTGACCATACCGCGACTTTGGGCGCTGATAAGGCGTGGCGTGCCGCCGCAGCAGCGGAGCGTTCATCAAAATGGGAGCGAGCTTCGCGGTGGTAGGCCGGCTGGGGCTCGAACCCAGGACCATTCGATTAAAAGTCGAATGCTCTACCACTGAGCTACCGGCCCGCACGCGGGTCGCGAAGCGGCGCGGACCATAGGCGCCGCTCTTGGCGCGCGCAAGCCATGTCAGCTTGCATTTGCGTCGCGGGGCCGAGGCGGCAGGATTGGCGCGCAGCCCGGCCCTACCGCCCGGCCGGGGGACTGCCTAGATTTGCGATCAGCTGCGGCGGGCTACGACGGCCCACTGGCGCGCCCAGTCCCGGGTCCCAGCATGGACGGTGGGTCTAAGCGTTCCGCAAGGGCGCTTTCCCGCCGCAGCACCCTCCTACTGCTGCTGTTGCTGCTGCTGCATCTGGTGCAGCCGCTGCTGCTCCACCAGGGTCGCGCCGGCAGCTCGGCGCGCGCCCGGCCGGGGCGCCGGGCGCGAGATGCGCAGAAATTCGGGCTCGCTGACCGCGGCGCGGGCCCGGCGCACGGAAACGCCCACGGACAGTTCGCTCTCGGCGTCGCCCTTGTAGACGCCCCGGGACGGCGGCACGTCGGAATAGTCGCGGCCCACGGCGCAGGCGATGTGCCGTTCGCCGGCCTCGGTGTTGTTGGTGGGGTCAAAGCCGATCCAGCGGGTGGACGGCAGGAAGACCTCGACCCAGGCATGGGTGGCGTCGGGATCGGAGCGGTCGCCGCCCTTGCGGTCGGTGAATAGGTAGCCGGAGACGTAGCGAGCCGGCACGCCCCATGACCGGCAAATGGCGATCATCAGGTGGGCGAAGTCCTGGCAGACGCCCTTGCGGGCCCGCAGCACGTCGTCGATGGGACTGTCGGCGCGGGTGACGCCCGCCTCGTAACCGAAGGCGGCATAGATGGCTTGGGACAGCTCGCGGACGGCGGTGAGCGGGTCGCGCTTGCGCAGGGCGCCGAGATCCTGCTCGGCCATGAAGGCGTGCAGAGCCTCGGTCTCGCGGGCGAAGCCGTGCGGGCGCAGATAGTCAAACTGTTCGCCGCGCACGAAGTCCGAGCGAAGGCGGTCCCACTCGCCCATGTCGAGGGTGTCGGGCAGGTCGATGGCCGGGGAGGTTTCCACCGCCGAGCGCGCCGTGATGACCAGGCGGTCATGCGGCTGCGGCACGTCGAAGTGATAGACCGCATTCCCGAAGCTGTCGGCGTAGGAGAAGAGCTGGGCCGGCGGGTCGATATCGAGGTCGAAGCTGACCAGCCGCTGGCGCGCGCTCTTCTGAGGCTGCATCCACAGCTCCATGACGCTCTCCCGCACCGGCGCGGCGTACTGGTACTGGGTGATGTGACGGATCTCGAGCAGCATCGGAAATCCCCTCAGGCCGGCAGCCGTTCTTCGAGCGGATAGGCCACGAAGGTGTCGTACATGAGCCGGTGGATGGCGGCGCATTCATCCAGCACGGTGGAGAGGAAGGCGCTGGGCCCCTGGCTCTCCAATTCGTTCATGTCGGCGTACTGCAGCCGCGCCTTGAGGCGGCCGGCCAGGCGCTCGGGACCCGCCACGCCCGCCATGCCCGCATGCCGGCATATGGCCTTGAGGTGGGACTCGATCTGGTCGGTGCAGAACCGGATCGCGCGCGGGAAGTCCTCGTCGAGCATCAGGAACTGGAGAATGTAACGGGGCTGCATCTCGGCGGTGTAGGCCCGCAGGTACGGCTCGAGGGCGCAGCTCATGCGCAGGACGTTGGTGAGGGCGAAGTGGTCGCTGATCGGCCGCCGGCGGCCATCCCCGAAGCAGACCTCCAGCAGCGAGCCGATGAGCTGGGCCCGCTCAAGGTACATGCCGAGCAGCAGGAACCGCCAGCCCTCGCCATGGCTCATGGTGGCGTCGGCGGCGCCCCTGAACAGGTGCAGGTCGGCGATGATGTCGTGCAGATAGAGCTGGGAGCCCTCGGCGTAAGCGGCCTCGGCGTCGGGGCCCGTCATCCGCAGATAGATGAGGTTTAGCCGCTCCCAGGTCTCGGTGGTGATCTGGTCGCGAACCTGGCGGGCGTTCTCGCGAGCCCGGGCGATGGAGGAGGCGATGGAGCCGGCGTCGTCGCGGTCGAACACCAGGGCCTTGGCCGCGGCGTAGGGATTCTTGGCCTTCGCCCCGTCGAAGTCGCCCACGGCGGCCAGGGCGATCCTGGCCACCTGGGTCGCGCTTTCCGAGCGGTCCAGGGTGGCGGTGAGCATTACGTCGGAGAGGCGGCACATGTGCTCCGCCCGCTCCACATAGCGCCCGATCCAGTAGAGGCTGTCGGCGACCCGCGCGAGCATCATGGGCGGCTCTCCCGGCTTTCGTTGAGCACCCAGGTGTCCTTGGAGCCGCCGCCCTGGCTGGAGTTCACCACCAGCGAGCCTTTCTTGAGCGCCACGCGAGTGAGCGCGCCGGGCGTGACCGAGATCTTCTCTCCGCAGAGGATGAAGGGGCGCAGGTCCACGTGCCGGGCCTCGACGCCGTGGTCGATGAGGCACGGGGCGGTGGAGAGCTGGATGGTCGGCTGGGCGATGTAGTTGCCGGGATCGGCCTTCAGGGCCTGGGTGAACTCCTCGCGCTGGGCCTGGGTGGAATGCGGGCCGACCAGCATCCCGTAGCCGCCTGAGGCGCCCACCGCCTTGACCACCAGCTTGTCGAGATTGGCCAGGACGTGGCTTAGCTGCGCCGGCTCGCGGCAGAGGTAGGTCTCGATATTGGGCAGGATCGGCTCCTCGCCCAAGTAGTAGCGGATGATGTCCGGGACATAGGCGTAGACCGCCTTGTCGTCGGCGACGCCGGTGCCGGGGGCGTTGCAGATGACCACGTTGCCGGCCCGGTAGGCGTTGAACAGGCCCGCTGCGCCCAGGGCCGAGTCCCGCCGGAAGGTGAGGGGGTCGATGAAGTCGTCGTCCACGCGCCGGTAGATGACGTCCACCCGCCTGAGGCCCGTGGTCGTGCGCATGTAGACAAAGTTGTCGTGCACCACGAGATCGCGGCCCTCGACGAGGGGCACGCCCATCAGCCGGGCGAGGTAGGCGTGCTCGTAGTAAGCCGAGTTGTAGACGCCGGGAGTCAGGACCACGACCTGCGGATTGGGCCGCCAGTCGGCCGCCATGCTCTTCAGGGTCTGGAGCAGCATGTCGGGATAGCGCTCCACCGACCGCACGCCGGCGCCGCGGAAGGTGCCTGGAAAGACCCGCTTGGAGGCCTCGCGGTTGGCCAGCATGTAGGAGACGCCGGAGGGGACCCGCAGGTTGTCCTCAAGCACCGCGAAGGCCCCATCCGGCTGGCGGATCAGGTCCGAACCGCAGACGTTGGCGTAGGCCTTGTGCGGCACATAGAGATTCTGCATCTCGCGCCGATAGGAAGGCGCGGTCAGGACCAGCTCGCGCGGCACCACGCCGTCCATCAGGATCTGCTGTTCCGAATAGATGTCGGCCAGGAACATGTTCAGCGCCTGGAGACGCTGGATCAGCCCAGCCTCGATCTTCGCCCACTCCTGGGCCGGGATGATCCGCGGCAGGATGTCGGTCGGAATGATCCGCTCGGTGGAGCTCTCGGCGCCATAGACGGTGAAGGTGATGCCCTGGAGCAGGAAGAACCGCTCCTGGGTCCTCTGACGTTCGGCCAGTTCGTCGGCCGACAGGGTGGCGAGCCTGGCCTGCAGGGCGGCGTAGTGGGGGCGCACCTGGCCATCGGCGCTGCGCGCCTCGTCATAGGGTCGCACGACCTCGATGGTTTCGGTCTCGACCCGGCTGACTTCCCCCACGTCGGCTACCACCTGCTCCCATCCATCACTGTTCAAAGCTGTAGGACGGTTGGGGCCTCGCCGAAAGCGCTGCGACAACTTTCGTTATGCGGACGCTTCGACAGATGGTGGCGCCCGGATTTTGGGCAGGCGCCTGTGGCGTGACAGGGAGCGACGGCGCGGCTACACGGACCTTCGGGGGGCTCGCGGGGATTCGAGCTTGGGTCGATTGCTCCACGCCTGCGCCGCCTCGGCGGCCCTGTGCGTTTACGGCGCAGCCGCGGCTGCGGAACCGCGCGCCGCTCTGGAGGGCGAGCTCGACGCGGATTTGCGCGCGGCTATCCAGCGCGCCATTGGCGAGACCGACGACAAGATCGAGAACCGTTTCGAAGCCCGACGGCGGGCCCGGGCCGCGGCCGAGGACGCCATAGCCGTCCTGCGTTCGGAGGGCTACTACGCCTATGTGGTGGAGCCGGACGTCAGCGAGACGGATCCGCCGACAGCTTTGGTGCGCATTACGCCCGGCCCGAGGTTCCGCCTGGGCGAGGCAGGCATCGAGTGGATCGAACCCGAACCCGATCCCGACGCGGCGGCCGAGGCCGAAAGGGCGGTAAACCTGCCGCCCGACGGACCGGGTCGGGCGGCTGATGTGATCGCCGCCGAAGGCCGGATCATCGCCGCGCTACAGCATCGGGGCTATCCCGACGCCACGCCCGAGCCGCGGGAAGTGATCGTCGACCACGCCACCACCCTCCTCACGCCGAGCTACCGCATCCGTTCGGGCGGGCTGGTGAAGCTGAACGGGCTGGAGATCATTACGGACGGCCGCACCCGGACCGGCTGGGTCCAGAGCCTGACGCCCTGGGCCCCCGGCGACATCTATGATCCCGACCGCGTGGCCGAACTCGAACGGCGTCTGCTGGACACGGGCGTATATGACAGCGTCACCGTCGCCCTGGCGCCGGCGGACAAGGTCACGTCGGAAGGGCTGCGGCCGGTGGTGGTGAGCCTGGCCGAACGCAAGCGGCGCACCATCGAGGCCGGCGCCAGCTATTCGACCACCGACGGGCCGGGTGTCGAAGGGCGCTGGACCCGCTACAATGTGCTTGGCCGGGCTGACACGCTTTCGGTGCTGGGGCGGTTCTCGGACAAGGACAGCCGGATCGAACCGGAAGTCACTCTGCCGCACTGGCGGCGGGCCCAGCAGACGTTGAGGCTGGGGGCGGCGGTCTACGACATCACCACGGACGCCTTCGACGAGACCGGCGCGGGCGTGCGCGGGGATGTGACCCGCCGCTACGGACGAACTTCCTATGTGACCGTCGGCGGCAGCATCGACGCCAGCCGCAACCGGGAAACCGACGAAGACGATCTTTCCCGCTTGGGGCTGGACCTGGTCACCGTCGCCGCCCTTGGCGACGTGCTGCTGGACCGATCGGACGATCCCCTCGATCCGCGCCGGGGCTGGAAGCTGAGCGCCCGGGCCGAGCCCACGGTGATCCTGGGCGAGGAAAACCTGCCGTACCTGCGCCTGCAGGTGCAGGGGACCGGCTATGTGCCCTTCGGCCCGGAGGCGCGGACGGTGCTGGCCGGCCGCCTGAGGGTGGGGCGGATCATCAACGGGACCGTGCCCGAGGTGCCGGCCTCACGGCGGTTCTATGCAGGCGGCGGCGGCTCGGTGCGGGGCTTCCCCTACCAGGGGGTCGGCCCGCGGCTGGATGACGGAACCCCCCGGGGCGGTCTCTCGCTGGTCGAAGCCTCGGCGGAGGTGCGCCGGGATCTCACCGAGCGGTGGGGCATGGCGCTGTTCGTGGATGCGGGCTCGGTAGGCTCGAACGGGGCCCTCGACCTTGACGACCTCGCCGTGGGGGCGGGTGTTGGCATCCGTTACAACCTGGGTTTCGCCCCGATCCGCGTGGACATCGCAACGCCTGTGGCGCGTCGGCGCGGTGAAGCGCCGATCCAGGTCTACATCAGCATCGGACAAAGCTTTTGAGCGAGCCGTCGGACACGCCGGCGGTTCCGGCCGCCCTGAAGCGCTCGGTGATCCCGAAAACCATCGTGGCGATCTGCGTGGTGGTGTTGGTGGCGTCCGCCGGACTGTTCGCCGCCGGGCGCTGGGGCGTGCTGGCGCCGGAGGCGCTGCTGTTGATCGAAGCCCGCACGGACGGCCTCAAGATCGGGCGTTTTGGCCGACTGAAGATCGAAGGCCTGTCCGGCGACGTGTGGCGGGATTTCCGCGTTCGCCGGCTGACGATCCGGGACGAGAAAGGCGTCTGGCTGGAGGCGAAAAACCTTCATCTTCAATGGCGTTATCTCGAATTGCTAAGGCGCAGGTTCGATGCCGACCTGATCGAGGCCGAGAGCCTGCGGCTGGTTCGCAGGCCGACCCTGGGGCCCAAGGGCAAGGACCGCGGCCTGCCTGTCTCGTTCCACATCGACGCCCTGCGCACGCGCGTCGTGCTGGAGGAGGGCTTCAGCTATCGGCGGGGCGTCTATGACCTGTCCGCCAACCTCGCCATCGAGCGGGCCGGGGGGCGGTCTGGCAAGGTGGCGGCCAAGAGCATCCTCCATCCCGGGGATCACCTGGACGTGGACTTCGCCCTGGGGCCCAAGGTGCCGCTGCGGCTGACGGCCGATGCGGTGGAGGCTCAGGGCGGGGCCTTGGCCGGGGCGCTGGGATTGCCGGCCGACCAGCCATTTGAGCTGGTGGTGCGTGCGTCCGGTAAGGCCTCGGAGGGCCGGTTCCAAGCCACGGCCCGCTCGGGCGAGCTCACGCCGGTGCTGGCGCGAGGCGCGTGGCGGCCGGACGGCGGCACGGCCGGCGGGCGAGTCCTGCTCGACGCCTCGACTCTGACGCGTCCGCTCATGGCGAGGTTCGGGCCCGAGGTGCGGTTCGGGCTGGCGGGCAAGCGGGCGGATAAGCAGTTCCACGACCTGGAGGGGCGGATCTACGCCGACAACCTCACCGTGGTCCTCTCAGGGCGGGGCAACTTGGGCGAACGGCGGCTGGCGCCGCAGGGGGTGCGGATCCAGGCCACCACCCCCGATCTTCAACGGCTGGCAGGCGGCCCGGAGATGCAGGCTGGGCGGCTCACCGGCGTCGTCACCGGAACCCTGGCGGAATGGAAGTTTGCGGGCCATGCGACGGTCTCCGACCTTTCCATGGGCGGCTATGGCCTGACCCGGATCGCCGGGCCGGTGCAGGCCGGACGGGACAGGGCGGGACTTTCGGTCAAGGCCAGACTGTCCGGGGTGGGCGGCAAGGGACAGGGCTTCCTGGCGGCGATGCTGGGCGCCGCGCCTTCGGCGACGCTGGACGCGGCCCGACTGACCGACGGGCGCCTGCTGCTGCGCGAACTGGATGTGGCCGGCGCCGGGCTGAAAGTGGAGGCCAGCGGCGGACGAAGCCTGCTCGGCGCCCTGACCTTCAAGGGATCGGCCGAGGTGTCGAACCTGGGAGCGGCCCGACCAGGGGCGGCTGGCGGGGCGACCCTGACCTGGCAGGCGACGCAGGGTGGGAGCGGCCGGCCCTGGACCGTCAGTTTCGACGGGCGCGGCCGGGGCCTGGCCACCGGCATGGAGGAGCTTGATCGGCTGCTCGGGCGCGAACCCAGGGCGAAGGCCCAGGCCAACTGGCAGGATGGCGCACTATCGGTGGCCCGGGCCAGCCTGGACGGAGCGGCTTTCCAGGCGACCCTGGCCGGGGCGCTGCGCGGGGACCGCACCCTGGCCTTCAAGACCGACTGGAGCGCCCAGGGGCCGTTCCGGGTGGGCCCGGTGGAGATCACCGGCCAGGCCAAGGGGACGGGCGCCGTGACCGGAACGCTGGCGGCGCCGAAACTGGACCTGATGGCCGACATCGAGCAGGTGGACGTCCCGCGCCTGCCGCTGACCAACGCCAAGCTGACCTTGAGCTTCCAGCGTCTGGTGGATGGATCGAGCGGCCTCGTGGCGATCGTTGCCGACAGCGCCTATGGCCCGGCGCGAGCCCGGGGGGCCTTCCGCTTCCCCGAGGGTGGGGTGGACCTGACCGAACTGGACGTGGACGCCGGCGGCCTGCAGGCCAAGGGGGCGATCTCGCTGCGTCGGCGCAGCCCGTCGTCGGCGGATCTTGATCTGGCCGTTGGGCCAGGGGCTTTCCTCAAGGCGGGGCGGGTCTGGGGAGACCTGCGGATCGTCGACGCCGGCGGGGCGCGGGCGAGCCTCGACCTGCGGGCGGAGAATGCCCGCCCGGCGGGCTCGGGCATGGCCATCCGCAACGCCCGGCTGACGGCGGATGGGCCGCTGGCGCGCCTGCCTTACACCCTCGCCGCCGAGGGCGGCTCCAAGCGGGGCGCCTGGCGGATCGACGGCAGGGGCGTCCTGGCCGAGGCGGAGGCGGGCTATGCGCTCGGGTTCGACGGCATGGGCCGTCTCGGACGCCGTGACGTGCATACGGTGCAGACGGCGATGTTCCGCTTCGGCGGCGAGGAGCGGTCCGCGCGGCTGCGGCTGGCCAGCTCCGACGGTGGACGGATCGATTTCGACGGCGCGCTGCGGGGCGAGGCCGCCGCGGTCCAGGCCCGCATCGTCGGCGTGACCCTCGAGATGCTTGATCCCGATCTGGCGGGGCGGATCGACGGGACGCTCAGCCTGAACGGGCGAGGCGAGGCCCTTGAGGGAGCCTTTGAGGCGCGGTTGGCGGATGCGCGCGGCCGCGGCGCACCGGAGGTCCAGGGCATGGACGTCCAGGTGCGCGGCAAGCTGGCGGGCAACGCCCTGACGCTTCAGGCCGAGACCCGCAACGAACAGGGGCTGCGGGCGGGCGCCGACCTGATGCTGCCGGCCGATGCCTCAGCGGCGCCGTTCCGCATCGCCATCGCCCGGCAGAAACCGATGCGCGGCCGGTTCTCGGCCGAGGGCGAGGTGCGGCCTCTGTGGGACCTGCTATTCGGCGGCGAGCGGGCTCTGGCCGGCGTGGTCCGCACCCAGGGAACGTTGGGCGGCACTCTGGCGGACCCGAACGCCGTGGGCCACATCAGCGTCGAGCGCGGCCGCTTCGACGACGGCGGAACGGGCCTATCCCTGCGCGACGTGACCCTGGCCGCGGACTTCACGCGTAACGGGGTGGACGTGACCGAGGCGTCGGGCGTCGATGGCCATGGCGGACGGGTCGCGGGCCGCGGCCGGGTGAGCCTGCAACGCGACGGCGTGTCCAGCTTCCGCCTCGACCTTGAGGACTTCCGGCTGATCGACAATGAGATCGCCACCGCCTCGGCCACGGGGCAGGCGACCATCGCCCGGGCTGCGGACGGCAAGGTGCGGCTGTCCGGCTATCTGACCATCGATCGCGCCGACGTGGCGGCTGACCTGCCAACGCCGTCCGGCGTGGTGGCCATGGATGTGAAGGAAATCAATCGACCGGACACTCTGGACACGGCTCTGCCGGCGCCACGCAGCCGCGGCTCGGGTTGGCTGCTGGACGTGAACCTGAAGGCGCCGCGTAGGGTGTTCCTGCGCGGCCGGGGGCTCGACGTGGAACTGTCGCTGGACGCTCACGTGGGCGGGACCACGACGCGGCCCAACCTCTCGGGCGTGGCTCGGGTCGTCCGCGGCGACTACGAGTTCGCCGGCAAGCGGTTCGAGTTCGACGACTCCAGCATCGTCTATCTGGCGACTCAGCCGCAGAACATCCGCCTGCAGCTGGACGCGACGCGCGACGATCCCACCCTGAGCGTCACCGTGCGCATCCGGGGCACGGCGGCGGTCCCCGAGGTGACTCTGACCTCATCGCCCACCCTCCCGAACGACGAGGTGCTGTCGCAGGTGCTGTTCGGGCGCTCGGCCGCCCAGCTCTCGCCGGTGGAGGCGGCGCAGCTGGCGTCGGCGCTTTCGTCGCTGACTGGGGGCGGCGGGCTTGACGTGATCGGCAACCTGCGGACCTTCGCCGGTCTCGACCGGCTGGCCTTCGGCGGCGGCGACGAGGCCGGGATGACTGTCTCGGGCGGCAAGTACCTGACCGACGACGTCTATCTGGAACTCACCGGCGGCGGGCGGGAAGGCGGGGCGGCGCAGGTTGAATGGCGTCTGCGCCGCAACCTGGCGATCATCTCGCGCATCACCGGGCAAGGCGAGAACCGCCTGGCCGTGCGCTGGCGGCGGGACTACTAGTCCGCGCCGCGGCCGCCCTTCCGGGCGTAGGTTTGCGTGCCGGGGGTGAAGACCCGGTCGTTCGGCAGAACCGCGTCAATCGGAATGTCCTCGGCGGGCGCAAGCCGGGCGTAGAGCGGCGCAAAGTCCTGAAGGGTGGCGTCCAGCAGGCTCTGCAGCGACGGGACGACGAAATAGACCTGCTGGAAATCGTCGATCCGGTAGGGCGTTCGCATCACCCGCTCGAGGTCGAAGCCAAGGCGGTTGGGCGAGGGATCGTCGAGGGCGAAGATCGATTCCGCGTGGCTGGAGACAATGCCGGCTCCAAAGATTCGCAGACCCTGCGGCGTGTTCAGGAGGCCGAACTCCACCGTGTACCAGTAGAGGCGGGCGAGGTTGTGCAGGCGGCCGAGCCCCAAGGCGCGGCGTCCGCCCTCGCCATAGGCTTGCATGTAGTCGGCGAAAACCGGATCGGTGAGCATCGGCACGTGGCCGAAGACGTCGTGGAAGACGTCAGGCTCCTGCAGGTAGTCCAGCTGGTCTGGTCTGCGGATGAACTGGCCGGCGGGGAAGCGGCGATTGGCCAGATGGTCGAAGAAGACATCGTCAGGCACGAGACCGGGGACCGCCACCACCGTCCAGCCAGTAAGTCGGCGGAGCTCCTCGTTGATGCGGACGAAGTCAGGGATGCCGGCCCGGTGCAGGTCGAGGGCCTCGAGCCCCTTGAGGAACGGATCGGCGGCGCGACCAGGCAGGAGGCGGACCTGACGCTCATAGAGCGTGATCCAGACCTCGTGCTCCGCCTGGGCGTAAGCCTCCCAGTTCTGATCGATCGTCCAGTCGGCCCGCGCCCCGGGCGGCGGGCCGCTCGCAAAGCCGTCGGCGCTCATGCCGACAGAATGGCCCCTTCCGCGCGGAAGTTCCGTTCTGAATGGTCCGCCAAAACGGGGTTTGGCGAAAGAACCTTGCGCGCTAGTGGCTGATCCGGGGACGCAGCGTGTATTGGCCTTCGCGGAAGGATTCGAAGATCAGCGAGGCCTGGGGATGGCCCACCGGCTGGCCGCTGTCGTCGGGCACCAGGTTCTGTTCCGAGACGTACGCCACGTAGGCGCTCTCATCGTTCTCGGCCAGGAGGTGGTAGAACGGCTGGTCCTTGTGCGGTCGGATGTGCGCCGGAATCGACAGCCAGTACTCCTCGGTGTTGTTGAACGAGGGGTCGACGTCGAAGATCACGCCGCGGAAAGGATAGACGCGGTGCCGGACGACCTGGCCGATCGTGAATTTGGCGAAACGCGTGTCCATACTCTCGAATCTAAGCCCTATCTCCTGACTGGAAGGTGAACGTAGCGCTCGGACTATTCTGTTCAAGGCTCTGCTTCCGGCCGCGGCGGGCGCTTGCTAAAGTCGCGGGGAAATGAGGCGGCCCGCCGGGCGGCCTGCGCAAGGACGGATGTAGTCCATGGATGAGGCGCCGAGCGCGCCGCGCGCCCCGACGGCTGTGCGGGGACGCGAACGGGGAAGGCCGGGAGGCGAGGCACCGTGCTATGCGGCGCTCGATCTGGGCACCAATAACTGCCGCCTGTTGATCGCCACGCCCTCGGCAGGCGGGTTTCGGGTGGTGGAGGCCTATTCACGCATCGTGCGGCTAGGCGAGGGCCTGGCGCAGAGCCGACAGCTCTCCGAAGCGGCCATGGAGCGGGCGGTGGCCGCGCTCAAGGTCAGCGCCGAGAAGGTGCGCCGTCGGCGGGTGGTGCGATTTCGCGCCATCGCCACCCAGGCCTGCCGTATCGCCGAGAACGGGCCGGCGTTCCTGGAACGGGTGGCCCAGGAGACGGGCGTCCGGCTGCAGGTGATCAGCCCCCAGGAGGAGGCGAGGCTCTCGGTGACGGGCTGCCTGAACCTGCTCGACCGTGGGCAGGACGCCGCCCTTGTGGTGGACGTGGGCGGCGGGTCGACCGAGTTGTCCTGGGTGGACCTGCGCGGGGCGCCGCCGGAGGGGATGCCGCCGATCCGGGCGTGGTTTTCGATTCCCATGGGCGTGGTGACCCTGGCCGAGCGTTTCCCGGAGGGCGAGGTCGCCACCGAGTCCTGGTTCCGGGCGATGGTGGAGACCGTGAAGGCCGAACTCGGCGCCTTCCGCCGGGCCGAGCCCATGCGGCCGATCTTTGAGGCCGACCGCGCGCACCTGATCGGCACCTCGGGCGCCATTACCAGCCTGGCCGGGCTGCACCTTGAGTTGCCTCGCTATGACCGTAGCCGGGTGGACGGCATCTGGATGAGCCGCGACGAATGCGACGCCGCGGCCGGGCGTCTCCTGGCCTTGAACGCCAAGGAGCGAGCCCAGGAACCGTGCATCGGGCCGGACCGGGCGGACCTCGTGCTGGCAGGGGCCGCGATCCTGCAGGCCGTGCAGGAACTGTGGCCGTGCTCGCGGGTGCGGGTGGCCGACCGCGGCCTGCGCGAAGGCATTCTCCTGTCCCTCATGTCCGACCGCGGAGGCCGACGCCGGCGCCGGCGTCGCCGCTCCCGGAGCGCCCGGAGTTCCTGATGACCGAACCGCCCCGCAAACGCATGGTGAAGCCGCCGACGGGCGGCCTCGAAGGAGGGCGCGGCAAGCCCGCGCGCCTGAAGACCGCCAAGCAGCGCACGCCGTCGCAGCAGGCCTGGCTTGAGCGTCAGGTGAACGATCCGTTCGCAGCCAAGGCCCGGGCGCTGGGCTATCGCAGCCGGGCGACGTTCAAGATCAGCGAGATCGACGAGCGTTTCCGCCTGTTCCGCAAGGGGGTGCGGGTGGTGGACTTGGGCCTCGCGCCAGGCGGCTGGACCCAGTATGCGATCCAGAAGGGCGTGACGCAGATCGTCGGCGTCGACCTTCTGCCGGTGGAGCCGCTGCCGCCGGCGCACATCCTGCAGATGGACTTCACCGACCCGGCCTGCGGGCCACAGCTGATCGAACTGCTCGGCGGCGCGCCCGACGTGGTCATGTCGGACATGGCGCCGAACACCATCGGCCACCGGGAGACCGACCACCTCCGGATCGTCGGCCTGATCGAGGCGGCGATGGACTTCGCCATCGAGGTTCTCAAGCCGGGCGGGACGTTCGTGGCCAAGGCCTTCCAGGGAGGCGGGACGGACCAGCTGATCGCGGCGCTGAAGAAGCACTTCAGCGAGGTGCGAAACGTGAAGCCCAAGGCCAGCCGTCAGGACAGCTCCGAGGTGTTTCTCGTGGCGACGGGCTTCAAGGGCCGGGCGGCGGCTCCGGCGTCTTAGCGCCTTCCTCTAGGAGCCAGTCGCGGAAGCGCCGCAGGGCGCGGCTCTCGGCGCCGGGCTGGGTGAGGAGGGCGAAGGCGCTCGCTGCGCGGTGGAAGCCCAGCGGCGCAACCAGCCGCCCCTGGCGGACCTCCTCGACACAGAGGGGCCAGGAGAGGACCGCCGCGCCGAGGCCGGCGAGGGCGGCGTCCATGGCGAAATGGACGTGGGCGAACGGCCGCTCGGCGACGTTGGGCAGTTCCAGCCCGGCGAGCTCTGCGAACACCGGCCAGGCCTCGGGGTGGGTGACGGCGGCCAGCCGCGGCGCTTTCAGAAGATTCCCGCCGGCCCGCTCGGCGCAGTCCGGCGACATGACTGCGCCCAGGGCGTTGCGGATGAAGGCCGTGCAGTTGGGCTCGGCGGTGCGGGCGAGGGGCACGATGCGGACCACCGCCTGGGCACCGCGGTGGGCCGTGGCGTGGGGCGCAAGTTCGGTCAGATGCAGGCGAATGTCGGGGTGACGAGCCTGGAAGCCGGCGAGGCGCGGGATCAGCCACTTCACCGAAATGCTGGCGTTGACCGCCACATGCAGATCTTCGCCGCCCTGACGGGTGGCCCGCACCGCCGCCTCGATACGGCCGAACGCCTCGGTGAGCTGGGCGGCGAGCTCCCGGCCGGCGGCCGTAAGTTCCAGGCGATGCTTGGGGCCGGTCAGGAGACGAACGGCGAGGGCGGCTTCAAGCGCCTTCAGCTGCCGGCTCACGGCGGACGGCGTAACGGCCAGCTCTTCGGCCGCGAGGGTCACCTTTCCGGTGCGCGCCACCGCCTCGAACGCACGCAGCGCATTGAGGGACGGTAGTGATCGACTTGTGAGTTTTTGGAACATACCCGTCCAGATAAGTCGATTTTTCTCAAATCGCCAGTCGGGCATCAGGGGCCATGGCGCAGCCCACGCGATCACAGGCCCTAATCGTCGCTGGCCTCGGCGTGGGCCAGATCGCGGCCTTCGCCTCCAGCTTCTACTTGATGGGCGTGCTGGGCGATCCGATCGGACGGACGCTCGATCTCTCGCCCACGTTTGTCTTCGCCGCCGCTTCGCTTTCGCTGCTCGTCCCGGCGGTCGTGTCCCCGGTGGTGGCGCGGCGGATCGACGAGCGAGGCGGCAAGCCGGTGCTCATCGGCTCGCATGCGGTGCTGGCCCTGGGCCTGGCGATCCTCGCAGTGGCGGACGGCGGTGCGGGGCTGATCCTGGCCATGGCCATGATCGGCCTGGGCATGGCCCTGGGACTTTCGCCGACGCCGTTCGCGATCCTCGTCTCCCTCTATGGGGAGGAGGCCCGACGACCGATCACCGCGGTGGCCCTGATCGGGGGCCTGGGCTCGGTGGTGGGCTGGCCCCTGACCGGTTGGCTGGTGGACGAGGTCGGCTGGCGGGGCGCCTGTCTGGTCTGGGCGGCCGTGCAACTCGCCGGCTGCGTTCCGCTGTCGGCCTGGACCTGCCCACAGACCCCCGGGGAGCGCGGCGAGGATGTACGTGCTGCGGCGCCGGCCAAGGTCCGGTGGGACCGCCCGATGGTGCAGCTTTCGGTGCTCTTCGCCTGCGCCTGGTTCGTCTCCACCTGCATGAGCGCGCACCTGCCGCGCCTGTTGATCGCCTTTGGCCTGTCGATCCACGCCGCCACGGCGGCGGCCGGGCTCATGGGCGTGGCGGCGGTCACGGTGCGGTTCCTGGAATTCACGGTGCTGCGCAGGCTTGAGCCCCTGGCGACGGCGCGCCTTGCGACCCTGGCTCATCCGGCCGGAGCAGGGATGCTGCTGGCGGGCGGCGCGGGCGCCGCACCCGCCCTGGCGGTTGGGCAGGGCGTCGGCAACGGCATGCTCACCGTGGCCAAGGGCGTTCTGCCTCTGAAGATATGGGGCGCAAGGGACTACGCCCTGCGCTCGGCCCTGATCGGTCGGCCAGCGATCATCGCCCAGGCGGCCGGGCCGATGGTCTACGCCATCGCCCTGGAACGTTCGGCCGTGGTGGCGCTCGGCCTGTCGTCGCTGCTCTGCCTTGTCATGTTCGTCCTGACGTTCGGCCTTTCGACCCGCGGCGAAAGGGCGCGGGAGGCGGCTCTGGCATGAATGCGCCGATCCCCCACTTGCCCCAACGGCGGCCTTCCCCGTATATCCGCGCCGCAAAACGGAGTGTCTCGATGGAGATTCGCGAAGGGCTCACCTTCGACGATGTTTTGCTCGAACCTGGCGCATCCGAGGTGATGCCCACACAGGTGGATGTCTCCACCCGGTTCACGCGAGAGATCAAACTGAACATCCCACTCGTGTCCGCCGCCATGGACACGGTGACCGAAAGCCGGCTGGCCATCGCCATGGCCCAGGCGGGCGGCATCGGGGTGCTTCACCGGAACCTGACGGTCGAGGAACAGGCCGACCAGGTGCGCGAGGTGAAGCGCTACGAGAGCGGCATGGTCATCAATCCGGTGACCATCGGTCCGGATACGACCCTGGGCGAGATTCGGCAGATCAAGGCTCGCCGCAAGATCAGCGGTTTCCCGGTGGTGGATTCCACCGGCAAGCTGTGCGGCATTCTGACGAACCGTGACATGCGGTTTGAGGGGCGTGACGACACGCCCGCCCACGTCCTGATGACCCGAGAAAACCTGGTTACGGTGAAGGAGGGCGTCAGCCAGGCGGAGGCCCGCGAGCTGGTGCGCAAGCACAAGATTGAGCGGCTGATCGTGGTGGACGACGACTATCGCGCCGTCGGCCTGATCACGGTCAAGGATATGGAGAAGGCCGAAGCCCATCCGAACGCCGCCAAGGACGCCCAGGGCCGCCTGCTGGTCGCCGCCGCCTCGACGGTGGGCGATGCCGGCTATGAACGGTCCATGGCCCTGGTGGACGCCGGGGTGGACGTGGTGGTGATCGACACCGCTCACGGCCACAACGCCGAGGTCGCCAAGGCTGTGGAGCGCGTGAAGCGCGAGACCAACCGCGTGCAGATCGTGGCCGGCAACATCGCCACCTACGACGCCGCCCGGGCGCTGATCGACGCGGGCGCGGACGCGGTGAAGGTGGGCATCGGCCCCGGTTCGATCTGCACCACGCGGATCGTGGCCGGCGTAGGGGTGCCGCAACTGACCGCCATCGCCGATGCGGTGCGCGCCGCGGAAGGAACCGATGTGCCGATCGTCGCCGATGGCGGGATCAAGTACTCGGGGGACCTCGCCAAGGCCCTCGCCATGGGCGCCTCGGTGGCCATGATGGGGTCGGTGTTCGCCGGCGTCGACGAGGCGCCGGGCGAGGTGTTCCTGTATCAGGGCCGCTCGTACAAGGCCTACCGGGGCATGGGCTCGCTGGGCGCCATGGGCCAGGGCTCGGCCGACCGCTACTTCCAGAAGGATGTGAAGGACGCGCTGAAGCTCGTGCCGGAAGGCATCGAGGGGCAGGTGCCCTACAAGGGTCCGATCGGGCCGATCCTGCACCAGATGATCGGCGGCCTGCGCGCGGCCATGGGTTATGTGGGCGGCGCCAACCTGGAGCAGTTCCGGCAGCGGGCGCGGTTCATCCGCATCACCAACGCCGGCCTTCGCGAAAGCCACGTCCACGACGTGATGATCACCCGCGAGGCGCCAAACTACCCCAGCGCACTCTGATGCGCGACGGCGGACGGCTGGCGGCGGCCATTGAAATCCTGGCGGAGATCGAAGGTCGCCATCGGCCGGCCCGTCTGGCCTTGAAAGCCTGGGGCGACGCGTCGCGGTTCGCCGGGGCGAAGGACCGGGCCTTCGTCTCGGGACTTGTCCTCGACGTCCTGCGCCGCAAGCGCTCCCTGGCCTGGCGGATGGGCGAGGAGGGACCGCGCGCCACGGCGCTCGCCGCCTTGCGCTTGCTCTGGGGCTGGCCCCTGGAGCGGATCGCGGTCGCTGCGGCCGAGGATCCGCACGGGCCCGGGCCGTTGAGCGATGCGGAACGGGCCGTCCTGGAGGTCCCGCGGGATCTTTCCGAGGCGCCGGCCGCCGTCCGCGGGGACTATCCCGACTGGCTAGACGCCAGCTTGGCTCGCGCCTTCGGCGAAGCCCGGGCGGAGGAGGGGGCGGCCCTCGCGGAGCGGGCCCCGGTGGACCTGCGGGTCAACAGCCTCAAGACCGATCCCGAGCGCGCCCTGAAAGCCCTGGCTTCCGTCGAGGCGCAGCCGACGGGCGTCCTGCCCAACGCCGTGCGGATCGCGCCGCCCGACCCCAGCGCGCGCAGCGGCGCCATCGAGGCCATCCCCCAGTTCTCCAAGGGCTGGTTCGAGGTGCAGGACCTGGGCAGCCAGATCGCGGCCTTCGCAGCCGGCGAGGTGAAGGGCAAGCAGGTGCTGGACCTGTGCGCCGGCGGCGGCGGCAAGACGCTGGCCCTGGCGGCGGCCATGGGCAACACAGGCCAGATCTACGCCTATGATAGCGACGCGCGCCGGCTGACTGACACCATCCGCCGCGGCGACCGGGCCGGCGTGCGGAACCTGCAGGTGCGCTCGCCGGTCAATCCCGAGCCGCTCAAGGGGCTGGCCGGCAAGATGGACGTGGTGTTCATCGATGCGCCATGCACGGGAACCGGCTCGTGGCGGCGTCATCCCGACACCAAGTGGCGCCTGACGCCCGAGGCCCTGGCCAAGCGTCAGGCCGACCAGGATCTGGTGCTGGACGACGGCGCCCGTTTCGTGAAGCCGGGCGGGCGTATCGTCTATGTCACCTGCTCGGTGCTGCCGGAGGAGGACGAGAACCGTGTCGCCGCCTTCCTACAGCGCCACCCGGGGTTCGCCCGCCGCCCGGCGAGCGATGATCCCAAGCTTGCGCAGTATCTCACCGCCGAAGGCGATCTCCGCCTCTCGCCCCGCACATCCGGCACAGACGGCTTCTACGTCGCCGTGCTGGAGAAGAGCCGTTAACGGAGCCCCATGACCACGTCCGCCCCCCAGACCGGCCACGAAAAGGTCCTGATCGTCGATTTCGGCAGCCAGGTGACCCAGCTCATCGCCCGACGGCTGCGGGAGAGCGGCGTCTATTGCGAGATCCATCCGTACGACAAGGCGGATGCGGCCCTAGACAGCCTGAAGCCCAAGGCGATCATCCTTTCGGGCGGCCCGGCCAGCGTGCATGAGAGCGCCAGCCCCTCGGCCTCGCCCCGGATCTTCGAGCAGGGCGTGCCCGTGCTGGGCATCTGCTACGGCGAGCAGACCATGTGCGCCCAGCTCGGCGGCAAGGTGGAGCCGGGCGCGACCCGCGAGTTCGGCCGGGCCGAGATCGAGATCGTCCGCGAGAGCCCGCTGCTGGAGGGCCTGGGCGCCTTGGGCCACACCGAGACGGTATGGATGAGCCACGGCGACAAGGTCACGGCCCTGCCGCCCGGCTTCGAGACGGTGGCGGTCTCGGAGGGCAGCCCCTATGCGGTGATCGCCGACGAAGGCCGGCGCTTCTACGGCATCCAGTTCCACCCTGAGGTGGCGCACACGCCGCGCGGGGCGCTGATCCTGCGCAACTTCACCCACCGGATCGCCGGGCTCAAAGGCGACTGGACGATGGCCTCCTACCGCCAGGAACAGGTCGCCAAGATCCGCGCCCAGGTCGGCGATGCCAAGGTGATCTGCGGCCTGTCGGGCGGTGTGGACAGCTCGGTGGCCGCCGTGCTGATCCACGAGGCGATTGGCGACCAGCTGACCTGCGTGTTCGTGGACACGGGCCTGCTCCGGAAGGACGAGGCGAAGCAGGTCGTGAGCATGTTCCGGGATCACTACAATATCCCCCTGGTTCACGTTGATGCATCTGAGCTTTTTGTGGGTGAGCTGAAGGGCGTCACCGACCCGGAGACCAAGCGTAAGACGATCGGCCGGCTGTTCGTCGAGGTGTTCGACCGAGAGGCGGCCAAGATCGATGGGGCCGAGTTCCTGGCCCAGGGCACGCTCTATCCCGATGTCATTGAAAGCGTGTCGGCGAGCGGCGGGCCGTCGGCTGTGATCAAGAGCCACCACAATGTGGGCGGCCTGCCGGACTACATGAAGCTGAAGCTGGTGGAGCCGCTGCGCGAGCTGTTCAAGGACGAGGTGCGCGCCCTGGGCGTCGAACTGGGCCTGCCGCCGCAGTTCGTGGGCCGCCATCCGTTCCCGGGCCCGGGCCTCGCCATCCGCATCCCCGGCGAGATCACCCCGGAGAAGGTGGCCGTGCTGCAGCAGGCGGACGCCATCTACCTGGACGAGATCCGCAAGGCCGGGCTTTACGACTCCATCTGGCAGGCCTTCGCCGTTCTGCTGCCGGTGAAGACGGTGGGCGTGATGGGCGACGCCCGGACCTATGAGCACGTCCTCGCCCTGCGCGCGGTCACCTCGACCGACGGCATGACGGCCGACTTCTTCGAGTTCCCCTGGGACGTCCTTGGCCGCTGCGCCACGCGGATCATCAACGAGGTCCGTGGCGTGAACCGGGTCGTCTACGACGTGACCTCCAAGCCGCCCGGCACCATCGAGTGGGAGTAGCGGGGCTTTAGAAGTGCAATAAAAACAATAACTTGAAGTTTCTCGTTGATGATGTGGCGCCGATGATTCGTTGCGCGCCCAACTGATTTTTCACCTGCCTTTTACTCACGATTAACGCGCGAATATTGGACTGAGCCGAGCAGCGCCGGCCTTCCGGCCTTATTGGCGGTATGGACGACGGTAATCACAGTATGGCCGGCGAGTCGGGCCCGAACTGTTGCCGCGGGTCAAACTTCAGAAGCCGTTGCGCCACCTCGCACGCCTCTCTCACTGCTTCAGCACGCCGTAGGGAATGCTGTTCGGAAGAACCTCCGCACGCTCTCGGCGCCCAGTCCGAGCCCGGCGGGTGAGTACCGGGCGGGGGCGGAAGCCCCGGTGATCGAAGGCGTGCTTCGGACGATGATTCGCCCTGCCTTAGAGCGCTAGGAGCGCCTGGCCAGCCGATCCTGCTCATCCTGTGTGATCGTTCGCGCGATCTGCCCCTCGCCGAAATGATGCGAGCGGGGAGCTGGGAGTGAGCCTGGTGGCCTCAGATTGGGAGCTATCGCTCCGCCCTCGTCCTCCCACCTTTCGTCAGCAGTATTTTCCAGCGAATGATGCTGGTGTTCGAGGCGAGCGTCGGCCCTTTCAACAGTTCGTTGCTTCATTTCTGAAACTCCACAAAGCGCCGTCCCGAGATGGGCGGTCGCGGACCGGCGACTACCGAGGGGCCTCAAAGATCAGCTCCGCTCGGCGGCCCTGACCCTCGACTTCGTGCGCGGCGCTTTCCGCCGCGGTCCGGGCCGGCGCCTCCGCCAGATAGTCGCCAAGGAAGACACGGTCGCGTGTCACCTGCCAGACCCCGCCGACCTGGGAGGTGCGGATCACCACCGTTGCGGCGAGTTCACTGGTCGTCGCGGCTGGTGCGGTCCTCTCGACCGCATCAGGAGGTTGAACGGAGATTGTGCCGTCGCGGACGCGGACCAGTCGCATCACCTCGTGCAGAAAGGCCTCGGCGTAGTCGGCGGTTTCCACGTAGTCATGTTCGTACGACCCACGCCGCGCCGTCGCGAAGCGCTCGCGCATGCGGTCCAGGAAGCCGGGCTCGCTTTCGGCGAGCTGGGCCATCAGCGCCTGCAAGATTTGCTCATGCGCAAGTACACGGCGCTCAAGGTGGGTGTTTTCGGCGGGCATTCTGAGCTCCTGGGAAGCTTGTCCCTAAGTCGCGCCCCAATCTTCGACGGATATTCGCCTGGACTACATGTGGTGATGCGGCGGCCATCGCGCCAGTGAGGGCGCACGATTTCAGGTCGGAAAACTGAGCGACTTTCGTAGCGCACGCGATTTCCTTGGTTGGGGGCGAGGAATATCCCACTTCAGCCGCTGTGCGTGCTATGATGGCTCACGTCGCTGGTGACCTGAGATGGTCAACGTGCAGCGGGTCGGCGGAGCGCCCTTTGTTCAGCGCTCGCCCAGGAAAGGGACGCCGATGGGCCTCTTCGAACCTCTACATTAGGAACTTGCCCTGAACCTCGGACTGGCGCTCATCGCTTCTTCAGCGGCCCCGCTCCTCTTGATGGATGCCGATCGTCGGGTGCTTGCGGCAAGTCCCTCGTTTTTGGGCGCCTTCGCCCTCGCTCCTGAGGTTATTCTCGGCCGGAGGATCGAGGCGCTCGGTGACGGGGAATGGGACATTCCCCAGCTACGTACGCTTTTGAACGCCACCCTGGCCGGGGACGCCAAGATCGATGCTTACGAGGTCGAAATTGCCAGGCCAGGGCATGGCGTGCAACGTTTGAGCCTCAATGCGCATAGGCTTGACTACGCCGGTGCGGGACCGGCCGATGGACGGCTGTTGCTCACCGTTTGCGATGTAACGGACGCTCACACGCGAGAGCATCTGAGGGAAGTCCTCGCGCGCGACAACGCCCTTCTTTTGAAGGAAGTGCGCCACCGCGTGGCCAACAACCTGCAGATCATCGCCAGCGTGCTTATGCAGAACGCCCGCCGGGTAAGTTCCCTTGAGGCTCGTGGACACCTTCACAACGCTCACCACCGCGTTATCGCCGTCGCCGAACTCGAGCGGCAGCTTGCGGTCTCGAGCTTCGACGAAGTCGAGCTGCAAACCTATTTCGGAAAGCTGTGCGACACCCTCAGGGCTTCCATGATTTCACCCGCCCAGCACGTGACCTTGAAGGTCTGCGGCTCCCCGGGCTTCGTGGCCGCGAACGTGTCGATCAGCCTGGGCTGATCGTTACTGAGCTCGTGATAAATGCGCTGAAGCATGCATTTCCAGACGGACGAAGAGGAGCCATCGTCGTCGAGTATCGGTCAGCGGGCTCGGACTGGACCCTTTCTGTGGCCGACGACGGGGTGGGGATGCACTCGGGCGGGGCGTCTCCGCAAGCTGGCCTCGGCGCCACCATCGTCGAGGCGCTCGCGCGTCAGCTCGGCGCGCGCGTCGAAATTTCTGGCACGCCGGGCTGTAAGGTTTCCATCCTATACGACGGGTCCCTGCGCGCGGCGGCTTAGTGGCTGTACGCGCTCCAGCGAGCGAGTCACCGCGCCTCCGCCTCGTCCTTGGCGATCAATGCATCGAACTCGAGGATGCTGCGTCTAATCCACGATGGCCTCGGACGAGATGTTCACCCCGTTTGAGCGGAGGGTGAGAGCGCCGGTTTCGAACATCTCAAGCTGATCGATCAGCATGGTCCGCAGATCGCGCCAGCGCTGAACGATTTCCGCGTGCGTTTCCATGATCCCAGCATACAGCGGCGCGTCCGCTGGAACGATCACTATTGTCGTTCTGGATTGCGCGGTTGCCGCAGGCGCTCAACGGCGCGCGCTAGCCGGGGTTCATCGGATCCCGCATCTGCAGCATCTTGCGCAGGAGGATGTCGTCAGAAGCCCTGCGACGAGCTTCAAAGGCGGCAAGCTGTTCAGCATAGTTCGCGCTCGGGCTGGGCGAAGACCGAGGCGGGGTGTGGGAGATGGATGTGGTGGGCTTCATTGGCGCTTCAGCTCACGCACGCAGGCGCGCAGGAGTTGAGCGCGCGCCGGCGCCAGGTGGGGCGCCTTGAGTTCATCGAGCGCGCCCTCAAGTGGCCAGCCGAGATGGCGCGTGCCCAAGCTCCAGATCTCCGCCCTGACCTCCTCCTCACTTGGGAAAGCGCCGCGCCACCAGGAACTGAGACTCATTGGCGCGCGCCTTCAAGGATGCATGTCGCGTGCCGGTCGGCCGCGCCGTTCACGCAGCGCGGTGAAGGACTGGGCTTCAAAGAGCAGGCGGGCGCCGCTGTGGCGGCTCTCGAGCGGGGTTCTGCAGAGCTATGTGGCGCGGGCATGATTGCCTCGGACGGCGCCGCATCGGACGGGATCAACCGCTTCGGTGGCGGCACACGCCCGACGGCGCTCGTCAGGGAGGTGGGGAGGCGCGATGCAGATTGCGAGGCCTCCACACCGAATCGTCCCTCGGGGCGCGGGGCTCGCCATTCTCGGGCCGACCAATTGGGCGCGTGCCCTGTCGCCGGCGGTCAGTGCGGAATGTCCTCGCCGAGGCTCTGCACGAGGAGGCCCGTCGCCTTCAACTCACCTGCGATCCGGCGCCAGGTGGCCGAAGCTGCGCGCCCCGCCTCGTCGTCGGCGAAGTCGGGGCTCGCGAAGACCGCCTGCAGTTCGTCGAGGAGGCGAGGGTCGCGAGCGGACAGAATTGCGATCAGCGTCCCAAGCAGGCGCTCGGTCGCCAGCATGCGCTGTTCCAGCTCGTCGTTAGCTTTGATCGACGGCATCTAATCGAGCCTTCCCGGCGGGCCGCGCCATGGGCCCACCGCATCTTAGCGTGTCCGACTGGGGCCTGTTCCGGGGACGCCTGGAAATAGCCGCTGCGCTCAGATCAGCAGCAGCTGGCGGCGCCTGCCGGCTGCAGTTCAAGCAGCTCCAGAAATACGAGAGCGCATCGAACCGGATGTCGGGCGCACGCTTCTGGCCGGTGCCAAGCGCTTGGCGTGGGAGTCGTCTATTTCTACGACGGGCTGCTCGCGCGTGGACGCCGGGGCCCGCCGCGCAGCGGCGGCCGACCTGACGATCTGCAGGGCAGGCGTCGCCCGCGCCTTGAAAGCGGCGCCCCGGCGCACCATCTGTTGATGGCGCCGTCGGTCCTGTGCCGCGAGCCAAGCGGTCGATCATCTCCGACACGGCGCGCTTTCGAGACATTCATGTCCGTTCTGTTCGTGGCGTCCGCGGCTTTTGCCGCAGGCGCGCTGGTGCTCCCGCTTCTGTTTTCGCTGTTTGGCGGACGGCGGTCGCTATGACCGCGACGCCTACAGACCTCGCCCGAGAGAACGCCTACCTGCGCCAGCGGAACGCGCAGCTGCAAGGGGACGTCGCCGCGTTGCAGGCGGAGGTCGAGCGGTTCCGTCAGATCGTCGAACGCCTGCATGGCCGCACCGCTGCGCGGCCTCCGAACCCTCTGAGCGGAGGACAGTAGTTATGCTCGCCAGCGACATCCGAGGCGCCGACTACCGGGCAAAGGCGCAGCAAGCGCTCGCCCACGCCGACTCCAGCACTTTGCTCCAGGTGCGGCGCAGGCACCAAGCGGCCGCATCGGTCTGGTTCGAGCTCGCCGCCTTCGAGGATCGGCGCAGCGCCTATGCGCGCGACATGATGGCCAACGCGCCAGTTCGCGCGGCCCGGGCCAGGATCCTCCAACCTGCGGAGCCCTCTCCATGCCAGAGCTAGCCTTGCCTGCCGGCGCTTCCGTCCGCCTCACGGCTACCGCGCGCGCCGACCGCGACCTGCATCGCTGGAAGGTGTCCGTGCTGCCGGCCGTCGGTGGACCGGCCAGGCTGACCTTCGGGTCATGGATCGGCGGGCGCGACCTGCACCAGCGGATCGACATACCGGCGCAGGATGTGGATTGCCGCCTTGAGATCCAGTCGCGCCATCAGAACGCGCAGGGCTGGGCCAATGACCGCGCCTCGCCCGAAGAGGACACGCCGGATCGGCTTCTGATCGGGTTCTGCAACCCGTCGAACCCGGGTGCTCGCCCGGACGACGTGCTGCTCAGCTTTGCTTTCGATACGCGGGACCGGCAGCAGCCGAAGGAGGACGCCGATGGCCAAGGAGCAAAAGAGAACGAACCGGGAAGCGCGCAAGCCCAAGCAGCCGAAGGCGAAACCGCCTGCAGCCAGCCGATCGCACCTTGAGCCTGCGCTACGAGGCGCGGCCAAGCCTTCTGCCCGCCCCAAGGCCTGAGGCTTCCCGGTTGGGCGAGCAGGACGCCCAGGCGGCGAAGCGGAGACGTCGCACGTGCGCGTGAGCATCCGCCACACCAGCACCTACCGCTTCTCGCGTGCTGTCGCATTCAATCCGCACAGACTGATGCTCCGCCCGCGGGAGGAGCTTGGCCTCGATGTTCTCAGCCACAGTCTCGCGATCAGCCCAGCACCTGCGCTCGTCTGGTCCACCGACGTGTTCGGGAATTGCTTCGCAACGGCGACCTTGGCGGACGCCGCGACTGAACTGGTCATCGAGAGCCGGAGCCTGGTGGAAGCGACAAGCCCCGATTGGCCAGTCTATGGAATCGAGCCTCGCGCTCAGCAGCATCCGTTCCGGTACTCGACGGATGAAGCCGCGGCGCTGGGCGTTCTCCTGAGCCCCGATATCGACGGAGTTGCGATCTCCGAGTGGGCCCACGGCTTCGTGGCGCGGCCCGGGACCGACACCCTTTCCCTGCTCAAGGACCTGAACAGCGGCGTCGGCGCGCAGATCTGCTATACGCCTCGATCAGAAGAAAACACCCAATCGGCGGGTGAAACGCTGGGTCGGCGCCGCGGCGCCTGCCGTGATCTTGCAGAGCTGTTCCTGGCGTCGGCGAGAAGCCTCGGCTTCGGTGCGCGAGCTGTCACCGGCTACCTTGTCGACTCCTCCCGAACTGGCGGCGCGGACGCCACTCACGCTTGGGCAGAGGTCTACATACCGGGTCCGGGTTGGATACCCTTCGATCCAACCAACGGTCGAATGGGCGCCGCCGGCCTTGTAAAGGTCGCCGTGGGCAGATCCTCCGCGCAGGTTCTCCCTATCGTTGGCAGCTACGTTGGCGATCCCAGCGACTACATCGATCTCGAGGTGGCTGTGCGCACGGCCACGCAGGGAACAGGAGTCCCGACATGTTGACGGCAAGTGAGACGGCCGCGCTGCGCAACCTGGCGGAGAAGAAGGCTGGGACGCTCACCGCCTTCGTGAACATCGCGGACGCGCGACGTTTGACCGAGCTCGGCCTGGCGCAGCGAAGTCAACAGGGATGGGACATCACGCCGGAAGGCGCCGCTTGCCTAGCCTCGATTGGTCCTGAAGAGGGTTACACCGGCTTGAGGCTAGCGACGCTGCGAAAACCCCAGGTGAGCATCACCGAAAGCAGAGCCGACGAAGAGGTGAGCAAGGACGACGCCGCGGATGCGGACGATTGATGTCTTGCGGCTAAGCTTTCGCTGAACCAACCTGCCTGCGGTGGGCACGTTCAGGCGCTGCCAAGGTCCAACGTGCTGGTCGGAACGCCGCCAGCCTCAACCTTGACGCCGAGGAAGTGCATCACGCTGTCGCGATAGCCAATGTCCTCGACAGGCGTCGTGCGGTCCCGCGCGAGCAGGCTCGCGTCCCGCAGCGTCATCTGGTCCAGGGAGGCTCCATTGGCGAGCGCATTCGCGATCGCTGCGCGGAAGCGGTTATCCGGTGACCGCGCGGACGCCTTCTCCGGCTGGCGTTCACGCATCTCTATTCTCTCCACCGGCTCGTTTCGCCGAACACCCGCACCTCGCAGGCTCGGCCTTTGTCAAACAGGTCTCGCGCCCGACGAAGCGCCGCGGCCCTGGCGACCTCCTTATCAGTCGAGTGCCCGAACGACTCTCCGCCGTCGGTGACGGACCAAATCCCGCCCTGCCTTCCAACGCTGATGATTTCACGCGTAAGTGTTTCTCGCATCTGTCACGCCTACCATGCGGAGGTCAGCAGCGCGTGGAGTTTATTTAATATATATGGACGATGACGACGGGACGTGGCATGGTCATTTCCATCAAATACTCGCGCTGGTTCGCCTATCTTCCGAGCAAGAGCTCTGCTCAGTGCCCCGGAAAAACATCCGACCCTCTTCGAAAATTTGATCTTCTCGCTCGTTTCGAGCGTGAGAACTCATGTCCGAAAGGGACAAATTCATGCAAACCGGTACTGTGAAGTGGTTCAACGGCCAAAAGGGCTTTGGCTTCATCCAACCTGAGAATGGCGGCGCGGACGTGTTCGTGCACATCTCGGCCGTCGAGCGCGCGGGGATGACGTCGCTGCAGGAAGGTCAAAAGCTCGGCTTCGAGCTTGAGCGCGACAGCCGCAGCGGCAAGACGGCTGCAGGCCAGCTCCAAGCGGCCTAGCGCGGTCGGCCGTGGCGCTGAGCGCCACGGCCACCCGTACACATCACTCAGCAATTCGATCTGAGGCGAGACGCAGCCGGTTGGACCGTGTTCGACCGCTGGACCGGCGAAACGGTGGTCCTAGCGTCCGCGCGTCAGGAAGGCCTCACGTGGACGGAGGCGTCGGACGTGCTTCGGCGGCTGCAGTCGCGGAGCGGCGAAGGCGATCGGAGCATCCTGCAATGAGCCCGGACCAGCAGCATCGCTGCACCGTACAACTGAAGGCCGACGGCGCACCCTACCTCGCGTTCGAGCCGAGCGATGGCGCCGTGTCGTCCTACAGCAACTCCCTGTTTACGCTGGACCTCCGCCCAGGTGTCGACCTCGCTGAGGCCGAGCGCTTGGCCGAACACGTCAACCGCGTCGTCTGGGGCGTTTCGACGACGGTCTTCTGAAGATCGCCGTGAGGGACGCTTAAGCCCGCCATCGCACGGGACCACAGGCTGCCAACCTCAATCATCATAAGTCCGGGCCCTACGGGCCCCACAACACCACGGAGCTAAATGTCTTTCACCACAGTCATCCGGCCGCGCCGTCGCGCGGCCCCCGGGATCGTTGGAAACCGGCCTGCGGCGCCGCCGCTAAAGGGCGCCCCGACTCGTCCGATCCTTCACCTCAAGCCAGCCGCCGGCGCATAGGGCGGCCCCGTGCGCTTCGCCACTGCTCCGTCTGACACGATCGGTCGAGCTGACTGCGGGAGAATCTAATGAAGAACCAGTTCAATGTCGGCTTCGCCGATCGCCTGAAGAGCGCTGCGGACGCCAAACGTTCGCTCCTCGGCAAGCTGCAGCACAAGCCGATCCAGACCGATCCGCTTCATGCCGAGCGAGAAGGTATGCGCAAAGAACGCCTGGCCGGAGTGCGCGCGGAACGCGCCACGCTCAGAGCCGCGAAGAAGCAGGCAGCGGCGGACGCTGCGGCCGAACAGCTACGCATCCAGGCCACGGCAGAGGTCGAGGAGCTGGCGCTGAAACGAGGCGCCCGCAAGGAGCGCAAGGCGCTCACGGCGGCGGAAGCAAAAGCCAAGCGCGACGCAAAGTACGCGGCGCGTAAGGCCCGAGGTTAAGGGAAGGGACATTATGGCGCGCAAGCCCAACTACCAGTTCGAGCGCTTGGAGCGCGAGCGCGTGAAGAGCGCCAAAGCCGCGGCGAAGGCCGCCGCCAAGCGTTCCCCGGACGAAGAAGCCGCCTCAGCAGAAACATCCGAGCGGAGAGGGGAATAGAGCTCGTGGGATGGGCTCCTCCTGGACAGGCCGCGAGATCGCCCTCGACTGCCGGCATGGACTCGACCGGCGCTTGAGCGGCCTGTGGCGATGTGGGATTGTCGCTTGCCGGACGCGGCTCGTCCTGTGCGACGATATGCACGGGAACGTGATCTGACTGAGTTCCTCAATGAATTCCGAAGCGTAGGTTTTTAACGCTGCCGTTGACGGTATTTGGCGTCGCCGCCGCAAAATTCCTTCGGAAATTCCGCCCCTTACGCGTCCAGGAAATGATCGAGTGGGAATAGGCTGAGCCGACTGGACATCATCGTTGATGTTCCCCTAATGTTCTCGCCCGCGAGGAGGAGGACATGGCGGAGCAATTGGCGTTGCCCGGCTTTGAGGCGAGGGCATGCGATGTTCAGATGGTCTATTTCGCCCTGCGGCCCGATCCGCGGGCGGCCTGCGAGGCGCGCCAGCGCGCCTGGGAGCTGAAGCGCCGCCATCGGCTGCATGGGCGGCCGGTCCCGCCAGAGCGGATGCACGTTTCGCTGCTCGGCGTCGGCGAGAGCCCGGTGGAACCCATCCTCCGTGCGGCGGAAAGGGCGGCGGCGCAGGTTCGGCTGCATGCCTTTGGCCTGCATCTGGAGCAGGTGGCCGGCTTCGGCGGCCGGGATGGGAAGCACCCCGTGGTGCTGGCGGGCGGCGAAGGGGCGAGCCTCGTGGATGACCTGCGGCGCGAACTGGGCGCTGCGCTGCGGCGGGAGGGCGTTCCAAACGCCGCCGGTCGGGCCTTCAGCGCTCATCTGACCCTGTTCTACGCTCAGCGTCGGATCGCGGCTGAATGGGTCGCGCCCGTGAGCTGGCGCGTGCAGAGCTTCGTCCTGATCCGGAGCCATTTCGGCGAGAGCCGGCATGAGGTGTTGGGTCGCTGGCCCTTGGTCGCCTGAGCTGCCACTAAGACGCCGAACTGCACACGGAGTCGCACCTTGACCGTCACCCTCTATGGCATCCGCAACTGCGACACGATGAAGAAGGCCTGGATCTGGCTGGACGCCAAGGGCGTCGCCTATGGCTTCCACGACTACAAGAAGCAGGGGATCGACCGGCGGACGCTCGAGGGTTGGGTCGAGAAGCTGGGTTGGGAGCCGCTGCTGAACCGGGCCGGCACCACTTTCAAGAAGCTGCCCGAGGCGGACCGACAGGACATCGACCGCGCCAAGGCTGTGGAGCTGATACTGGCCCATCCGTCGATGATCAAGCGCCCGGTCCTGGACGTGGACGGCAAGCTGACCGTGGGCTTCAAGCCGGAAATCTATGCCGAAGTCTTCGGCTGACGGCCCTGGGCTAGCGGCGTAGGTTCGCAGCCATGGGCGCAGGGCCGGCTATCCGGCGCTCTCCCTCGTACGTGACGACATGCGGACAAGGATGCTTGTCTCGCTCGCCGCGCCGCGCCGGCGGCTTATTGGAGGGGATGAATCATGACCAACAATTCATCGCCTTACATGCATCTGTTCGTGCGTCGCCCGGGCTCTTTTTGAGCAGAGACGGGCGCTTCGCCCGCCTTGACTGGAGAGAGGAGACAGCTCCGTGGAAATCCTGGTTCCGATCGCGCTGTTCGGGATGATCGCCGCGATCGTCATCGTTCCGCGCTATTTCATCAGCCTGGAACGCCAGAAGATGGCCGAGACGCTGCGCGCCGCCATCGAGCGGGGACAGCCGCTGCCGCAGGAGATGATTGACGCCCTGTCCACCAACGTCCGTTCGCCGAAGCTGCCGCCGTCGCCGCAGCGCGACCTGCGCAGCGGGATCGTGTGGATCGCCGTCGCCCTGGGCCTGGTCGCTCTCGGCCTGATCGTGGGCTTCGAAGAGCCGGACGCGGCCTACTGGTTCCTGGGTTTTGCCGCCTTCCCGGGCTTTATCGGCCTAGCTTTCGTCATCCTCGGCCTCATCAACAAGCCAAAGTCTTAGCGGACGGCCGAAGAAGGGTACGCCCATGCCGGGCAAACCACCGAGCTTCGCCAGCCTGCACGACGTGGAGCTCTGCTCCTACGCCGCGGCCGGCGAGGGACGCGCCTTCGGGGAGCTTGCGCGTCGCCACGGTTCGGCCGTCCGATACCTGCTGCGCCGGATGGGCGCGCAGCCCGCGGAGGCCGACGACGTCGCCCAGGACGCATTCCTCACCGCATTCCAGCGCATCGCCGAGTTCCGCGGGGAGGGCACCTTCGCCGCTTGGCTGAAGCGCATCGCCGCGCGGCAATACCTGCGCCGGCTCCAGAAGGAGCGCCGGTTGAGCGAGCTCGCCCAGGAAGGCGGCGAGGACGAGGGCGAGGTGTCGGCGGGAGATGCGGACCACCGCATCGACCTGGACGAGGCGATGAAGGTCCTCTCGAAGGCCGAGCGCATGTGCGTCTCGCTATGCTTCGGGGCGGGCCTTTCCCACAGTGAAGCGGCGGAGGCCTTGAACCTGCCGCTGGGAACGGTCAAATCCCATGTCAAACGTGGTCTGGAGAAGCTCAGAGCGCGACTGGCGCCGCCCGAGGGCGCCGTTCTGGAAGGGAGGCGGGGCAATGGCTGACGACTTCGAACGCCGCCTGGAACGCCTCTTCGCTGAGGCCCCGGAACTGCCGGACGCCCAGGCCTTCGCCCAGAAGATCGAGCGGCGGCTGAGCCGCGGGTGGCAGACCCGCCGCTGGCTGATCGGCGCCGGCGGGGTCGTTGGCGGCGTGGTGGGCTCCAGCCAACTGGTGATGTCCAATCTCTTTCAGCGCGTGGAGGCGGCCGAGGAGTCCGCCCGGGCGCTGACGTCCAGCCTTTCGCGAGCCGCGCCCAGCACCGAGATGATCTCGGCCCTATCGGGCGGTTTCGGCGTATGGATCGCCGTCGGCCTCGCCGTGCTATTGATGGGGTTCGCCCTGTCCCGGGTGATCGAGGAGATCTGATCTTGTCTAGTCATCGGCAGGAAGCCGTCCGGCGCGTCACCGCGCCGGATATCGCCGCGCGCAAGGGCGGGACGCCCATTGTCTGCCTGACCGCCTATACCGCGCCCGTGGCCGAGCTGCTGGACGAGCACTGCGACCTGCTGCTGGTGGGCGACAGCGTCGGCATGGTGGTGCACGGCCTGCCGAACACCGTGGGCGTGACGCTGGAGATGATGATCCTGCACGGTCAGGCGGTGATGCGCGGCGCCCGGCGAGCCATGGTCGTGGTCGACATGCCCTTCGGGAGCTACGAGGGCTCGGTCGAAGAGGCCTACGCTAACGCGGCCCGGCTGATGAAGGAGACGGGCGCCCAGGCCGTGAAGGTCGAGGCGGGGCCGACGATCGTCGGAACCATCGAATACCTGGTGAAGCGGGGCATTCCGGTGATGGGCCATGTGGGGCTGCGACCCCAGGCGGTGCTGGTGGACGGCGGCTTCAAAGCCAAGGGCAAGGCCGCGGCCGAGCGGCAGCGGATTCTGGAGGAGGCCAGGGCCACGGCTGAGGCCGGCGCCTTCGCCATCGTGGTCGAGGGCGTGGCCGAGGGGCTCGCCCGGGAGATCACCGAGGCGGTGAAGGTTCCGACGATCGGCATCGGCGCCTCGGCCGGCTGCGACGGCCAGATTCTGGTCACCGACGACATGCTCGGCCTGTTCGACTGGACGCCCAAGTTCGTGCGTCGGTACGGCGACCTGCGGGGCGAGATCGGGCGGGCTGTGGCGGCCTATGCCGAGGACGTGCGGGCCCGGCGTTTCCCCGGGCCGGCCGAGATCTACTACGCGAAGGCTGGGTAGCGTTGCGGCGGAAAGCGGCGCGCTATAGGTTCCCGGCCTCTGCCCAGAGGGCCAGCTAGAGAGTCCGGAGTCCCCTTCACGTGACGGATCTGTTCGAAGAGGTCGAGGAGCAGCTTCGCTCCGACCGCTACCGGTCGCTTGCGCAGAAGGCCCTGCCGTGGGTGCTTGGCGTCGCCGCCGCCGCGCTGATCGGGGCCCTGGCCTACTGGGGCTGGGACACCTGGCGCGCCAAGACCATCGCTGAGGCTTCGGAAAGCTATCACGCCGGCGCCCAGGCCTTTGTGCAGGGTGACGAGGCCAAGGCCCGGGAGCTGTGGACTCAGGTCTCGCAGTCGTCCGCTGGCGGCTACAAGGCCCTGGCGCTGATGCAGCTCGCCGCCTTCGCCGAACGTGAGAATAAGACCGAAGAGGCCGTGAAGCTCCTCGACCAGGCCGCGGACGCCGCGCCGGACGACATCCTAGGCGACGTGGCTCGCCTCAAATCCGCCTTCGCGGTGCTCGACACGGCCCCGTACAAGGACGTGGAGGCGCGCTTGACGCCGCTGATGAAGGACGGCCGCCCGTATCGGGTCCTGGCTCGCGAGGCGCTCGCCGTCGCCAAGCTGCTCGCCGGAGACACCGCCGGGGCGCGCGGCGACTTCGTGGTGCTCCAGCAGAGCCTTGATGCGCCGGACGGCCTGCGCGCCCGTGCGCAGGCCGCCGTGGCCATGATCGATTCCGGCTCGGCCAAGGCCCTGCCGGGCATCGTGAAGTCCGCGACCGCCATGCCGCCCATGATCGTGCCGCCCGGCGCCGTCGTGGGCCCGCAGGGCGCCGGTCAGCCGCAACCGCAAGACAACGGACAGCAATGACGTCGCGCCGCAACACCCTCCTGGCCGCCTGCCTGATCGCCGCGCTGGGCGCGAGCGGCTGCTCGACCCTGGGCCGCCTCAACCCGTTCGACCGTGACGAGGGTCCGCAGGAAACGGCGGGCGAGGGTCAGCGGATCTCGATCGTGCCCCCGGACCAGCGTCTGGAGCCGGCCGAGGCGCTGAAGGGCGTCGACTTCTCGCTGCCGACGCCGCAGACGGTGGCCGCCTGGCCGCTGCCGGGCGGAACGCCGGAGCAGTCGGTGGACCATGTGGACGCGGCCCCGAATCTGCAGGTCGCCTGGAAGCGCAAGTTCGGCGAAGGCTCCGAGCGTGGTCGATATGTGACCGCTCCGCCGGTGGCCGCCGACGGCAAGGTGTTCGTCATGGACGCCGACGGGCGGGTCTCGGCCCATGACGCCCGCACCGGCGCACAGATCTGGCGGACGGCGACCAACCCTGGGGACAACAAGCGCGACAAGCTCGCCTTCGGTGGCGGCATGGCCTACGCGGATGGCAAGCTCTACGTCTCGTCGGGCTTCCGGCAGGTTCTGCAGATCGACGCCAACACCGGCGCCATCGGCTGGCGCACGCGGACCAGCGAGGCCGTGCACGGCGCTCCCACCGTGGCCGGCGGTCGGGTGATGGTGGTCGCCCTCGACAACACGCTGCTGACCTTCGACGTTGCGACGGGCACGCCCAGCTGGACCTATCAGGCCCTGACCGAATCGGCGCGCATCCTGAGCGCCTCGAGCCCTGCGGTTTCGGGTGACACGGTCGTGGCGGCCTTCGGGTCGGGCGAACTGGTGGCCCTGCGCGCCGCCAACGGCAACGACCTGTGGAACGAGGCGCTCTCCCGCGCCAGCCGCACCAGTGCGCTGTCCGAGATCCGCGACATTCCCGGGCGTCCTGTGATCTATCAGGGCGACGTGTTCGCGGTGAGCCACTCTGGCGTCTTCTCGGCCATCGACCTGCGCACCGGCCAGGCCCGCTGGAACCTGCCCGTGGTGGGCATCACCTCGCCGCTGCCGGCGGGCGATGTGGTCTATGCGGTTTCGAAGGCGGGCGAGGTGATCTGCGCTTCCCGCGAGACCGGACAGATCTACTGGATCCGCGACCTCAACGAAGGCTTCAAGGGCAAGAAGAAGGGCGGATTCCTGGGGATCGGCGGCCAGCGGATGAACCGGCCGGTCTGGTCGAGCCCGATGCTCACCAACAACAAGCTGATCGTGGCCGGCCAGACGGGGCACCTTGTGGTCCTGAACGCCAAGACTGGCGAGATCGAGCGTCGGATCAGCCTGGGCGACTCCGCCTTGCTGGCTCCGATCGCCATGGGCGACACGATCTATGTGGTGACCGACGAAGCTACCCTGATCGCGCTGCGCTGAACTTGAATCTAGGCTGACGACATGCCGTTGAAGCTCGCCATCGTCGGCCGCCCGAATGTGGGCAAGTCCACGCTGTTCAACCGGCTGGCGGGGAAGAAGCTCGCCATCGTGGACGACCGCCCGGGCGTAACCCGAGACCGCCGGTTCGGCGTCGGCCGGCTTGGCGACCTCGATCTGGAGCTGATTGACACCGCCGGGTTCGAGGACGTCGCCGACGAGAGCCTCGAGGCCCGGATGCGCACCCAGACCGAGCGCGCGGTCGACGAGTGCGACGTGGCGCTGTTCGTCATCGACGCGCGCGAGGGCGTGACCCCGGCCGACCGCATCTTCGCCGAGATCCTCCGCAAGCGGGACAAGCCGGTCGTACTGGCCGCCAACAAGGCCGAGGGCGCCAAGGGCGACGGCGGGGTGCTGGAGGCCTGGGGCCTTGGCCTTGGCGAACCTGTGCCGATCTCGGCCGAGCATGGCGAGGGCATGGCCGACCTCTATGCCGCCGTCGCTGCGGTCTGGAGCGAGGACGACGAGGCCGAGGACGAGGATCCGGCCGACAAGCCGGTGCGGATCGCCATCGTCGGGCGGCCGAACGCGGGCAAGTCGACCCTGGTCAATCGCCTGATCGGAGAGGACCGGCTGCTGACCGGCCCCGAGGCCGGGATCACCCGCGACGCCATTCCCGTGGACTGGGAATGGGAGGGCCGCGCCATCCGGCTGGTGGACACCGCAGGCTTGCGGCGGAAGGCGAAGGTTCAGGAGAAGCTGGAGAAGCTATCCACCCAGGACACCATCCGGGCGATCACCTTCGCCGAAGTGGTGCTGCTGGTGATGGACGCCACCCATCCCCTGGAGATCCAGGACCTGCAGATCGCCGACCTGGTTGAGCGCGAAGGGCGAGCCTTGGTGTTCGTGCTGGCCAAGTGGGACCTCGTGGAGGAGCCCCAGGCGAAGCTGGCCGAGATCATCGAGGAGACGGGCCGTCTTCTGCCGCAGGTGAAGGGGTCGCCGATCGTGGCCCTTTCGGCCGAGACGGGGCGCGGCCTGGACCGGCTGATGCCGGCGGTGCTGAAGGCCTATGCCGACTGGTCGACGAAGGTGAAGACCCGCGACCTGAACGACTGGCTGCGCATGGCTGTGGAACGCCATCCGCCGCCGGCGGTGAACGGGCGACGGGTGAAGCCGAAGTACATGGCCCAGACCAAGGCGCGGCCGCCGACGTTCGTGCTGTTCGCCAGCCGGGCCGACCAGCTGCCCGACCATTACCGGCGCTATCTGATCAATTCGCTGCGGGAGAGCTTCGACCTGCCGGGCGTGCCGATTCGGCTGTCGGTGAGGTCGAACAAGAATCCGTTCGCCGAGACGGCCGAGGCGGGCCCGGCGAAGACCGCCCCCCGAGCCAAGGCGCGCGCCAAGCCGGAGACGGCCTCCGCGCCGGCCAAGCCCGCTAAGCCGAAGAAGGTGGCGACGCGCGGCAAGGCGGCCAAGTTGGCCCGCCCCGGCGTCAAGCCGAAGCGAGCGTCCCGCGCGATTTCCAGTCCGCGAAAACCACGTTAGCGGTGGGCAGGCCGAGGTCGGCCTGGGCCAGTTCTACGATCAGCGGACCGATCTCCGACGGATCGGGCAGCTCCTGCGGATCCTCTCCGGGGAAGGCTTCGGCCCGCATCCGGGTGCGCATCCGGCCAGGATCGAGCAGGGCCGCGCGAATAGGGGTGTTTTCAAGCTCGTCGGCCCAGGTGCGGACCAGGTTCTCGACGGCGGCCTTGGTGGCGCCGTAGGGGCCCCAGAAGGCCTTGGGATGGGCGGCGCGGCTGGAGGTCAGGAAGATGGCGCGGGGCCGCTCGGAGGCGCGTAGGAGCGGCTCCATGCTGCGGATCAGGCGATAGGAGGCGGTGAGGTTCACCGCCAGGACGCGCTCCCAGTGCTTGGGCTCGATGTGGCCCACGGGCGTCATGGGACCCAGGATGGCGGCGGCGTGGACGAGGATGTCGACGCGGCCGAAACGCTGGTGAACGGCCAGGCCGAGCTGATCGAGGGCGCCTTCCTCGGCGATGTCCATCGGGACAAGGGTGCCTGAGCGGCCGGTGGCCTGGCGAAGCTCGTCGTCCAGGTCCTCGAGGGCGCCCGAGGTGCGTGCGATGGCGACGACGTGGGCGCCGGCGGCGGCGAGGGCGAGGGCGGCGGCGCGGCCGATGCCGCGGCTGGCGCCGGTCACGAGGGCGATACGGTCGGTAAGAGGCAGGTCGGACATGAGGGCGCCTCTCTAGCCGGGTTCCGCGCCGGTGTCAGCGCGGCGTGCGTAGCGTTGGGCGATAGCGGCGCAGGCCATGAGCTGGATCTGGTGGAAGAGCAGGAGCGGGATCATGGCGACCCCGGCCACGGCCGGTGGGAACAGCGCCGCCGCCATGGGGGCCCCGCTCGCCAGGGACTTCTTGGACCCGCAGAAGACGATGGCGGCCTCATCCGCCTTGTCGAAGCCCAGCAGGCGGGCGGCCGTGGTGGTGGCCGCGAGGACGAGGCCCAGGAGGACCAGGCAGAGGATGAGCAGCCGGACAAGGTCGAGGCCGCTCAAGCGGGTCCAGACCCCCTCGACGACCGCTCCGGAGAAGGCCGTATAGACCACGAGCAGGATTGCGCCCCGGTCAACGAACGAGAGCACCCGGGCTCGGGCCGCGATCCACGGCCCCACCCAGCGGCGCAGCGCCTGGCCGGCGATAAACGGGACCAGCAGCTGCAGAACGATGGCTTCGACGGACGAGGCGTCCATCCGGCCCTCGGCGTGGAGGAGGAGGCCCACCAGGACCGGCGTCAGGGCGATACCGAGCAGGTTTGACGCCGAGGCCGCGGCCACGGCGGCGGCGACATTGCCCCGGGCGATCGCTGTGAAGCCGATGGACGACTGGATGGTGGAGGGCAGGCACCCCAGGAAGACGAGGCCCACCGCCAGTTCCGGGGGAGTGATCCACGCCGGCAGGGCCGCCAGCCCCAGGGTCAGCAACGGGAAGAGGGCGAAGGTCGAGGCCAGCACCACCAGATGCAGCCGCCAGTGTGTGAGGCCCTGGATCACCGCCTCGCGGGAGAGCCTGGCGCCGTGCAGGAAGAAAACGAGGGCGATGGCCGCCTTGGCGATCCAGCCGGCGGCCATGGCGGCCTCGTCGCGGGCGGGCGCGACCGTGGCGGCCACGCCCATCAGGACGATCAGGATCAGATACCAGTCGGGCTTGAAGCGGAAGCCCGGCTTCCGCTCGCTCACGCGTCGACCAGGAAGGAGAGCTGGCGCTCCATGTCCTGGTTGCGGCCCTCGGCGATCTCGCGGTCGAGGAGGCGGGTCGGATAGTCGCCCGTGAAGTAGTGATCCGTGAACTGCGGATTGTTCGGATCACGCACGGCGTCCATGGCCCAGTAAAGGCCCTCCACCGACAGATAGCCCATGGAGTCCACGTCCAGGAGCTTGGCGATCTCCTCGACGGAGTGGTTGGCGGCCAGGAGCTTTTCGCGGTTCGGCATGTCGATGCCGTAGTAGTCCGGCCACATGATCGGCGGAGACGCCGAGCGCAGGTGGACCTCCTTGGCGCCGGCCTCCCGGACCATGCGCACCACGCGGACCGAGTTGGTGCCGCGGACGATGGAGTCGTCCACCAGTAGCACGCGCTTGCCGGCTAGCACTGCGCGATTCGGCGACAACTTCATGCGCACGCCCAGTTCGCGCTGGCCCTGAGTGGGCTCGATGAAGGTGCGGCCCACGTAGTGGTTGCGGATGATACCCATCTCGAAGGGGAGGCCGGTCTCCTGGGCGAAGCCGAGGGCGGCGGGCACGCCAGAGTCGGGGACGGGGACGACCACATCGACGTCCGCAGGGGTCTCTTGGGCGAGCCGGCGGCCCATGCGCTTGCGGACCTCATAGACCGAGCGGCCGTTCACGACGGAGTCGGGCCGGGCGAAATAGACGTATTCGAAGACGCAGGGGCGGGCCTGCTGGGCCGGAAACGGCTTGAAGCTGCGGATGCCGCCTTCGTCGATGACCATCACTTCGCCGTGCTCGACGTCGCGCACGAAGGTCGCGCCGATGATGTCGAGGGCGCAGGTCTCGGAGGCCAGGACCGCCTTGCCGTCGAGGTCGCCGAGGACCAGCGGGCGGATGCCGAGGGGATCGCGGGCGCCGATCAGCTTCTTGTTGGTGAGGGCGACGAGGGCGTAGCCGCCCTCGATCTGCTGCAGGGCGTCGGTGAAGCGCTCGAGGAACTTGGGCTTCCGGGAGCGGGCGATGAGGTGGAGGATGACCTCGGAGTCCGACGTGGACTGGAAGATCGCGCCTTCCGCCACGAGCTGCTCGCGCAGCGTCAGGAAGTTGGTGAGGTTGCCGTTGTGGGCGAGGGCGATGCCGCCCGCCTCAAGGTCGGCGAACATCGGCTGGACATTGCGGATGAAGCTGCCGCCGGCGGTAGAATAGCGCGTATGGCCGATGGCCGAGTGGCCTGGCAGCCGGGTGTTGAGGTCGCCGCCGCCGAAGGCGTCGCCCACGTGGCCCATGTGCCGTTCGGTGTGGAACCGTTGGCCGTCAAAGGCGGCGATGCCGCAGGCCTCCTGGCCGCGGTGTTGGAGAGCGTGCAGGCCGAGCGCGGTCAGGGCGGCGGCTGATTCGACGTCGAACACGCCGAAGACGCCGCACTCCAGGCGCGGCGTGTCATCATCCGGGTCCCGGACGGGAGGAGCCCATCGCTCATAGGACTGCGTCTTCAGGGTCATCGAGACCTCTCCAGATCGTCCGCCATGTCGGTTCGCGGCGCGTCGTACCCGTCCGTCGCCGCTCTGTCACCTGACCCGTTGCGAACCGCGTTGTCGAAGGCCGGACCGAGGGACGCGGCCAGATCCATGCCCCTGGGCGCGAGGCCGGCGATCAAGTCGCCCATCTCACCCGCCAAGGGCCAAGTGGCGGCCCCGGTGATCCACCGCGGCCGGATGTCTTCGGGCGTGGCGGCGTCGAACATGAGAAACAGAGCTCCCAGCACCAGAAGGCCGCGCGCGAGGCCGATCAGCAGGCCGACCGAACGATCGAGCGCTCCCGCCACGTCGGTGGCCTGGACGCGTTTCGCAAGGGCTGCGCCGATCAGACGCAGGCCGACGTAGGTCGCCGCAAAGACCAGAATCAGGGCGGCCACGGCGCCGAGCCAATCGGGTCGGACAACCTCCCGCACAAGGGGGGCGGACACGGGCAGGCCGAAGACGGCCAGGAAGCCCGCCGCCACCAGGGCGACGAGGGCGGCGACCTCCCGCACTGCGCCGCGGGCGAAGCCGACGGCGCCCGAGACCAGGAGCAGGCCAAGGACGATCAGATCGAACTGGGTGAGGCCCAAACCCATCAGACTAGTTCCACGCGCCCTCGCTTATCCGGCGGACGGCGTCCGCCAGCCGGCTTGCGCCGGTGAAGTTGATTCCGCCAGCGGCCTCGACGTCGGCCGGCCCCAGGGCGCGCCGGAAACCGAGCTTGGCGGCTTCCTTCAGGCGGGCGTCCATGCGACTGACCGACCGCACCTCCCCCGAGAGGCTGATCTCGCCAAAGACCACGCAGTCCTGCGGCAGGGCGACGTCGAAGGCGGAAGAGGCGAGCGCCGCCGCGGCGGCGAGGTCGGCGGCGGGTTCGGTGATGCGCAGCCCGCCGGCGACATTGAGATAGACGTCGCGGTCGCCGAAACCAAGGCCGCAGCGGGCCTCCAGCACCGCGAGCACCATGGCTAGACGCCCCGAATCCCAGCCGACCACAGCCCGGCGCGGCGTGCCGTAGGTGGACGGGGCGACCAGGGCCTGAATCTCCACCAGGACCGGGCGCGAGCCCTCGATGCCAGCGAAGACCGCTGCGCCCGCCGCCCGCTCGCCGGAAGTGTTGAGGAATAGGGCCGACGGGTTCTTCACCTCGGCAAGGCCAGTGTCGTTCATCTCGAAGACGCCGATCTCGTCGGTGGCCCCGAAGCGGTTCTTGGCCCCGCGCAGGATGCGGAAGGGATAGCCGCGCTCGCCCTCAAAGGCGAAGACGGCGTCGACCATGTGCTCCACGACGCGTGGACCGGCGATGGCGCCTTCCTTGGTGACGTGACCCACGAGGACGACGGCGAGGCCGCGCTTCTTGGCCAGGCGGACCAGTTCGCCGGCGGCCGCACGGACCTGAGTGACTGAACCTGGTCCGGCCTCGTGGGCGTCGCTCCAAAGCGTCTGGATAGAATCGATGACCACCAGGTCGAAAGGCTCGGCCTTGAGCCCGTCGAGGATGGTCCGCAGGCTGGTCTCCGCGGCGAGCTTCACCTGGGCGTCGGCGAGCCCCATGCGCTGGGCCCGGCCGCGGACCTGCTCCACGGCTTCCTCGCCTGAAATGTAAGCGCAGCGGACGCCGCGGCGGGCGGCGCAGGCGGCGACCTGCAGGAGCAGTGTGGATTTGCCGACGCCTGGGTCGCCCCCGAGGAGAATGGCCGAGCCGGGCACCACGCCGCCGCCGCAGACCCGGTCGAACTCCTCGACCCCGGTGATGATACGCGGCGGGGCCGGGGTTGCGTCCTCCAGCCCCTCAAAGGCGAGGCCGCGGCCGCGGGCTGAGGCCTTCGAAGGCTTCAGGGCGCCAGGGGGGCGGCTGGTGAGCTCCTCGACGAGGGTGTTCCAGGCCCCGCAGACCGGGCATTGGCCCGACCACCGGCTCTGGACCGCGCCGCAGGACTGGCAGGCATAGACGGCGCCGTCACGGGCCAAGGCGAACTCCTGATTCGGTGAGGGGAAAGTCTATCCCAGGGGCGCGGCGGGGTCTGTGCGGCTGCCGCCATATGCTACCCAGGATGCGAGTGCTGACCGGAGGGCGGGATGAACTGGGCGCGGCTGGCCGCACGAGCCGGCGCGATGATCGTACGGCCGGGGCGCGTCTGGGATGAGATCGGTCCTGAGCCGGGAGAACCGCGCCACCTTCTGCTGGGCTATGTGGTTCCTCTTGCGGCGATCCCCGCCGTCTGCGGCGCGATCGGAACGCTGCTGTTTGGGATCAGCTTCGCCGACGTGGGCGTGCGGCCGACGACGGTTTCGGTGCTGCTTGAGGCGGTCGCGGGCTATGGCCTGACGCTGCTCGTTGTGTGGCTGGCGGCTCTGTGGATCGCAGTTCTGGCCCCGGCCTTTGGCGGGCTTCGCGAGCGGGATCAGGCGCTGAAGCTGGCGACCTTTTCGGCGACGCCGATGTGGTTGGCGGGGATCGCCCATCTCTATCCGAACCTGGGCGCGCCGATGGCTCTGCTGGCGGCCCTGTATGCCGGGTGGACTCTCTATCTGGGCCTTCCGCGGATGATGCGCTCGGTCCCCGGCCATACGCTCACCTATTTCGCCGTCGTCCTGCTGGGCTTGCTGGTGCTGGGCGTGCTGTGGGCCGTGGCGGTGGCCAAGGCCGCGGAGCTGGGTGGGCCGCTGGGGTTCAGCTGAGTGGTGCAACTCTCCTGTGGGAGGGGCTGTCGTGAGGGCTGTGCCGGCGGGGCAGCCCCCTCCGGCCCGTCGGGCCGCCTCCACCAGAGTGGCGGAAGCGAAGGGTTAGAGGTAGAGGCGTTCGGCTCTGCGGCTGAGGCGGATCAGGACCTCGTGGGCGACGGTGCCCCCGGCGGCCGCCTGGTTGTCCAGGAGGGCGTTGGGGCCGAGAAGCTCGACTGGCTCGCCGACGATGAGCGGCGCATCGCCGATCTCGATCGCCAGGAGGTCCATGGTCACTGCGAGGACAGGACGGCGGGCGCCCGCCGCCCAAGCGTAGGCGCGGCCGTAGGCCGAGCGGGACACGCCATCGGTGTAGCCGGCCCCGACAATAGCCACCCGGACGGGGCGGTCGGCGGTGAACATCCGGCCATAGGCGAGGCGTTCGCCCGGACGGAGGTTGCGGATGTCCAGGATCGGGGCGGTGAGGGCGGCCACCGCCTTGATGCGCGAGTCCGGGCGCTCGAACGGGCCGCCGCCGTAGAGACTGATGCCTGGACGGACCAGGTCGAAGCAGTATTCCGGGCCGCGGAAGATCCCTGCCGAGGCGGCGAGACTGGCCTGGACGCGGGGGAACAGGGGGCGGACGGCCTGGAAGGCGGCGAGTTGGTCTGCGCTGCGAGGATCGTCGATTTCGGACGCCGAGCCCAGGTGGCTCATGAGCAGGACGATCTCCAGGCCGCGCAGGCGGTCGGCCGTCTGGGCCAGGGCGGCAAGCACCTCCGGTGTGAGACCTTGCCGGTTCATGCCGGTGTCCACATGCAGGGCGGCCTGCAGCGGGCCGTGGGCCAGGCCCCAGGCGGAGGCGGCGGCGACCTGGGGCAGGGTGTTGAGCACAGGGACAAGACGGGCGGCGGCGAACCGCGGCGCGGTCCCGGTCGTCAGGCCGTCGAGCACGAAAATCCGGGCGTCGCGATCTCCCAACTCGGTGCGAAGGGCTTCGCCCTCGTCGAGCCGGGCGACGAAGAAGCTGCGGGCGCCGTCCTCGTGGAGCCGGCGGGCGATAGGGCCGGCCCCCAGGCCGTAGGCGTCGGACTTCACCACGGGGGCGACTTCGGCGCCGTTCGCCTCGGCGCGCAGGACGGCGTGGTTGTGGGCGAGCGCGGACAGGTCGATGGTCAGCCGCGCGCGGTCGGGAGGATGCATGCTCCCCTTAGTGGGGATCATACCGGCTGGAGTCACGGGCCAGATTGCCGAACTTGGTCGTATCGGAGTTGAACGACAGCTTCACGGTGCCGATGGGGCCGTGACGCTGCTTGCCGATGATGAGTTCGGCCAGGCCCTGCACCTGGTCCATCTGCTCCTGCCACTTGAAGTGCTCTTCGGTGCCTTCCCGAGGCTCCAGGCGGCTGAGGTAGTACTCCTCGCGGTAGACGAACATGACCATGTCGGCATCCTGCTCGATCGAGCCGGATTCGCGCAGGTCGGACAGCTGAGGCTTCTTATCGTCGCGGTTTTCGACCTGACGGCTGAGCTGACTGAGCGCCAGGACCGGGACGTTGAGCTCCTTGGCCAGGGCCTTGAGGCCCTGGGTGATCATCGAAACCTCCTGCACCCGGTTGTCCGGCCCGCCGGCGCCGGTCGTGACCAGCTGGAGGTAGTCGACGATGATGAGGTCGAGGCCGACCATCCGCTTCAGCCTGCGGGCCCGGGCCACGAGCTTGGCCAGGGTGATGCCGCCGGTGGCGTCGATGTAGAGCGGCGCCTCCTGGATCTCCATGGCCGCATCGCGGATGCGGCCGAACTCCATGGCGTCGATCTCGCCCTTACGGAGCCGGTCGCCCGAGACGCCCGAGGCCTCGGCGAGGAGGCGAAGGGCCAGCTGCTCGGCGCTCATTTCGAGCGAGAAGAAGGCCACGACCCCGCCGCGGACGGTCTTGCGCGAGCCGTCAGGCTGCGGCTCCCAGGCATAGTTGCGCGCCACGTCGAAGGCGATGTTACAGGCCAGCGACGTCTTCCCCATCGAGGGGCGGGCGGCGAGGATCACCAGGTCGGAGGGGTGCAGGCCGCCGATCTTGGCGTCGAGGTCGATGAGGCCGGTGGAGAGGCCCGCCAGGCCCCCGTCGCGGCTGTGCGCCTCGGCGGCCATGGCGAGGGCGCCCTGGATCGCATCGGCGAAGGGGACGAAGCCCTGAGAGACGCCGCCGGCCTCGGCCAGTTGGTAGAGCTGCTGTTCGGCGGCCTCGATCTGTTCCTGGGCGTCGAGTTCGGAGTCGCCGGCCTGGGCGGTGGCGGCGATCTCGCCGCCGATGCGGATCAGGTCCCGGCGCAGGGCGAGGTCGTAGATGACGCGAGCGTAGTCCGGGGCATTGGCCGCGGGAGGAGCGCGGTCGACGAGGTCGGCCAGGTAGCGGACGCCGCCCAACTCTTCGAAGGCCGGGTCGCGAGCAAACTGCTCGGCGATGAGGATCGGTTCGGCCAGCTGACCCTTACGGACATAGGTCTCGATGGCCGCGAAGAGGCGCTGATGGAAAGGCTCGAAGAAATGGCGGGCTTGGAGGTTGTCGCCCAGCCGCTCGAAGGCGGCGTTGTCGAAGAGCAGGGCGCCCAGGAGAGCCTGTTCGGCCTCGATGTTGGCGGGCGGACGGTTGATGACGGGCGCCTGGGAGGAATCCCCTGGGATGGAGCGCAGGTCGAGAGCCGGTACGATCGCCATGTGAAGACTGTTACCTCCAACGCCGCGCCAGCGTCAGGCGGTGATGCGACGATCCCCGTGATTCACAGGCCGCATTCACAGGCCAGAACCCATACGAAAACGGCGCAGAACCGAAGCTCCGCGCCGCATCGCAATCCTATGGCCTGAAGGCTCAGGCTTCTTCGGAGACGTACTCCGAAGCGGCCTGGCCAGCGCCGCCTTCGAGGAGGTCAGCGGCGGCCTGTTCGGCGGCCAGACGCTCGTCCTCGAATTGCGAGGCGATGACGTTCTCGCCACGGGCCTGACGCTCAGCTTCGTCCTGGCTGCGGGCGATGTTGAGCGTCACCGTGATGACCACTTCCGAGTGGAGGCGGACCTTCACCTCGTGCATACCGAGCGTCTTGATCGGCTTGTCCAGCACGACCATCGCGCGTTCGACCTTGCCGCCTTCGGCGTTGATCGCGTCGGCCACGTCACGACCGGTGACCGAACCGTACAACTGGCCGCTTTCGCCGGCCTGACGGATCAGGATGTATTGCGTGCCGTCCAGCTTCTCGCCGGCCTTGGCCGCGGCTTCGCGGGCCTTGGCGTTGCGGGCCTCGATCTCGGCGCGCTGGGCTTCGAAGATCTTGAGGTTGGCCGCATTGGCGCGGAGCGCCTTCTGACGGGGCAGCAGGAAGTTGCGGGCGTAGCCGTCCTTGACGTCGACGACGTCGCCGAGCGAGCCCCAGCCTTCCAGGCGTTCGAGCAGAATGACTTTCATCTGGGCGCTCCCCCTTACTTCACGACGTAGGGGAGGAGAGCCAGGAAGCGGGCGCGCTTGATGGCCTTGGCCAGTTCGCGCTGCTTCTTGGCCGACACCGCCGTGATGCGCGACGGCACGATCTTGCCGCGCTCGGACACGTAGCGCTGCAGGAGCTTGACGTCCTTGTAGTCGATCTTCGGGGCGTTGGCGCCGGAGAACGGGCACACCTTGCGGCGGCGGAAGAACGGACGGCGGGGAGCGGCAGGCGCCGCAGCCGGCGTGGAGGTTCCTTCAGACATCGAGGCCTCCCTTTCCTAGAATTGCGGAGCGTCGTCGCGGCGTTCGCGGTCGCGATCGCGGCGGGCGAGGATGGGCGACAGCTCGAGGTCGAGCTCGTCGACGCGGACGGTCATGAAACGCAGCACGTCTTCGTTGATCGACAGCTGCCGTTCCATCTCCTTCACCGCTTCCGGCGGGGCGTCGATGGCAAGCAGGGAGTAGTGACCCTTGCGGTTCTTCTTGATCCGGTAGGTCAGGTTGCGCAGGCCCCAGTACTCGATCTTGGCGACGGAGCCGCCGCCTTGTTCGATGAGGGCCTTGAGCTGGTCGTTCAGAGCTTCGGCCTGTTGCGGCGAGATGTCCTGCCGCGAGATGACCACGTGTTCGTAGAGGGCCATATTTTCCTTCTTCCGATGTGGAAGGCGGCGCGTCCGACGGCGGAAGGTCCGTCGGAAACGATGGCTCTCAACATGGCGGCCGGGAGGTTCCCGACCCTTTCGTATTCCGCGTGAGACCGCCTTCCGATGAAGAGGCGGGCCAATAGGGGAAAAGTGCAGTCAGGGCAAGGCTTTTCACCCTTTCGGCCACCGCTATTTGCCGCCGCCCTTCAGGCCCTTCACCGCCGCGAGAGTCTCAGAGACGTGCTCGGACGGGTCCATCTTGGTGTAGGCGTGGACGATCTTGCCGTTGGGGGCGATCACGAACGACGTGCGATCCGACAGTTCGGGGCGGGCGGCCATCACCGCATCGTACTTGCGAGCGACCGTGGCGCCGGGATCGGCGGCAACCGGAAACTTGCCCGAGCACTTGTCGTTGTCAGCCGAGATTTGCTGGAGCTTGTCGAGCTTGCCGGCGGTGACGCCGATCACCGTGGCGCCAGCCGCCGCGAACTGCGGGGTGGCGTCGGCGAACATCTTCGCCTCGATGTTGCAGCCGGGCGTGTCCGCGGCCGGGAAGAAGTAGAGCACCACCGGCCCCTTCTTGCGCGCCTCGGCAAGAGAGAAGGTGAGGGGCTTGCCAGCCTGGAAGCCCTGCAGGGTGAAGTCCGGGGCTGTCTCGCCGGGCTTGAGCGCGGCGGCGGCGGGGCTGGCGATCAGCGCGCCGAGGGCGGCGGCGAGGACGAGGCGGTTCATGGCGGTCTCCCGAACGGGCCGCGCGGCGAGGGCGCGCAGCCAACGCCGCGATGCTAGAACGCCAGTCGGTGAAGCGGAAGCGCGGTCACGCGCGCAGCGCTCTCAGTTGTAAGCGGCCGTGACGTTGAAGACGCCGCTATATGCGCCAGCGGTTGTGGAGCTGCTGACTGTCACCGAGCCGCCCACCGCGAAGCTGTACGTCCCCTGGCTGCCCAAGCCGCCGCTGAGCGTGGGCGAGGAGATGGTGTTGGTGGTGCTGACAATGAGCGTTTCGCCGCCGCCCGAGCGGGTCATCACCACCTGGGACGGCACCGAGATGGAGAGCGTGCGACCGCCTTCGCCCTTCACCGTGTAGCTGGCGGGGGAGGCGGCCGGCGTCGGCAGGGCGACGATACCGGCATCCACGGTCCGGGCGCCTGTCGTGGGGTTGATAGTCACGGCGCCGCTGCCAGACGTGGGGCGCATGATCCGGCCGAAGGCCAGGTCGGATTGCTTCTGGAGCGAGAGCGCCCGCTGAACATGGGCCGTGGCCGTCCCGACCTTGGTGACTGCGTAGTCGTTCTCCGCGGCGCCCTGCTGGTTGTATGGCACGAGGGTGATGCTGAACGACGAGGTGGCGTCTCCGGTAGCGGCGCCGCTGTTATCGCCCTTGATCGGGAAATCCATCCCGACGGTAAAGGTTTTGGTCGTGTTCTTGCCGATCGCCGGCAGGATGAAGGTGCGCGGATTGGCGCCACTCTCGCTGTAAACGCCGGCTCCGGCAATGTCGAAGTTGGTGAGCACGCCGGCCCGCCCAGTCGGCGAGCCAATGCTGGTGATCGTGCCCCGCAGGATGCGCGAGTTGCATTCGGGGCTGTTGTCGCAGGAAACCGTGACCGTGAGTTGAGAGCCGCCGCCGGCGCGGGCGCCGCCGCCGCTCTGCTTGGTGATCGAGCCGTCCATCGCGACCCGAAAGACAGTGTCGCCGCTCGTGGCCGCTGTCACGTTACCCAAACTGGGGGCCGAGTTCGGAAAATCGATCTCATAACGGTGAGCCGAGGCTGAGCTCGCTCCCATCAGAACGAGCAGACAACCTGAAATCGCAAGCAAAGGTTGCGAATTTTGCGCGCGAAAGACGATCATAAGCCCTCAGGACATCTAGTTCGGTATTGTATCCGCTGGTGAGGGGGCTTCCAACTTGCTTGGCGGGTTTGCGCCGTCTTGCGGGCGAGCCTCGAACAAGACTTCGCCTTCCAGGTCCGTTCCAAAACCGCCGTCATTCTTGATGACCGCCGTGAGGGGCGTTGCGAGGCGCATCCGCAAGCGCTGCGCCTGCTCTGGATCGAGCTCCACCCGATACTTGCCGATCGGGATGGAGGTGAAGATGGCCGTGCCGTCGAATTCGGTGGCGCCCTCGAACTTCCGGCCGTGTTCATCCACCAGCTGAAGCCGGGCTGCGGCCAAGCCCACGGAGGAGCCGTCTGGGCGGCGGAGCATAAGGCGCACCACCACATCGCCCGTGGGCTGCATGGGATAGTCGATGCGCATGGTGACGCCAGGGCGTGGACGCAGGTCCAGGGTGGCAGGCGGCGTCTTCACCGCCGGGTTCTCGATCTGATCGAGACTGACGGCGAGGCGGGCGGTCGGTCCTGCGCCGACGCCGGAAATGAAGACCTGGCCAGTTTCGTCGGTGACGGCGCGGCGGATGCCGCCTTCGAGCACCACGTCCTTTGCCGGCGCTTCGCCAGGATCGAAGACGCCGTTGCCATTGTCGTCCATGAACGCGTGGAACAGGATGCTGCCGCCTGCGCCGGGGCCGGTGCGGCTCATCTGATAGCGCCTACGGGCGGGATTGTAGCTAAGGCCAAAGCTGAGCTGGGCCCCCAACCGCCAGCTACCATCGCTGTTGTTGTATTCGCCCTCCAACGACAGGTCGCCCATTGCCAGGCGATGGATGCTGGCGACCATGAGATTCGTTCCGTCGAGATCGTCGAGCGGTTGGCCCAGGCCCAGTCGCAGCCCCCAAGTGGGGGTGATCTCGCGGTCGGCGGAGATGGCCAGGGTGCGGAACTTGGCCTCGGGCAGGATGTCGTAGTCCAGCGTGCCGCGGATCTGCCACGCGTAGTCGCGGAATGTGGAGGCGGCGAGAAAGCCGGTCAGCCGCTGGTAGCTCGTGACGGCCGTCTCCGTCCGCTCGTACTCCAGCCCGGTCGAGGCGAGGAAGTTGCCGATCGTGCTCGAGGCGCGGAGCGAAGCCGTGTAGTTCAGCGTGCCGTCCACATACTGATAGCGCGCGGCGCGAGCCGAGATGGGGATCAGCCTCTCGGCGAACTCAAGGCTGGCGTCGGCGGACAGTTCGGTGCGCCGGAGCGTCGGGCGATTGAGCTCGAAGCCGGGGCCGTTCTCATCAAGAAAACCGCGGCGGAATTCGGCATGCCGCAACACCACCGAGGCCCCGGCGACTTCGCCGGCCATCCCCACGAAACCGGCATAAGCGCCCCGGTCATCGGCGGCCCCATCGATCTGGGCCGAGAAGCCGAACAGCGACGTGCGCACGCCAAGGTCGTAGATGGTCCGGTACTTGTCGTCGCCCACAGGCATCAGGGCTGCGCCGCCGGACAGGGTAAGAACCGAAGTCAAGCCGTAGTTGACGGTGGCGACGCCGCGGTAACCGCCGCGCCGGACAGACGCGTCGATGCCGCCCGAATTCTCGAAGGAGATCACTGAGGTGTTCTGCTCGACGAGGCCGAATTCAAAGTTGGCCTTGCCCCGGGGCAGCAGGCCGCCGCCGACATTGATGATGCGCGTCTGTTCGGCGCGTTCCCCGCGGGGCCCGTAGGTGACGATGCGCACGATGTTGATCCCTGGTGAGAGGGGCACGTTGAGAAACTCGTAGCGGCCCTCGGCGGGGGTGTTCTGGCCGCTGCGCAGGACATCGTTGATGTAGAGTTCGACGTCGTAGCCAATGGGCAGTTCGCCGCGCAGGTCCACCCGGTTGAAGATGTTGGTCTCGTCCAGCGGCACCGTGGAGACGGCGAAACCGCGGCCGCCCAGACCGCGAGGGCCCAGGGGCAGGGCGGGCGTGAAGACGTCGCCCACGCTGACCACCCGGGCCTTGAGGGGGCCGAGAAGGTCGCCGGCCAGTGATCGCCGCTCGAACAGGACACGGGCCGCGGAGGGCGCGCCGGTTTCGTCCGAGCCGAGGAAGCCCTGGAAATTTCCGTAGAGCAGGTCGGCGGCGGCGCGAACATCGTAGCGCAGCGGGTAATTGGGGTCGTGGTTCTGGCCACCGGTGGCGACCTGGATGTCAAACCCCGGCATGCTGAAGAGTCCAAAGGGACGCTCGATCAGCAGGCTTTCGTTGGCCTGAGCCACGGGATCATTGGTGAGGCTGCGCAGACGCGCGATGCGTTCCTGCCGCAGCTGGATGGGCAATTGCTCCTCGGCCTTGATGTCGATCGACAGCGCCTCCGGGCTGACCTCGAAGGTCATCGGCAACAGACGCTGCAGGGCTGACGCGCGGATGTAGATTTCGGTCGGGGTGACGGCCACGTCTTCGGCCGCGAGCGGGATGCTGCGAGCCCCGTCCCGAGCGGTGCCGGTCCTGAGGTCGACCACGAGCGAGCGGCGCGCCTGGCCGATGCGGCCGAGAATGCGGGCCTCGGCGGGCAGGACCTCGACGTCCATCTCGAGAAGGCGGGTGAGTTCGCCGACCGGCAGCAGGGGGTCGGTGTCGTCGCCGTAGGCGGCGAGGCCGTCAGTAAGGGTCAGCTTGTCGAGCTGAAGCGAGAACAGAAGCAGGTTGGCCGGATCGATCTGATCCGACGCCGGCTGGATCGGAGCGCCAGCCGGGGCAGCCGCGTCCGAGGCCTCAGCCGCCCGAGCGCCGCTGGCGATCAGGAGGCAGAGAGCCGCAGGAACGGTAAGCGCACGCCATCTAGGGGATTTGGACGGTCGCAAGCGTCTTGCCCGGGGACGTGTCGTCGTCGGTGAACGAGACCTCCAGCTTCTCACCGGGTGCGGGAATGCGGGACAACGGGATGCGCAGGGTGCGGCGGTCGATCTCGGGATAGACGCCCACGCCCCTGGCGACGCCGATCGGATCGGCCCGCTTACCCGCCGGACGGATCTCGATATTGCCGAACAGCGAGCTCGCGCCCGTGCGCGCGAGGTCAAAAACCGCAATGGCCGTCCGGGTCGGGGCCGATCGGGCGTCAGCCGAGAGGTCCGCGTACTCGATACGGGGGTTCTCGATCGCGGCGCTGACCTCGGGGGCGGTGACGCGCACGATGGCAGGGATCGAAAGCCCGAACACCGAGGTGATCTGGAAGCTCAGCTCGTTACTGGCTCCGGCGGCGGCGCTTTCCGCCGTAGTGCCGACGTTTGGCGGTGGAATGGTTGTGACCGTCAGATGCGTGCGGTACTCGCCCTTGGCTTCTGGGGGCACGGCGCCGACCCGCAGGCGAATGGTCTGGCCCTGGCCGGGCGCCAAGGTGGCGCGGCGGGGCGAGATCAGGATCATGCTGCGAGCGGACGCGACCTTATCGGCAACGGCCTTCTGGGCCGGGTTCTTCTGAGCGTCTTCGACGGCGACGATCTGGCCGTCGGGCATCATTGCTCGGTCAATCAGGGCGATGTCGAACGTGGCCGGGGCTGTGCCCTGATTGAAGATGTAGACGCTGGCCGTTCGCTGCGTCGGGCTGAACGTCACCCGCTTGGGCGTGATGTTAAGATTCGCGCCGACGGTCGTGGTGGTGACAGTCGGAGCGGTGGGCGCCTGAGCCTGGACGTCAGTCGCGAGAACGGAGACGAAGGCGAGGGCGGGAAGTAGGGCGAAGCGTTTCAATTGTACTGGACCACGACAACGAGCATGCCCTCATAGGGGCCAGGGACAAGGTTCTGCGCCGTGGCCAGCGCCAGGGAACCACCAATGTCCACGCTCATTGCGGTATCGCCCAGCACGGCGTCGCCGCTGCCGATCTGATATTCGGCGCTTGTGTTGGTTTTGACGGTCAAGGTTTCCTGGCCCCCGCTGCGGACGACCGTGAAGCTCTCAGGCACGGTCGTCGACACCACGTCTCCAGGCTGACCCCGAATGGTTAACTGCGCGTTGCCCGTGGAAATGCGCGAACGCGCGATTGTGCTGCTAGCGGCGGCGCCGATAGCGACGCCCCCGGCGCGCACTGGGGCTACGGAAACCGCCGGCAAGGTCATGCCGTTGCCGATCTGAATACCGACCGCGTCCTGGAAGTTGACCCGCACGGGCGCCATGCCGGACGCACTGACCGCGGCCTGCGCACCGCAGGCGACGAAAGCCAGGCCGGCGAGTCCGAGGATGATGGCGCGACGCATGGGAAGCATCCGAGAAGCGGCGATGCCGGAAGCCCGGGCGGGCGGGCTTCCGGCGAGCGCATTGCTTACTGGTAGGAGACCGTAACGTACAGCGTGCCGGTCTGAGCGCCGGCGATCGTGGTGCCGTTGGCGACCGTCAGGGTGCCGCCGACCGGGAATTCCACTTCGCCCGATTGGTCGAGCGTGAGCGAGGTGTTCTGCAGGATCGGCGTCACCGACAGGCCGGCCGGCAGATCTTCGACCTCGGCCTCAATCGAGAAGCTTTCGCCCGGCGTGCCGGTCACGGCGAAGCGCGCGGCCGACACCGGCACGGCGGCGACCGGCGTCACGCCCGTGGTGGTGCCGCGTTGGCCGGCGGCGGTGACTTGGATGGTCGCCGCGCTGGTGCCGGTCCGGATGAGCGAGCCGAAGTCTAGAGCCGACGACTGGACATTCTCGATGGCGAGCGGGGTGACGAAGTTCACCTTAACGTCAGCGGTGGCTTGTTCGGCGTCGGCCGCAACTTGAGCGGACGCGGCGCCAGCCATGGCGGTCATCGCGGCGGCGGCGATCAGGATGGAACGGATCTTCATCAGGTTAGCCCCAGGTGTGTTGTGTCGAAACGATACGCGTCGGAACTGGTGTAGGCGCTTGTCGGCAAGCCGGGCGCCAGTTCTGCCGCGCGTGTATTTGGATCCCCAAGTAAACGTGCGGTTGTATTTGTATTTTAACCCCACATTATCCAAGCGGCCCCTCTAGGCGGGCCCCTCCGCACTGTCAAGTTTTCCGCGCTCGGTGATCGCAGTTCACAAAAGCAGTTCGGTTAACGGGATACTCAAAGTCAGACTGAGCCAAGACTAGATACACTCGCCTTGCCTTGTTCCATGCCGAAAACCCTTGCTGGTTGCGTCTGGCCTCGCGCCATTGGTGCATTCCTCTACTGAGGAATGTACCGAACCTCGTAGGGAGTTCCCGACTGTTGGGCGGGTAGATAGACGCTTCGATCGCGAGACTGAATACTGTGGTTTCCACGAGGTTACCCAAAACGGGCGGAGAGCCATGGGCTCGGACCGAGGCCGCGCGCCTGATGTCAGAACGACTGGCGGGAAGGTGAAGGATTCGGCGGGCGCTCTTATAGTATAGAGGGCCGGCGGGAAGCTTTGTGGCCGGCAGGCAATGGCGGCTGCCGGAAAAAATCGCTCAGCGTGGGGCGCAAGCAATATTGGCGGACGGGACTCACAGCGCAGGATCGTGCGGACGCGCCGGAAAGCTGACGACCGACCAGACCGTGCTGCGCGGCTTGTTCGATCGCCTACGTGATCATGTAGCAGGCGCCGAAGATCAGGCTTCGGCTGCCTTCAATGAACTGCCTGCGGCCCTTGATGGGCCCGAAGATTCAGCGGCCGTTCGAACACGCGCCGAGCCGTTGCTAGCCGCTCCCCGTAGCGCGGTGGAGGAATTGGAGCGCCTCAAGGGCGAGGTTGCGGTCATGCGCGGGCGGCTGGAACGCAGTCGCGACCCGACGGCGACCTCGCGGCTGACGGCTTTTCGGGACCTCGAAGCGGAACTGGCAGACCGCTCGGCCCTGTTGGCCAGCAGGCTGGTTGAGGCGGAGGCGGCGGTAGAACAGGCCTTGGCCGGTCTGGCGATGCGGCTGGGGCGCTGGGATCTGGCAGCGACCGAGCAGGCCCGACGTCTCGGCCAAGTGATCGAGAATGGGCTTGCAGCCGAGGATAGCCGGACGGCGGATGTCCTGCGGTTGCTGAAGGCCATCGAACAACGGTTGTCGACGTCGGCCCCGCAGGCGAGGCCCGAGTCTGCGGCAGTCCCAAAGACGGTGTCGCCTGATCGGCGGCGGGGCGTGCGAGCGGCCGCGCTGCTGACCTCGGCAGGTGTGGCTTGCATGGGCCTGGCGGCCCTGGTGGCGGTCCTGGAGCCGCCGATTATTCTGAGAAGGCCGGCGCCTGATGGGCCCCGCGCTGAGATGTCTGATCTGGCGTTGCGGGGGCGTATCCTGATTGCGCCGCCCCGGGCGGCCGGATTGGACGAGTTCGTTCCGCCGGAAGCGCCTGGAGGGACCAAGGTCGAGCCGAGTGAGCGCAGGACGCTTGCCGAGGCGATGGCGGCGGCCGACGCGGGGCGGCTCGGACCGCTGCGGGCCCTGGCCGAGGCGGGCCAGAGCCGCGCGCAAATGTACCTCGCCAAACTGTACGAGCAGGGCCGGGGCGTGGCGGCCGATAGCGGCGAGGCCCGTCGCTGGACCGCACAGGCAGCCGAGGGCGGCGATCCTGTGGCCATGCACAATCTGGCGCTCTACTACCTTGAGGGACGTGGCGGCCCGCGGGATGATGCGGCTGCGGCGCGGCTGCTCAGGCGCGCGGCTCTGGCGGGCATCGCCGATTCTCAATTCAACCTTGCACTCCTGTACGAGACCGGGACGGGCGTGGACCGCAATCTGGTCGAAGCCTACCGCTGGTTCCAGATTGCGGCCGGCAACGGCGACCTGAAAGCCCGGGAAAGGGCGGTGGCTTTGGAGGCTCGTCTGTCGTCGCAGGAGCTGGCCAGCGCGGACAGGCGGGTGGCGCGGTTCCGGCCAGGAGCGGGCGACGATAGTGAGGACGTCGTGCTGATCCCGGGCGCCGCCACGGTGGCCGAGGCGCAGAAGAAGCTGGCGAGGCTCGGCCTCTACATCGGCCCTACCGACGGCCGGGATACGCCGGCCTATCGGCAAGCCGTGGAGATCTACCGCGAGAGCCAGCGCACAGAGGCGTCCGGAGCAGGGGCGCCCGGGGGCCGCTAACCCCTAGGGTGTCACCAGAATCTTCACATGGGCTTCAGGATCGGCGAGCGCCTCAAACGCCCCCGCCACGCCGTCTAGGCCGACTTGACCGGTTACGAGGTGGGAGACATCGATAACGCCCTCGGCGAGGTGGCGGAGGGTCTGGGCGAACTCCTCGGGCGAATAGCCGAAGACAAAGGTAAGTTCGACCTCCTTGGTGACGGCGATGGAGGGCTCGAAGCGGTCGGTCTCCATGCAGACGCCCGCCACGACAATCTGGGCTCCGGCGGGGGCGGCCTCTATGAGGTTCTGCAGCACGCCCGGCGCACCCACGCATTCGAAGACGATCGGGCGGGCAAAACGACCGCCCATCATCTGGACCATCTGCTGAGCCGCCCGGGTCCTGGCGACGCCGAGGGATTCCCAGCGACCGTTCGCGTCCTCCAATGCCGGATCGATCACGATGTCGGCGCCTAGGCGTTCGGCCGCGTCTCGGCGGCGCGGAGAGAAGTCGGCCGCGATCACCGGCCCATGGCCGCCGGCCTTCAGGGCGGCGATGACGGCAAGGCCCACGGGACCGCACCCGACTACCACGGCGGGCGACTTCGGCTCCAGGCGGGCCTTTGCCACGGCGTGTAGACCGACGGCGAAGGGCTCCGTGAGGGCGGCGTGCTCCGTGGGCAGGCCGTTGGGAACTTCGAGCACCATAGCTTCGGTTAGGATCATCCGCTCGGCAAACCCGCCTGGCAGGCGGTTGGAGAAGCCCAGGAGTTCTACCCCTGCCGCGCCCATCACGGCGGGAATGCTGACGACCCGAGTCCCCGCCTTCAGCGTTTTGGGCGAACCTGGGCCATGGTCGAGGACTTCGGCGCAAAACTCGTGACCGAAAACCGTGTCGGCCCGAGGATCGAAGCCGGTGTCGAGGGTCCCGGCCCGCCGGGTGAGGTCGATCATGTGCTCCATGTGATGGAGCGCATGCAGATCGGAGCCGCAGATTCCGCAGGCTAGTGTCTTCACCAGGACCTGGCCCGGCGCGGGGGTGAGTTCCGCAATCTCGTCACAGACCAGCTGCCTGTTGCGGCGGATGACTGCCCTCATGCGTTTCCCCTTTAGGCATGCGGCTTCTGTTCCCCCGCGTTTGGGCGGCCGCGCTTGGTCTTTCTTGTCCAGCCTAGCCTAATCCCCTAACCCTCGCGCCTTCGGAATCACAATGAGCGGAGCCTCCGCATGAGCCTCGCCTTCATCTTCCCCGGTCAGGGCAGTCAGGCCGTCGGCATGGGCCTGGAGCTTTCCGAAGCCTTCGCCGCCGCCCGTGAGGTGTTCGAGGAGGTGGATGAGGCGCTGAAGCAAAAGCTTTCGGCGCTGATGCGCGAGGGGCCCGAGGATCAGTTGACCCTGACCGAGAACGCCCAGCCGGCTCTGATGGCCGTGAGCGTGGCGGTGATGCGGACCCTTGAGCGCGAGTTCGGCGTCAGCGTCGAGAAGGCGGCGTTCGTGGCCGGTCACAGCTTGGGCGAATATTCGGCCCTGGCGGCCGCCGGGGCGATCAGTCTTGCCGACACCGCCCGTCTACTGAAGCTGCGTGGCCAGGCCATGCAGCGCGCCGTCCCAGTGGGTCAGGGCGCCATGGCCTCGCTGATCGGGCCGAAGACTGACCTGGCGCTGGCCGAGGCTGCGGCTGCGGCGGGCGCCGAAGTGGGCGTCTGCGTCGTCGCCAACGACAACAACCAAGGCAATGTGGTGATCTCGGGCGAAAAGGCCGCCGTCGATCAGGCTATCACCAAGGCCAAAGAACTGGGGGCGCGGGCGATCCCGCTGAACGTTTCGGCGCCTTTCCACTGCCCGCTGATGCAGCCAGCCGCCGACGAGATGGCCGAAGCCTTGGCGGCCGCGACCATTGTGGCGCCACGGGCGCCGGTCGTTGCTAATGTCACCGCCGCTCCGACCAACGATCCGGAGACTATCCGTCGTCTGCTGGTGGAACAGGTCACTGGCCGAGTGCGCTGGCGCGAGAGCGTTCAGTGGATGGCGGGCGAGGGGGGTGTCGCGCGTTTCGCAGAGGCCGGCGCTGGCAAGGTGCTGTCGGGCATGGTGAAGCGGATCGCCCCAGATGCCGAAGCGGTCCCGCTGAACGTTCCGGCTGACCTGGAAGCCTTCGCCAAGACCCTTTGAAGGAAAGACGAGAGATGTTCGACCTGACCGGCAAGACGGCCCTCGTCACGGGGGCCACCGGCGGCATCGGCGCTGAGATCGCCAAGGCGATGCATGCGCAAGGCGCTCACGTGGTGCTGTCCGGCACTCGCGAGGCGGTGCTGCAGGATCTGGCCCAGACGCTCGGCGAGCGAACCTCGGCTGTGGCGGCCAATCTGTCGGACGCCGCGGCGGTGGACGGTTTAATCGAGGCCGCAGAGGCCGCGGCGGGAGCTCCGATCGACATCCTGGTCGCTAACGCCGGCATCACCAAAGACGGTCTGCTGCTCAGGATGAAGGACGAGGACTGGGACTCGGTCCTGAAAATCAACCTGGAGAGCTACTTCAGGCTCTCGCGGGCGGCCGTGAAAGGGATGATGAAGCGGCGCCACGGCCGGATCATTGGGATCACCTCCGTCGTTGGAGTCATGGGGAACCCGGGCCAAGCGAACTACGCCGCCTCCAAGGCTGGCATGATCGGCTTCTCCAAGGCCCTCGCGCAGGAGGTGGCGACGCGTGGAATCACTGTGAACTGCGTGGCGCCCGGCTTTATCGAAAGCCCCATGACCGACGCTCTGAACGAACAGCAGCGAGCGCAGATTCTGCAGACGATTCCGTCCCAGCGTCTGGGGCAGGGAAGCGAGGTGGCCGCCGCCTGCGTTTATCTCGCCAGCGATGAGGCCGGGTATGTCACCGGGCAGACCCTGCACGTGAATGGCGGAATGGTGATGATCTGAGTCTCGCCAAAGTCGTGGGGAACATGCTACGGCCCCGCCAACCTTGATCACCAAGGCGGCGGTTGACTCCGAAGTCGCCGTCGTCGATGCAAGCACCTGACTAAGCCCTGAGGGACCTACCTAATGTCCGACGTCCTTGAACGCGTCCGTAAGATCGTCATCGAACATCTCGACGCCGATCCCGAGAAGGTCACCGAGAAGGCCAGCTTCATCGACGACCTGGGCGCCGACAGCCTCGACAACGTCGAGCTGGTCATGGCGTTCGAAGAAGAGTTCGACATCGAGATTCCGGACGACGCTGCGGAGCACATCCAGACGGTTGGCGACGCCGTGAAGTTCATCCAGGAGCGGCTCGGCGCCTAAGGCGCTCGAATCGCTAGAGAATTCGACCGCCGCGGCTTCCCATCAACCGGAGACCGCGGCGGTTTTCATTTGAGGATCGCCCATGCGTCGAGTGGTCGTCACCGGCATCGGCATCCTGAGCCCGCTGGGCCAGGGGACCGAGCTGACTTGGAAGAAGCTCCTGGCCGGCACGTCCGGCGCGGGAAGGATCACCGCGTTCGATGCGTCGGACTACGCCTGCCAGGTGGCCTGCGAGGTCCCGCGCGTCGACGGCCGCGGCGGCGGCGGGCCGGACGTGGAAGGCAGCTTCGACCCCGAAGCCACCATGTCGGCCAAGGACCGCCGGCGGGTGGACGACTTTATCCTGTACGGCATCGCCGCGGCCGACGAGGCCGTCCGTGACGCCGGCTGGACCCCCGAGGACGAGGAAAGCCGCGAGCGCACCGGCGTGATGATCGGCTCGGGCATCGGGGGCCTGGGCACCATCGCCGAGACCTCCATCGAGCTGCACGAGAAGGGCCCCCGCCGGGTCAGCCCGTTCTTCATCCCCTCGGCCCTGATCAACCTGGCCAGCGGCCAGGTGTCGATCAAGTACGGCTTCAAGGGCCCCAACCACTCGGTCGTCACCGCCTGCGCCACCGGCGCCCACGCCATCGGCGACGCGGCCCGGCTGATCAAGTACGGCGACGCGGACGTGATGATCTGCGGCGGCGCCGAGGCCAGCGTGGTGCCGGTGGGCATCGCCGGCTTCATCGCCTGCCGGGCCATGGCCACGGCGTTCAATGATGCGCCGGAAAAGGCCAGCCGCCCCTACGACAAGGATCGCGACGGCTTCGTCATGGGCGAGGGCGCGGCCATCCTGGTGCTCGAGGAGCTGGAGCACGCCAAGGCCCGCGGCGCGAAGATCTACGCCGAGGTGGCGGGCTACGGCCTGTCGGGCGACGCCTATCACATCACCGCCCCGGTGGAGGACGGCGACGGCGGCTTCCGGGCCATGAAGGCGGCCCTGAAGGACGCGGGCCTCACCCCCGCCGACGTGGACTACATCAACGCCCACGGCACCTCGACCATGGCCGACGGCATCGAGCTGGGCGCCGTGGAGCGGCTGCTGGGCGATGCGGCTCCGGGCAAGCTGATGAGCTCCACCAAGTCGATGACCGGCCACCTGCTGGGCGCGGCCGGCGCCCTGGAGGCGGCGTTCTCGATCCTGGCCATCCGCGACCAGATCGCCCCGCCGACCATCAACCTCGACAACCCTGACGTCGAGACCAAGCTCGACCTGGTGCCGCACAAGGCCAAGCCGGCGAAGATCGACGTGGCCATGTCGAACAGCTTCGGCTTCGGCGGCACCAACGCCTGCGTGATCTTCAAGAAGTACGCGTGAGGCTGACGGGTCGCCTCCGCCGCCCCCTGGGCCTCGCCGTCCTCGCGGCGGCGGGCCTGGCGACCCTGCTGCTGCTCGCGGGCGTGTGGAGCTACGGCGGGCCCGGCCCCAGGGCCCGGGACGGCGAGGCGACCGTGGTGATGCTCGAGCGCGGCTCGGGCCTGAACGGCGTCGCCCGCGAGCTGAAGCGGGCCGGGGCGATCAATTCGGCGGGCCTGTTCATCCTCGCCGCCCGCCTGACCGGCGCGGCCGGGGAGCTGAAGGCCGGGGAATACGAGTTCGCCTCGGGCGCGCCCATGGCCAGGGTGCTGGCCGACATCCGGGCCGGCCGGGTGGTGCGTCACCTGATCACCATTCCCGAAGGCTGGACCAGCGAGATGGCCGCCGAGGCGGTGAACCGCCAGCCGGTGCTGACCGGCGAGGCCCCGGTCCCGCCCGAGGGCTCGATCCTGCCCGACACCTACCAGGTGCAGCGGGGCGACGACCGGGCGGCGGTGATCGAGCGGATGCGCAAGGCCCAGGACGCCCTGATGGCCGAGCTGTGGCCCAGGCGCGCGCCGGACCTGCCGGTGAAGACGCCTCAGGAAGCCCTGACCCTGGCCTCCATCGTCGAGAAGGAGACGGGCGTGGCCGCCGAGCGGCCGCGGGTGGCGGCGGTGTTCGTCAACCGCCTGCGCCAGGGGATGCGGCTGGAAAGCGACCCCACCATCATCTACGGCATCAGTAAGGGCCGGCCGCTCGGCCGGGGCCTGCGGGCCAGCGAGGTGGCGGCGCTGACGCCCTACAACACCTACCGGATCGACGGCCTGCCGCCGACGCCCATCGCCAACCCCGGCCGGGCGGCGATCGAGGCGGTGCTGAACCCGCCCAAGACCGACGACCTGTTCTTCGTGGCGGACGGCTCCGGCGGGCACGTCTTCGCCACCAACTACGCCGACCATCAGCGCAATGTGGCCCGGTGGCGGCAGATCGAGCGCCAGCGGGCGGCGCAGGGCCAGTAGTGGCCGCGAAGGCCGTGGGCGTTCGGGACCCAAGTGTTTTCAGTGTCTTGACTGACTTTCTTGAGGGGCTGGGCTGATGGCGATCAGCGGAATGACGGGCTTCGGACGGGCCGAGGGCGCGCTGGGGGCGTGGACCTGGGCGGTGGAGGCCCGCAGCGTCAACGGGCGGAACCTTGAGGTGCGCTTCCGGGGCCCGCCCGGATTCGACAGCCTGGAGCGGGCCGCCCGGGAGGGCGCGCAGGCCAGGTTCCAGCGGGGCCAGGTAACCATCGGCGTCCAGGCGCGGCGGGCCGAGAGCGCCGCCTCGGTGCGCATCAACCTCGACCAGATCGAGCGCTATCTTGAGGCCGGGCAGGCCCTGATCGACGAGGGGCGGGTGAAGCGCCCGCGGCTGGACGGGCTGCTCTCCCTGCGCGGGGTGGTGGAGGCCGACGACGGCGAGCCCGATCCCGAGGCCATGGCGGCCCTGGAGGCGGCCATGGCGGCCTCGATCACGGCGGCCCTGGACGGGCTGCGGGCCGCCCGCCGGCAGGAAGGCGCCCAGCTGGAGCCGGTGCTGACGGGCCAGCTGCACCGGATCGCCGAACTGACCGAACAGGCGGCCGAGCAGGCCGCCGGCCAGCCGGCCGCCATCAAGGGCCGGTTCGAGGCGCGGCTGAAGGAGCTGGCGGGCGAGGCGGCCACCGAGGAGCGGATCGTGCAGGAGGCCGCCGCCATGGCGGTGAAGGCCGACGTGCGCGAGGAGCTGGACCGGCTGGCCGGCCATGTGGAGGCGGCCCGGGGGCTGCTGGCCTCGGACGGGGCGGTGGGCCGCCGGCTGGACTTCCTGACCCAGGAGTTCATGCGCGAGGCCAACACCCTGTGCTCCAAATCGGCGCTGAGCGCCCTGACCGCCACCGGCCTCGACCTGAAGGCCACCATCGAGCAGTTCCGCGAGCAGGTGCAGAACGTCGAATAGCCCCGCGCGGATCTTGCGCGGCGCGGCGCGGGGTCGCGCTTTCGCGGTGTTTTCAGCGGCGCGCCTTCCGTCCCCCGGGCTTTCGATGCATGAGGGCGCGTTCCAGGAGGTTTGAGTCCGTGACTGCTGACGAACATGCCAGGCCGTGGGAGACGACGCGGCGCGGGATGATGCTGCTGATCTCCAGCCCGGCCGGGGCGGGGAAGACCTCGCTGTCCCGCCGGCTGGTGGCCGACCACGGCGAGCTGATCCTGTCCATCAGCGCCACCACCCGCCCGCCGCGCCCCGGCGAGGAGGAGGGCCGGGAGTACTTCTTCAAGACCCGCGACGAGTTCGAGGCGATGATCGAGCGGGGCGAGTTCCTGGAGTGGGCGACGGTCAACGGCAACTACTACGGGACCCCCAAGGGGCCGGTGCTGTCGGCCCTGGAGGCCGGCCATGACGTGCTGTTCGACATCGACTGGCAGGGCGCCCGGCAGATCGCCGAGAAGCAGCCGGACGACTGCGTGCGGGTGTTCATCCTGCCGCCGGTGTGGAGCGACCTGGAGCGGCGCCTGCGCGCCCGGGCCCAGGACAGCGACGAGGTGATCGAGGCCCGGCTGCGGCTGGGGCGCGAGGAGATCGCTCACTGGACCGAGTACGACTACGTCATCGTCAACAAGAACTTCGACCGCGCCTATGCGGACCTCGGCCACATCTACCGGGCCGAGCGGATCAAGCCGGGCCGGAACCCCTGGCTGCCGGGCTTCGTCCAGGGGCTGCTGGCCGAAGGTGAGTAGCGGCGGCGGGGGAGACGGGGCCTCTGGCTGACGGCGGGCGCCGTTGACAAGCCAGGCAAGCTTGGCCGCTATCATTGTTCCATGACGGTCCTGGAACGCGTTCGCGGCCTCATCGTCCGGTTAAGCCCCGACGCTGCGTGTGACGACTGCATCGCCAAGGAGGCGGGGATCACGCCCCGCCAGCACGCCAACCACAAGACACGCGAACTGGCGGAGAAAGGCGGCTTTGTTCGCCAGGTCGGCGAGTGCGTGTTCTGCAAGCGCGGCGACAAGAAGGTGATCCGCTGCGGCTGAACCAGCCGTCTTGAAGACGGCGGCTCGCCCTTCGTTCCTTATTTGTTCTTGATTTCCGCGCGCGTCTGTGCGAGGACTTTGGCAGGCTTGTGAGGTGCGCCTGAGCGCCCTCCAAGGTCCGCCCTGAGCCTGGCCGGGCGATCGCGGCGATTTCCAAGGACATGACGATGGCCCGGAAGACGGGAAGCCGACGCCCCGGGGCGTCGAAGGATGCGCGCGGGCGGGCGTTCGCCCGCCGGCTGGCCCTGGTGCAGGCGGTGTGCGAGCGGCTGGAGGCGGGGGAGAGCCTGTGCGCCATCTGCCGCGATCCCCTGATGCCGCAGCGCTGGCAACTGGACCGCTGGCGGGCGGCGGACCCGGAGCTGGACGAGATGCTGAACCGGGCGCGGGCGCGGGCGACGGCGGCGGGCCTGTGGACCCGCAAGGCGAGCCACGGCTGGTCCGAAGCCCTGGCGGACGAGCTGTTGCGGCGGGTGGCGGCGGGGCGCTCGCTGGTGGAGGTGTGCGCCGAGGCCGACATGCCCCACGCCGTTACCGTGAGCCGATGGCTGAAGGCGCGGCCCGAGTTCCTGGAGCGCTATCTGGAGGCGCGCCAGGCCCAGGCGGACGCCCTGTTCGACCTGGCCTGGAAGATCGCCCGGGACGCCAGCGAGGAGGACTGGCGCACGGCGCGGCTGAAGATCGACACCATCAAGTGGCGGGTGGCGAAGCTGGCGCCCAAGCGCTACGGCCCGGCCTTCACCCAGCGGGCCGCGATGGCGGAGGCGGCGGGGTCCCGGGACCGGGACCTGCCCGAGGTGTGGGTGCGCCACTACGCCAACCCCGACGACCCGAACGATGCGGACTTCTCCCTGCGGGCCTGGCCGCCGCGGACGCCGGGGGAGCCCCTGAGGCTGCTGTATCCGGACGCCGACGCGCCCGAGCCGCCCCGGCATCCCAGCCATGTGCCGCCCAAGGCCTTCCGGCAGCCGTGGGAAGAGCCGCTGTATGGGGAGGGTGGGCGTGACGGGGCGCCTGCGGGGCGGCCGGGGCCGCCTGAATGCCCGCCTTCGGGAGGTTGACGGGGGCGACGCCGGGCGGGGGTGTCGCGACGGGCCTGCGTCAGGGGACGTCTTCGAGGACCTTGGAAAGGGGCGGGGCGACGTCTTCCAGGGCGCGGCGCTCGGCGGCGACGGCGTAGCGGCGGGCGAGGAGACCAGCGGCCAGCATCAGGCCGCCGCCGAGGAGGTAGCCCAGCATCACCCGGTGCGGCTCGCCGGTGTCGATGAGGGCGCCGAAGAGGGCCGGCCCGCCCACGCCGCCCACCAGGGTCCCGAAGGCGTAGAACAGGGAGATGGTGACGGCGCGGATCTCCAGGGGGAAGCTCTCGCCGATGGTGAGGTAGGCGGCGCTGGCCCCCGCGGAGGCGAAGAAGAAGATCACCGTCCAGGCGGCGGTCTGGGTGACGGCGGACAGCCAGCCCTGAGCAAAGGCCCAGCCGGTGAGGCAGAGGAACAGGCCGGCCAGGCCGTAGGTGAGGCCGATCATGGTGCGCCGCCCGACGCTGTCGAAGAGGCCGCCCAGCAGCAGGGGGCCGAGGAAGTTGCCGGCGGCGAAGGGCAGGATGAACCAGCCCACGGCGGCGGCTTCCACGCCATAGAACCGGGTGAGGATCATGGCGTAGGTGAAGAAGACGGCGTTGTAGCAGAAGGCCTGGGTGGCCATGAGCACGACGCAGAGGCCCGTCCGCCGGGGATAGACCACGAACAGGGTGCGGACGATGTCGAGCCAGCGGGTGCGGACCGGCCGCAGGCGGATCTCGTCGAGGTGGTGATGCGGCGGCGGCGGCCGGCCGGTGCGGCGGGCGACGTCCGCCTCGATGCGCGTCACCACCGCCTCGGCCTCGGCGGCGCGGCCGTGGGTCATGAGCCAGCGGGGGCTCTCGGGGATGAACCGGCGCAGCCAGATGATGATCAGGGCGAGGAGGCCGCCCACCACGAAGGCCAGGCGCCAGCCGAGGGCTTGGTCGATGACCTCGGGATTGAGCACCACCAGCGAGCCCAGGGCGCCCAGGGCCGCGCCGACCCAGAAGCTGCCGTTGATGGCGAGGTCGGTGTAGCCGCGCCGGCGGGCGGGGATCAGCTCCTGGATGGCGGAATTGACCGCCCCGTACTCGCCGCCGATGCCCGCGCCGGTGATGAACCGGAAGACCAGGAAGGACGTGAAGTCCCACGACAAGCCGGTGGCGATGGTGGCCAGCAGATAGATGCCGATGGTCCAGGTGAAGAGCTTGCGGCGGCCGAAGTGGTCGGTGAGGCGGCCGAACAGCACCGCGCCGACGACCGCGCCCAGGATGTAGGCGCTGCCGCTGAGGCCGACCTGGGTGGCGGTCAGGCCGAGGCCGTCCGGGCCGGCGATGGCCGGCGACAGGGCGCCGACGAGGGTGACCTCCAGCCCGTCGAGGATCCAAGTGATGCCGAGGGCGGCGACCACGAGCCAGTGGAACCGGCTCCAGGGGAGGCGGTCGAGGCGGGCGGGAATGCGGGTGGAGAAGGCGTCGGCGGAGCGGGCGGACAGCTTGGCCATGGCGCTCTAACGCCGAAGCGGGGCGATGCGCTCCGCTGAAAGGAACGGTTTTGTCCGGCCCGGATCGCCGCGGGCGGGGATCACGGGAGGGGAAGGGCGGTCGCCTCCCAAGGCCCGGGGGCCTCGGGAGGCGCGCCGCGGCGGGGGTTAGCCGCGTTCGCCGGCGCGGCGGGTGGCCGACTGCTGGGCGGCGGCCTGGGCGGCGGCGTTGGCCTGGTCGGCGGTGGACTGGGCGCGCGCGGCGGCCTGGGCGGCCTGGTCGGCGGCGGCCTGGGCCTGCTGGGCCGAGGACTGCGCCTGCTGGGCGGTGGACAGGGCCTGGTCGGCGGTGGCCTGGGCGCGGTTCACCGACTCGGTGGTGGCGCAGGCGCTGAGGGCGAAGGCGCCGCCGACAGCGGCGGCGACGAGGGCGGTACGACGGAAGGTCAGCATCTTTCAGACTCCCACAGGGGTTTGGACTCGTTGGAACCGGGTCACTGAAACTGTGCAGAGGCTTTGAAAGGCTGCCGCTGTGACGGCCAGCCGACATAGCCGAACCTGCGGCGTCCAAACGAGCGCGGCCGCAGGCGGTTCCTGACGCCGGCGCGCAGTGGTTTTCGCGGGCCTCGCGCCGGGCCTCGTCGCGGGGGGTGCCCAGCAGGGGGCGCCCAGGGATTGGCCAGGGGGCCCTGGGCGGCTGCGCGGGCCTTAGCCAAACGGCGGAAGGGCGCGGCTTTTTGCATTGCAGCGCGTGCGGGCGCCGCCGCCCCGGCCCAACCATCACGGCCTTCGTCGTGAGGGGATAGTGACGATGAACGAAGGAGGCGGGCCGCTGACCAGACGGCGGCTCATGCAGGCGGTCGGGCTGATCGGCGGCACCGCGGCGCTCTACAACATGATGACCGTGTTCGGGCACGCGGCCGAGACCCGGTTCGACGGGCCGCCGAACCTGTCCGGGGCGCGCAAGGGGACGCGCGTCATGGTGCTGGGGGCGGGCTTGGCGGGGATGCTGGCGGCCTATGAGCTGCGCAAGGCCGGCTATGAGGTGAAGATCCTCGAGTACCAGAAGCGCGCAGGGGGACGCGCCTGGTCGCTGTACGGCGGGGACCGGTTCACCGAGATGGGCGGGGCGACCCAGGAGGTGCGCTTCGCCAAGGGCAACTACCTGAACCCCGGGCCGTGGCGCATCCCGCACCACCACCGGACGCTGCTCCACTACTGCAAGGCCTTCGGGGTGGCCCTGGAGCCGTTCATCCAGCTGAACCACAACACCTACATCCACTCCACCGAGGCGTTCGGCGGGGCGCCGCAGCGCTACCGGGCCCTGGCGGCGGACTTCAACGGCAACATCGCCGAGTTGCTGGGCAAGGCCATGAACCAGCAGGCGCTGGACGCGCCCCTGACGGCTGAAGACCTGGACCGGCTGAAGGAGGCCCTGCGCAGCTGGGGCCTGCTGGACGCCGACATGCGCTACCGCTCCGGCCCCAGGGCCTCGCGGGCCCGGGGCTGGGCCCTGCCGCCCGGCGGCGGGGTGGACGGGGCGCCGAAGCCCTCGGAGGTGCTGCCCTTCGACGAGGTGCTGAAGTCGGGGATCTGGGGCTCGCTGGCCTTCTTCATGAACCACGAGTTCCAGACCACCATGTTCCAGCCGGTGGGCGGGATGCAGAAGATCGGCGACGCCTTCGCCCGCCAGGTGGAGGGCCTGGTGATCCACGAGGCCAAGGTCACCCGGCTGATGCAGGACGCCGGCGGGGTGACGGCCACCTACACCGACCTGGCCACCGGGACCGAGAAGACCCACCGGGCCGACTTCTGCGTCTGCACCATCCCGCTGTCGGTGCTGAGCCAGATCGAGACCAACCTGTCCGAGAAGAAGACCGCGGCGATCCAGGCCGTGCCCTACAACGCCAGCGTCAAGATCGGCCTGGAGATGCGGCGCCGGTTCTGGGAGCAGGACTACGAGATCTTCGGCGGGCACAGCTTCACCAACCAGGAGATCGGCCTGATCTCCTACCCCAACTCGGGCTTCTTCTCGGACGGGCCGGCGGTGCTGCTCGGGGCCTTCGCCAATGGCGCGGCGGGCTACCGGCTGGGGGGCCTGAGCCCCGAGGCGCGGATCGAGGCGGCCCTGGCCCAGGGCGAGGTGTTCCACCCGGACAGCTACCGCAAGGAGTTCCTCAGCGGGGCCAGCGTGGCCTGGAGCCGCGCGCCCTGGGTGCTGGGCTGCTGCGCCCGCTGGAACGAGGACACCCGGCGCGAGCACTACCAGACCCTGGTGGCGCTGGAGGACCGGATCGTGCTGGCCGGCGAGCATGCGAGCTACGTCGGCTGCTGGATGGAAGGGGCGCTGCTGTCGTCGCTGGACGCCATCACGCGCCTGCACAAGCGGGCGCTGGAGGCCTGAAGATGCGGGGATGGTTCGTGGCGGGCGCGGCCCTGGCGGCGCTGGCGATCGGGGTGCGCGGCGCGGGGGCGGACGAGCCGGGGCCTGGCGGCCTGCGGCCGATCGCCCCCAGGACCGGGGCCGAGGTCTATCAGGTCTATTGCCAGGTCTGTCACATGGCCGGCGGCGAGGGGGCGGCCGGGGCGGGGGCGTTCCCGGCCCTGGCGCGCAACGCCCGGCTCGCGACCAGCGCGTATCCGATCTACATGATCGCCAGGGGCAAGGGGGCCATGCCGTCGTTCGAGGAGCTGAGCGACGAGCAGCTGGCCGAGCTGGTGAGCTATCTGCGGACGCACTTCGGCAACGCCTATCCCGAGCCGGTGACGGCGGCGGAGGTGCATGCGCTGCGGGAGTCGCTGAAGCCTTAGGGGCGCGGAGGAGAGCGCGCTTGCCAGGACGCCCGCATCCCTGGGCGGGGACGAGGCGGAGCCACCGCTGCGCGGCGTCCTGGCGGTCGTGAAGGCTGTCGTGGGGAGCGCCCGGTGATCAGGCGGGCCGGCTGTCCCACGAGGGTCCCTCGCGCCCCCTGAAGGTGGGGATTGCGCGAGGGGTTTCAAGGGCTTGGCGTCAGAACTTGGCGGTCATCGGGTGCGGCCCGATGCGGCCGTCGGGATCGTCCAGCCCGGCGAAGGCGGCGAGGTCGTCGGCGTCGAGGGCGAAGTTGAAGACGTCGAAGTTCTCGCGGATGCGGCTGGGCGTCACCGACTTGGGGATGACGATCAGGCCGTTCTCGATGTGCCAGCGGATGATCACCTGGGCCGGGGTGCGGCCATGCTTGCGGGCGATGTTGGCCACCACCGGATCGGCGAGCTGCAGGCCCCGGCCGAGGGGGCTCCAGGACTCGGTGCGCACGCCGTGGGCCTCGTTGGCGGCGCGGGCGGCCTTCTGCTGGAAGCGCGGGTGCAGCTCGATCTGGTTGAGGGCCGGGGCGACGCCGGTCTCGCCGATGATCCGCTCCAGGTGCTCGGGCTCGAAGTTGGAGACGCCGATGGAGCGGGCGAGGCCGTCCTTGCGGGCCTGGATCAGGGCCTTCCAGGTGTCGACGTAAAGGCCCCGGGACGGCGAGGGCCAGTGGATCAGCAGCAGGTCCACCTGCTCGAGGCCCAGGCGGCGCAGGCTGTCCTTCGTGGCCTTGAGGGCCGCGTCATAGCCCTGGTTCTCGTTCCAGACCTTGGTGGTGACGAACACCTCGGCGCGGGGCGCGCCCGAGGCCCGCAGGCCCTGACCCACGCCGTCCTCGTTGCCGTAGATGGCGGCGGTGTCCACGTGGCGGTAGCCGGCCTCCAGGGCCGTGCGGACGGCCTCGACGGCGACGTCGTTGGGCGTCTGCCAGACGCCGAGGCCCACCTGCGGGATGGCGTTTCCGTCGTTCAGTTCGATGAGAGGCGAGGCGGTCATGGGGGCTCCGGGCGCTTGATCCAGGACGCCACACCTAGGCCGCCTGCGCCTCAACACAAGAGGCGACGGCAAGGGGCGGGAGGGCCCCCTGCCGTCTTGCCCGCCTAGCTCAGGACGACGATCGCCACGCGGCGGTTCTGCGCCCGGCCGTCCGGCGTGTCGTTCGGGGCCACGGGCGCTTCCTCGCCGTAGGAGATGGTGGCCATGCGGTTCAGGGCGACGCCCTGCTTGGCCAGGTACTTGCGCACGGCCTCGGCGCGCTCGGCGCCCAGGCGGTCGTTGTAGGACTCAGGGCCGGTGGCGTCGGTGTGGCCCTGGATCTCCAGATAGACGTTGCGGTTCTCGGCCTTCAGCCGCTCGGCGAGCTCGTTGAGCCGCGCCTCGGCCTCGGGGGAGAGCGCATGGACGTCGGTGGGGAACTTCACCGAGTCGTCGGACAGCACGACCTCGTAGAGGAACTTGCCCTCGGCCAGCTTGTGGGCCGCGTTGGCCCGGGCCAGGGCCTCTCCTGCCGTGCCTTCCACCTCGGTGACCCGGGTGTCGACCACGGCGACCTGGTCGCGGACGAACCTGTGGCTGGCGCAGCCGCTGGCCGCGATGCCTGCGAAAATCAGTGCGCCGCCGATAGCGGCCACCCTAAGCTTCCCGTCTTTCAACTCTCTTTTCCTTCTCGCAAAGGCCCCACCCCAGGCGCTTCGCCGCGGCCAAGGTGCCGGTGCGCCCGTGGCCTGCCGATGACGTGACCGTGGCGAGATCGGGGCATCGCAGCCCGTGCGCCGCCACGATGCCGCCCCCGACGCGGGCGAGCGTTGCGCCGATGGGCAGGACGGACACCCGGCGGCGGCGCGTGGCGGCGATGGCGTTGAGCCTGGCGGCGCACGCGGCGATCCCGTTCGTGCTGATCGCCAGCCAGCCGCCCGGGGACATGCGGCCGGACCCGGAGCCGATGGTGGTGAGCCTGGCCCCGCCGCCGCAGCCGCCCCCGCCGCCGCCGGAGCCCACGGCGCCCGAGCCGGCGGGGGGACAGGCGGCGACATCGCTCGAGCCGGTGGAGACGCCAAGGCCGCCGCCCAAGGCCCGCGCCCGGCCAACGCCGGCGCCGCCGCCGACGGTGGAGCCCCTGCGGGTGGCGGTGAGCGAGACCCCGGCGCCGGTTCCCGAGCCCGTGGCCACCGTGAGCGAGGCGGCCCTCGCCGGGGCCCGGACGGCGGGCGCCGGGCGTGGGACGGGCACGGGCTCTGGGACGGGCGACGGGGCCGGCAGCGGATGCGACATGGTGGAGCGCCTGCAGGCGGCCCTGCGCAAGGACCCGGAGGTGAGCGCCGCCATCGGCCAGGCCCACCGCTCGGCAAGGGCCGGCCGCAGCGCCCTGCTGATCTGGAGCGGCGAATGGATCCGCAACCCCGGCCAGGAGGGCAAGGGTCTGGCGGGGGTGCGCCAGGCCATCGTCATGGAGGTGGCCTTCGCCCCGGAAGCCTGCCGCAAGGAGACGATGCGCGGCCTGGTGCTGATCTCCATGGCCGACGGCTCGCGCGTGGCTCTGGGCCGGTCGACCTGGAGCTGGACGGACCTGCTCGAGGCCCGGCGGCGGGGCGGCGGCTAGGCTATTTGTTGTCGGCGGGGACGAAGCGGGCGGCGAACAGGCCGCAGGCGTCGGGATAGCCCTGCATCAGCCGGCGGGCGATGGTGTTGCGTTCGGTGATCTCGAGCCGCAGCTCGCAGAAGCGCGGCCCCTCGTCGGTGTCCACCGAGCGGCGCCAGATGTAGTAGAGCTTGCCGGCGAGGACCACGGACTCGTCCCAGCGCCCGTAGAGGGCGACGGCGGCGTCGGTGGGCTGGCCGTAGAGGGTGGAGGGCCGCTCGCCCTCGAACTCGGTGGCGCAGCCGGCCAGGAGGGTGGGCGCGACGGCGGCCAGAGCCAGGGCGACGGCGCGCGAGACGGTCCTGATCTGCACCACAGCTGACCTCGTAAATCCGTTCGCCTCGCGCACGGACAAGCTTGCGGGCTGATACCGGCGGGAACGGGGGTTTGCAATCTGGCCCCGCCTATTTTGGGTGCGGCGCCGCGACGTCATTGTCGGCGCCCGGCGGCGCATCTACGGTGACGGTGTGAGCACAAGACGCGCCATCCGGGCGGCGGCCGTGGCCGCGGCCCTCGCGACGAGCGCCGTGGCCTGGGCTGAGGAGCCGGTCTCGGTCGAGGCGCGCGCCAGCCTGACGGTGATCGATCCCCCGGGCCTGGGGGAGGCGGCGGCCTTCAGCGTGGCCCCCGTGCGCCGCCCCACCGGCGCCGGCGTCACCGCCCAGGGCGTGGACGGCCGCTATGAGGTGAGCGGCGTGGCCGGGGACAGCTACAGCATCAGCGTGCCTTCGACCCTGACCCTGGTGCGGGCCGGCGGGGCCGAGGAGGTCCAGTTGCAGCTCACCCCGGAGGGCGTGGTGAGCGTTCTGCCGGGCGCCTACGGAGCCCGGGCCAGCGGCTCGGTGGCGGTGCAGGGCGCCGTGGGCGTGCAGGCCGGGGCGCCCCCGGGGGTCTATCAGGGCTCGCTGCCGGTGATCCTGTCGCTGCAATAGGCCCGGGAGCGGAGGCGGTCCGGGGCAGGCGGCCAGGATCAGGCGGCCAGGATCAGGCCGTCAGGGCCAGAAGGGCGAAGGAGGCGAGCCAATGCTCGCCCATGTAGTCTCCGGCGACATGGGGCAGGCTGGCGGCCAGATGGGCGGCGGCGGCCTCTTCGGCGGCGGCCTGGGCCGGGCCCGAGAGCGCAGCCGCCAGGGCCCGCCAGCACCAGGCGCGGGAGAGGTTCAGGCCATCCAGGTGGACGATCTTGCCGTCGGTCCGGTCGGTGACCACGGCCGGGGTGAAGAGGCTGGCCGGGCGGCGCTCGGCGATGGCCGGCAGATAGGCGGCGAACCAGTCCGCGAATTCATCGGGCGGCAGCAGCCGGCGCAGGCATTCGGCGGTCATGAGGGTGGCCGAGAGGAAGTCGTCCAGGGACGGCTCCCAGGCCTGGGCGTCGCGGTCGCCGAGGTGCCAGGCCCGGGCCTTGTCGGCGAAGAGGGCGAGCAGGGCCGGGTCGGCGAGCCGGGCATAGTCGGCGGCCACGGCCAGGGCGAAGCTGGTGGACGAATGGACCCCGGTGCGGATCGGATAGGCCGCCTTGGGCAGGAAGTCCCGGAAGCGGTCGGCGAAGGCCTCGGCCAGGGGCTGGTGGATCGCCGCCCAGGGAGCCTGGTGGGCCATCAACTCGGCCTGGAGCTTGAGCAGCCAGCCCCAGCCGTAAGGGCGCTCGAAGCCGCGGGCCAGGGGGCGGGCGAGGTAGGCGACCTCGGCGGCGACGTTGTCCGGGGTGAAGGCGGCGTCGAACCGGGCGCGGATGGCTTCGGCCTCGGGAATGTCCGGGTGAAGGCGCAGGACGGTGGCCAGGGTCCAGTAGCCGTGGACGCAGGAGTGCCAGTCGAAACTGCCGAAATAGATCGGGTGCAGGGCGCGGGGGCCGAGGGCGTCCTCGGGACCGGCCAGGACGTGGTCCAGCTTGTTGGGATATTCCCGGGCCACATGGCCAAGGGCGATGCGGGCGAAGGCGCTCGCCGTCTCGCGGGGGAGGCGGTCAGCGGAAGGCGAGGACATACATCAGCACCACATTGGCGATCAGCACCGGCAGGGCGGTGGGGATCTGGGCCTTGATGACCGAATAGCGGTCGGGAAGCTCAAGCAGGGCCGGCGGGACCAGATTGAAGTTGGCGGCCAGGGGCGTCATCAGCGTGCCGCAGAAGCCGGACAGCATGCCGATGGCGCAGACCACCGCAGGATCGCCGCCGAAGCGGTTGATCAATATGGGCAATCCGATCCCGGCGGTGAGCACGGGGAAGGCCGCGAAGGCGTTGCCCATGATCATGGTGAAGGCGGCCATGCCGAGGCAGTAGACGGCCACCGCCACGAACCGGGTGTCGAGGGGAATCCAGGCGGTGACGAGCTGGCCGATCAGCTCGCCGACGCCGGCCAGGGCGAAGACCGCGCCCAGGGCGGCGAGCATCTGGGGCAGGAGGGCCGCCCAGCCCACGGTGTCCATCAGCCGCCGACCTTCCTGCAGCGGGGCGAGGGGCGGCTGGCGCAGCAGGATCAGGGCGGTCAGCACCGAGATCACGGCGGCCAGGGCCAGGGAGATGAGCGTGGCCTGCTTGGGGTCGAACAGGGGCTGGCCGCCGATCTGCATGGGCTTGAACACCAGCACGCCGAGGGCGACCACCAAGGGCAGGGTGAGCGCGGGGACGAACAGCCGTCCGCCGAACCGCTCGGAGAGGACGCGGCGTTCGTCGGGCGAGGTGGTGGCCGGCTGGCCCCGGCCCAGGAGGCCGAAGCCGGCGATGAGGGCGAGGCCCAGGACGAGGACGCCGTTGCCCACATCGCCCAGCCGGTCGCCGAACAGGAAGCTGACCGCCACCAGGCCCCAGAAGAGGGCGTTGCCGAACCGCTTGGCGTTGGCGCGGTCGGTGGCGCTGAGGACGGCGAAGGCGGCGAAGACGAGGCCCGCCAGGAGATAGACCAGCGAGAGGGTGATCATGGCTCGCCCGCCTTCCGCCGGAGGCGACGGTCGAAGAGGATCAGCCGCGCCCCGTGGATCAGGAACGCGACGATGGCCGTGGGGATCGCCCACAGGGACAGGTGCAACGGGTCGATGACGATGCCGCTGGAGGCCAGAATGCCCACCATTAGCAGGATCGAGCCGATGGCGATGAAGATGTCCTCGCCGAAGAACAGGCCGATGTTGTCGGTGGCGGCGGCCTGGGCCCGGACCGCCTGGCGGGTGTCGGCGTCGAGGGGCGCGCCGGTGCTCGCCTCAACAGCGCCCTCGGCCATGGGCGCCACCAGCGGCCGGATCGACTGGGCCTGGCCGGCGATGGAGTGCAGGCCGATGGCCGAGGTGATCTGGCGCAGGGCGAGATAGGCCACCAGGAACGGGCCGACCGAGACGCCGCGCAGGCGGGCGATGAGGGCGCGGGCGCGCTCCTGCAGGCCAGCGCGCTCCAGCACCCCGACCATGGGCAGGACGAGATAGGCGACGGTGACGAAGCGGTTCTCGTTGAAGGCCTTGCCGAAGGCGGCGAGCACCTCCAGGGGCGAAAGGCCGGCGAACAGGCCAGTGGTGAAGGCGGCGAGGATCACCACCAGCAGGGGGTTCAGGCGGGCGGCGAAGCCCACGACCACCACGACGACGCCCAGCAGGGTCAGCATCGGCTCAGCATTCCCGGCAGGCTCCCCGATTCCGCAGAGGGTATTGGAACGGGTAGAGCAACGTTCGGCAACGGCGTAGGCTAGGGGCATGAGCGAACCCAAGACCCCCGAACAGGACGACGACTTCGACCTGGTGGAAGAAGCGGGCGAGGAGAGCTTTCCCGCCAGCGATCCGCCGTCGTGGACCCCGCCGGGCCACGACGACCCGCCGAAGGCCGACTAGCGCCGGGCCAGCCAGGCGTCGGCCAGGGCCAGGAAGCCGTCGACCGGAATGACCTCGGCCCGGGCGGCCGGATCGAGGCCGGCCGCCGTGACCAGGGCCTCGCCGCCGAGCGCCTTGAGGCTCGCGCGGAGCATCTTGCGCCGCTGGCCGAAGGCGGCGGCGGTGATCTTTTGCAGCGCATCGAGGCGCTGGGGCGCGGGCCGGTCGGCGCGGGGCTCCAGGCGCACCACGGCGGACTCCACCTTGGGCGGCGGGGTGAAGGCCCGGGCGGGCACGTCCAGCACCGGCCGGGCGTGGGCCGTGGCCTGGGCGATCACCGCCAGGCGGCCATAGGCGTCGTCGCCGGCCGCGGCGGTGATGCGGTCGGCGACCTCCTTCTGGAACATCAGCGTCAGGGACGCGGGCGTCCAGGGGCCGGTGAGCCACTTGATGAGCAGGGGCGTGCCCACGTTGTAGGGCAGGTTGGAGACAAGGTGCGCCGGGGCGCCTTCGGCGAGGGCGGCCTCGTCGGCGGCAAGGGCGTCGCCGAACACCAGGGCCAGGCGCCCGTCGGCGGCGGCGGCCAGTTCGGTGAGCAGCGGCCGGAAGCGCTCGTCCTTCTCGATGGCGGTGACCCGGGCGCCGGTCTCCACCAGGGCGCGGGTGAGGCCGCCGGGGCCGGGGCCGACCTCGATCACATGGTCGCCTTCGCCCACCTCGGCTAGGCGGGCGATCTTGCGGGTGATGTTGAGGTCGAGGAGGAAGTGCTGGCCGAAGGCCTTCTTGGCCCACAGGCCATGGGCCTCCAGCGTCTCGCGCAGGCTGGGCAGGCGGTCCAGGCTCATCCGCGGCGGTCCGCGATCTCGGCGGCGAGGCGCAGGGCGGCGATCAGGCTGTCGGGGCGGGCGATGCCGCGCCCCGCGATGTCGAAGGCCGAGCCATGGTCGGGGGAGGTGCGGATGATCGGCAGGCCGAGGGTGACGTTCACGCCGCCCCAGAAGTCCAGCATCTTCACCGGGATCAGGGCCTGGTCGTGGAACATGCAGAGGGCCGCGTCGTAGCCGGCGCGCATCTCAGCCGGGAACAGGCTGTCGGACGGGTACGGGCCGCGGGCGTCGACCCCGGCCGCGCGCAGGGCCTCCACGGCCGGGGCGATGATCTCGATCTCCTCGCGGCCGATGCCGCCGCTCTCGCCCGCATGCGGATTGAGGCCGGCCACGGCGAGGCGCGGGCGGGCGACGCCGAAGTCGCGGGAAAGGGCCTGGGCGGTGACGATGCCGGCGTGGACGATCCCGTCCGTGGTGAGCCGTGACGGCACCTGGGCGATGGGATCGTGGATGGTGACCAGGGTCACGCGCAGGTCGGCGGCGGTGAGCATCATCACCGGGCCGCGGGCGCCCTCGAAGGGCGCCTTGGCGGTGAGTTCGCCGAGGAATTCGGTGTGGCCGGGAAACTTGAAGCCCGCTGCGTAGAGAGGGGCCTTGGCGATGGGGGCGGTGACCACCCCCGAGACGGTTTCCGAGAGGGCGAGGCCGACGGCGGTCTCGATCCAGCGGATCACCGCCGGGGCGGCGTCGGGGGACGGCCGGCCTGCGACCACGGGGGCCTGCAGCGGCAGGTCGAGCACCGGCAGGGCCTCAGGGAAGACAGCCAGGGCCTCGGCGGGCGAGTTGACCGACCGTACGGGCGTGGGGCCGCCGGGGGCGGCGGCGACGGCCTGGGCGTCGCCCACGACGACGAAGGCGGGACCCGTGGCGTGGAGGGCGCGCCAGGCCTTGGCGACGATCTCGGGGCCGACGCCGGCCGGCTCGCCGAGGGTGAGGGCCAGGGGGCCGGGCTTCACCGCGTCTCGATGGTGGCCGAGTTGCGCAGGTCGCGCATGTAGCGCCGGGCGATCATGGAGAGCTGCTGGCCGTAGAGGCGGTTCTCGATGGCGTCGCGCTCCATATTGGCCCCGCCGGCCACGCGGCGGCCGCAGACGGCCACCAGGTGGAGGCCGGCGCCCGTGCGGATCGGCTCGGAGACCTGGCCGACCTCGAGGCTTTCGGCGACGGCCTTGAACTGGGGCGCGAGGTCGTTGACCTCGGCCTCGCCGAGGTCGCTGGCCACCACGCCCTCGACGGCGCCGGCGACGGTTTCGAGGGTGTCGCAGCCGGCGATCTGCGGGCGCAGCTGCTCAAGCCTGGCCCGGGCGGCGGCCTCGTCGCCGCCGGCGGGCAGGGGCACGGCGGCCTGCTTCAGATGGACCAGGGTGGAGCCCCCGCCGGCCCGCTTGTCGCGGAGGTAGATAATGTAGACGCCGTCGCGGACCGGGATCGGCTGCGACAGCTGGCCGGGGCGCATCTGTTCGAGGACCTGCTGGACCTCGGGCGGCATCTCGCCCTGGCCGACCCAGCCGGCGTCGCCGCCCGCCGCGGCGGTGGGCAGGGCCGAGAACTGCCGGGCCACGGCCGGGAACGGGGCGCCCTGCTGCATCTGGGCCACCAGCTGCTGGGCGCCGGCCATGGCCTGCTGCATGCCGCCGACGCGGTTGGCGTCGATGAGCACTTCCGAGATCTGGTACTGGGGCTTGGCCGCGTCGGCGGCCATGCGGGCCTGGACGGCGGCGATCTGGTCGTCGCCGATGCGCAGGCGCGAGCCGTAGCGGCCACGGATCCAGCGGGCCCAGCTGACCTGGGCGCGGATCTGCTCTCGCAGGGTGTCGACGCCGATGCCCCGGGCCTGGAGGAAGCCCACGAACTGTTCCCGGGTCATGTTGTTGGAGCGCGCCATGTCGGCGATCTCCTCGTCGACCTCCTCGTCGGAGGCGATGATGTCGATCTTCTGCTCGCGCTCGACGCGGCGGAGCTCCTGGAACTGCAGGCGCTCGTCGATGAGGCTGATCAGGGCCTCGCGCTGGAACTGCGGCAGGGTTTCCTGGGTGGGCTGGACGCCGGAGGTGGCGATCAGCAGCCGCATCCGCTGGCCCAGGTCGTAGGTGGAGATAATCTGGTCGTTGACCACCGCGGCCACGGCCTCGGAGATGCCCTGCGGCTCAGGGGGCTCGGCGGCGGCCGGCGGCGGCGGGCTGATGACGGGAACCTGGGCGGCGGCGAAGGGGGCGTAGGCAAACGGCGAGCCCGCGGCGATGAGCGCGCAGGCCAAGGCCGCGCTTCGCGCCATCGGGCCCGAGACGAGGGACTTCATGGACGAGATCGTTTCCTTACGCGGGCGGCGAGCGCCCTTGATTCTAGCGGCCATCTGTTCCGCCCAATGTGGCGAGCGTTAGGCGCACCGAGAAGGACTCACTGGGTAGCAGACGGCCGATGATGATGTCTTCCCGACGATAGATCACGTCCACCCGGATACAGTCGTCCCGGTAGAAGACGCCCACGTCGCGGATCACCCAGGCCTCCTGCTGCAGGTCGCGGCTGCCGTAGAAGCTGACGCCGTAGTTGGTGGCGATATAGACCTCGCCGCCGAGATCGAGGTTCTCACGGCGGTTGCCGTTGATGTCGAAATCGTCGGTGAGGTAGCGGACGAAGCCGTTGCCGAACTTGTTGTAGACGTTGGCGCCGGCCTCGAGGCGGTGAACGTCGAGGTTGTCGGAATCGAGCCGGGCCCGGGCGAAGACCGACAGGCCGACCACGGGCTGGGCGCTGGCCGAGACGATCCAGTCCGAGGCCTTGTCGCGCAGGCCCGAGCGGTCGGGGAAGACGGTGTTCTCCTTGCTGCGGAAGGAGCGGCCGACGAGCAGGTTGGCCCGGCGCCCGTCGTCCCAGAGCATGGTGGCCCGGCCGGCCACGTTCATCCGCAGGCCGTCCTCGTAGAGGTCGTAGCCGGGGAACTTGTTGGGCCGGAAGAGGGTGGTCTCGTCGTACTCGAAGGCGACGCTGTCCTCGTTGAGATAGACCGGCTTGCCGGCGGCGTCCTGGCCGATGACCACCTGCTTGGCGTCGGGCGAGGCCAGGACCTGGACCACGGGCTCGAGCACCACGGTCTTGTCGCCGAAGCGGCGGTAGACGGGATAGCTGACGTCGGCCCCCACGGTGGCCAGGGCGCGGCCCACCTCGTCCTTGCGGGTGGCCGAGCCGACGCCGGTGAGGATGTCCTGGATGCGGTAGGCGTCGGCGCGCAGGTTCACGAAGGGCGACACGCGCAGGCCGGCGGCCGAGGTGAAGTCGCGCCGCCAGTCGAGTTCGCCGGTGAGCCGGGCGCTGTCGAGGCCGGGCAGGCGGACGGAGAGGTCGGTGGGCGACTGCTCGCGGCTGAGGACCACGGCGCTGGTGTTGACCCGCAGGCGGCCGCCGACCACCCGGCCCACGTCGTAGCGGCCCTCGACCAGCGGGCCGATGACCGGGAAGACGCGGTCGTTCTCGCCCGAGGCGAAGCCGGTGACCGGGTCCACGGCCCCGGGGCGCAGGCCCTGGATGGTCATCGCCGCCGCCGACAGGTACGAGCGCTCGTCCTGGCGGATGGCGTAGAGCTGGCTGATCAGGCGCCGGTCGTCGGCCACATAGGGGCCGCGGCTCTCATAGACGTCGTCGACCTCGTACTTGTCGAACAGCAGGTCGTCGGAGGCGCGCTCGGCGGTGAAGCCCCAGCGCCAGTCCTCGTTGATCTGGAAGGCGCCGCGGCCGAGGATGTAGCTGCGGTCGGTCTTCTGGCCGAACTCGTTGCCCTTGCCGTCGAAGTCGTATTCGCGGGTGTAGCCGAGCCGGATGTCCACCTCGCCCGAATAGAAGCGCTTGCGGCCGCGCAGGTTCAGGAAGGGGTTCACCTTCGAGTTGAACTGCGGACTGATGGTCAGGTCGGAATAGGGCGAGATCACCCAGTGGTAGGGCTGCTCGTAGGACGCGCCCCGACGGTCCGAGGCCGAGGCCTCGGGCGGCAGGAAGCCAGAGGAGCGGCCCTTGCGCGGGTCGGCGTGCCAGAAGACCGGCAGGTAGAGCAGGGGCACGCCCAGGATGCGGAAGCGGGCGTTGCGGTAGGTGATGGTGCCGCGCTTGCGGTCCTGGATGACCTTGTCGGCCGAGATCGACCAGGTGGGCCGCTTGTAGCTGCCGTCCTCGGCGCAGATCTCGCAGGGCGTGTAGATGGCCCGGTTGAGCTCCTGGATGTCCTCGTTGCGCCGGACGGCGGTGGCCGCGGCCACCTTCACGTTCTCGGGCAGGCGGGCGGAGAAGCCCTGGATCACGCCGGCGCGCATCTCGTCGTCGAGCAGGATCTCGTCGGCGAATTCCGCCGAGCCGTCGGCGTTGACGATGGAGATGTTGCCCATCGCCCGGAGCGTGCCGGTCTCCTCCTCGTAGATCAGCCGGTCGGCGCGCAGCGTGCGGCCGTTGTAGCGGACCTCGATGTTCCCCTGGGCGGTCGTGCGGCCGATCTTGTCCTCGCGGACGACCTCGTCGGCCTCCATGTACATCTCGCCTTCCTGCAGGCGGTCGGCGCCTGCGGGGGTGGGCGGCGGCGCCGGCGGGCGCGGGAGCAGGGGAAGCTGCTGGGCCTCGGCCGCGGAGACGGCGAGGGCGCACAGGATCGCGCCGGCCGCCCCGGCGAGGAGGGCGCGCTTGGCAGCCAGTGGCGGGGTGCGCCGACTCATCAAGCTTCCGTTTCCCCTCTCGCGGCCGTGCGCGCCTGCAGCGTGGCTCAAGCGCGGATGCATAGCCGGGCCGGACAATGATTCAACCGTCTTCGGTGTAGCAAAGCAGGCTGACGCCCGCGAGCAAGGCGACGAGCACGGGCGCCCAGGCCGCCGCAGCGAGCGGAATGATGTCGGCCTTGGCCAGGGCGCCGGCGAACTGATTGAAGAAGAACATCACGAAGCCGAGGGCCACGCCCGCCCCGGCCAGGCCCGCAAGCCCGCCCAGGCGCGCCAGGCGCAGGGAAAAGGCGGCGGCGAGGATCGACATGGCGGCGTAGAGCAGCGGCGTGGCCAACAGCTGCTGGAAGCGCAGCCGGTAGCCGTCGGCCGAGAACCCGGCCTGTTCGGTGAGCCGGATGGCGGCCGGGAGCCGCCAGAAGGCGATGGCCTCGGGCGAGGCGAACCGCTCCATGGCCGCCTCGGCGTCGAGGGTGGAGCGGATGGACAGGCTCTCGGAGCGGATCGAGCTTTCGCCCGCCCCGGCCTCGGCCACGTCCTTCAGCTGCCAGAAGCCCGGCATCAGCCGCGCCTCGGCGGCCTCGAGGCGGCGACGGAATTCCGGGGCCCCGCGGTCGTTCTTCTCGTAGATGAACACCGACACCCCGCGCAGGACGACCGTGCCGGCGTGGGTCTCGCGGTCGCGGGCGTGGATGACGATCTGGGTGCGGTCGTCACCCTGGCGGATCCAGATGTCCTTCGGCTGGTCGCCCAGGTAGTTCTCCATCAGCCGGGCGCGTTCCAGCTCGAAACGGGCGTTCAGGGCGGCGGCGACGGGATTGAGCAGGGCCACGACCAGGACGCCGAGGATCGCCGACAGGGCCGCCGAAGGCAGGATGAAGCGCCAGGCCGAGACCCCGGCGGCGCGCATGGCCACCAGCTCGCTCTTGCGGTTCAGCCCCACGAAGGCGCCGATGCCGCCGAACAGGAAGCAGAACGGCAGCAGGATCTGGATCAGACCGGGGGCGCGCAGCAGGGTCAGGCCCATGATCGCCGAGGCGCCCACGTCGGCCCGGGTGCCCACCTGGCTGGACAGCTCGACGAACTGGATCAGCAGGATGACCGCCGAGATCACCGCCAGGGCGGCGCCGACGCCCGCCAGCATGCGGCCCATCACATAGCGTTCGAGACGGCCAAGACCGGTCATGCGGCCGCGCCTTCGCCGAGGCCGGCGATGCGGGCCGGGCGACGGGAAATGTCGATGTAGCGGCTGACCCGCTGGCGGAAGATGCTCCGCATGGCGAAGGCGATGGCCAGCAGGGGCACGGCGTACTGCAGGACGTTCAGCCAGGCGGCGTCCTCGGCGGCGGCCTGGACCTGGAAGCCGGCGATGCGGACCACCGCCGCCGCCGCGCCCATGGCGGCGATCCGGCGGCCATAGCCCAGGCGTGAGAAGCCGCCGCCGATGATCGCCGACAGGGCCATGGCCATGAAGGCGATGTTGTAGAGCGGCGTGGCGATGCGGGCGTGGCCCTCGGCCAGGAGGTCGAGCCGGTTGCGCTTCTCCCACTCCTGTTCCAGGTCGGGGAAGAACAGCTCGTGCAGATAGCGGTCGGACGGCTTGTAGTGGACCCGCTCGGCGCCGCTGGTCAGGGCCGACAGGTCGAAGATGTATTCGTCGAAGGTCAGGTAGTTCAGGACCCCCGTGCGGGAGAACTCCTGATTGGAGCCGTTCCGCATGATCAGCACCGGCCGGCCCTGGCTGCGGGCCACGCGGCCCTCCTGGGCGGTGTAGGTGGTGGCCGAGCCGTCGGGCTTGGTCTGGTGGATGAACAGGTTCTCGAGGTTGCCGGCGCCGTCGACGCCCTGGGCATAGACGGTCAGGCCCGGCGCGGGCTCGGTGAACTCGCCCTCGCGCACGAGGGTGGAGGCCAGGTCCGTGCGGATGTGGAACAGCTCGTTCCGCATCTCGCGATAGGCCGCCGGCTGGACCCAGAGGTTCATCACCAGGGCGATGAAGGCGATGGTGCAGGCAAGCCGGATGGCCGGGGAGATCACCCGCCAGCGGCTCATGCCCCCGGCGAAACAGACGACGATCTCCTGCTCGGTATGGAGCCGGTTGAGGGCCACCAGGGCGGCCACGAAGACGGCGATGGGCAGGACCATGTTGATGAGCTGCGGCATGGCCAGCAGCGTCACCTTGAGGAACACGAGCGCGCTCTGGCGCTGGTTCACGATGAGGTCGAGGCCCGACAGCGTCTGGCTCAGCAGCGCCACCCCCGTCAGCGCCAGGGTCGCGAGGGCCACGGGACCCAAGAGCTGCCGAAGGAGATATCGGTCGATCAGGCGCATGGGGTTTGCGAAAAGAGGCGTCGCCGCAGATTAGGGCCTGCCCCCGCCGCGGAGGTGTTCTAAATCATGCGTCGCCGCGCCAGACAACCGCAGCGCGATGTCGTCGGGCGCCAGATACGTCGAAGCCGAGAGAGAGTCCCATGGAGATCCAGTTCGTCGCCGCTTCCGCCGCGACCGGCCCCAACACCGCCCTGGCGCGGATCGTCTTCGAGGGCGAGGCGCTGGACGGCGCGCTCGGGCAGGCGGCCGCCGCCAGCCGGTTCACCGGGGCCAAGGGCCAGACCCTGGACATCCTCGCCCCGGCCGGCGTCGATGCGGCCCGGCTGGTGCTGGTGGGCGCGGGCAAGCGCGACGCCTTCGACGCCCTGGGCGCCGAACATGCGGCGGCCACGGCCTATTCGACGGTGAAGCTGTCGGGGCTGGAGACCCTGCGGGTGGAGACGCCCAACGGCGACGCCGAGCTGGCGGCGCGGGCGGCGCTGGGCCTGCGGCTGGCCTCCTACCGCTTCGACAAGTACCGGACCAAGGAGCCGGCCGAGAAGAAGCCTTCGATCCGCAAGGCGGAAGTGGCGACGACCGATCCGGACGGCGCCCTGGCGGCGTTCCCGCCGCTGGCGGCCCTGGCCGACGCGGTGAGCTTCACCCGGGACCTGGTCTCGGAGCCGGCCAACGTCCTCTATCCCGCCGAGTTCGCCCGCCGGGTGAAGGAGCTGGAGCGCCTGGGCCTGGAGATCGAGATCCTGGGCGAGGCGGAGATGGCGGCCCTGGGCATGGGTTCGCTGCTGGGCGTGGGCCAGGGCAGCATGCGCGAGAGCCAGCTGGTGGTGATCCGCTGGAACGGCGCGGCGGACAAGGACGCCCAGCCGGTGGCCTTCGTCGGCAAGGGCGTCTGCTTCGACACCGGCGGCATCTCCATCAAGCCCGCCGAGGGCATGGAGGACATGAAGTGGGACATGGGCGGCGCCGGGGCGGTTGCCGGCCTGATGTACGCCCTGGCCGCCCGCAAGGCGAAGGTGAACGCCGTGGGCATCCTCGGCCTCGTGGAGAACATGCCCGACGGCAACGCCCAGCGTCCGGGCGACGTGGTGACCTCCATGTCGGGCCAGACCATCGAGGTGATCAACACCGACGCAGAGGGCCGCCTCGTGCTGGCCGACGCCGTCTGGTACTGCCAGGACCGTTTCAAGCCGAAGTTCATCGTCGACCTGGCGACCCTGACCGGGGCGATCATCATCAGCCTGGGCAACGACTACGCGGGCCTGTTCTCGAACAATGACGAGCTGGCGGGCGACCTGCTGGCCGCGTCGGGCGCCGAGGGCGAGCCCCTGTGGCGGATGCCGCTGCCGCCCGCCTATGAGAAGCAGATCGAGTCGGCCATCGCCGACATGAAGAACACCGGCGGCCGTCCGGCGGGCTCGATCACCGCGGCCCTGTTCATCCAGCGCTTCGTGAACGGCACGCCCTGGGCGCACCTCGACATCGCCTCGACCGCCTGGAAGAAGGGCTCCACCGTTCCGACCACCCCGGACGGCGCCACCGGCTTTGGCGTGCGCCTGCTGAACCGGATGGTGCAGGACAAGTACGAAGGCTGACGGCCGATCGGCGGGCGGCCTTCCGGCGGGCGGCCTTTCGGGGCCGTCCGTCCCGCGGCGTATTTCGCAGGACCCGTCCTGGGCTTAGATGGGCGCCATGACCGAGGTGTGGTTCTACCATCTGGAGCGGACGGGCCTGGACCAGGCCCTGCCGGAACTCCTGGAAAAGACGATCCAGAAGGGCTGGCGGGCCCTGGTGCGCACGGGCGCGCCCGAACGGGTGGAGCACCTCGACGGCTGGTTGTGGAGCTACAAGGAAGACAGCTTCCTGCCGCACGGCGTGGCGAACGACCCGCAGGCGGCGCGCCAGCCGATCCTCATCACCACGGGCTTCGAGAACCCGAACCGGGCCGATGCGCTTTTCCTGGTGGACGGCGCCGACTTCGGCGATCTCGACGGCTACCAGCGCTGCGCCGTGCTGTTCGACGGGGGCGACCCCGAACAGCTCACGCGGGCGCGGCGGCAGTGGACCGCAGCCAAGGCCCAGGGCCTTTCGGTGTCGTACTGGAAGCAGATGACGCGCGGCTGGGAGAAGCAGGTATGAGCTGGTGGGGAAGGGCGGTGCTGCCGGGGCTGCTGGCCCTGGCCGGATGCGCGGCGGCGACGCCGGATCCGGGACCGACCCCGACGCAGGTTCCGCCGGTGGCCGAGACGCCTCCCGAGCCGCTGCCGGTGGTGGCGCCGCAGCCGGCCGACGCCTGCGGCGCGGAGGCGGTGCGTCATCTCATCGGGCGGCCGCGCAGCGAAATCCCCGTGCCGGTGCGGCCGAACCTGCAGCGGGTGGCCTGTACGACCTGCCCCGTGACCCTGGACTTCAACCCGAACCGGTTGAACTTCTTCTTCGACGCCGACACCGGGATCATCAAGGAAATCCGCTGCGGCTGAGGCGACCCGGCGGCTCTAAGCAGCGGCCTCTGGGATGACCAGCCCCTGCTCGCGGAGCAGGGCGAACCAGGCCTTACGCCCCTTCTCACGGTCGAACAGCGCCTCGGCGCGGGCCCGGGCGGCCCGGCGCAGGGGCTCGGACTGTTGCGGATGGCGGCAGGCGTGGATCAGGGCCTCGGACAGGGCGTGGTGGTCGGTGAAGGGCAGCAGGCGCCCGCTCACCCCGTCCTCGATGGCGTCGCGCACCGGCCCGGTGTCGGAGGCGATGATGTTGCAGCCGAGGGCCATGGCCTCGGACAGCGACCACGAGAGCACGAAGGGGATGGTGTAGTAGACGTGCGCCGCCCCCAGCCGCATGGCGTGGTGCATCCGGGCGTGCGGCAGCTTGCCGACGAAATGGACCCGGGAGTGGTCGAGGTCGAGGCCGTCGAAGGCCCAGTCCTTCCAGGTGCGCCCGTCGGGGGCGGCGGCCCCGTAGCCCGAGGTCTTGGCCTCGCCGATGACGATCGCATGGGCGTCCGGAACCTCGGCCAGCAGGCGGGGCAGGGCGCGGGCGAAGGTGTGGATGCCCCGGGCCGGCTCCAGGCTGCGGTTCACATGGGTTACGATGGGCGTTCCGGGCGCCAGCCGGCGGCCGTCGGGCAGCTCGAACGGCTCGGGCGGGCCGAGCTCCCAGGAGGGGCGCAGGCTCGCCACGTCGACGCCCTCGTGGATGATGTGCGCCCGCTCGCGGAACACCGGGGGCAGGGTGGAGGCCTGGAACGGCGTGGGCGCGACGATGGCGTCGGCGTGGGCGTAGGCCCAGGCCATGGAGAGCCCCTTGGCGTTCACCCGCTGCACCTCGGCCTCGGTGGGCTCGGGAAACTCGGGGTCGAAGCCCACGTCGAAGCCGCGGCCATGGTAGAAGAACTCGGCGAACAGCACCTGCCGGGCGTCCGGGAAGGCTTCGCGCAGGTGCAGGCTCTCGCCCCAGCCCGGGTGGGCGACGATCACCGCCGGGTCGCAGCCGTGCTCCTTGAGCGCCTTGGCGACCCGGAAGGCGTCGGCGGCGCGCAGCAGGTCGGCCTCGGCGCGGACGGCGGCGGGGAGCAGCCCCGGGGTCGAGCCCCGGGTGAGCTGGTAGCGGGCCATGCCCATGCCGGGCAGGCCGGGGGCGTGGGCCTGGCCGATGGCCCAGCAGCGAACGCCCCGGGCGATGAGCGCCTGGGCGAGGTCGCGGAACTGGCCGGGGAAGTTGTTGTGGACGAAGAGGACGCCTTCCGACATGGCGCCCTTGTGCCCGAGCAGGGCTGCGCTTGTCACGCCGGGGTGAAGCCCGGGGCGTCAGGAAAGGGGCCTGGTGCGGATGAGAGGAGTCGAACCTCCACGCCTTTCGGCGCTGGAACCTAAATCCAGTGCGTCTACCAATTTCGCCACATCCGCGCGGCGGCGATGCCATTGCCAGGGAACGCCGCCACGTCAAGGCTCTTGGAGCCGCGCACGGGCCATGACATAAGGGCGCGCCGCGCCGCCGGGGCGATTTCGGCGGCGCTCCCTATTCCACCTGAAGGCGGACCTGCAGGCGTGCTTTCGGCGCGCTGTCCGGAAGTTGAGAATGTCGATGCAAGTCGTTGAGAAGTCTGGCGAAGGTCTGAGCCGCGTTTACGGCGTCACGGTTCCGCAAGCGGACCTGAGCGCCCGTCTGGAGGCGCGGATCGCCGAAATCGCGCCGACGCTCAACGTGAAGGGATTCCGTCCGGGCAAGGTCCCGCCGGCCCATGTGAAGCGGCTCTACGGCAAGCAGCTCATGAGCGAGGTGCTTGAGCAGGCCCTGTCCGAAACCACGCAGAAGGTGCTGACGGACAACAATCTGCGCCCGGCGGGCGAGCCCGAGCTGAAGCCGGAAGGCGACATCCAGGGCGTGCTGGACGGCAAGGCCGACCTGACCTTCGAAGTGTCGGTGGACCTGATGCCGGAATTCGAGCCGGTGGACCCGACGACCCTGTCGCTGGTGCGTCCGGTCTATGCGCCGACCGACGCCGAGGTCGACGAGGCGGTGGCCGAGCTGGCCAGCCAGAACAAGACCTACGAGGCCAAGACCGGCAAGTCGGTGAAGGCGAAGGAAGGCGACATGGTCGTCATCGACTTCGTCGGCCGCATCGACGGCGAGGCCTTCGAGGGCGGCTCGGCCGAGGGCGTCGAGCTGGTGCTGGGCTCGGGCCAGTTCATCCCGGGCTTCGAGGACCAGCTGGTCGGCGCCAAGCCGGACAGCGACGTGGAGGTGAAGGTCACCTTCCCGGAGAACTATCAGGCCGCCCATCTGGCCGGTAAGGAAGCGGTCTTCGAAACCAAGGTGAAGGAAGTGAAGGCCCCGGTGGACACCGTGGTCGACGACGCCTTCGCCGAGCGCCTGGGCATCGAGAACCTCGAGAAGCTCAAGGAGCTGCTGAAGACCAACCTGGAGCAGCAGTACCAGGGCGCGAGCCGCTTCAAGCTGAAGCGCGCCCTGCTGGACGAGCTGGACGCCAAGCACGACTTCCCGCTGCCGCCGAAGATGGTCGAGGCCGAGTTCGCCTCGATCTGGGCCCAGGTCCAGCAGGACAAGGCCGCCGGCAACCTGCCCGAGGACGACGCGGGCAAGTCGGACGAGCAGCTGGAGAAGGAATATCGCAAGATCGCCGAGCGCCGGGTGCGCCTGGGCCTGGTCCTGGCCGAGATCGGCCGGGCCAACAACGTCCAGGTGACCGACCAGGAGCTGGCCGACGCCATGCGCCGTGAGGCCCTGCGCTACGGCCCGCAGGCGCAGCAGATCTTCGACCTGTTCCGCCAGAACCCCAACGCCCAGGCGCAGCTGCGCGCGCCGATCTTCGAGGACAAGGTCGTCGACCTGATCATCGAGAAGGCCAAGGTCGAGGACAAGCCGGTCGACAAGGAAGAACTCCTGAAGGAGGACGACCTGCCGGAAGGCTACGAAGGCTAAGACGCCTTCACCCGAGGAGAACTGAGAGCGGCGTCGCCCGGGCGGGCGGCGCCGCTTTTGGTTGCTGGCCTCAGTCCTCGTCTGGCCTCAGTCCTCGAGCGTGTAGCCGAGCTTCAACGCCACCTGGAAATGGGCCACCTGGCCGTCCTCCACATGGCCGCGGGTCTCGAGGACCTCGAACCAGCGGATCTGGCGGCGGTTCTCGGACGCCTTGGCGATGGCGCCGCGGATGGCGTCCTCGATGGAGGTCTGGGACGAGCCCACGATCTCGCTGACGCCGTAGATGTTGTCCTGGCCCATGGGCGCTCCTCTCTGCTGCTCTCCAGCGGAGAAGGCCCCGGGCGGCGGAGGGTTCCGGCCGCCCGGCCGCGCCTAAAGCGCCCGGATGCGGCGCAGCAGCTCGGGATTTTCCAGCTCGGCCCGGCGGGCGTTGATCTGGCGATGCAGGTCCAGGGCGTCCGGTTCGCCCAGCGCCAGGATGGCCGGCGGCGGAAGCTCGTGCGAGGCTTGCGCGGACGCGGGAACGCGGTCGGTGGGCTGATCCATCGGCAGTCTCCCTCGTGGCCTGCGGGTGCAGGCGTCTCCCCCAATTGTTAAGCTATCATTCACCATGCGGCCGCGCCACGACCCGGCGGTCACGTTCGCGTCAGGGGCTTGCGGGGGAGCGCCGGGGCGGGCGAAACGGCAATCGCAGAACAGTGTTGGCTTACCCGCCGTTACGGGCGTAGCCTTCCTCAATTGAACGCCGCGCCGGGGCGAGACGCAGGTTCGAATTCGCCGCCTCGGGAGTAGAGCGTCGGGAAGGAAGACCTGTTTTGCAGCGCACGCGTACCGAGGGGCCCGACTACTTCCACAAGGTCGTCGACTGCCAATGGGCCTGCCCGGCCCACACGCCCGTGCCCGAATACATCCGGCTGATCGCCGAGGGCCGCTACGCCGACGCCTACATGATCAACTGGCGGTCCAACGTCTTCCCCGGGATTCTGGGGCGGACCTGCGACCGGCCGTGCGAGCCGGCCTGCCGCCGGGGGCGCGTGGAGGAGGAGCCGGTGGCGATCTGCCGGCTGAAGCGCGTGGCGGCCGACAACAAGGGCGAGGTGCTGGAGCGGATGCCCGCCCCGGCCGCCGGGCGGAACGGACGGCGGGTGGCGCTGGTGGGGGCGGGGCCGGCCTCGCTGACCGTGGCCCGGGACCTGGCGCCCCTGGGCTATGACCTCGTGCTCTACGAGCAGGACGCCAAGGCCGGAGGCTTCATCCGCAGCCAGATCCCGCGCTTCCGGCTGCCCGAGGCGGTGATCGACGAGGAGGTGGGCTATGTCACCCGCCTTTCGGCCATGGACCTGCGGCTCGGCCAGCGGGTGGAGAGCCTGAAAGCCCTGCTGGACGAGGGCTATGACGCGGTGTTCGTGGGCTCGGGCGCGCCCCGGGGCCGGGACCTCGACCTGCCGGGGCGGCAGGAGGGGGCGGCCAACATCCACATCGGCATCGACTGGCTGGCGTCGGTCTCGTTCGGCCATGTGACGGGGATCGGCCGGCGGGTGATCGTGCTGGGCGGCGGCAACACCGCCATGGACTGCTGCCGCACCGCCCGGCGGCTGGGCGGCGAGGACGTGAAGGTCATCGTCCGCTCGGGCTTCGAGGAGATGAAGGCGTCCCCCTGGGAGAAGGAGGACGCTATGCACGAGGACATCCCGATCCTCAACTACCGCGTCCCCAAGGCCTTCACCCACGAGGGCGGGCGGCTGACGGGCGTGACCTTCGAGGTGGTGGAGGCCGTCTATGACGCGGCCGGGCGGCGCCGGCTCGCGCCCTCGGGCCAGCCGGACGAGCACTACCCCTGCGACGACGTGCTGATCGCCGTGGGCCAGGAGAACGCCTTCCCCTGGATCGAGCGGGACATCGGCCTGGAATGGGACGAGTGGGGCCTGCCCAAGGTGGATCCGGCGACCCTGCAGTCCACGAACCCGCGGGTGTTCTTCGGGGGCGATGCGGCCTTCGGACCCAAGAACATCATCTGGGCGGTGGCCCACGGCCACGAGGCGGCGGTGTCGATCCACCTGTTCTGCGAGGGCCGGGACGTGGCCGAGCGGCCCGCGCCGCACGCCTCCCTGGCCAGCCAGAAGATGGGCATCCACGAGTGGAGCTACGACAACGACGTCTCCAACGACCGCCGCTACCGCGTGCCGATGCGGGAGAAGGCCGAGGCGCTCGGCGACGTGCGGCTGGAGGTGGAGCTGGGCTTCGACCGTGAGCTGGCGGTGCGCGAGGCCGAGCGCTGCCTGAACTGCGACGTGCAGACGGTGTTCACGGACAAGCTGTGCATCGAGTGCGACGCCTGCGTCGACATCTGCCCGATGGACTGCATCACCTTCACCGAGGAGGGCGAGGAGGGCGACCTGCGCACGCGGCTGCGGGCGCCGGCCCTGAACCCGACGCAGGACCTCTACGCGTCCGGGCCGCTGGGCACCGGGCGGATCATGGTCAAGGACGAGGACGTCTGCCTGCACTGCGGCCTGTGCGCCGAGCGGTGCCCGACGGGCGCCTGGGACATGCAGAAGTTCTATCTCGAGACCACTCAGGCGGAGGCGGCATGCCGGGGCAGGTGACGTCGGCGGGCCAGCCGAAGACCCGGGTGAACGACTTCGTGGTCAAGTTCGCCAATGTGAACGGCTCGGGCTCGGCCAGCGCCAACGGCCTCTTCGCCCGCAGCATCCTGCGCATGGGCGTTCCGGTGGCGGCGCGGAACATCTTCCCCTCGAACATCCAGGGCCTGCCCACCTGGTACGAGGTGCGGGTCACCGAGGCCGGGCACCTGGGCCGACGGGGCGGGGTGGACCTGATGGTGGCCATGAACCCGCAGACCTGGGACCGGGACGTGGCCGAGCTGGAGAGCGGGGGCTACCTGTTCTACGACTCCACCCGGGCGGTCCCGGCCTCGCGGTTCCGGGAGGACATCACGGTCATCGGCGTGCCGCTGACGGCCATGTGCAACGCCGCCTACGAGCTGCCGCGCGAGCGCCAGCTGTTCAAGAACATCATCTATGTCGGGGCCTTGGCGGGACTTCTTGGCATCGAGCCTGAAGCCATCGAGGCCCTGCTGGCCGAGGACTTCGCCGGGCGCGACAAGCTGATCGCCGCCAATGTGGAAGCCCTGCACATGGGCCTCGACCATGTGAGGCAGCACCTCGGGCCCCTCAGCCTGCAGGTGCGCCGGGCCGACGCCGTGGGCGATCGCATCTATGTGGAGGGCAACCAGGCCGCGGCCCTGGGGGCGGTCTATGGCGGGGCGACCGTCTGCGCCTGGTACCCGATCACTCCCTCCACGTCCCTGGCCGAGGCCTTCACCAGCTACTGCCAGAAGCTGCGGGTCGATCCGGAGACCGGCAAGGCCCGCTACGCCATCATCCAGGGCGAGGACGAGATCGCCTCCATCGGCATGGTGGTGGGGGCCGGCTGGAACGGCTGCCGGGCGTTCACGGCGACCTCCGGCCCGGGCGTCTCGCTGATGACCGAGTTCATCGGCCTGTCCTACTTCGCCGAGATCCCGGCGGTGATCTTCGACGTCCAGCGGGGCGGGCCGTCCACGGGGATGCCCACCCGGACCCAGCAGGCCGACCTCCTGGCCGCCGGCTACGCCAGCCACGGGGACACCAAGCACCCGATGCTGCTGCCGGCCGATCCCGGCGAATGTTTCGAGATGGGGGCCCTGGCGTTCGACCTGGCCGACCGGCTGCAGACCACGATCTTCGTCATGCTGGACCTCGACATCGGCATGAACGAGTGGCTGACCAAGCCCTTCGCCTGGGACGATACGCGCAAGCTCGACCGCGGCAAGGTGATGACCGCCGAGATGCTGGAGGCGGGAGCCGACTTCGGCCGCTACAAGGAGGTGGACGGCGACGGCATCCCGTACCGGACCTATCCCGGCGCCCATCCCACCAAGGGCGGCTATTTCACCCGGGGCACCTCGCGGAACCCCTATGCCCGCTACTCCGAGGAGGGGGCGGTCTATGTGGACAACATGCAGCGCCTGCTGCGGAAGTTCGAGACCGCCAAGACCCTTGTCCCGGCGCCGGTCTTCAAGCCGGCCAAGGGCAAGACCAAGGACGGGGTGATCTATTTCGGCTCGACCAGCGTGGCCATGGACGAGGCCCTGGAGATGCTGGAAGGGCAGGGCCGGCGGCTGGACGCCCTGCGCCTGAGGGCCTTCCCGTTCTCCCAGGCGGTGGAGGACTTCATCGCCGGGCACGAGCGCATCTTCGTGGTGGAACAGAACCGCGACGCCCAGATGCGCACCCTGCTGACCGTGGAGCTCGGCGTGGACCCGGCCAAGCTGATCCCGGTGCTGCACTACGACGGCACGCCGATCACCGCCCGGTTCATCGCCGGCGAAATCGGCCAGTCGCTCACCCTGGGACAGATCGAGGCGGCGGAATGACCTACATCGCAAAGCCCAGGCTGCATCACCCCAGGCTGCCGACCAACGGCCTGGGCTACACCCGGCGGGACTATGAGGGTTCGGTCTCGACCCTGTGCGCCGGCTGCGGGCACGACTCGATCTCTGCGGCGATCATCCAGGCCTGCTTCGAGCTGGAGCTGCCGCCGCACCGGGTGGCCAAGCTCTCGGGGATCGGCTGCTCCTCGAAGACGCCGGACTACTTCCTGGGCAACTCGCACGGCTTCAACACGGTGCACGGGCGGATGCCGTCCGTGCTCACCGGGGCCAATCTCGCCAACCGCGACCTGATCTATCTGGGCGTCTCGGGGGACGGGGATTCCGCCTCCATCGGCCTCGGACAGTTCGCCCACGCCATCCGGCGCGGGGTGAACATGCTCTACATCGTCGAGAACAACGGGGTGTACGGCCTGACCAAGGGCCAGTTCTCGGCCACCTCGGACCGGGGCTCGAAGTCCAAGCGCGGGGTGGTCAACCACGACGCCGGGATCGACATGGTGAGCCTCGCCCTGCAGATGGGCGCGACCTTCGTGGCCCGCAGCTTCTCGGGCGACAAGGCGCAGCTCGTGCCGTTGATCAAGGCGGGGCTGGCGCACAAGGGGGCGGCGTTCATCGACTGCATCAGCCCCTGCGTGCAGTTCAACAACCACCCGGGCTCCACCAAGAGCTACGACTATGTGCGCGAGCACAATGAGGCGGTGAACCGGCTGGACGTGATCAGCCCGCGCGACCCGATCCATGTGGACTATGCGCCGGGCGAGACGGTGCGGGTGCAGCAGCACGATGGCTCGACCCTGTCGCTGCACAAGCTGGCCGAGCTGTACAACCCCAACAACCGCGCCCAGGCCCTCGGCTATCTCCAGGCCCGTCAGGCCCGGGGTCAGATCGTCACCGGCCTGCTGTTCGTGGACCCCACGGCGGGCGACCTGCACGACAGCATCGGCACGGTGGACACGCCCCTCAACCAGCTGGGCGAGGCCGAGCTGATCCCCGGCTCGGCGGCCCTGGACGAGATCAACGCTTCGCTGCGGTAGGCGGGCCTGGCCGCGCCGGCCGGTTGATCCTCGTCATATCGGGCGGCCCCGGCGGCGCTCAGGCTCGCGCCCACGCTAAAGACCAGTGGGACCGCCATGCGCCTGGGTACCCGTTCCCTGATTATCCCTGTGGTTCTGATCAGCTTCGGGCTGTCGGCCCTGGCGGTTCCGAGCGGCACGTGGCCGAGCACCGGCATGCTCAGCCTCGGCTCGGGCGTGGCCGCCCTGTCCCTGATGGCCCTGGCGGCCGTCCTCGGGGCGCGCTGGAAGGCGGTGGAAAGCCTGTTCGGCGGCCTGGACCGGGTCTACGAGACCCACAAGTGGCTGGGGATTTGGGCCCTGGTGTTCGCCTCGGTCCACCTGGTTTTCAAGGCGGGGGCGCAGGGCTGGGAGGCGGCGCCGATCGTGGCCCTGCCGGGCGCGGTGACCCGGCTCGTCCGGCAGCTCAGCTACGTGGCCCTGGTGGTGATCGTGGTCCTGGCGCTGAACCGGAAGATCCCGTACCGGCGCTGGCGCTGGTGGCACAAGCTCTCCGGGCCGCTGTTCCTAGTGGTGGTCTCCCACTGGCTGAGCTTCAAGTCGCCCATCGTCCTCGCCAGCCCGGCGGGGGTCTGGCTGGCGGCCCTGGCGGCGTTCGGGACCGCGGGGGCCTTCTACAAGCTGCTGCTCTACCCGTTCCTGTCGTGTCATGCGCGCTATCGGCTCGACGCGGTGTCGTCGGGGGGTGGGGCCGTCCATCTGCAGTTGACGCCCCTGGGACGGGCGATCCCGTTCGAGCCCGGCCAGTTCGCCTTCCTGTCGTTCGAGCAGGAGGGGCTGCGCGAGCCGCACCCCTTCACCATCGCCTGCGCCGGTGGCGACGACGGCGGCATCGCCTTCATGGTGCGGGCTTCGGGGGACTACACCGAGCGGCTGGTGCGCGAGGCCAAGGCCGGGCTGGTGGCGGAGGTGTATGCGCCCTTCGGCCGTTTCCGGCGCGAGGCGGGGGCGGGCAAGGAGATCTGGATCGCGGGCGGGGTCGGGGTGACGCCGTTCCTGTCCTGGCTGCAGGACGCCGAGGCGCCCGGCCTGGAGCAGGCGACCTTCTTCCACTTCTACACGCCGGGGCGGGAGCTGCCCGACGCAGTGGACATCACGGAGCTGGCCGCCCGGCGCGGCGTCGAGCTGATGGAGATCGCCACGGGGCCGGGGGATGCGGCCTTCCGCCGGCGGTTCGCCGCCGTCGTGGCCGAGGCCGGGGCCGCGGGCGTGCAGATCTACTTCTGCGGCCCGGCGGGCCTTCTCAAACAGGTGCGGCGGCTGATGCGGGAGACCGGGGTCGGCGAAGCGCGGCTGCGCCACGAGCTGTTCGAGTTCCGCTGAGGCGCCGCTAGCGGCCGGCGGGCCGTCCCCACCAGAGGGCGGCGAGGCCCACCACGACCGCGCCGGCCAGGGCCAGCCAGGCCACGAGGGGCTGGTTCGGCTGTTCAGCCACCCACACGCCGATCAGGCCCCAGGTCACGGCCGCCCCATAGGGCAGCACGGCGGTGCGGCGGAGCACCCAGAGGGCGACGGCTGCGACAGCCAGGAGGCCGGCGGCGGCGTAGAGCAGGGCGTCGGCCCGTGGGATCATCCCCTCGGCGGTCATGACGGTGAGGATGTTCACGGCGCTGGCGATCGTCAGCCAGCCGCCCAGGAGGCCCAGGGGCCACCAGACCAGCAGCCAGTTGAGGAAGGTGCTGCGGCCGCGGCTGGCGCGCACGAGGCCCAAGATCATCACGGCCGCCGCGGCGACGATGATGGCCACGGTCGCCCAGCGGGCGTCGAGCGCCGAGGCGAAGATCCAGACCCCGGTGGCGGTGATGGTGAAGGCCGCGGGCCAGGCCAGGGCGCGGATGGCCGGATCGCTGGTGTTCCGCGGCAGGGCCTGCCAGACGGCGAAGGCGGCTAGGCCCAGGTAGATCAGGCTCCAGATGGAGAAGGCATAGCCGGCGGCGCGCAGGGTGGAATCGCCCTGGCGCGAGAACTCCGCAGCGGAAAGGCCGATATCCATCAGGTTCTGCACCGCCGGGGCGGCGATGGCGAAGACAACGGCGGCGATCACCGCGAGCTTGCGGGGGGCGTCCTTCATTGGGGCGGGTCCTCCTTGGCCGGCCTGGCGGCGCTGGTCTCCGGCACATAGAGGCCGGTGGCGAACTTGGTAAGCCAGCCCTCGGGCCGCAGCCGGGGGCCGAATTCGGCGCAGGGGTCGGGATCGGGGATCTTGCCGGACCTGGCGTCCTTGGGGCTCAGCGCCTTGGCGGCGTCGTCCGCGAAGGCCTCGATGAACTGCAGGGCGTCGCCCACCCGGCTGACCGAGGGGTTGTCGGTCCCGACCACGGTGGCGTTGCGGCTCCAGGTCATGGCCGCAAGCTGGCGGCCGTCCGGACCGAGCATCTCGGCCTCGGCGCCGACGCCGCCGGTGGAGCCCGGCACGCGCACGCCCACGGGGCCGGGGATGAAGAAGTTGGCCGCCGCCGAGACCACCGAACCGGGGGCGTTGGTGGGGCGCACCGTGGTCACCGCCGCGCGGATCGAGGCGTCGGGGCCGTCCTTCACCACCTCGTAACGTTCCGAGACCTCGAAGCAGAGCTGGGCGTCCATCTCGCGGAGCAGCAGGGTCTGTTCAGCCGCGGTGAGCCAGCCGAGGCGGGCCTTGGCGTCGGGCATGAGGATGGTGGGGGCGATGATCACCCGGCGCACCGCGGCGAGGGCCGCTTCGTCCCGCCACTGTTTGACGTCGGCGCGGATGGCGTCGCCTTTCGGCTCAAGCCCCTCGTAGGCGGTGAGGAAACCGGCCGGGCGGTGCTGGGCCGTGGCGCAGGCGCCGAGGGTCAGAAGGAGGGGCAGGAGGATGATCGATCTCATGCGGGGCCTGGCTCAAGCGTGGGCGTGAGCCGGCACAACGCATGAAACGCGATTTGGTATGGCGGAGCTTGGCGAAAACCCGACCGGCCGTGCGGCCGACCGGGATCGCGGCCCGGGACCGGCGCCTAGGCCTTGGCCAGTTCGCCCACCACGAAGGCTTCCTCGCCGTCGCGGACGAGGCCTTCGAGGACGTCGGGCAGATCGTGCGGATCGACGATCAGGACGAGGCCGACGCCGCAGTTGAAGGTGCGGCGCATTTCATGCTCGGCCACGCCGCCGGCGGCCTGCAGCCACTGGAAGACCGGGGGCAGGGTCCAGGCGTTCCAGTCGAAGCGGGGGACGAGGCCCTCGGCGATGGCCCGGGGCGGGTTCTCGATCAGGCCGCCGCCGGTGATGTGGGCAAGGCCCTTCACCCGGCCGGCCTTCAGGTGCGGCAGGACCGTCTTGATGTAGATGCGCGTGGGCTCGAGCAGGGCCTGGGCCAGGCTCTTGCCCTCGGCGAAGGGGGCGGGGGCGTCCCAGGCCAGGCCCGAGCGCTCGACGATGCGGCGGATCAGGGAATAGCCGTTGGAGTGCGGGCCTGAGGAGGCGAGGCCGATGAGGATGTCGCCTTCCTTCTGGTCGCCCAGGCGCGGCAGCACCTTGTCGCGGTCGACCGCGCCGACGCAGAAGCCGGCCATGTCGTAGTCGCCCTCGGCGTACATGCCGGGCATTTCGGCGGTCTCGCCGCCCACCAGGGCGCAGCCGGCCTGGCGGCAGCCCTCGGCGACCCCGGCCACCACGGCGGCGGCGGCGTCAACGTCGAGCTTCCCGGTGGCGTAGTAGTCCAGGAACATCAGGGGCTCGGCGCCCTGGGCCAGGAGGTCGTTGACGCACATGCCCACCAGGTCGACGCCCACGGTATCGTGGATGCCGGTCTCGATGGCGACCTTGAGTTTGGTGCCGACCCCGTCGGTCGTGGTCACCAGCAGCGGATCGGCATAGCCGGCGGCCTTGAGGTCGAAGAGGGCGCCGAAGCCGCCAAGGGCGGAATCTGCGCCAGGACGTCGCGTGGACTTGGCCAGCGGCTTGATCCGCTCGACGAGGGCGTTTCCGGCGTCTATGTCGACGCCGGCTTGAGCGTAGGTGAGACCGTTCGGCCGCTCGGACATTTGAAGGAAGCCTATCGTGGTTTGGAGACCGCCGCGCATGCGGACTTGCAGACTCGGGCGCGCGCGGGGCTATAGCTAATCGATGACGCCGATCACAACCACCGCGGAACTCGAGGCGTTCTGCGCGAAGATCAAGGGCCAGCCGTTCGTCGCCGTGGACACCGAGTTCATGCGCGAGACGACCTACTGGCCCAAGCTGTGCCTGATCCAGGCCGCGACGCCCGCCGCGGAAGCCACGATCGACCCGCTGGCGGACGATATCGACCTGTCGTCGTTCCTGGAAATCCTCAAGGATCCCAGCATCCTGAAGGTGTTCCACGCCGCCCGGCAGGACGTGGAGATCTTCAACAACCTCGGCGCCATGCCGAAGCCGCTGTTCGACACCCAGGTGGCCGGGATGGCCGCGGGCTTTGGCGAACAGATCGCCTATGACGCCCTGGTCCGGCAGATACTGAAGATCGAGCTGGACAAGTCGAGCCGCTTCACCGACTGGGCCCGCCGGCCGCTGTCGGACAACCAGCTGACCTACGCCCTGGCGGATGTGACGCACCTGGCCCGGCTCTATCCCATGCTGCGCGAGCGGCTGGAGCGGGAAGGCCGCCTCGCCTGGGTGCAGGACGAGATGGAAAGCCTCACCGACCCGGCGAACTATGACGTCGAGCCGGAGAACGCCTGGAAGCGGCTGCGGCCCCGGCGACACACGGCCAAGTATCTGGCGGTGTACCGGGCGGTGGCGGCCTGGCGCGAGCGGACGGCGCAACTGCGCGACCAGCCCCGCGGGCGGATCCTGAAGGACGACGCCATCGACGAGATCGCCACCCAGGCGCCCACGGACGCCGACGCCCTGGACCGGCTGCGCTCGGTGCCCAAGGGCTTCTCGGGCTCGCGCTTCGGGCCGGACCTGCTGGCGGCGGTGCGCGAGGCGCTGAAGGACCCGGAAGGCTATGCGCCGGTGATCGAGAAGACCCGCCAGCCGAGTTCGCCGGCGGCGGGGGCGGTCGTCGAGCTGCTGAAGGTGCTGCTGAAGGCGCGGGCCGAGGAGGCGGGCGTGGCCTCGAAGCTGATCGCCACGGTGGCCGACCTGGAGCAGATCGCCAACAACGACAACGCCGACACCGCCGCCCTGAAGGGCTGGCGCCGGGAAGCGTTCGGCGAGGACGCCCTGAAGCTGAAGCGCGGCGAACTGGCCCTGGTGCTGGACGGGACCCGCGTGCGGGTCGTCGAGGTGCGCCGGGCGCCGAAGGCAGCCGCCAGCTGAGCCGTCGAGACGCCTGAGGCCAGGGCTTCCTGGGGACAAGGCCAGGCCTTTGACAGGCCTGGCCTTTTTCACAGCCGTACAGGCTTTCCCACAGGCGCTCCACCGATCGGTCCACAGGCCGTCCACAGGCGGCCGGATAACGCCGCTTGCCGAACGGGCGCGCCGGGGGGATCGTGACCTTGCCGAGAGGAAGCCACGGCGCGGCGGGACGGGAAACCGGACCGGAAGCGGGCGGAGGCCTCGAAGGCTCAGATCCCCCAACGGATCTGGTTCAGAGGGCGGTGTCCGGGCGACCGGGCGCCGCCCTCTCGCTGTCTGGCCGGACGCCAGGCCCAGCTCAGCCGCCAGGCCCGGCTCAGCCCATGTGGAGCTTGAGCTTCAGGGTCTGGGCGAGGACCTGGGCGCGCTTGGCCGTCTGTTCCCCCAGCAGCATGTCCTCCCAGCCGTCCACCGTGGTCAGGCGCAGGCGGCCGTCGCGGACGGCCAGGCTGGAGCATTCCAGCAGGCGCGGATTGCGGCCCGAGAGGTCGCAGCCGAGGCGGATCGCCGAGCCCAGGGCCCGGGCCCGCTGGCGTCGCTCGGGCGTGAGCAGCCGCGAGATGACGTCGGGATGCGGCAGCTGGGGCGAGGAGGAATGCCGGGCGAAGGCGGTGGCGGCCAGGAAGGCGCGTTCCCGGTGGGTCATGCCGGCGATGGGGGCGCGCAGCACCTGCTCGAAGGCGAGATCGGCCCGATGGTCGGGGTGCAGGCGGGCGCCGAGGTCGGCCAGGCGGCAGGCGGCGGCGATGAGCACCTTGTCCCGGCCGTGGTCGAACACCGGCGGCAGGGCTTCGAAGACCCCGCTCACCCAGGCCTCCAGGGCCGGGCCGAGGTCGGGGGCCACGCCCTTGTGGGCGGTGAGGGCCGTGCAGCCCTCGATGAGCGGGTCGCGCACCCGCACCGGGGCCGGCATGGCCTCCAGCAGCATCCCCTCGCGCACCCCATAGGCCGAGATGACGATGCGCTCGATGCCCAGGCGCTCGATGAGCTGGTCCAGGACCAGGGCCGAATAGGGCAGGGTGTCGAAGCGCTTCTTGGAGACCCCCTGGATGCGTTCCAGGGACGAGCGGGACTGGCGCTGCACCACCCGGGCCACGTCGAGGGCGTCGGCGCGGCTCATCTCGTACTGGTGGGCCACGTGCAGGGGATAGTCGGCCAGCTGCATGTGCAGCAGGGCGAGGTTGCGCCAGGCGCCGCCGACGGCGTGAAACTCGCCGCTGGCGAAGCGCTCGGCCAGGGGCGACAGGTGGCCGTCGATGGTCCGCCGCACGCGGTCCACGTCGAGGGCCTTGGGCGCGCCGAGGGCGAAGGGGCCGAGGGGCAGGGTGGCCCCCTGCACCGGGCCGGTCCCGTTCAGCCGGATCAGCTCCAGGCTGGAGCCGCCGAGGTCGCCCACGACGCCGTGGGCCCGGGGATCGCCGGCGATGACGCCGAGGGCGGCGTAGTGGGCCTCCTCCTCGCCCGAGAGGATGCGGACGTCGAGGCCGGTCTCGTCCTTCACCCGCTGAAGGAAGGCGCGGCCATCGGCGGCCTCGCGGACGGCGGCGGTGGCGGCGGCGGTCACCTGCTCGAGGTCCCAGCCGTCGAGCACCACCCGGAACCGGCGCAGGGCGGCGAGGGCGGCCTTCACCCCGTCGGGGCTGAGGCGGCCGGTGGCGGGCAGGTCGCGGCCGAGGCCGGCGATGACCTTCTCGTTGTAGATGGTCCAGAGCGCCCGGCCGTCGAGCCGATAGATGACGAGACGGACCGAGTTGGACCCGACGTCGATGACGGCGGCCTGCCGCGCCTCGGAGCGGACGTCAGGCCGGGACGGGGACCGCTTATCCGCGCGGGGCCACATGGTCGATCGCGCGCGGCATGTCCTTCACTCGCTGGCCTCTGCCTGAGAGGCTGGGATTGGTCATGAAATACTCGTGCGCGGAAAAAGCGTTGGGGTGGTCCCAGGACGGGTCCCGGCTATAGCGGCCGTCGGCGGCCAACGTCCAGCTTTGGGCCTCGTCCTTGAGGTTGGCGAGCATGATCTGCTGGAGCACCTGCTGGTGGACCGTGGGGTTCTCGATGGGCGTCAGGCATTCCACCCGCCGCTCGAGGTTGCGGGGCATCCAGTCGGCCGAGGAGATGAACACCCGGGCCTGGGCCGAGGGCATGGCGTGGCCGTTGGCGAAGGCGACGATGCGGGCGTGCTCCAGGAAGCGGCCGACGATGGACTTCACCCGGATGTTCTCGGAAAGGCCCGGCACGCCCGGGCGCAGGCAGCAGATGCCCCGGACCACCAGGTCGATGGCGACGCCGGCCTGGCTGGCGGCGTAGAGCGCGTCGATCACGTCCTCGTCCACCAGGGCGTTGAGCTTGGCCCAGATGGCGGCGGGCCGCCCGGCGCGGGCGTTGGCGGCCTCCTCGCCGATGTAGCGCAGGAGGTCGTCCTTCATGGTGATAGGCGAGAAGGACAGCTTCTCCAGGCTCTCGGGCTGGGCGTAGCCGGTGACGAAGTTGAACAGCCGCGCCGCATCGCGCCCCAGGGCCGGGTCGGTCGTGAACAGGCTGAGGTCGGTGTAGGTGCGGGCGGTGATCGGGTGGTAGTTGCCGGTGCCGAAGTGGCAGTAGGTGCGCAGAACGTCGCCCTCGCGGCGGACCACCGTCGAGAGCTTGGCGTGGGTCTTGTACTCGATGAAGCCGAAGACGACGTGGACGCCGGCGCGTTCCAGGTCGCGGGCCCACTTGAGGTTGGCCTCCTCGTCGAAGCGGGCCTTGATCTCCACCACCGCGGTGACGTTCTTGCCGTTGTCGGCCGCCTCGATGAGGGCGGCGACGATGGGGCTGTTCTTGGACGTGCGGTAGAGCGTCTGCTTGATGGCCAGGACGTTGGGGTCGCGGGCCGCCTGGCGCAGGAACTGCACCACCACGTCGAAGCTCTCGAACGGATGGTGGACGAGGATGTCCTTCTCGCGGATGGCGGCGAAGCAGTCGCCGCCGTGGTCGCGGATCCGCTCGGGGAAGCGCGGCTCGAAGGGCTTGAACTTTAGCTCGGGCCGGTCGGCCGGGATCAGCTGGGAAAGCTCGTCCAGGCCGAGCAGGCCGTCGATGAGGATGATGTCCTCGGGGGCGGCGTCGAGGTTCAGGCAGATGAATTCGCGCAGCTCCTCGGGCATGGCGGCCTCGATCTCCACGCGGACCACCGAGCCCATGCGCCGCTGCTTGAGCAGGGCCTCGAATTCCCGGACCAGGTCCTCGGCCTCTTCCTCGATCTCCACGTCGCTGTCGCGGATGAGGCGGAAGACGCCCTGGTTCTCCACCTCGCAGCCGGGGAACAGATGGTCGAGGAACAGGCCGACCACGGACTCCAGCGACAGGTAGCGGCGCTCGCGCTTGCGGCGGCCCGAGCCCGGGGTCAGCTCCCAGAAGCGGGCCACCTGGCCTGGCAGCGGGACCAGGGCGTGCAGGCGCCGGCCGTCGGACAGGCGGCGCAGGTTCAGCACCAGGGAGAAGGCCAGGTTCGGGATGAACGGGAACGGGTGCGCCGGGTCGATGGCGAGCGGCGTCAGCACCGGGAACAGTTCGGTGAGGAAACGCGTCTCGAGAGCGGCCTTCTCGGCCTCGGTGAGGTCGGCGCCGGTGACGACGCGCAGGCCCTCGGCGGCGAGCTCTTCGGTGAGCTCGCGCCACCGGCGCTGCTGGTCGGCCATGAGGTCGGCGGCGGCGGCGTTGATGGCGGCCAGCTGTTCGGAGGGCGTCAGGCCGTCCTGGCTGAGCACCCGCACACGCTCGCGGACCTGGGCCTTCAGCCCGGCCACGCGCACCATGTAGAACTCGTCGAGATTGTTGGCGCTGATCGCCAGGAAGCGGAGGCGCTCCAGCAGCGGATGCCGCGGGTTGGTGCTTTCGGCCAGGACGCGGCGGTTGAAGGCCAGCCACGAAAGCTCGCGGTTGAAGAAGCGGGCCGGCGAGCCCGCCAGCTCGGCGTCCCAGTCATGCGCCGCGTACTCCCCGTCGTTCGCAGATTGCGAGGCGTACGGCGCGACTTGGGTCATACAGGGCGGCTCCCGGGGGCTGAGTGGTTTGACGACCTCACCTCAGTTCGAGCGGCGGTTATCACTCGAAAAGATCAAGATTTTCACTATCGCCCTCAAGAATCTCCCGGGCAAGCACTCGGGTGACCGGCCGGAAGCCTTCGTCGCCGGCTTCATCCAGCCGTCTGACGATTTCCTGGGCGTCCGGAATGGACCGGCCCATGCGGCGGAGGAGGTACGGATAGACCTCCTCGGGCGGACGAATATTCCGGTCGCGGAAGAATTTGCGAAGCACGCCCTCCAGAACGTCGTCGTCGGGCGGCTCGATCTCGGCCACCTGCAGGGCGTTGAGCCGGGAGCGCAGGTCAGGCAGGCCCGCAGGCCACAGGGCCGGCGCCTTGCGGGCGGTGAGCAGCAGGCCGCCGCCATCGCGTGCGGCGAGGTTGATGAGGTGGAACAGCGCCTCGTCGGCGATCCCCTGATCCACGTCCTCGACCAGAACGGGCCGGCCGACGGCGAGGGCGACGTCGGGGCAGGCGCGGTCGAGGACGGCGGCGCCCGCCTGTTCCGCCCAGGCGCGCGCCAGGTGCGTCTTGCCGGAGCCTTCGGGCCCCACGAGGGCGAGGGCGCCGGCGTGCCAGGCCGGCCAGCCGTCCACGAGCGCCGCGGCATGGGCGTTGGAAGCGCCGACGACGAACTCGTCGCGCGCATAGGCGGCGGGGCGATCGAGGCTTAGCCGAAGCTGCCGCGCCATGGGCCGGATCCGGGGAAGAGCGTCACCACGCCTGTCTAGCGCAGGCGCGGGGCGGGAAGCCACCGGCGCCGCCGGTTCGTCACCGGGTTCCACAGGCCCGTCAGGCGACAGGCGGGTCGGTCCGGGGGCGCAGGTCTCGGGAGGAGAGCAGGGTCCAGCCCTCGGCCTTGAGCAGCTCGATGGGCATGAAGCGGACCTTGTAATCCATCTTCTCGGAGCCGCGGACCCAGTAGCCCAGATAGACGTAGGGCAGGCCGGTGAGGCAGGCCTGGACGATGTGGTCCAGGATCATGAAGGAGCCAAGGCTGCGGCGCTTCAGGTCCGGGTCGTAGAAGCTGTAGACCAGGGACAGGCCGTCGTTCATCAGGTCGACGAGGGCGCAGGCCACCAGGTCGCCCGGGCCGCTGCCCTGGGATTTCAGGCGATACTCGATGAGATGGGTGCGGACCGCGGTGTCCTCGACCATGGCCACGTAGTCGGGCCAGGTCATCTCGGCCATGCCGCCGTCGGCGTGGCGGGCCAGCAGGTAGCGGCGGAGCAGGTCGAACTGCTCCATGGTCGCCTCGGCCTCGACCAGGTGGCGCTCGATGTCCTCGTTGCGGTTCAGGACCTTCCGCTCGGAGCGGGAGAAGACGTAGTCGGCCGCCGGAATCCGGGCCGAGACGCAGGCCGAGCAGGCCTCGCAGGCCGGGCGGTAGGCGATGTTCTGGGAGCGGCGGAAGCCGACCTGGGTGAGGCTGTCATTCACCGTGGCCCCGTCGGACAGGGGCAGGTGTGCGAAGACCTTCCGCTCGTACCGCTCCGGCAGGTAGGGGCAGGGCGACGGCGCGGTCAGGAAGAACCTGAGCTGTCGGGTCGGAACATGCTGCGTCACGAGTGTGCGACCGCCCTCAAGCCAATGCGCCCGACGATTAGGCGTCATGGCGGGCGGTTGCGCAAGGCGCTTCGCTACAAGCCCGCGTCCTGGGGAAGGACAGGCGCCTCCCGCAACAACACAATGGCTATGCGGCGGTTTCCGGGCAGGGTCGGATCGTCGGGATAGAGGGGCTCGGACGCGGCCTTGCCGGAGACCTGATAGATGCGGTCGGGATCGACCCCGGCGCTCTGGAGGATGCGGCGCGAGGCGTCGGCCCGGGCGGCGGAGAGCGGCCAGTCGGCCTCGGAGCGCACGCCGCCGGCGTTGGCGCTGGTGTGGCCATAGACGCTGACGCGGTTGGGCAGCTGGTTCACCACCTTGGCCACGGCCCGCAGCAGCAGCTTGGCGCGGTCATTGGGCTGGGACGAGCCCTGGGCGAACATGGAGCGTCCTTCCTGGTCGACCAGCTGGATGCGCAGGCCCTCGGGGGTCTGGTCGATGAGGATGTTCTTCGAGAGCTCGGCGAGCTCTGGCATGTCCTGCAGCGCCTGGCGGAGCGACTGGGCGGCCGAGGCGAAGGCGGCGGCCTCGCGCTTCTGCAGGGCGTCGCGCAGGGCCTGGGTGGAGGCGGCCTCCAGGTCCTCGCCGCGGGAGGCGTCGGGGTTGCGGCCGTCGTTGGGATTGCGGCTGTCGGGAGACAGATCCTCGATGATGGCCGAGGAGCCGGCGCTCCTGGAGCCGTCAGAGCCCAGGGCGTTGCCGCCGAGGATGCCGCCGGCCCCGGAGGTGGTCTCGGAGACGCTGGCCGGGGCGAAGTAGTCGGCGATGCCGCGCTTCTGCTCGGGGCTGGTGGTGTTGATCAGCCACATGAGCAGGAAGAAGGCCATCATGGCGGTGACGAAGTCGGCGTAGGCGACTTTCCAGGCGCCGCCGTGGTGGGCGTGGCCGCCGGCCTTCTTCACCTTCTTTATGAGGATCGTCTGATCGCCCACCGCCATTGGTCCACCCCGGCTCCGCCTGCTAGACGAGGCAAGGTGGCGCTCGCCAGTTAAGATGCGGCTAAGGTTACGGAGTGCGTGGGATGAAGGTGGCGTTCGCCGGGCTCGGCGTGATGGGGTTCCCGATGGCCGGTCACCTGGCCAAGGCCGGCCATGAGGTGGCGGTCTACAACCGCAGCCCCGAGAAGGCCCGGCGCTGGGTCGAGACCCACGGGGGCCGGATGGGCGAGACGGCGGCCGAGGCCGCGGCGGGCGCCGAAATCCTGTTCCTGTGCGTGGGCAATGACGACGACGTGCGCCAGGTGGTGAGCGAGGCTCTCGCGGCCTTGGCTCCCGGGGCGGTCATCGTCGACCACACCACGACCTCCGCGGTCGTGGCCCGGGAGATGGCGGAGCTGGCGGCCAAGAGCGGCCGGGCGTTCGTGGACGCGCCGGTGTCGGGCGGCCAGGCCGGGGCCGAGAACGGCCAGCTGACCATCATGTGCGGAGGCGATGCGGCGGCGGTCCAGAAGGGCGAGCCGGTGATGGCCGCCTACGCCAAGGCGATCCGCCGGATGGGCGAGGTCGGCGCCGGGCAGCTGACCAAGATGGTCAACCAGATCTGCATCGCCGGCGTGGTCCAGGGGCTGGCCGAGGGCCTGCACTTCGCCAAGCGGGCGGGGCTCGACCCGCAGGGGGTGCTGGAGGCGATCTCCAAGGGCGCGGCCCAGTCCTGGCAGATGGACAACCGCTGGCCGACCATGGCGCAGGGCAAGTTCGACTTCGGCTTCGCCGTGGACTGGATGCGCAAGGACCTGGGCCTGGTGCTGGACGAGGCGGCGCGCAACGGGGCGAAGCTGGACATGACCGCCATGGTCGACGGCTTCTACGCCGAGGTTCAGGCCCTGGGCGGCAGCCGCTGGGACACCTCGAGCCTGGTGGCGCGGCTGGAGAAGCCCGAGTGACGCTGAAGACCGAGCGCCTGACCCTGACGCCGCCAGAGGAGGCGGACGCGCCGTTCGTCCTGGAGCTGCTGAACGATCCGGGCTGGATCGCCAATATCGGCGACCGGGGCGTGCGCACCCTGGACGACGCCCGGGCCTATATCGCCGACCGCTTCTCCAAGAGCCCCTGGTTCGTGGTCCGGCGGGAGGACGGCGAGCCGGTGGGAATGTGCGGCATCGTGGTGGGCCGGGAGGGGCTGGACTGCCCGGACATCGGCTACGCCTATCTGGAGCGGCACGCGGGCCAGGGCTACGCGACGGAGGCGGCCCGGGCTGTGCTGGCCTATGCGCTCAAGGAGATGGGGCTGAACAAGGTGGCGGCGATCACCACGCCCACCAACACGGCCTCGCAGCGGGTCCTGGAGAAGATCGGCCTGCGCTTCGTGCAGATGATCGACCTGCCCGGATACAAGGAGCCGAGCGCCTACTTCACCACCTAGGACGGGAGGGCGGCATGGCGGGGGTGACGACGCGGACCGTGGAGGCGGGGGGCTTCCGCTTCGCGGTGGACGAGGCCGGGGCGGGCGACCGGCTGGCCCTTTGCCTGCACGGCTTTCCCGAGAGCCGGTTCTCCTGGAGGCGTCAGCTGCCGCTGCTGGCGCAGATGGGCTACCGGGCCTGGGCGCCGGACCTTAGGGGCTATGGAGAGACCGAGCCCAAGCCGCGGGAGGTGGCCGCCTATCTCGTGGACCGGCTGATGGAGGACGTGGCGGCCCTGATCGACGCCAGCGGCGCGCGGTCGGTGACGCTGATCGGCCACGACTGGGGCGCGGCCCTGGCCTGGACCTTTGCCGCGAACCAGGTGCGGCCGCTGGAACGGCTGGTGATCATGAACGTGCCGCATCCGGCGGTGATGGCGGCGCGCCTGCGCCAGGGCGACTGGGCCCAGCTGCGGCGCAGCTGGTACATGTTCTTCTTCCAGCTGCCGGGCCTGCCCGAGCGGATGCTCACGGCCAACGACGCCAGGGCCGTCCGGCGGGCCTTCCGCGGGATGGCCGTGGACAAGACCCATTTCACCCCCGAGGTGCTGGACCGCTACGCCCGCGACGCCCAGCGGCCGGGGGCCATGCGCGGGATGGTCAACTGGTACCGGGCGGCGTTCCGCCTGCGCGGCAAGCTGGCCGGACCGTGGCCGGTGATCGAGACGCCGACGCTGATCGTTTGGGGCGAGGAGGACGCGGCCCTGGGCGTGGAGCTGCTGGACGGGACCGAGGCCCATGTGCGCGACCTGACCATCCGCCGGCTGCCCGGCGTCTCGCACTGGGTGCAGCAGGAGGCGCCCGAGGCGGTGAACGCGATCCTGGCGGACTGGCTGGCTGCCGCGAGGCCGTCAGCCTAGGGGCGCGGTGTCTCGGCGGCCAGGCGCGGGAGGAGCTGGCCGGTGAGCAGCGGGGCCAGGGGCGCCTCCGGCGGCCGGGCGGGATCGACCCAGAGCTGGGCCTCGATCTCCGAGGCGATGGCGATCCGGCCTTCGATCTCGGCGCGATAGACGCAGGAGCGGACGGTGGCGCCGGGCTCATTGGCGGCCGGGGCCTCGAACCGGCCGAGCAGTTCGGCCGCGACGAGGCGGACGCCCAGCTCCTCGTCGAGCTCCCGGGCCAGGGCCGTCAGGTCGTCCTCGCCGGGCTCGCGCTTGCCGCCGGGCAGGGTGAAGCGGGGCGCGCCCGCCTTGCGGACCAGCAGCACGCGGCCGTCGGCGGCGCGGATGACGGCGCCGACGACCTCGACGATCACGCGCCGAGCAGCCGCGCGGCGCGCGGGGCGAAGTAGGTGATGACGCCCGCCGCGCCGGCCCGCTTGAAGGCGCCCAGGCTCTCCATGATGGCGCGCTCCTCGTCCAGCCAGCCGTTCTGGGCCGCCGCCATGAGCATGGCGTACTCGCCCGACACCTGGAAGGCGAAGGTGGGCACGGCGAACTCGTCGGCCACGCGGCGGACGATGTCGAGGTAGGGCAGGCCCGGCTTGACCATGACCATGTCCGCGCCCTCGGCGATGTCGAGGGCCACCTCGCGCAGGGCCTCGTCGGTGTTGGCCGCGTCCATCTGGTAGGTCTTCTTGTCGCCCGGATTGTCCACCGAGCCCGTGCCCAGCTTCCCGGAGCCGATGGCCTCGCGGTAGGGGCCATAGAAGGCCGAGGCGTATTTGGCGGCGTAGGACATGATCATCACGTCCTGCAGACCTTCGCCCTCCAGGGCCGTGCGCAGGGCGCCGACGCGGCCGTCCATCATGTCGGAGGGGGCGAGGATCTCGCAGCCGGCCTTGGCCTGGACCAGGGCCTGGGCCACCAGGGTCTCCACCGTGGCGTCGTTGAGGATGCGGCCGTTCTCGATCAGGCCGTCGTGGCCGTGGTCGGTGAAGGGATCGAGGGCCACGTCGCACATGATGCCGACTTCGGGGGCGGCGTCCTTCATGGCCTTCACGGCGTTGCAGACGAGGCCGTTGGGATCGGCCGCCTGGCTGCCGCGGGCGTCCTTCTTGGCGCCGTCGATGTGCGGGAAGACGGCGATGGCCGGGATGCCCAGGGCCTTGGCCTCCTTGGCGGCCTTGGCGGCCTCCTTCACCGAGAGGCGCGCGACGCCCGGCATGGACCCCACCGGGACCTCGCCCTCGCCCTCGTGAACCACCATCGACCAGATGAGGTCGGCCGGGGTGAGCACGGTCTCGCGGACGAGGCGACGGATCCAGTCGGCCTGGCGCAGGCGGCGCAGGCGCAGGGCGGGGTAGGCGGCGAGGGGAGCGCGGGTCATGGCGGGGCTTTGGACCCTGAAAGGGGCGGAAGGCAAGTCCCCCTTGTCGTGCTAAGCCGGGCGAAAACGGGGAGGATGACAATGAGCCTGAGCTACGACCTCTACTGGTCGTTCCGGTCGCCCTATTCCTACATGGTGACGCCGCGTCTGCTGGCGCTGGAGGCCGAGTACGACGTGCGCTGCAATGTGCGGCCGGTCTATCCGCTGGCGGTGCGCACGCCGGAGTTCTTCGAGAAGCAGGACCCGTTGTGGCTGCGCTACTTCATGGTCGACGTCTTCCGGGAGGCCGAGTTCCTGGGGCTGCCGTTCCGCTGGGCGCGGCCCGATCCGGTGCAGCGGGGCATGGACGGCGACTACCGCGTGCCGCAGCCCTACATCCACCGGCTGACGCATCTGGGCGTCGCGGCGGCCGAGCGGGGGCGCGGCCTGCCGTTCCTGCGCGAGGTGAGCCATGTGATCTGGAGCGGCGAGGTGGAGAACTGGCACGAGGGCGACCACCTGGCCCGGGCGACCGCGCGGGCGGGGCTCGACTGGGACGAGCTGGCCGCGGCGGTGGACGCCGATCCCGATCGTTTCCGGGCCATTGTCGAGAAGAACCAGGAGGACCAGCGCGCGGCCGGCCACTGGGGCGTGCCGATGATGACCTTCGGGGGAGAGCCGTTCTTCGGCCAGGACCGCTTCGACCAGCTGGTCTGGCGGATGCGCCAGCAGGGGCTGACGCCAAGGGACGCTGCCGCAACGTCAGATTGACACCGGGTCAGGGCCGCTCCACTCCCGAGCCATGGACTTCAACCTGACGGAAGATCAGCGGGCCATCGAGGACGCCGCGCGCGCCTTCGCCGCCGCCGAGCTGGCGCCCCATTCGGCGCGCTGGGACGAGGAGAAGCACTTCCCCGTCGACGTCATGCGCAAGGCCGCCGAGCTGGGCTTTGCCGGCCTCTATGTGCGCGAGGACGTGGGCGGCTCGGGCCTCTCGCGCCTGGACGCCTCGATCGTGTTCGAGCAGCTGTCCTACGGCGACGTGCCGGTGGCGGCCTTCATCTCGATCCACAACATGGCCGCCTGGATGATCGACCGGTTCGGCTCGGACGCGCTGCGGCGGCGCTACCTGCCGCGGCTCTGCACCATGGAGCTGATCGCCTCCTACTGCCTGACCGAGCCGGGCTCGGGCTCGGACGCGGCGGCCCTGAAGACCACCGCGCGCCGGGACGGCGACCACTATGTGCTGAACGGCTCCAAGGCCTTCATCTCCGGCGCCGGGACCTCGGATCTCTATGTGGTCATGGCCCGGACCGGCGGGGAGGGCGCGAAGGGCGTCTCGGCCATCGTGGTGGAGAAAGACACGCCAGGGCTCTCGTTCGGGGCCCAGGAGCGGAAGATGGGCTGGAACGCCCAGCCCACCGCCCAGGTCAATTTCGATGACTGCCGCGTGCCGGCGGAGAACCTGATCGGCGCCGAGGGCGAGGGCTTCAAGTTCGCCATGGCGGGCCTCGACGGCGGGCGGATCAACATTGCCTCATGCAGCCTGGGCGGGGCCGGCTTCGCCCTTGATGTGGCCCGGCAATACCTGAGCAATCGCAAGCAGTTCGGCCAGACTCTTGCGTCGTTCCAGGGGCTGCAGTGGCGGCTGGCCGACATGGCCACCGAGCTGGACGCGGCGCGGCTGATGGTGCGGCGGGCGGCCCACGCCCTGGATCAGAAGCACCCGAAGGCCACCCAGTACTGCGCCATGGCCAAGCGGTTCGCCACCGACGGCGGTTTCGAGGTGGCCAACCAGGCCCTGCAACTGCACGGCGGCTATGGCTACCTCAAGGACTTTCCGCTGGAGCGGATCGTGCGGGACCTGCGGGTCCACCAGATCCTCGAAGGCACCAACGAGATCATGCGGGTGATCATCGCCCGGGAGCTGTTGCGCGGATGAGCGAAGCTGAAGTCCTGACCCGGGTGGAGGGCCGCGTCGGCCGCATCACCCTGAACCGGCCCAAGGCCCTGCACGCCCTGACCACCGCCATGTGCCGGGACATGACCGCCGCGCTGCTGGCGTGGAAGGACGATCCGGCGGTGGCCCTGGTGCTGCTGGACCACGCCGGCGAGCGGGGTTTCTGCGCTGGGGGCGACATCCGGATGCTGGCCGAGAGCGGCAAGGGCGACGGGGCCGAGGCCCGGGAGTTCTTCCACACCGAGTATCGGCTGAACGATCTGCTGTTTCGCTATCCGAAGCCGACGGTGGCGATCATGGACGGGGTGACCATGGGCGGCGGCGTGGGCCTGTCGCGGCCGTGCCGCTTCCGGGTGGCCACCGAGCGCACCACCTTCGCCATGCCCGAGACGGGGATCGGCCTGTTCCCGGACGTGGGCGGCGGCTGGCACCTGAGCCGGATGCCCGACCACATCGGCCTGTGGCTGGCGCTCACCGGGGCGCGGATCAAGGCGGCGGACTGTGAGCTCCTGGGCATCGCCACCGACTATGTGGAGAGCGCCAAGGTCGAGGCGTTGAAGGCCGCCATCGTGGCCGAGCCCGAGCGGACCGAGACCCTGCTGACCGAGTTCGAGGCCGATCCGGGGCGGCCGCCGCTCGCCGCCCATCAGGACGAGATCGCTCGCCTGTTCGCCGGCGACAGCGTCGAGGCCATCGTCGAGGCCCTGGCGGCGGGCGGCGACTGGGCGGCCGAGCAGCTGAAGGTGATTGGGACCAAGTCGCCCCAGACCATGAAGGTGGCCTTCCGGCAGCTGCGCCTGGGCGCCCAGGCCCGGACCTTCGCCGAGAACATGGCCATGGAATACCGGATCGGCGCCCGGGTGGTGCGCCGTCACGACTTCATCGAGGGCGTCCGGGCGGTGATCGTGGAGAAGGACAATGCGCCCCGGTGGAGCCCGGCGACGCTGGAAGGCGTCACCGAGGCCATGCTGGACGAGATCTTCGCGCCCCTGCCGCCCGACGAGGAATGGACCCCGCTTCCGGAGCTTGCCCCATGACCGACGCCAAGACCCCCCTGCGGATCGCCTTCATCGGCCTCGGCAACATGGGCGGCGGCATGGCCGCCAACCAGGCGAAGGCGGGCCGGGAGGTCCGGGCCTTCGACCTGTCGGCCGCGGCCCTGGAGCGGGCGGCGGCGGCGGGCTGCGCGACGACGGCCTCCGCCGCCGAGGCGGTGAGGGACGCCGACGCGGTGATCACCATGCTGCCGGCGGGGCCGCACGTCCGGCAGGTCTATGCCGAGCAGGTGTTTCCTCACGCGCCCAGGACGGCCCTGCTGATCGACTGCTCCACCATCGACGTGGAGAGCGCCCGGGCGGTGGCGGCCCAGGCCCGGGAGCACGGCTTCCGCTTCGCCGACGCTCCGGTCTCGGGCGGCACGGCGGCCGCCGAGGCCGGGACCCTGGCCTTCATGGTGGGCTGCGACGAGGCCGACTTCCCCGCCGTGGAGGAGGTGATCGCCCCCATGAGCCGGGCCACCATCTGGGCCGGCGACCACGGGGCGGGACAGGCGGCCAAGATCTGCAACAACATGGTGCTCGGCATCTCGATGATCGGGGTGTGCGAGGCCCTGGCCCTGGCCGAGAAGCTGGGCCTAGATCCGGTGAAATTCTACGAGATCAGCTCGCAGTCGTCGGGCCAGTGCTGGAGCCTGACCAGCTATTGCCCCTGGCCGGGGCCGGTGCCGAGCGCGCCGTCGAACCGCGGCTATGAGGGCGGCTTCGCCACGGCGATGATGCTGAAGGACCTGAAGCTCGCCCAGGAGGCGGCGGCCAGGGCCGGCGCGGCCACGCCGCTGGGGGCGGCGGCGGAAGGCCTCTACGCCCTGTTCGAGCGGCTGGGCGGCGGGGGCAAGGACTTCTCGGCCATCCTCGAGCTGCTGCGCGGCAAGGCCCCTGCGGCCTGAACCTGAGCCGCGCGGTCAGACGAGGTCGCGCAGCAGGCGGACCAGCTGGCTCTGCCGGTTGACCTCGGTCTTCGCGAAGATCGACTTGATCTGCGACTGGACCGTGGATCTGGCGACGCCCCGGGCGGCGGCGATCTCCTCGGGCGAGGCGCCCTCGGCGATCATGTTGGCCACCTCGGCCTCGGCGGTGGAGAGGCCGTAGAGGCGCGTCAGCACGTCGGGTTCGGGCCGCCCCGGCGGAACCCGGGCCACCACCAGGGCCGCGCCGCCCGCGCCGAAGCCGTAGCGTTCGCCCGGCAGGGGATGGATGTCGAACACCGCCCCGCCGACGCCGGAGCGACGCCGCAGGGCCAGGGAGGAGGTGGGACCGCCGGGCTCGCCCCGGGCCGCGGCGATGGCGGCGTCGATGGCCGCGGCCAGGGCGGGCCGGTCGGCTTCCAGGGCGGCCACGAGCCGGCGGTGGCGGATCGTCACCACGGCGCCCTGCCGCACCATGGCCTCGCCAGCGCTGGATAGCCCGGCCAGGACGCCCGTCTCGGTGAGCAGGAACGCCGGGGCGGACATGGCCTCCATGGCCTCAAGGCTGGCCCGGTTCCGCACCTCGGCGAGGGTGATCTGCAGGCGGGCCGCGGCCTGGAATTCGGGGGCGAGGCGGGAGAAGGCCTGCTCGGCCCCCGGTTCGAGCGCCCCGCCGGCGAGCCCCAGGCGCAGCCCGGGCTTTACCTGGGGATCGGCCAGGCCATAGGCCTCGATGGCCTCCCGGTCGGCGGGGGCCGTCCCCGTGATCCAGTGCTGGATGATCTCGCCTTGGCCGTTCAGGGCCGCCAGCGGGCCGGACGGCGCGCGACAGGCGCCGGCGAACGCGTCGGCGGTGTCGGGGGCGTCGCACCAACGCTCAGGCTCCAGGGGGGCTTCGCGGACAGGCGTCCGCGCCCTGGCGATACCTTCTGCACTCAAACCGCCACCACTCCCGAACGCCTTGGCCGGAACCAGTGGACACCGGCGACGCCGGAACCGTGTTCGATGATAGCAGGTCGGTGAGGCCGAGTCTCGTGGTCAAGCTCGGGGCGCAGCGCCCGCCGGGCGGCGTCGCGGCGCGGGCGAATTCGACGGGGCGGGTGGCGAACCTGCCGCGTGCGACGTCCGAGTTTGTGGACAATGTGAAATCGCGGCGCCAAAAGGCTGCCGTATCTCAGGGGCCGACCGCTTCGCCCAAGGTCGGAATCAAGTCGATGGATTACAGGTCTGCCTTCCGCACCGCTCTGGAGAACATCCGCTCCGAGGGTCGCTATCGTGTGTTTGCGGACCTGAAGCGTCATCGAGGGGAGTTTCCGAAGGCGACGTGGACGAAGCCGGACGGGACGCAGGCCGAGGTGACGGTCTGGTGCTCGAACGACTATCTGGGCCAGGGCCAGAACCCGGTGGTGCTGGATGCGATGCACCAGGCCATCGAGGAGGCTGGGGCCGGTTCGGGGGGCACCCGGAACATCTCGGGGACGACGCGCTATCACGTGGAGCTGGAGCGCGAGCTGGCGGATCTGCACGGCAAGGAAGCGGCGCTGCTGTTCACCTCGGGCTATGTGTCCAACGAGGCGACGCTGTCGACGCTCTACAAGATCCTGCCGGGCCTGCAGGTGTTCTCGGACGAGCTGAACCACAACTCGATGATCTCGGGGAT
>NZ_JCANTT010000016.1:0-219773 GCF_059568645.1 Phenylobacterium composti DSM 19425 | reverse complement strand
AAGTTTCCCTGGGTTGTTCCGTACCTAAGGGCACATTCCCACGCGTTACTCACCCGTCCGCCACTGCTCCGAAGAGCCGTTCGACTTGCATGTATTAGGCCTGCCGCCAGCGTTCGCTCTGAGCCAGGATCAAACTCTCAGGTTGAGTTGACGTTCTGACTTCAGCGTAACCAGTCCCTTGCGGAACCGGCTGGCATAGTCTGCGTAGTTCTTGACGAGTTCCCACAAATCTTGGCCAGGCCAAAGCCCAGCCATATTCATGGTGTCTTCAAGAGACCGCAGTCACAGTCAGCGTCGAGATAGAGCGGTTAGCTCCATCGCCAGGACGCCGCCGCCTGCGTTTCTCTTTCCTAATCAACGATGTCAAAGACCTGGAGCCCGGAGACCGAACCCCATGCGCAGAGCGCTTTGTCGCGTGAGACGCGCGGCCGGCCGAAGCCTGAACCAGTGCGCCCTTGGCGGCCAGGCCGCCTGGCCGACGAGACATCCGCAAGCGAACGTCCGTTTCGACCGAAGCCGCCACATGCTCTCGTTTGGACCGAAACGCAAGTGGCGCTTTCCGTTTCGCCGCGAGGCCCGGTGGGGCACCGCGTCGGCGGAGGCGGGCTTTTAGGCGGACCCTTTCCGCGGGTCAACACCCTTTTTTCGGCGCCCAACTGCGGCAGCCTGCCGCCCCCCTGCGCAAGGGCCTTTCAGGGCGGGCGCACCGCCCGGGACAGGCGCCTCGGCGGTGCGGAAACCGGCCGTCAGCTCGCCCGGATCGAGGTCGACGATCTCGTTGGCTGGCACCCGGCTCAGGCCGCCGCTTCAGACGTGAGGGCGGGATAGTCGACATAGCCCTCGGGCCCCGAGGCGTAGAAGGTCTTCACGTCCCAGGGATTGAGCGCCGCGTCGGTGCGCAACCGCTCGACCAGGTCCGGATTTGAGATGAACAGGCGGCCGAAGCTCACGGCGTCCGCCTCGCCTGCATCCAGCAGCGCTTGCGCCTCGGCCCGGCCCGTCAGGCCCTCGTTGGCCACATAGACGCCCCCGAAAGCCGCCTTCAGCTGGGGGCCGATGCGGTCGTCGCCCAGGTGTTCGCGGGCGAACAGAAAGGCGATGCCACGCTTGCCGACCTCCCGGGCCACATAGCCGAAGGTGGCCTGCGGATCGCTGTCGCCCATGTCGTGGTCGTCGCCGCGGGGCGCGATGTGCAGGCCCACGCGCTCGGCGCCGAACACCGAGATGGCGGCGTCCACCGCCTCCAGCATCAGGCGGGCGCGGTTCTCCACGGGGCCGCCATAGGCGTCGGTCCGCCGATTCGTGCTGTCCTGCAGGAACTGGTCGAGGAGGTAGCCATTGGCGCCGTGCAGCTCGACGCCGTCGAAGCCCGCCCGCTTGGCGTTCTCAGCGCCCTTCCGATAGGCCGCCACGACCTCGGCGATTTCGCCCAGGGTGAGCGCCCGAGGGACCGGATGCGGCCGCTTGGGCCGCAGCAGGCTGACGTGGCCCCGGGCGGCGATGGGGCTGGCCGACACCGGCGGCTGGCCGCCCAGGAAGCTGGGGTCGGAGATTCGGCCCACATGCCACAGCTGCAGGAAGATGCGGCCGCCCTGCTCGTGCACGGCCCGGGTCACTGGCTTCCAGCCCTCCACCTGCTCGTCCGACCAGATGCCGGGCGTGTCGGCGTACCCCACCCCCATCGGGGTGACGGCGGTGGCCTCGCTGATGATCAGGCCGGCCGAGGCGCGCTGGGCGTAGTACTCGGCCATCAGCGGCCCCGGCACCCGCTCAGGCCCGGACCGGCGCCGGGTGAGCGGCGCCATGATGATGCGGTTCCTGAGGGTGAGGTCGCCGACCTGGATGGGGTCGAAGAGGCTGGGCATGACTGGTCCTCGCGTAACGACGGTCACGCCAGAGGTAGGAAGCCGCCCCGGCCGCGCACCCGAAGAAATCCTGGACGCGGCGTCAGCACGGCTAAGGCGCCCGAGGCGCCAGGCCTCGGCGCACGCGCCTCAGTCGATTCCCGCCGCGAGGTTGTCCGGCCGACGGCCGTCCGAACCGCCGTAGAAGACCCCGTCCTCGATGACGATCGACTGGGTGGAGCCCATGGTCAGCGAGGTTCGGGTCTTATGCCCCCGGGCCTCCATCAGCCTGAGGATGTCGGGCGGAAAGCCCGGCTCGAACTCCACCGGGGTGTCGCTCGCCGCCTGGAAGATCCGCGGCCGAGCGGTGGCCTCGGCGACGTTCAGCCGGTGATCGATCAGATTCATCAGCAGTTGGGCCAGGGCCGAGATGATCCGCGTCCCGCCCGGCGTGCCGGACACGAGCCAGGGCTTGCCGTCCCGGAAGGCTATCAGCGGGGTGATGGTGCTGATCACCCGTTTGCCGGGCTCGGGCAGGTTGGCCGGCTCGGCCGAACTCCAGTTGAAGTTGGCCATGGCGTCGTTGAGGAAGAAGCCCGTGCCCGGGGCCATCACATGCGCCCCATAGGACGAGCCCAGAGTGTAGGTGTTGGACACCACATTGCCCTGGGCGTCAGCGACCGAGAAATGGGTGGTGTCGCGGCTCTCGTAGAGCAGCGGGTCCCCGGGCAGAGCAGCCGCCGCCATCGCCCGCTGTGGGTCGATGAGCCTGGCGCGCTCGGCCGCATAGGCCTTGCTGGTGAGGCCCTTCACCGGCGGACTGTAATGCGGATAGCCGCCCATGAACCGCGACCGGTCGGCGAACATCAGCTTCATGGCCTCGGCCGTCACGTGCAGAGCTTGGACGCTGTTCTGGCCGTACTCGGCGATCGGGAAGCGTTCGAGGACGTTCATCAGCCCGCAGAGCAGGACGCCCGCCGACGGCGGCGGGACATAGGCGATCGCCACCCCGCGGTAGTCGCAGGTCACCGGGTCTGCCCAGCGGACGCGATAGGCGCGCAGGTCCTCCATGGACAGCACCCCGCCGCCGGCCTGGACCCCAGCCACCACCCGCCGGGCGAGCTCCCCTTCGTAGAAGGCCGTCGCGCCATGGTCTCGCACCTGGCCGAGAGACCAGGCGAGCTCCGGCTGGCGGAGGATCTCGCCAGGCCGATAGACCGCACCATCGGGCTTGAAGAGACTGGCCTTTGTCGGGGCGTCCAGAATCAGCCCTTCCCGCTGCAGCGCGAGACCGTAGACCAGCTGGTCGGTGACCCGGATGCCGTCCGCGGCGAGCCGCACCGCCGGCTCGACCACCTCGCGCCAGGGAAGCCGCCCGTAGCGCTGGTGCATCTCCGCTAGCCCCAGCACGGTGCCGGGCACGCCGACGCCGAGGTGGGAGTAGCGCTTGGCCGGATCAAGCTTGCCGTCAGCGCCACGCAGCAGATCCCTGGTCGTGCCGAGGGGCGCCTGCGGATAGTAATCGAGGGCGTAGGTGCGGCCCTCCTTGGCGATATGGATGAGGGCGAAGCCGCCGCCGCCCAGGTTGCCGGCCTGCGGCAAGGTCACCGCCAGGGCGAAGGCCGTCGCCACCGAGGCGTCCACGGCATTGCCGCCCCGGGCGAGGATGTCCGCCCCCACCTTCGACGCCACCGCGTTCTGGCTGACCACCATGCCTCCGCGGGCGATCGCCGGGTGATGGATCGCCTCATAGTCGAGGATGTAGTCGAACCGCGGCGGAGCCTTGGCCGGCTGCGCGGCCAAGGCTCCGCCGCCGACCGCCAGCGCCGCGAGGGCGCCGACCGCCAGGCGTCCCAACAGGGTTCGGGCCATCAGAAGCTCTTCGAGACTTCGAGGTACCAGAACCGTCCGCGCGGATTGTAGAGGCTGGTGTAGAAGCCGAAGAGCTGGTTCGCGAGCGGCGGATCCCTGTCGGTGAGATTGTTGATCCCCAGCCGCACCGAGGAGCCCTCAAGCGGACCGTCCGACGGCGCATAGCGCACCGCGGCGTTGAAGGTCGTCCACGACTTCACCGGGAAGTTCAGGGCGCTAGTGTCGTAGATGCGGGAGATGTGCACCGCGCTGCCGGTGACCTGCCAGTCGCCGCCCGTCCAGATCACGGTCGCCGAGGCCCGCGTCCTCGGATTGCCGTTGAGGCCCAGTTGCGAGCCGCCCGCGGCCGTCGACAGGCCCGCGGCCACCAGGGCTGCCGCCTCGGGCGATGGCGACTGGTGGAACTTGCCGAAGACCGACATCTCCGCGTTCAAGCGGAAGTCGCCGAAGCCGTCGGTGGGCACGAGATAGCCCACGCCGAAGTCCGCCGCCTCCACGGTGCGGGCGTTCAGGTTCTGGAAGATGGCCTGCACATTAGTCACCTGCCCCGCCGCATTGCGCGTCACCAGCGGGTTCGAGCCGCCGCTTTCCAGCCGGCGGATGGCGTCCAGGTTGATCTGGTCCTGGGTGGAGAGGACACCCACCAGCCCCGTCTGCTTGATGCGCCACCAGTCGGCGGTCAGCACCAGATTGCGGATCGGGGTGAGGACCAGGCCCGCGCTGACCGTCTTGCTGTCCTCAGCCTTCAGCCGGTCGTTGCCCGAGCGGGCCTCCGACACATCGCCCCTGAAGGCGGCGCAGGCGCTGCGGTCGATGGCTGCGATGGTGGTCGCCCCCTGGGCCAGGGCGCAGCGATAGAGGTCGGTCTGGTTCTGCTGCACCCGCACCGCCGGAGCGGCGTTGATCTGCTCCAGGTTCGGCGCGCGGAAGGCCTCGGAATAGGAAGCCCGCAGCTTCACGACCTCATTCACTTCCCAGCTGGCGGCGATCTTGGGCTTCAGCACCTCGTCCTTGGTGTCGCCGTAGCGCTCATAGCGGGCCGCCGCCTGCACCTCGAAGCTGCGCATCAGCGGCACGCCATCCTCGGGCCGGACCACCATCGAGCGCAGCTCGGCATAGGCCGACAGCACGTTGCGGTCGCCGTGGGTGTCGAAGGTAGGGCTGGTGCCGACCACGTCGCTGGTTCGCGCGCCGGTGGGCGTGACGTAGCTGATTGTCCCGTTCACCCGCGGGTCGCGGTAGTCGTCATAGCTCTCGTAGCGCCACTCCAGGCCCGAGGCGACGCCGATGTCGCGTCCGAACACGGTCAGGGCGGCCGGATTGGAGACCTCGGCGTTGAGCAGGCCGAGCTTGGTGACGCTCTTGCGGGTCACGTCGATCCTCAGCCGGTCGACAACGGCCGCCGGGTTGAAGGTGGCGTCACCGAAGCGCGGGGTGCTCGGGTCGCCGCCGTTGAAGGGGTTGTAGGCCGTGGCCGGGTCCGAGCTCTGAAGGGCGGCCTGCAGAGCCGTGTTGCTGACGCGATTGTGCTCCGTGTCGATCGTCTTGGCGCGACTCCAGACGCCCGAGGTCTCCCAGCTCCAACCGCCCAGCTCGCCCTTGAAACCGAGAACGGCGCGGTACTGGTGATTGTCCACGTCGAAGCTGCGGTTGCCGACGTCCAGCACATTGTAGCCCACGAGGGTTACGTCCTGGGCCGGACCCGTGTAGGCCGCCAGCCGGCCAGGGCCGCTGCCGAACGGATTGTAGGGGTTATCCTTGGACACCACGAGCGGAGCGTCGGTGAGCAGGGTGCTGCCGCCGCGCTCGGCATAGGCGCTGGCCCGGTAGTAGAGCAGGTCGCCGAAGACCGTAATGTCGCCCGTCAGCTGATGGTCGAAGACGCCCATGACGCTGCCGCGGGTGGTGCGCGGGATCATGGTCCGCACCGGCCCCTCATCGGTCCGGAGGCTGGACGGCAGAGTGGACGAGCCTCCGTTCAGGCAGACGCCCGGCGTGGCGGTTTCGGCGCGCGATCCGGTGAAGCCGCAGGGCTGGAAGAGGAAGGTGGTGAAGCTGGCGCCCAGGCCGGTGATCGGCGTCGCCACCCGCGCTGTGGCCCAAGGTGACTGGCTCTGGGTGCGGTTGAAATAGCCCGCGTACTTTGCGTCCACACGGCCGCTCAGGTCGTCGGTGGCCGCATAGTCACGGTCCGCGCCTGGCATGTCGGAATTGTGGAAGATCTGGCCGAAGACGGCCACGTGCGTGCGGCCCTCGTTTAGCGAGCCGCCGAGCTTGAACGACAGGTCTTGCTCCTCGAAGTTCGTACCTTCCGAGGCCCCATAGCGGGCGGTGACCTGCGCGCCTTCGAAGTCGCGGTCGAGGACGAAATTCAGCACGCCGGCGGTGGCGTCCGAGCCATAGAGGGCGCTGGCCCCGTCGCGCAGCACCTCGACCCTGCGCAGGGCCGAGGCCGGGATTGCATTCAGGTTGACGATCTGCACCGGGACTGTGCCGCCTTCCTGCTGGCTCGTCGGGTGCAAAACCATGCGCCGGCCGTCCAGCAGCACCAGCGTATTGCCCGAGCCGAGGCCGCGGAGGTTGGCCGAGGCCACGTCGCCACGAGCATTGTTCGGACCCTGGACCCCGCTATTGAAGGCCTGGGCGCCGCTCTGAGGCAGGCGGCCGATCAGTTCGCCGGTGCTGGCCGCCCCTTGCGCCTGGATCTGGGCCTGGTCGACCACCGACACCGGCAGCGCGCCGGTGAGGGCCGCGCCGGCGATCTTGCTGCCCACCACGACGATCTCGTCGACAGCGGCCGGGGGCTCGGCCGCCGCGACCGCAGGCGCGCTCGCCTGGGCCGCGACGGGAGCGGGATTGGAGACCCGGGTGGGAGCCGGGGCGATGACGATGGTGCGACCGGCCGCCTGGGCGCGCAGGCCGGAGCCGCGCAGCAGCTGGTCCAGAGCCACGGCGACGTCATGCTCGCCCTTGAGGCCAGGCGCCTGCTTGCCGGCGACCAGAGCCGGATCGAACAGCACCTCGCGCCCAGACTGGAGCGCATACTGGCGCAGGGCCGTCTCCATCGCCTGAGCGGGAATGTCGAAGTTGGCGCGCGCCGTCTGAGCGAAGACCGGCGCGGCATAGGCCGCCACTGCGGCGCTCGCCAGCGCCAGCGCCTTGATCCCGAAATGCATCCTCGAGTGTCCCCCAACCTTGGTTTGGCTGGTTGAAGGACGCTGGTCTGCGAAAGCCCCTCACCCTCCGGACGAAATTTTCTTCGGCATCCGCCAGCCCAGATGAATGGCCTGGGCCGAGCGGGTGACGCGCACCGGATGGGTGAGCGGCAGCGCGTCGGGGAAGCCCGAGCCTTCGCCCGCCTCGAACACGCCGCTGATCCGCAGGCTCGCCAGGCCCGGATCATCAATAACCACGGGGGTGCGACGGTAGCGGTTCATCTCGGCCACAGCCTCGCCGAGGGTGACCGCGTCGAACTGCAGCCGCCCGCCGCGCCAGTCGCCGGCCACCGGTCCGGCCGCGGCCAAGCGCACGCTGCCCCCCCGCACGTCGGCGCGCTGGCCAGCGCTCACTGCCGCCAGCTCGGTCCGGTCGGCGGCGGCCACCACGACGCGCCCCTCCGAGACCGCCACCTGCAGGCCGTCCGATGCTGTCCGGACGTTGAAGGACGTCCCCGTGGCGGTGACCGTGTGGACCCCCGCCGTGACCACAAACGGGCGGCCTGGGTTCTTGGCCACGTCGAACCAGGCCTCGCCCGAAATCAGCCGCAGGCTTCGCCGCTTGCGGCTGTACTCCACCGCCAGCTCGCTCGCGGTGTTCAGCATCGCCTGGGAGCCGTCGGCGAGGGTCACCGTCGCCCGCTCGCCCACATCGGTTCGATAGACCTGCACATCGCCCGCCGGCGCTGTGAAGCGCGCAGCGGCCAGGACGCCCGCCAGGACCACCACCACCAGCACGGCCGCAGCCAGGGCCGCCGGCGGCAGGCTCCGCCGCTTCCGCCGGCGGGCGGTCGAAAGGGCCTGAGCCCGCAGGCTCTGCATCGCCGGGGATGCTGCGGCCTCGGCGCTCGCCGCCCAGGCGTCGGCCACGTCATCGAAGCTCGCCTGATGCTGTGGATTCTCGTCGAGCCAGGCCCGCAGCCTGGCCGCCTCGGCCTCCGACCAGTCGGACGCCCGGCTGCGCACAAACCAGCCGGCGGCCAGGTCGTGCAGGTCGGCGCTTCCTTCCACCGGCCTCACAGCGTCCTCCGTCGGCGAGCGATGTGCGCCAGCGCGCGCATCATGTGCTTCTCCACCGCACTCACCGACAGGGAAAGGCTCGCGGCGATCTCCTGATAGGTGAAATCCTCGTAGCGGTTCAGGGCGAAGACGATGCGGGTCCGCTCGGGCAATTCCAGCAGGGCGCGCTCCACCGCCGCCAGTTCCTCGCGGCCGAGCAGGATGCGCTCCGGCGAGCGCTCCTCCGCGTCGGTTCGCGCCTCCAGCCCGGTTTCAGCGTCATACCCCGCGGGCAGGCGCCGGGCGGCGCTCCGGTAGCTGTCAGTCATGACGCTGTTGGCGACAGCGAACACATAGCCCTCGATGGCTTGCAGATCCCCGCCTTCGGCGCGCCGGGCCAGGCGCAGGAACACCTCTTGCACGAGGTCGTCCACGTCGACGCCCGGGCGCACCCGCGCGCCGAAGTAGCGCTTCAGCGGCGCTGCGAACCGGCGCGCCACCTCGTCAACCTGGGCTCGCGGCAGCACGGATGTTCGCTCCGGACTTGGGCTCATGTGGCTTTAGACGCCGGCTCGCGAGATGTCCTCATCTACCCGCCAGGGGCGGCCCACTTCCACAGTTTGGGTAGCTGCCGGCCGACGCCCCCCGGCCTTAGGTAGTTCCCCTATCGTGCGCTTTCGCGGCGGATCCGTAGACGCGGCGCGCCATGCGCGTCAGCCGTATCTCCTTCCTCATGCCGCTCGCCGCCCTGCTCGTGATGCAGGCCGGCGCCGCCGTCGCCCAGACGGCGCCGACGGCCATGGCCGTCGCTGCGCCGCAAACCACCCCGCGCCTCGATCTGTCGGTCCTGGCGGTCGGCTCGTGGCGACCGAACGACAATCTTCGCATCCGCATCTGGGCCCGCGGCTTCGAGCCGGCGCCTGGCCAGCAGGTGGCGCTGATCGTCGATGGTCAGCGCATCAGCATCCATTCGTTCGACGGTCGCGCCGCCGACGGCACGGCCTATGCCGATTTTTCGCTGCCGTGGCGGGGCCTGGAGCGGACCACCATGACCGCCGAAATGGTCGCCGACGTTCCCACCCATATGGCTGCGGCCGGCCAGACCGGCGAGGCCGCGGTCTTCGCCCGGGACTAGGGCCGACGCTCCGGCCCGTATCGGGGGCTCCTCAGCCCCCGCCTCAGGCGTCGCAGGCCCGGGCCGTGTGGGCGACATGGAAGCGGCCGGAATGGGACAGCACGATCCAGTCGCCGCAGTGGGCCACGATCGGCCCGTCGGGCGTGCGCACCTGCACAGCCGCAGCCTCGGCCACCGACTGAGCCTCGTCGCCCAGCCAGCTCCACAGCACAGCCCAGCCCTTCTGATCGTGCGGCGGCGGCACGCGCAGCGCGGCGCCGTGGTCGAAAGGAGGATGAGAACGAATGACTCGCATGGGTCCTAGATACTGCTGCCCCGACCCGTGCGAGTGGGCGCTGACTCGGTCACCAAGTGCTTAACCGCCACCGCGTCCGGAACGTGTCCTCCGCCACCCCTGGTAGTTTTGCTTAGTCGCTGGGGCTTTTCAGGTGTGGAACAACGGTCTTAAGTGACCTCACGTTGAGATAACGCAGTTCTCGCGGATGACGTGCAGGTCTCTAGAGCCGAAGGAGACGAACATGTCCGAGACGTCTGTGAAGGCGCCGGATCCGATGGATATCGCCCTGGGCGCTGCGATCCGGATTCGCCGCCGGACCATCGGCATGTCGCAGGAAGCGCTCGCCGAGCAATGCGGCGTGAGCTTCCAGCAAATTCAGAAGTACGAGAACGGCGCCAACCGCATTTCCTTCTCGCGTCTGGTGCAGATCGCCCGGGCGCTTCGCTGTCGGGTCACCGACCTGATGGACGTGTTCGACGGCCCGAGCGAGGAAACCGCCCAGGACCTCGACATGCTCACCCGCCTGCGCACGCCGGGGGCCCTCGAGCTGCTGTCGGCCTATGAGCGGCTGGCGCCGGAGGCGCGCAGCGCCCTGGTGACCTTCCTGCGCGCCCTGACCGGCGCCGCGGCTGAAACGGCGACCGCGGCCAAGGCCCAGGCCGAGCCCGCGACGGCGGGCTGAGCGGCCCCCGTCAGTCGGCGGCCAGCGCCTTGTCGATCAAGGCGCGGGCCTCGGCGCCGGCCCAGTCGGCTTCGCCGGCCACCCGACCGATCTCCCGCCCGTCCTTGCCGTAGATGATGGTCGTCGGCGCGCCCTGCGCCGGCGGCTGCAGCCTGAACGGCAGCTTCATCTCGCGGTCGTGGTAGAACTTCAGCGGGTCGTTCCGGGCGATGAACAGCTTCGCCTCCGCCCCAGCGCTTTCGGAATCGATGCTCACCGGCACCACCGCCACGGGCTTGCCCTTGTAGGCCGCCTGCAGCTTGGCGAGGGTCGGCATCTCCACCTTGCAGGGCGCGCACCAGGTCGCCCAGATGTTCAGCACCACGACCTGGCCCTTCAGGTCGCCGACCCGGGTCGGTCGGCCAGCCTCGTCATAGAAGACATAGTCGGTGGCAGGGGTCCCGGCGGCCTCGGTGTTCCACTTGCTCATCAGCGTCTTTTCGGCCGTGGGCGACTCGGCCTTGGGCCCGGTGGCGACCACCGGCGGCTGCGGCTTGGTGGAAGCCTGGGCGATGATGTAGAGAACCGCGGCGACGCCCAGGAGGGCTGCGCCCCAGAGGGCCCAAGTCAGGATTCCCCTGGGTTTTCTGCTGGCCGCTGGACCTTCGCTCATATGACCGACGACTCCTCTCATGCGCCCGGCCGGACCGCTCCGGCGGGCCCGGCTCCCGTTGGACAAGCTATGTGGGGCGGGCGGTTCTCGGGCAAGCCCGCCGACCTGATGCAGGCGATCAACGTCTCCGTCGGATTCGACAAGCGGCTGGCCGCCCAGGACCTCGCCGGCTCCCGCGCCCATGCCGCCATGCTGCGGGCCACGGGCGTGATCTCGGCCGAGGACGAGGCCGCGATCCAGCAGGGCCTGGCGACCATCCAGGCGGAGATCGAGGCCGGAACCTTCCCGTTCCGCGACGAATACGAAGACATCCACATGAACGTGGAGGCCCGTCTGCGCGAGCTGATCGGGCCTGCCGCCGGCCGGCTGCACACCGCCCGGTCGCGCAACGACCAGGTGGCCGTCGACTTCCGCATGTGGGTGCGGGAGGCCTGCGACCGGACCATCGGCCAGCTGAAGGCCCTGCAGCGCGCGCTGCTCGCCAAGGCCGAGGCCCACGCCGCCGATATCATGCCCGGCTTCACCCACCTGCAGCCGGCGCAGCCCGTCACCTTCGGCCACCACCTGATGGCCTATGTGGAGATGTTCGGCCGCGACGCCTCGCGCTTCGCCGACGCCCGGGCGCGGATGAACGAATGCCCACTGGGCGCCGCGGCCCTTGCCGGCTCGCCGTTCCCCATCGACCGTCACATGACGGCCAAGGCCCTGGGCTTCGACCGCCCTACCGCCAATTCCCTGGACAGCACCTCCGACCGCGACTTCGCGCTGGAGGCCCTGGCGGCCGGCTCCATCTGCGCCATCCACCTGTCGCGACTGGCCGAGGAGATCGTCATCTGGATGACGCCGCCGTTCGGCTTCGTGAAGCTCTCCGACGCCTTCACGACCGGCTCTTCGATCATGCCGCAGAAGAAGAACCCCGACGCCGCCGAGCTGATCCGAGCCAAGGCCGGTCGCCTGCTGGCCAGCTTCCAGCAGCTGGCGGTGGTCATGAAGGGGCTGCCGCTGACCTATTCGAAGGATATGCAGGAGGACAAGGTTCCTACCTTCGAGGCCTTCGACGCCCTGGAGCTGTCGCTGCTGGCCATGACCGGCATGGTGGCCGACCTCGAGCCCAACGTGGCCAACATGGCCAAGGCCGCGGGCTCTGGCTTCTCCACCGCCACCGACCTCGCCGACTGGCTGGTGCGGGAGCTGGGCCTGCCGTTCCGCGACGCGCACCACGTCACCGGCGCCGCCGTGAAGCGGGCCGAGGAGCTGGGCGTCGACCTGTCGGGTCTGCCGCTGGAAGAGCTGCAGAAGCTCAACGCCGGCATCACCGCCGGGGTGTATGATGTCCTCACTGCGGAGGCTTCCGTCGCCAGCCGCAAGAGCTACGGTGGAACCTCGCCCGAGCAGGTGCGGGCCCAGATCCAGCGCTGGAAGGAAACCCTGGCATGAGCCGCAAGACCCACATCGCCGTCCTCGCGCTCCTGATGGCCGGCGCCGCCGGGCTCTCGGCCTGCGGCAAGGTCGGCGAGCTCGAACGCCCAGGCCCGCTGTTCGGCGCCGGCCGCAACACCACCCGGGAAGCCGACAACGCCCAGCGCCGGCAGGATCCCAGCCGCCCGGTCGACACCGTCGATCCGCGCGACCGAAGCACCGATCCGGCCCCGCCGCGCACCCTGCCCATCGAGGGCACCGCGCCGAACCCGACCCGCACCGCCCCGCAAGGCGCCCTGCCCGACCCTTACGCCCAACCCCGCCGATGAATCATTTCGAGCTCCGCGACGGCGAGCTCTTTTGCGAGGACGTGCCGCTGGCGACCATCGCCGCGGCCGTCGGCACGCCCGTCTATGTCTATTCCTCCGCCACGCTTGAGCGTCACTTCACCGTCCTTCGCGACGCGCTGACGAGCGCAGGGCTGCGCGAGCCGCTGATCGCCTTCGCCCTCAAGGCCAATCCCAATGTCTCGGTGATCCGCACCCTGGCGCGCCTGGGGGCCGGGGCCGACGTGGTGTCCGAAGGCGAGATCCGCCGGGCCCTGGCCGCGGGCGTGCCGCCCGAGCGCATCGTCTTCTCGGGCGTCGGCAAGACCGAGGCCGAGGTGACCTTCGCCCTGGAGGCCGGGGTCGCCGAGATCAATGTCGAGTCCGAGCCCGAACTGGAGCTCATCGACCGGGTCGGTCGGCGGCTGGGCAAGCGGGCGGGCGTCGCCATCCGTGTTAATCCCGACGTGGGGGCCGGCGGCCACGCCAAGATCTCCACCGGAAAGTCCGACAACAAATTCGGCGTCAGCTTCTCCGAGGCCGAGCGGCTCTACGCCAAGGCCTCGAACATGGCCGGCGTTCGCCCCCTGGGCGTGGCCTGCCACATCGGCAGCCAGATCACCGACCTCGCCCCCATGGAGGAGGCGTTCGGCAAGATGCGCGGCCTCGTCCAGCGGCTGCAGGCCGAGGGGCTTCGGGTCGAGCGCCTCGATCTCGGCGGCGGCCTGGGCGTGCCCTATTTCAACCAGCCCGAACCGCCATCCCCGGCCGACTACGCCGCCATGATCGCCCGGGCCACCGCCGGCCTGGATGTGCAGTTGGCCTTCGAGCCGGGACGGATGATCGCCGCCAACGCCGGCGTTCTGCTGGCCCAGGTGATCCACGTCCACCAGCGCCCCGAGGGGCGTCGGTTCCTGGTGCTGGACGCGGCCATGAACGACCTGCTGCGCCCGGCCATGTACGACGCCTATCACGACATCCGGGCGGTGAAGCCTCGCGAGGGCGAGCCGGTCGCCTACGACGTGGTCGGCCCGATCTGCGAGACCGGGGACACCTTCACCCGGGACCGCGCCCTGCCGCCCCTGGTCTCGGGCGACCTCGTGGCCTTCATGACCGCCGGCGCCTACGGAGCGGCCATGTCCAGCGAGTACAACTCGCGCCTGCTGGTTCCCGAGGTGCTGGTAAAGGGCGATCAGTTCGCCGTCGTCCGCCCGCGGCCCACCTATGAGGACATGCTGGCCCGGGAAGCCTCGGCGCCGTGGCTCGCCTGACAGCGCGCCTTCGGGGCTGCGGCTAGTCCAGGGCCCCGATGTAGGGCAAGCCGCGCATCTTGCCGGCCGAGTCCATGCCATAGCCTATGAGGAAGCGGGCCGGCGCCTCCCAGGCCACGAAGTCCGGCTGAATCGGCCGCGGCGAGGGCCAGGGTTTGGCCGCGAACACCGCGGTCAGCACCTCGCTGGCGCCGGAATCGCGCACGAGACGGGCCGCTTCCGACAGCGACAGGCCGGTGTCGAACACATCGTCCACCACCAGCGCCTTGCGGCCGGCGATAGGCCGCTGAAGGTCGGCGCGCACCTCACACCGGCCGCTAGACTGGCGCTCGTCCTTGTAGGACGCCAGCCACAGGGCGTCGAAGCGTACATGCCGCCCCTGGCGGGCCAGCGCCCGCATCAGATCGGAACAGAACCACAGGCCGCCGGTGAGTAGGCAGACCGCCACCGTGTCGTCGTCGATCCGGGGCGCGATCCGCCGCGCCAGGGCCTCCACCCGCTCAGCGATCTCGGCTTCCGAGAGCAGGACGACGGGGGCGGCCTCAGCCATGGTCGCCTCCGGCCGCCGGCGCCTCCGGCTCAGGCGCAGGACTCGGCGGATCCGCCCCCAGGCGGGCTTCCAGGGCCTCGCCCGTGGCGGGTGCAGCCGGCGCTTCGAAAACAATATCCAGGCTGGCCGAGCCGGCCGGCGGATCCGGAATGACGATGGCGAAGTAGCGTTTGGCCCCGGGGGGAGCCTCGGGGTTCAGCGGCCGGGCGATCTTCACCGACACCGGCTTGCCGGCGCGGTCCAGCAGGCTGACCCGCAAGGATGGCACGGTGACCGTCTGATTGCGCGTGTTGCGGATGGCGCCGGTGATCGACAGGACAGGACGCCCGCCCTGGAGCGAGGCCACCGAGCGCACCTCGTCGATGGTCAGGCCTAGCGGGTCGACCGGCAGGCCCACGGCGGCGAACAGCCGGGCGGACGCAGGGACGAGACGCGCCACCTGCTCGCGGAACACCACCGCCCCGGCCAGGGCGGCGACGACCGCCGCGGCGGCGGCCCAGCCCACCACGGCCCCGCGGCGGGGCTTCTTCTTGGACCTGGCAGTCGTCCGACTGCGGCTTAGCGGGGCGACCAGCGGGGCCGCCTCTTCGGCCGGCAGGGCTGAGGCGGGCGCGGGCTCGGCGATGATGTCGTCAGGCGGGATCGGCGCCGGCCGCGCCTCGGGCTCGGTTTCGGGGGGCTCGGCTTCCGAAACCTCTGCGAACGGTTCAGGCTCGGGCGGCGAGACGGGCTCCGGCATGGCTCGCCACTTCGCGCCGCAGGACGAGCACTTCACCGTCCGGCCTTCCGGCGGGATGCGCGCATCGTCCACGAAATAGCTGGTGGCGCAGTCTGGACAGGTCAGTATCATGCCGCCGAATCGGACGCTCCAGCACCCTCACTCCGAGGTCGCCGATTTCGGTCTCCATGTCCAGAAAGCCGAACGCCGGGGCGGCCCGCGAGGCCGCCGACGAAATCGTACGCTTCGATGGCGTGGCCATGCGCTATGGCCGCGGCCCCGAGGTGCTGTCCGATCTAAACTTCGTCCTGCGCCGCGGATCGTTCCACTTCGTCACCGGAGCCTCCGGGGCCGGCAAGAGCTCGCTGCTCAAGCTGATCTACCTGGCGGCCCGGCCGTCTTCGGGCGTCGTGCGCCTGTTCGGAGAGGACACCCAGAGCCTCACGTCCAGCCAGCTGCCGCGCCTGCGCCGGCGCATCGGCGTGGTGTTCCAGGACCTCATCCTGCTGGACCACCTCTCGGCCTTCGACAACGCCGCCCTGCCCCTGCGCATCGCCGGTTATAAGCCGGCCGAATACCGCAACGACGTGGCCGAACTGCTGGCCTGGGTCGGGCTCGGCCGCCGGATGCTGGCCCTGCCGCCCACCCTGGCCGGCGGCGAGAAGCAGCGCCTGGCCATCGCCCGGGCCGTGGTCAACCGCCCCGAGATTCTGCTGGCCGACGAGCCCACCGGCAATGTCGACCAGGAGATGGCCCTGCGCATCCTGCGCCTGTTCGTTGAGCTGAACCGGCTCGGGACCACCGTGGTCATCGCCACGCACGACCAGGACCTGGTGGCCCGGTCCAACAAGCCGGTGCTGCATCTGGAGGGCGGCCGCATCACCGCCCTGCCGCCCCAGGGCCCCGTCGCGGCCGGCGCCGACCGGAGCGAGGCGGAATGAGCGGCGCGCCCTTCGATCTCGAACGCTGGCGGCCGGCCTCCTTCCTCCCCGAGAAGGACGCCCGCGACCCGGCGCTGATCTTCGTGGTCGCCGTGCTGTGCTTCCTGGCCTGCCTCACGGCCATGGGCGTCATCGCCGCCGACCGCGCCGCCGGCGGCTGGGCCAGCCAGCTCACCGGCGAGGCCACCGTGATCGTCCGCGCCCGCGGAGGCGAGACGCCGGACGCCGCCGCCGCCCGCGCCGCCGAAACCCTCGCCGGCCTGAAGGGCGTGGCCGAGGCCCGAGCCCTGGAACGCGAGAAGGCGTACGACCTGGTCCGGCCCTGGCTCGGCGACATGAGCGACCTTGAGGACCTGCCGGTGCCGCGCCTCGTGGCCGTCACCCTGGACCCGGAAGAGCCGGCCACCGCCGAGGAACTCTCCAAGGCCCTGAACGCCCAGGGCCTCGACACCGTGGTCGACGACCATTCCATCTGGATCAACGACATCCGCCGGGCCGCGGGCGTGGTCCGCTGGACCGGCGCTGGCGTCTTCCTGATGATCGCCCTGGCCGCCGGCGCGGTGATCGCCTTCGCCACCCGGGCCGGGCTCGCCGCCCGCAAGGACGTGGTCGAGGTGCTGCACCTCACCGGCGCCGAGGACGGCTACATCGCCACCCTGTTCCAGCTGCGCTTCGCCCGCATCGCCGCCGTGGCCGGCGCCTTGGGCGCAGCCGCCGCGGCGGGCCTTGGCGCCATGCTTCGCCTAGCCGGCGGCGGCCAGGGCCTGACGCCGGCCCTGCCCATCGCCTGGATCGACCTGCTGGCCTGCCTGCCCGCCCCATTGCTGGCGGCGGCCGTAGCCGCCGTGGCCGCGCGCCTGACCGCCGCCGCGCTGATCCGGGCGTTATAAGACGCCATGAAATCCGTTGCGGCCTTCCTCGTCCTGGCGCTGATCTGGCTCGCGGGGCTGTTCGCCTTCGCCGCCCGAGTCCAGCAGTCGACGCCGGCGCCGTTGCCCGAGCGGGCCCAGGGCATCGTCGCCCTCACCGGCGCCGGCTCGGACCAGCGCATCTCCGCCGCCATCAGCCTGCTGGAGGACGGCTACGGCCAGAGGGTGCTGGTGTCCGGGGTCAACCGCGAGGCCAGCCGCGAGGACATCCGAAACGTCTCCCGCGCGGTGCGTCGCCTCTATGACTGCTGCGTGGACCTCGGCTTCACCGCCGCCGACACGGTGGGCAACGCCCGCGAGACCGCCGACTGGGCGCTGGCCATGCGCTACACCAGCCTGATCATCGTCACCGCCGACTACCACATGCCCCGGGCCATGCTGGAGCAGCAGGCCGTCTTCCACGGCTCGGGCGTACGGCTGCAGACCTACGCCGTGCCCACCCCGGCTCTGAAGAGCCGCCGCTGGTGGCGCAGCCCCCGGGCCGCCCGCTTGATGGTGACGGAGTATTGCAAGTATCTGGCGATCCTCGGCCGCGAGGCGGTGCTGGGCCTCGGCCCCCGCAAGACCCCGCTGGACGCGGCGCCGCAGAAGGCTAGCCCGTGATCGCCATTCGCTCGTTCGCCTACGTGGCCCTCTTCTACCTCTGGACCGCCCTGCTCGCGATCCTGGCCACGCCGGTTCTCCTGGGACCGCGCAGCTGGACCTTCGCCCTGTTCCACATCTGGGGCCGGGGCGTCACCGGCATGCTGCGGATCTGCGGCATTCGGGTGGAGGTGCGCGGGCGCCAGTACATTCCCGCCGGCCCGGCCCTGATCGCCCCCAAGCATCAGTGCATGCTGGACGTCTTCGCGCAGTACACCTGGCTGCCGGCCGCCGCCTTCGTCATGAAGCAGGAGCTGAAGTGGATCCCCTGGTTCGGCTGGTACGCCGCCAAGTCCGGGGCCATCGTGGTCGACCGTGCGGGAGGCTCCAAGACCATGCGGCAGGTGATCCGCGAGGGTAAGGAGCGGTTTGAGCGCGGCCAGCAGGTGGTGATCTTCCCGGAAGGCACCCGCCAGGCCCCCGGCGCCCCGCCCGACTACAAGCCCGGCATCGCCGCCCTCTACCGCGAGCTGGACGTGCCGGTATGTCCGGTGGCCACCAACGCCGGCGTCCACTGGCCCGCCCACGGCTTCATCCGCCGGCCGGGCGTCATTGTCTTCGAATACCTCGAGCCCATCCCGCCAGGCCTCAAGCGGGCCGAGTTCATGCGCCGCCTGGAAGAGGCCATCGAGACCAAGTCCGCCGAGCTGATGGCCCTTTAGGGCTGATGGTCGAGCCCCGTCAGGCGGCCAGTTCGCGAGCCTCCACCATGCCGAGCAGCCGCTCCATGGCGGCGTCGCGCACGCCCTCTTCGCGAAGATGCCCGACCAGGTCGCGCAGATAGTCGATATTTCGGCCCGAAAGCCCGCTGGCGCCGGCGATCAGCTCGGCCTGGCGCTCGAGGCTGAGCGCCCCGGCCCATTGCGGATGACGCACGTCGGACAGGAAGGTCAGGGCCGCCACCCGCCGGCCGTCGGCCAGACGCACCGACGAGGACGCCTCGATATAGGTCTCGGTCGGCTGCTCCCGTTCCTTGAGATAGGCGTAGGTCTCGGGCCAGTCGGCCTCGGCGACGCGATAAGCCATCCCGCGGGTGGCCCCGCCGGGCGCCAGGCCCAGAACCAGTCCCGGCCGCTCATAGGTCCCGCGATGGTGGACCGAATAGATGCAGAAGGCCCGGCGCCGCCCGTGTAGTGTGGCCGCCAGACGCTCCTGATAAGGGAAGCCCGGCCGCCACATCAGCGACCCGTAGCCGAAAACCCAACGCTCGTCCGACATCCCGACCTGAAGCCAAAAGCGCCCTTTCCGCATGTCTCTGCCCGATCTGCCCACGCCCCGCAAACGCCGTCGCCTGGGACTGGTGATTCCCTGGGTGCTTGCCGCGCTTCTCGCCATCGCCTGGACGGGCGGGTGGTTCTGGCTGCGGGGCCAGGCGCAGGCGCGCATGGACGCCGCCGTCGAGACCCTGCGCGGGGCAGGCTACGACGTGGCGTGGAAATCCCGCAGCCTCGGCGGCTATCCCTTCCGCCTGTCGGTTACTCTTGAGGAGCCGCGGATCCGCGAGCCTTCAGGCTGGGCCCTGGAGGCGCCGCGCATCGAGGCCGACGCCCGCATCTCCTCGCCCACCAGCTGGATCATCGCAGCCCCCCAGGGCGCCGCCTTCGTCCGGCCCGAAGGCGGGCCGGTAGCAGTCCAGGGCAAGGTGGTCCGCGCCAGCCTCACCCATCCCGCCGAGATCCCGCCGCGTTTGTCCTTCGAGGGCGTGGAGCTGACCTTCCAGCCCGCCGCCGGCGCCCAGCCGTTCGGCCTGGAAAAGGCCAAGCGCGTGGAGTTCCACCTGCGCGGCAACCGGGAGTTGGATGAGGCCCTGGTCGCCTTCAAGGTCGATGAGGGCAAGGCGCGATCCGGAACCCTGCTCGGACGCCTTGCCGGGGACCAGCAGGTGTCGATGGTGTGGAACGCCACCCTCTCCAAGATCGCGACCTTCAAGGGCGGGGACTGGACCGACGCAGTCCGCCACTGGACCGCCGCGGGCGGGCGCATGACTCTGCGCCAGGCGGGGCTCACCGCCGGCGAGGCCTCCCTAGGGTCCAGCACGGGCAGCTTCGGGGTCAGCTCGGACGGGCGGCTGTCGGGCTCCATGGAGGTCACCCTGCGCCAGGCCCCGCGGGCCCTTCTGGCGCTGGCCGAGACCGGCGCCATTCCCAAGGAGCAGGCCGAGGCCGCCGCCGCTGTGGTCGCTGCGCGCGCAGGGACCGGCGACCAGGCCCGGGCGAGTCTTTATTTCCAGGCCGGCCAGACCACCCTCGGCCCGGTCGCCCTGGGTCCCGCGCCCCGGGTCCACCCGCCGCGATAGCTTGGCTTTACAGGCCGCGCCCCTCGCGTAACGCTGCTCCGTCATCGTTACGGAGCGCCAGTCCATGGGCCGGTTCTACGACCGCCACGTCCTGCCCCGCCTGCTGAAGTGCGCCTGCCAGGCGCCGCCGGTGATGAAGCAGCGGGCCAAGGTGGTCCCCAAGGCCGAGGGTCGGGTCCTGGAGCTCGGCGTCGGCATGGGCCTGAACCTCGCCTTCTATGACCCGGCCCGGGTGGAGAGCGTCACCGGGGTCGACCCCGCCCCGGCCCTGCGCGCCATGGCCGAGGCCGCCCCCAGACCCGAGGGGCTGCCGCTGCGGGTTGAGGAAGGGACGGCGGAGGCCCTGCCCTTCGAGGCCGCCAGCTTCGACTGCGTGGTCTGCACCTTCACCCTCTGCTCGGTGCAGGCGCCGGCCCAGGCCCTGGCCGAAGCCCGCAGGGTGCTGAAACCCGGCGGGCGGCTGCTGTTCTGCGAGCACGGCCTCGCTCCGGACCCTGGGGTCCAGGCCTGGCAGCGTCGCCTCGACCCCCTGTGGTCCCGCCTCGCCGGGGGCTGTCACCTCGTCAGGCCGGTCACCGCCGCCATCGCCCAGGCGGGCTTCCGCATCATCCGCGCCGACACCATGTACCTGCCGGGCACGCCCCGTCCGCTGGGGTGGAACGAATGGGGCGAGGCGGCGGCCTGACCGCGATTTCGCAGAACGTGATATTTCTGTAATGCGCCGAAATCGGGGTTTCCTTACCGACAATTAATTAGATCGAGGGTCGATTGTTGCCAAAAGGCGACACTGCCCTGGCAAAGATTTGTTCCGAATGCCGCCGCGCCTTGAGCGTTCTGTGAGCGGTACCTAGCTGCAGGCCTCCTCCCCCGATCGCTCGGGACTTTGAGTAGGACTGACAATGAAAAAGAACCTGTTCGCCGCGGCCGCCGTCGTGGCCTTCCTCGGGTCGGCCGTGGCCGCCAACGCCCAAACCATCGGTCACGTGGGCGCCAACTACTCGCGTGTCGAAGCTGACACCGTCCTCGGCGACGCCGACGCCGACGTGTTCCAGGCTGAAGGCGCCGTCCGCTTCGACGCCGGTTCGCTGGGTGCTTCGATCAACGGCGCGGTCACCGACTACGAAGGCGACACCGCCTTCGGCGTGACCGGCCACCTGAACACCAAGGTCGCCAACGGCCTGGTCGGCGGCTTCGCTGGCGTCGAGACCAGCGACGACGTCACCATCTGGGGCGTGGGCGTCGACGGCCAGTTCAACCTGGCTCCGAACACCAGCCTGTACGGCCAGGCCGGCTACGGCAATTCGGACGACCTCGGCGACGCTGACCTGTGGGCCGTCCGCGGCGAGCTGCGCCACTATGTGAGCGACAACTTCAAGCTCCAGGCCTCGGCCGGCTACGTGAACGCCGACACCGACTTCGGCGACGTCGACGGTTGGACCCTGGGCGCCGAGGCCGAGTACCAGTTCTCGGGCTCGCCGTTCTCGGTGGTGGTCGGCTACGACCACTTCGACTCGAACGACCTGAAGTTCGACAGCGACACCTTCCGCATCGGCGGCCGCTACACCTTCGGCGGCTCGATCAAGGAACGTGATCAGTCGGGCGCCGCGCTCGGCTCGGTCGCCAAGCTCTTCGGCGCGGGCCTGATCCGCTAACGAGCGGCCGTCCAAGCTGAAGCTGGAACGCCCCCGGGTCCCCCTGCCCGGGGGCGTTTTCGCGCCTGCGCCACGCCGCCGCGCTGTGAGCACACCTGAGCGTGCGGCGACTTTTTCGAGGTCGCGGCTCGCCGGACCTGCCGCTATCTCCCATGGCGAAGTTGGCCGCCGCCGTGCGGCGAACGCGGAGGCAGCGCATGACCAGCCTGGGCGAAATTCTGAGGCCGCTGGCCGTCCTGTCAGCCCTGGCTCTCGCAGCCCCCGCCGCCCAGGCCCAGCCCGGCCCCACGGCGGCGACCGCGCCCCGCGCGGACGCGCTGCAGGAGGTGCTGGAATACGTCCGCAGCCAGAACACCACGGGCTTCCTGGTGATGCGCGACGGCCAGGTCCTGGCCGAAGCCAACTGGCCGGCCCCGGCCGTCCCGGCCTTCCGGCTCGGCTTCGTCCACGGGACCGCCGCCTCGGGCGCGCTTCTGGAGGACGTCGCCTCCCAGCAGAAGAGCTTCGTGGCGGTGCTGGCCGCGATCGCGGTGGACAAGGGGCTGCTCGACCTCGAGCAGCCGGTTTCCCGCTACATCGGCCCCGGCTGGTCCAAGGCCGCTCCCGAACAGGAGGCCGCCATCCGCGTGATCGACCTCCTGACCATGACCTCGGGCCTCGACACCAGCTTCGGCTACGCCGCGCCGCCCGGCCGGGTTTTCCTCTACAACACCCCTGTCTACGCGGTGACCAAGCAGGTGCTGGAGGCCGCCGCCCGCCGCCCGCTGGACGAGATCACCCGCGAGTGGCTGACCGAACCTGCCGGAATGACCGAGACGGCCTGGCGCAAGCGGCCCGCCGCCCTCGGCGACGTCGGCAATCCGACGGGCCTGGTGACCACGCCCCGGGACGTCGCCCGCTTCGGCCAGGTCATCCTCGACCGCGGCAGGGGCGCCGACGGGCGGCGGATCGTCTCCGAGGCCCAGCTCGACGCCCTCTTCACGCCGACCCCCGCCAATCCCGCCTATGGCCGGCTATGGTGGCTGAACAGCTCGCCCTACACGGTGCGGGCTGACGGCCGGCGGGCCGAGGGGCGGCTGATCCCGTCCGCCCCCGCCGACCTGGTGGTCGCCCTCGGCGCCCTGGATCGCAAGCTCTACGTCTCGCCCTCGCGCCGGCTGGTGGTGGTGCGCCTGGGCGCCTCCGCCCCGGACAAGGCCTTCGACGAGACCCTCTGGCGCAAGCTCTCTGCGGCCCTGGACTAAGGCGTCACGCCCTCGCGGGCGGCCTTGCGAGCCTGACAGATCTCCAGGAACCCCGCGGCCATGAAGCGGGCCATCCGCTGCTTGATGGCGGGGAAGTCGTCCGACTTGCACAGGCCGTTCGACAGCTTGTCGATGCGGCCCGTGCGGCCCAGCGTCACCATCAGGGCGCCGGTGACGAAGTGGTAGCCCCAGAAAATGTCCTCTTCCGCCGCCTCCGGCAGGGCCTGCTTGAGGATGCTCACCAGGCGCAGCACCACGGGATCGAAGTGCTTGTCCATGAGCTCGGCCCCTTCGGGGGTGTTGGCCGCCTGGGCGCCCAGGGCCCCGTAATTCTTCCACCCCTCGCCGCCCTGGATGTAGAGGTCGAGGTCCGTGTCGAGAAAGGCGTGCAGCGCCCCTTCGACGGTGGGCTTGCCCGCGGCCGCTTTCTCGTAGTCATCCAGCGCCTTCATCCGCAGTTCGCTGGTCACGGCGGCGCGCCGGGCGAACACCGCGTCGAAGAGCTTCTTCTTGTCCTCGAAATAGTAGTTCAGCAGCGTATGGTGGACGCCCACGCGCTGGGCCACGTCCTTCAGGGTGACCCCATAGAGGCCGTGCCGGGCGAAGAGATGTTCGGCGGCGTCGAGGATCTGCTCCATCGACTCGGCGCGCTGCTCCGCCTTCTTCGACCGCCGGCGGGGTTTCTGGGTATCGGCCACGGCCTGTTCTTTCTGGCCCGCCATCCGCCCCGTCAAGTCGCGCCTCCCGGCAGTTCCCGGCCCCGCGTTTCAAAGGCGCGAAGCCCGGCGCTTCTGCCCGCCGAAGGGCCTCCCGGCGCCCGGATCATTGGCGCGCCTCGCGTCGCAGGACCCGGGCGAGCGCCAGGAAGAGGCCGATGGCCACCGCGTAAATGGGCGTCAGGGCGTAGAAGGCCAGCTGCAGCGAATTGTCGGGATGGGCCGCCTTCAGCGCATCGCTCACCGCCCCCACGAAGGTAGGTCCCACGCCCATGCCCACGAGGTTCATCACCAGGAGCAGCAGGGCCCCCGACAGCACCCGCTGGTGCGGAGCCACCTCCTCCTGCACCAAGGCCACCACCGAGGAGAGGTAGAAATAGTTCAGGAAGGTGGGGAACAGCAGGAACACCAGGGCCAGGGGCCAGGTCGGCGCCCAGACGAAGGCCAGGTACGGTGCGATGGCCAGGGTCAGGGTCAGGGCCGGCGCCAGGGCGTAGGCCGCTCGGGTGCGGCGGGTGTAGCGGTCGATCACCCGGCCCGAGACGAAGATTCCGCCGCCCATGCCCACCGCCACGACGATGGCGTACCAGATCGAGACGTCGGCCAGGGTCATGCCCTTCTCGCGCATCAGGAACAGGGTGGTGAAGTTGCCCGCCCCGTAGGTGATGATCTGGGTGGCGGCGCTGGCCAGCGCGGCCAGCAGCAGCGCAGGCGTCGTGACGAACATCCGCACCGTCGGCCAGAAGCCGTCCGGCCCGGTCTGCGGCTTGGGCGGAACGCCAGCCGCCCGATCCAGGCCGCCGCGCTCCGGCTCCTTCACCCCGAACAGCACCGCCAGGGCCGTGGCCACGCCAACCCCGCCGATCAGCAGGAAGGCCATGCGCCAACTGTAGGCCGCGGCGATGGCGGCCCCGAAGGCCACGCCCAGGGCCTGGCCTATGGGCGGTCCCAGGTTGAACAGGCCTAGCGCCGTGCCCCGCCGCCCAGGCGGGAAGTAATCCGTGATGATGGCGTAGGACGGCGGCACCCCGCCGGCCTCCCCGACGCCCACCGTCATTCGCGCCAGCACCAGCTGCGGATAGTTAGTCGAGAGGCCGCAGGCCATGGTGGCCAGGCTCCACAGGCCGCAGGCGAAGGCCAGCACCCGCACCCGGTTCGTCCGGTCAGCCAGCCATCCCACCGGGATGGAGATCAGGCAGTAGAACAGCGCGAAATAGAGGCCGCTGATCAGGCCGAGCTGGCCGTCGGTGACCCCAAGGTCGTCCTGGATCGGCTTGGCCAGGATCGACAGGAGCTGCCGATCCAGGAAGTTCAGCACATAGACAAAGCACAGGATGGTCAGGACCCAGCCGCCGCCCTTCAGCGGGCGAACGTTGGCTGGCGGCGCGGCGGCGTCGGACGCGGCCATGGCTAGAAGTCGTAGCCCACGCGCACGCCGATGGTGCGCGGCCGTTGCTCGGCATAGCGGCTGACGAGGAAGGCCTCGGGGTGCACGTAGGTCACCTTCCGGCTGTCGAACAGGTTCTCGACATAGGCCCCGATGGTCCACTGGTCGAACGCCACGGCGAAGGCCGCGTTCACATTGGTGTAGGCGTCCGTGTAGTCGTAGGTCGGCTGCAGCAACCCGGGCTGGCCTGGGACGTACGGGAACATGCCAGGGAACCTGCCCACCCGCTGGACGGTGGCCGACAGATTGGCCCGGGCCTTGGACGTCAGGTCGAAGCTGTAGTTGAGCCAGGCCGCCCCCTGGAACCGGGGCGAGGACAGCCGCACGCCCTCGCCTGCGCCCGAGATGGCGGCTTCGGTGGGCGTGAGCTTGGAAACCTCGGCCTCGTTGAGCGACCCGGTGGCGCCGATGGCCAGGCCCTCGACCGGGAGGGCGACGATCTCGAACTCCAGCCCGCGACTGAAGGCCTTGCCGATGTTGGTGGCGAACTGCACCGAGTCCGACACCCGGTTGGCCTGCACCTGGATGTTCTTCCAGTCGATCCAGTAGGCGGCGAGGTTGGTGGTCAGCCGCCCGTCCAGCCAGCGCCCCTTCAGCCCGATCTCATAGTTGGTCAGGTCGTCGGAATCGGCGCCCGCCGGAATGATGATGTCGTTGGGATTCACCACGCTGGTCCGGCCGGCGAAGCCGTTGACCACCGGCGTGCGGAAGCCCGTGGAGACGGTGGCGTAGGTGGTGATGCTGGGGACCGGCTTGTAAGAGACGCTGATCTTGTACGAAGGGCCGGTCTCCTTCGCCTTCAGGCCTGTCACGGGCGCGATCGGCGTCACCGTCAGCGGCCCGGTGAAGCCCGGCGTCAGAGCGGCGGCCAGATAGTTGCTGTTGTAGCCGCCCTCCACGAACGACTGCGCTTCGAAGCCGCCGTAACGCAGGCCGCCCGTCACCCAGAGCCTGTCGCTGAAGCGGTAGGTGATTTCGCCGAAGCCCGCGAGCTCCTGCGAGTTCGTGTGGTTGTACTGGCGCTGATAATATTCGTCCGGCAGGCCGGTGAAGCCGCGGAACGCGAGGTAGTCCGGCCGCGAGCGATAGTTGTAGTCAACGTCCAGCCGGCGATCGAGGTAGAAGCCGCCGATCACCCAGTCCCAGCGGCCACCGGGATCCGAAGCCAGCCGCACCTCCTCTACGAAGGTGTCCATATAGGCGGTGGCGTCGAGGCCGAAGGCGATGCTGGTGGGCATGGGGCTCGCCCCCGCCGGCAGGAAGGTGCCCGCCAGGTCCACGAAGAACTTCTGGTCGAAGCCCGACAGCGTCGAGGAGCTGGTGAACTGCGCCCCGTCGAAGCGGTACTCGACCGTGGCGTTGTAGCTGACCAGCTGGCCCTGGAAGAGGTCGAACCGGTCGCTGGCCCGGGTATCGTGCCCGAGGTTCGGATTGATCAGCGAAGAGTCCCGCGGCTCGCTGTCCTCATAGGACGCCAGGAGCTTTATCGACAGCCGCTCGGTGGGCTCCCACAGCAGCGACACCCGCCCGCCATAGGCGTCCAGGTCGTTGGAATTGGCCTTCCGGGCGAGGCCGATGTTGTCGACGTAGCCCTCTTCCTTACGCACGAAGCCCACGGCCCGGATCGCCAGCCGGTCCTGCACCAGAGGCGCGTTGACCATGGCGTTGTAGCGCTGGCGCAGGCTGTCCGAGCCGGTCATGCCGATGTCGACCAGCGCTGCGGCGTCGAAGGCCCGGGTGTCGGGCTTGCGGGTCAGGATCCGGAGGGCGCCCGACAGCGAGCCCGAGCCGAACAGGGTCCCCTGCGGCCCGCGGAGGAACTCCACCCGCTCCACGTCGAACAGGTTTGGGTCCAGCACCGTGGTGTTGCCGATCGTCGAGATCGGCAGCTCGTCGATATAGACCGCCACCGTGCTCTGCAGGTTCGCGCCATAGCCGTTGGTGGCCACGCCCCGGGCGGTGAAGTTGTTGAAGTTGGCGCTGGGCCGGTTCAGCACCACGCCCGGCGTCTCCACCGCCAGCCCCTCGTAGCCGACGATGCCCTTGGCGGTGAGCGTCTCCTGGGAATAGGCCGTCACGCTCAGCGGCACGTCCTGCAGACGTTCGGCCCGCCGGGTCGCTGTGACGATCACCTCGCCCACATCGGTGGCGGCCCGCGGCTCCGCGGCGGTCTGAGCCGCCGCCGGCGCGGCGGCAAGCAAGGTCCCGGCTGCGCCGAACGCGCACGCCGTCCCGAATAGAAGCGCCTTCATCTGGCCGTCCCTCCCTGTCAGCCGGTCATTCACGCCGGCTGTGATGGCGGGACGATGCGACGCGCCAAGCGCCCAAGTCAACACTCACTAACGCGAGTGTGAATATCTGCGATCTGCGAAATAGGCCGTGATGCGCCCGACCGCAGCGACGCCGCTCTAGGCCTTCGGCAGGTCGGCCATGAACCGTTCGGCGCTTTCCCAGATCACCACATCGACGCCCTCGCGTTCGACGAAGGGCCAGGCGACCTACTTGCTCCACAGGAACCAGACCTCGGCGAACACGGCCGAGAGGCTGTAGAGCAGGCCGGCCTCATACGAATAGCTGTCGCCGAAGATGGCCAGCCGGCGCGGATCGGGCGCGTCCGGATTGCAGATCTTCAGCTGCGTGCCGGTGTAGCGCCCGGTCTCAAGCAGCGCCTCATAGCGGTGCGGCATGTCGCCGTTGGTCTGCAGGCGCCCCGCTTCAAAGCTTGGGGGCTCCACGAAGAAATGCTTGGTGAGGTCATGGACGCGAACCTCCCGGGCGTAGGCGAACCGGAGTTTCGCCACGTCCACGTCCACCTGCATCCCCGCAAGCAGCCCGGCCGTGGCCGCCAGCACGACCGAGGCGCACCAGTGGGAGTCCAGGACATGGAAGACCGGCCCCTCAGCCTTGGCTCTCGCCAGGTCGGCCGCGCAGTAGTGCACCCGGTGCTCCGGCTTCAGGCGGGCGAGCAGTTGCAGAAACGGCCGCTTCGCCCCGGATGGCGGCTAGCGCCAGCGCAGCTCCGGAAGGATCACCTGCTTCTCGGGGACCACGACATTCCAGAGCTCCACGCCAAGCTGCCGGGCCTTCTCCTGGCGTTGTTCGAGCAGCGCCGCCCAGGCCGCGAACCACCCCGGCGAAATATCGACCTCGCCCTGGTAGCGCGTTTCCCAGCGGTTGGAGCCCAGGGCGATGAACAGATAACCGCCCAGCCCGGCCGCAGACTGGGAGCCCGGTGATAGGCTCCCGGCGCGCAGATGCACGCTCCCGGCCGCAGCCTTGGCCTCCATCTCGGCGTCAAGCGCCCGGATCTCGGCCTGGGTCAGACGCAGGATCTCTGTCATCGGCGAGGCCCATCTCCTCCCGGGTGAGCGGCAGCGAAGCTTAGGACAAGCGCCGCGATTCTGTCGGCGGAGCGGCCGCCGACCAGATCACAAATGTTCCGGCTTGATAGTCCCCGCCAGGCGCGCACCGCCTGGGGCGCGAGATGATCGGCGATCCGCGGGGTGCTATGCGGCGTTAACGACGCACCGTTGCACTTGGCCACGGCACGACTCCCCCCCGATAACGTTAGCGGGATGAGCGACACTCTGCTCCGCGCCTGCGCTTGTGGTAGTCGAAGAAGACGAACGCCCCCTGTTTTCGCTCAGCCGATGGAAGAGATCGGGGCCGGCAAGGCCCTCCCCCGAAGTCGAGCGATGTAGCCGTCAAAATCGGCTTCAAGATTGGCAAGAATCTCAGCCGCTATGGGTTCATTGTCGCGCACAACCTTCTCCATCAACTCCGCCTTAGGTGCCTTCGGTCGTTCGCGTCGCGCGCGCGCCAAGTCCGCCCAAAATAGCTTCGGGCGGCTTCCCGCACCGTAGTGGAAGACCCGATCCCCGTAGATGCCAGCCATGATGTGATGCGGATTCCAGATGTTCGTGCGAAGCAGCGCCTTCCATCGCAAGTGCCGCTCATACGCAAGCAGCCCGAAGGCAGCCCCCGTATCGAACCGGTGTTGCCCGGTGGCCTTATAATATGCCCTCGTTCGAGAGGTGAGCGGGAGCGGCGCGAACGTCAAATCCTCAAGCTCCCACAATTCGCGCGCGAAAAACATAAAGCTCGGGTGAGGCGCCGACGTATCGCCGTTCTCGCGACGCAGAACCGCGACCATACTCACACCTTGCTGTAGCTCTGCAACGCAACTCTCGAGCCAAGAAGTGGCCACTGGGAAACTGTCGACGTCTAGGGTCGCAATGTATTCCGAACCGGCTTGCACTGCGCGATTGACGAGCTGATCAAGGTAATAAGCATGCTCCGCGGAGCCGCGGAGCCCCGTTGGCTCGACGTCGCAGAGCCGAACATACGACCTACTGCGAAGATGATCGCGATACTTAGAAGCCAATCGCGGGGCGGCGGCATAGACGGTGAATGGCACGCCACCAGAGCAGCGCTCAAGCTGGGCAAGATGGCGGAAAAATAGGCCATCCATGGCCTCATCGACGAGATAGACAACGCAAATGGCGATCATGAAAGCGCGGGCTGAGTCAGAAGAAGCAGGAAGGCTAGACGCGATGGCCTAAAGCGTCACCGCAGAATGCTACCATTACTGTGCGCATGTAGGCGTCTAGAGCGAGGATCAACTCGTCCCGGCTCCGCGGCCGGTTGCGAGCCCCGATGCGTCAGCTTCTTTCACAACGATAAATTTTAGATCGCGGAGCACCTTCGAGACCGTTTGTTTCCCCCGGAGAACTCGGAAGGCCTCAGCGGCTTGCAGCCAGGGAGGCCAGGATGTTCAGCATCAAGCGCCCCTCGGAGGCGGTCGAATTAATATGCTGCTGAAGGCAACGGAATCCGACGTCCTCCCCCGTTATCGCGTCGATGATCTTCCGGAGGCAGTGAAACGATCAAGAACCGCCTCAAAGAACTCGAAACAGGAGCAGGCTAATCTGGCGCAACGCCTCGCTGAGACCAGTCAAGCCCCTCAGCCGGTGGCGATCCACCCCGCTGCTGCCGATCACTACGCGCGGATGGTGGCGGATCTCGAGGCAAACCTCCCGGAAACGGCGCGGGGGAACACGGAAGCCGCCCGTCGCACAAAAGACGCGGTTCGTGGATTGATCGACCGCGTGCTCATCAATCCGGTCTCAGACGAGCGGGGGGCTGAACTTGACATCACCGTCGAAGGGACGCTGCGAGACCTCCTGACCGAGCGTTCCAAGAACGCTCGGTCTGGAGCCGTGGTAGCTGGGGGCGGGCTCGAACCGCCGACCTGTGGGTTATGAATCCACCGCTCTAACCAGCTGAGCTACCCAGCCACGGTCGCCTCAAGCGAGGTGGGGCTTATAGGGGTTCATCTTCACCGCTTCAAGCGCTTGGGCTTCGGCGATTTGCACACTAGGGTCGCGGCCGCGATGAGCGTCCTCCACCTCCTGGGAACGGCCGGCGACGGCGGGGCCGAGACCTACTTCGTCAGCCTCGTGGAGGCCCTGGCCCGGGCGGGCGTGCCCCAGGCCGCCGCCATCCGCCGCCACCCCGACCGCGAGGCCCGGCTGAAGGCCGCCGGGGTCCCGGTTCGCGCCCTACCCTTCGGCGGGCCGGTGGACATCATCAGCCGCCCGGCCACGGCGGGATTCGCCACGGTCCACGGGGCGAAGGTGGCTCTGGCCTGGATGAATCGCGCCGCTCGCCACACGCCGCGGGGGCCGCGGCACGGCGGCTGGGCCCGGATCGGCCGGCTCGGCGGCTACTACAACCTCAAATACTACCGGAACTTCGACCACCTGGTGGCCAACACCGAGGACATCGCCGACTGGATCGTGGCCCGGGGCTGGCCCGCAGGGAAGGTGAGCTGCATCCCCAACTTCGCCGCTGCGCCCAGCGACGTGCCGCCCCTGGACAGGGCGAGCCTCGACACGCCGAAGGACGCGCCCCTGCTGCTGGGCATGGGTCGCCTGCACGAATCAAAGGCCCACGACATCTCGCTGCAGGCCCTCACCCGCCTGCCGGACGCCTATCTGTGGATCGCCGGCGCCGGCCCGCTGGAGGCCAAGCTGCACGGCATGGCCGCGGCCCTGGGAGTCGCGGACCGGGTGCGGTTCCTCGGCTGGCGCACAGATCCTTCGGCGCTCTATCGGGCCGCCGATGTCTGCGTCTTCCCCTCGCGCTACGAGCCGCTCGGCAATGTGGTGATCCAGGCCTGGGCCCACGGCCTGCCGGTGGTCGCCGCCGAATCGCAGGGCCCGAAGACGCTGATCACCCCCGGCAAGGACGGCCTGCTGACGCCCGTGGACGATCCCGACGCCCTGGCCGAGGCCGTCCGTCAGGTTCTGGATGACTCCGTGCTCGCCTCCCGCATGACCCGCAATGGCGAACTGCGGGTGGAGACCGACTTTTCCGAAGCTGCCGTCGTCGCCCGCTGGAAGCGCCTCTTCGCCGACTTCGGGGCCGCCTGATGTGCGGCATCGCCGGCCAGCTCGGGGGCCAGCTTGGGAGCAAACCCGTCGCCGAGCGGATGATCGCCGCCCTTGGCCACCGGGGCCCGGACGGCGTGCGGCTGGAACAGCAGGCCGACGCAGCCCTCGCGCACGCCCGCCTCTCGATCATCGACCTGGAATGCGGCTGGCAGCCGCTGCACGCCGCGGGCGGCGTGGTGGTCGGCAATGGCGAAATCTACAACTACCTGGAGCTCGTTCAGGCGCACGGCCTCGAACCGGACACGGGCTCGGACTTCGAGCCCCTGCTGCATCTCTACGCCCGGGAAGGCGAGGCCGCGTTCGAGCGGCTGCGGGGGATGTACGCCTTCTGCCTGATCGGACCCGACGGCCGCGCCTTCCTGGCCCGTGACCCTTTCGGCATCAAGCCGCTCTACATCATGGAGCACGCCGGAGGCCTGGCCTTCGCCTCCGAGCCCCGGGCCTTCTTCGCCGCCGGGCTGATGCGCCCCGAACTCGACCCGGAGGCCGCCCGGGAGCTGCTGGGCTTCAACTACACTGTGGGCGAACGCACGCCCTACCAGGGCCTGCGCCGCCTCGCCCCCGGCGAGGTGGTCGAGGTGCGCGGCGGCCGCATCGTCGGCGGCTGGCGCGCCCCCAGGCTTCCCGCGCCCAGGACTGTCGCCCGAAACGAAAACGAACTCCTCGACCAGCTCGACGCGGTGCTTGAGGACAGCGTGCGCGTCCACCAGCGCTCGGACGCCCCCTACGGCCTGTTCCTTTCAGGGGGCGTCGACAGCGCCGTCATCGCCACCCTGATGAGCCGGCTGAATCAGCGTCCCGTCACCGCCCTTACCTGCGGCTTCGAGGTCGAAGGCGCGGCCGACGAGCGCGCCCAGGCCGAGCGGGTGGCGCGGGCCCTGAATCTCGACTGGCGCGAGATCCGATTCGGGGAGGCCGACTTCTGGCGGATTCTGCCCCAGGCGGCCTGGGCCCTGGACGATCCCACCGCCGACTACGCCACCCTGCCCACCTGTCGGCTCGCCGAGGCCGCCAAGGGCGTGCTCACGGTCGCCCTCACCGGCGAAGGCGGCGATGAGCTGTTCGCCGGCTATGGGCGCTATCGCCGCGCGCTGCGCCCGGCCTGGCTGGGCGGACGGCCCGCCGAGCCTCGGGGCGCCGATGCGGCCGCCCTTTCCGCCTGGCGCGCCGCGGCCAAGCCGCCGCCCGGCCTCTCGCCCCTGCAGCAGGCTCAATGGGCCGACATCGCCACCTGGCTGCCCAACGACCTGCTGCTCAAGCTGGATCGGTGCCTGATGGCCCACGGCCTGGAAGGACGCACGCCCTTCCTCGACCCCGAGGTGGCCCGGTTCGCCTGGAGCCTGCCCGACGCCGCCAAGGTGCGCGGCGGCTACGGCAAGTGGATCCTGCGCAAGTGGCTGGAGCGCGCCTGCCCCGCGGCCCAGCCCTGGGCGAAGAAGCAGGGCTTCACCGTGCCGGTGGACGCCTGGATCGCCCCGCGGGCGAGGGACATCGCCGCCCGCATCGGCGAGGTGGAGGCCGTCCGCCGCGTGATCCCCGACGCCGCCGCGGTGATGCGCGAGGGCGACCAGGCGCGGCGCTGGCCGTTACTGTTCTTCGCCGTTTGGGCACGAATCCATCTCGAGAACGCTTCTCCCGACGACGCCCTCGCATCCCTGCTCGGAGGCCCCGCCTGATGACGCCCAAGACGCTGACCTTCGCCGCCGCCGGAGCCCTGCTGCTCGCCGCTTGCGGGGGAGAGCCCAGCAGCGCCCAGTCGGGCGGCCAATCCGGCGGCCAGTCCAGCGGCCAGCCGGCGCCCTATGAGACCCGCCCGGCCAACGGCCAGGGGCAGCAGCCGGCCTTTCCCGGCCAGACCCGCGCCCCCGAACTGAAGGCCAATGTGGCCTATGAGGTCAGCGACTATGTCACCGGCCTCGCCAAGCCCTGGGCCATGGCCTTTACGCCGGACGGCGCCCTGCTGATCACCGAACGGCCCGGCCGACTGCGGCTGTTCAAGGACGGGCGACTGTCCGCCCCCATCACGGGCGTGCCGCAGGTGGACGCCCGCGACCAGGGCGGCCTGCAGGGGCTGGCCCTCGATCCCGGCTTTGCCGAAAACGGACTGATCTATCTGGCCTATGCCGAACCCAAGGGCGCCGGGACGAACAACGCCGCTGTCGCCCGGGCGCGACTGGTGACCACCGGCGGCGCGCCGCGCCTGGAGGACGTGCAGGTGATCTGGCGTCAGGCGCCCTCCCTGGCCTCCACCAAGCACTTCGGCGGCCGGCTCGTGTTCGGCCGCGACGGCAAGCTGTTCATCACCGGCGGCGAGCGCTCCATCATCGAGGGGCGGATGCAGGCCCAGCGGATGGAGGGCACGCTCGGCAAGGTCGTTCGCATCAACACCGACGGCTCGATTCCGGACGACAATCCCTTCGTCGGCCAGGCCGGGGTGAAGCCCGAGATCTTCTCCATCGGCCACCGCAACGTCCTCGGCGCGGCGCTCCATCCCCGCACGGGCGAACTCTGGGCGGTGGAGCACGGCGCCCGCGGCGGCGACGAGCTGAACATCGTGCGCAAGGGCAAGGACTACGGCTGGCCCACCATCGCCTACGGCATCGAATATGCCGGCGGCCCGATCACCGGGGGCATCACCCAGAAGCCGGGCATGGAACAACCCATCTACTACTGGGATCCGGTGCTCGCCCCCGGCGGCATGGCCTTCTACGAGGCCGACGCCGCTGCGGCCTGGAAGGGCAGTCTCTTCATCGCCGGTCTCGCCCCCAAGAATCTCGCCCGCCTCACCCTCGACGGCGACAAGGTGGTGGGCGAGGAGCGCCTGCTCACCGAGGTGGGCGAACGCCTGCGCGACGTCATCGTCGGCCCCGACGGGGCGCTCTATGTGGCCACCGACAACGACCAGGGCCGCATTCTGCGCGTGGCGCCCAAGCCCTAGCGCCGCATCTAGCCGCCGCGCCCGTACTTCGCGCCGAGGTCCGCGGCGACCGCCTCGAACTCGGCGATCGTCTCGGCGATGATCTCGGCCACCGGCTTGATGCCGTCGATGCGCCCGGCCACCTGGCCCGAGAGGGCGATGGCCGCCTCCATGTCGCCGCCGAAGTAGAGGTCGAGCACCCGGGCCATCTCGCCCATGATGTTCTCCGGCGGCTCCAGCTCCAGGCGGCTGGTCCGCTCGGTGCGCAGGGCCCGCAGCGCCGGCCCCGGCCCGTGCCGGTTCAGGAACACGGTGTCGGTCTCCCTGGCGGCGATGATGGCCTGCTTCCAGTTCTCGTGGACCGGGCTCTCGGACGCCGAGACCATCCGGGTGCCCATCTGCACGCCCTCGGCGCCCAGGGCGAAGGCTGCGGCCATGCTGCGGCCGTCCGTGATCCCGCCCGCCGCGATCACGGGCAGGGTGGTCTTCGAACAGACCAGCGGCAGCAGGACCATGGTCGCCACCTCGCGGCTGTTCTTGAAGCCGCCCCCCTCGCCGCCCTCGACTACCAGGCCGTCGACACCCGCCGCGATCGCCTTCTCGGCGGCCGCCAGGGAGGGCACCACATGGAAGACCGTCAGCCCCTTGCTCTTCAGCGCGTCGCAGTAGCGGTTGGGATCGCCCGCCGAGGTGGTCACGAACCTCACGCCCTGGTCGGCCACGAAGCTGACGATGTCCGGATCGCGGACAAAGGCCTGGGCGACATTGATGCCCCACGGCTTGTCGGTGAGGCCCTTCATCTTCCGCACCTCCTCGCGCACCTCGTCGAGGCGTCCGGAAGAGGTCTCGATGATGCCGAGCCCGCCGGCGTTCGACACGGCGCTGGCCAGCTGCGCCCGGGCGATCCAGCCCATGGGCGCCTGCACGATGGGATACTGCACGCCCAGAAGGTCGGTGATGCGGTTCTTCATGTTTCGCTCCCTGGGGCCGAGTAGAGCCCGGTGACGCCGGGGAAGCCAAACCGCCCCTCTGGTCGGCTGGGCCTACAGCCCGAGCCGGGCGGCCACTTCCTCGCCGATGGCCAGGGACGAAGTCAGGCCGGGGCTCTCGATACCGAACAGAGCCACAAGGCCGGGCAGGCCATGGGCCGCCTCGCCGTCGATGCGGAAGTCCGGCTGCGGCTCGCCCGGCCCGTGCAGCTTGGGGCGGACGCCGGCGTAGTCAGGCGCCAGGGCGCCGTCCGGCAGACCGGGCCAGAACTTGCGGATGTAGCGGTAGAACTCGCCGGCGGCGGCCGGGTCTACCGAATAGTCCGGCGCGTCCACATAGCTCAGGTCCGGGCCGAACACAGCCTGACCGCCGAGGTCCCGGCGGTAATGGGTGCCGAGGGCGCCGGGGATCGGCGGCGGATAGACCAGCCGGGCGAAGGGGGCCTTGCCCTGCAGGCGGAAGTACATCCCCTTGCCGAAGTGGGCCTTCGGGATCAGATCCGCGGGAAAGCCCTCGACCCGCCCCGCCACGTCCTGGGCGGAGAGCCCCGGCGCGGTCACCAGATGGCGGCAGGTTAGCCGCGTCGGCTCGGCCCCGCCGGCCCGCACCTCGAAGCCGCCGCCGCTTAGGGGCGCGGCCCCCTCGAAGGGCGTCGAGACGACCACCGCCCCGCCCGCCGCCTCGATCTCGCCCTGCATCGCCAGCATGTAGCCGTGGCTGTCGAACACGCCGCTCTGGGGCGAGAGCAGCGCGCCTTCGCAGGCGAGTTCCGGCTCCAGCGCCAGGGCTTCGGCCCTGGAGAGCCGCGTCATCTCCTCGACATCATTGGCCCGGGCCTGTTCGAGGATGGCGTCCAGGCGCGGCAGTTCCTCAGTGCTGGTCGCCACCACCAACTTGCCGCAGCGGTCGTAGGCGACCTGGTGGGCGTCAAGGAAGGCGTAGAGCATCCGGCGTCCGGCCACGCACAACCGCGCCTTCAGCGATCCGGTGGGATAGTAGAGGCCGCCGTGGATCACCTCGGAATTGCGCGAGGAGACGCCCTGGCCGATGGCGGCCTCCCGCTCCAGCACGGCCACCACCAGGCCGCGCCGGGACAAGGCCAGGCCGCAAGCCAGCCCGACGGCGCCCGCGCCCACGACCACCGCATCGAAATCGAACTCGGCCATGCGTCCGGCCTAACGCGCCAGGCCGCGGTTGGAAACCGCAAGTCCCGCCGGCGCGGGGGGTTCTTTTTGCCGGAGCAGGCTCTACCTTGCCCGCCATAACCAGAACCTGCCCGGGGGAAACCACATGCGTCCGTTCCTTCTCGCCGCCGCTGCAGCGGCCCTTCTCGCCGCGCCCGCCGCCGCCCAGCAGGCGCTGAAGCCCGACACGCCCTCGATCCTCGTCTGGTCGCCCGAGCAGCAGAAGGCCTGGTACCCCGCCATCGAGACGGTCTACCGCGTCAACACCATCAAGGCCGGCGAGGCCAAACCCCTGCCGCGGGCCGAGCGGATGCTGCCCGACGCCCTGTCGGACGAATACATGGCCAGGGAGAACGTCTCGGGCTTCCTGGTCCTGAAGGACGGCAAGATCATCGCCGAGCGCTACGGCCTCGGCCGCAAGCCCGAGGACCGCTGGACCAGCTTCTCGGTGGCCAAGTCGGTGACCTCCACCCTGGTCGGCGCGGCCATCGCGGACGGCAAGATCGCCTCGGTGAACGCGCCGGTGACCGACTACATCCCCGAGCTGAGGGGCTCTGGCTACGACGGTGTCACCGTCCGCCAGCTGCTGATGATGTCCTCGGGCGTGAAGTGGAACGAGGACTACACCGACCCCAATTCCGATGTCGCCCGCGCCGGATCGGCGATCCTGGAGCCCGGCGTCAATCCGCTGGTCAGCTACATGCGCAAGCTGCCCCGGGCCAACGAGCCCGGGACCCGGTTCACCTACAACACCGGCGAGACTGACCTTGTGGGCGTCCTGGTGTCCAACGCCGTGGGCAAGAGCCTGTCCGAGTACGCCTCGGAAAAGATCTGGAAGCCCTATGGCATGGAGCGCGACGCCATCTGGGTGACCGACCTGGCCGGCCATGAGCGCGGCGGCTGCTGCATCTCCATGACCCTGCGCGACTACGGCCGGCTCGGCCAGTTCCTGCTGGACGGCGGCAAGGCCGGGGACAAGCAGGTGGTCCCGCCCGAGTTCGTCCGGGAAGCCACCACGCCGCAGATCACCAACGGCGCGCCCGAGCGCGGCTATGGCTATTTCTGGTGGATGCCGGCGAGCGGCGCCTTCGAGGGCCGCGGCATCTTCGGACAGTCGGTCACCGTCTTCCCCGAGGACCGGCTCGTGATTGTGCTCAACGCCGCCTGGCCCGAAGCCACCAGCCGCGACCGCTCCATCGCCCGCACCGTCTTCATCAACGCCGTGCGGGCGGCGGCGAGGGACTTCTAGGGCGGCGCGAGGCGCTTCGACTTCGGCGGCGCCGGGCGGGGTGTTGTAGGGGCTGTGAGCCTTTCGTCACCCTGGCCGTTGAGCCTTTCCATGCCGTCCCGCACCGCCCTTCTCGTCCGCAACGGCGCCAACCCGGCCGACTGGCTCGCCGCCGTGACCGAGCGGCTCGGGGCGGCGGGGATCACTGTCCGCGACGTGCCGACCCGTTCGGCCCAGGCCTGCCGAGCCGCCATCGCCGAGGCAGGCACCGCCGCCGATCTGGTGGTCCTGGCCGGCGGCGACGGGACGCTGGCCGGCGCCGCGCCGGCGCTGATGGAGGCGGCGAAGCCCATGGGCGTCCTGCCGGTGGGCACCGCCAACGACCTCGCCCGCACCCTGGCCATTCCCGCCGACCCGGTGAAGGCGGCCGAAATCATCGCCGCGGGCCGCACACGGCGGATCGACCTGGGCCTCGCCAATGGCCATCCCTTCTTCAATGTCGCCAGCGTGGGCCTCGCTGCAGACGTGGCCCAAGCCCTGGCGGCCGGAGAGAAGCGCGCCCTCGGCCGCTTCGCCTATGCGGCCGCGGCGGCTCGCGTGCTGCGTCGCGCCCGCCAGTTCCAGGCCGAGATCTCGGTCCATCATGCGGACGGCCACGTTGTCCTTCGGACCCGCAGCTATCAGGTGGCCGTCGGCAACGGCCGCTATCACGGTGGCGGGGTGGCCGTGCACGAGGACGCCGAGATCGATGACGGCCAACTGATGCTCTACAGCCTCGAGCCCGGCAGCCTCTGGAAGGCCGCCCTGCTGGCGCCCCTGTTCAAACGCGGCGCACATGTTCGCTGGGACGAGGTCCGCACCGCCACCGCCCGCGCCATGACGATCCGAACAGGGGGCTCGATGCCGGTGAATCTCGACGGCGACGTCGTCACCGAGACGCCGCTGGAACTGAGGGTGCTGCCGAAAGCCATCGAGGTCTTCGCGCCCAACGGCGGGCAACCAAGACCTTGAACTGACCGATCGTATTCGACTACTCGGCGCTCACCCACCCGACGGCTTGGCCGTGGACGGAGAGCCTATTGCATGTCGTCGCCTGAGAATTCCCCGCGCAACGTCTTCTTCGCCTGCGGGGCGCCGAAATCGGGGACGACATGGCTGCAGCGGGTGCTCGACGCTCACCCCGAGGTGGTCTGCTCCGGCGAAGGCCATTTCATCGACCAGTTCAGCACGCCGCTGGCCCAGGTAGTCCGCAACTACAATCAGAAACTGCAGCTGGTGAACCGGCGGGTCTATGAGGGCAAGCCCTACTATTCGCCGATCGATCAGTCCGAGTTCGACGACCTCGTGCGCATCTTCATCCGCCGCCGGATGGAGGCGCGAGCCACCGACCCGCGGGTGCGCTGGATCGGCGACAAGACTCCCGCCTACGCCACCTACCTCAAGCGGCTGACCGGCCTGTTCCCCGAGGCGAAGTTCTTCGAGATCATTCGCGATCCCCGCGACGCCGCGGTGTCCCGGCTCTACCACGCCCGGCGTGCAGGCCTGCCCCATGCTGACGCCCCTCACACCCCGGAGGCCCTGGAGTTCTTCCGCGCCGGGGCGCAGCAGTGGCGCAGCAATGTCGCCCCCGTCCGCGAGTTCGCGCGCCAGCATCCCGGACGCCTGATCACCGTGCTCTACGAGACGATGATCGACGATCCCGCCGGCGAGGCGCGCAGACTGTTCGGCTTCCTGGGCGTCTCCTGCGACGATGCGGTCATCGGGCAGGTGACCGGGGCCAGCTCGTTCGAGGCCCTCACCGGGCGCAAGCGCGGCCAGGAGGATCCCAACAGTTTCGTGCGCAAGGGCGTGGTGGGCGATTGGGTCGGCAAGCTGCCCCAGCCCGCCCTCGACGCCATCGAAGAGGTCTGCGGCCCGCTGATGCGCGAACTGGGCTACGCCAAGGCCTGAGCTTCCGCGCTCAGGCCTCCGCCGCCTCCCACTCCCGCCACAACCGCTGGGCTTCGGCCTTTGCCGGCCCCACGGACGCTTCCTTCACGTGGCCGAAGCCGCGGATCTGCTGCGGCGCGGCGGCGATCCGCACCGCCAGATTCAGACGCGCCTTGGAGAGGCCCGCCGCCAGCCGGTCGACCTGCGCCTCGAAGTCGGCGATCAGGCCGCGCTCCATCCGCCGCTCGGCCGTGTAGCCGAAGAGATCCAGCGGCGTGCCCCGCAGGCCTTTCAGCCTGGCCAGGACCGGGAAGGCGGCGTCGGTGAGCCAGCCGGGGACGGCCATCTTGCGCGGCTTGCCGTCCGGCCCCTTGCGGGCGAGCAGCGGAGGGGCCAGCCACACCTTGGCCTTGCCGCCGCTGAACGTCTCCGCCCGATAGGCGGCGAACCGCCCATCGGAATGCAGGCGGGCGACCTCGTACTCGTCCTTGTAGGCCATCAGCTTGTAGAGGCTGATAGCCACCTGCCGGGTCAGGGCGTCGGAACCGAGCGGAGCTTCCGCCGCCTGCACCTTGCGCACCCGGTCCAGGTAGCGTTGGGCGTAGGCTCGGCTCTGGTACTTCTCCAGTTCACCCGCGCGATGAGCGATCAGGGCCTCTAGCGGCATGGTCTCGGGCGTCGGCGCATCGTCCTCGCGCGGGCCGCGGCTGGACGGATCGAACGCCGCCTTTCGGCCCAGTTCGAAGGCCTGCAGGTTCTCCTCCGCCTGCACCCCGTTCAGCCGGATCGCACGGTACACGGCCCGGCTCGACACCGGCACCACGCCCTTCTGCCAGGCGAAGCCCAGCATGATCATGTTGGCGTAGATGGCGTCGCCCAGGTGCGTCTCGGCAAGGCGCTGGGCCGGGGCCGAATCGTAGCTCTTCACCGCCGCGGCGATCCGCCTGGCCTGGGCGTCGGCGTCGAAGCGCACGTCCCGGTCGGTGATGAAGTCGGCCGTCGGCGTGAAGTCGGCGTTGCCCACCGCCACGGTGCGATCCTTGGCGTAGAGCGCCAGGGCGTCGGCGCCCGCCGCCACCAGGATGTCGCAGGCGATCAGCACATGGGCGCTCGCCGCCGGCACCCGCCCGCCGATGACGGTCTCCTCCGTCTCGCCGATGCGCACATGGCTGAACACCGCCCCGCCCTTCTGGGCGAGGCCCGTCATGTCCACCACGCTGGCCGAACGGCCGTCCACGTGGGCGGCCATGGCCAGGATCGAGGCCACCGTGGTCACGCCCGTGCCGCCCACTCCGGTGAAGATGATGTTCTTCACACCCTCGAAAGGCTCAAAGCGCGGCAGCGGGGTGGAGTCCGCCATCAGGGCCGGCAGCGCCTTGCGGTTGGCGTTCTCGGCCCCGGATATGGTGACGAACGAGGGGCAGAAGCCCTCCAGGCACGAATAGTCCTGGTTGCAGGTGGACTGGTTGATCTTCCGCTTGCGGCCGAACTCGGTGTTCAGCGGCTCCACCGACACGCAGTGGCTGGTGCGGGAGCAGTCGCCGCAGCCCTCGCAGACCAGCGGATTGATCATCACCCGCAGGGGCGCGGCGGCCATCTTGCCCCGCTTGCGCCGGCGCCGCTTCTCGGTGGCGCATACCTGGTCATAAATGAGCACCGTCGTGCCGGGGGTTTCGCGCAGCTCGCGCTGGACCTTCATCAGGTCCCGGCGCGGGAACACCTCGACGCCCGGGGCCAGATCGCGGACGCCCTCGTAGCGCTCGGGCTCGGCGGCTACGATCACCACCTTCTTCACCCCCTCGGCGGCAAGCTGGCGCGTGATCTGCGGGACGGTGAAGCCGCTTTCGGCCCGCTGACCGCCGGTCATGGCCACGGCGTCGTTGTAGAGCAGCTTGTAGGTGATGTTGGACCCGGCCGCGACCGAGGCCCGGATCGCCAGGGATCCGGAGTGGTTGTAGGTGCCGTCGCCGAGATTGACGAAGACGTGCTTCTCCTCGGTGAAGGGCGCCGCGCCCACCCAGGTCAGCCCCTCGCCGCCCATGTGGCTGGTGAGGTCGGTGTTCGGGTCGTTGAAGCTGGCCATGTAGTGGCAGCCGATGCCGGCCAGCGCCCGCGAGCCTTCCGGCAGGCGGGTCGACGAGTTGTGGGGGCAGCCCGAGCAGAAGAACGGCTTGCGCTGCTGGTCGCTCGACAGCGTCACCGCCGCCATCGAGGCCGCCGACACGCGGTTCAGATAGTCGTGCACCCGGTCCATGTGCGGCCCGGGCGGCAGACGGTCGGCTATGGCCAGGGCGATCTCGGCCACGGACAGCGACACGAGTTCGGAGAGCAGCGGGCGGCCGTGTTCGTCGGTCTTGCCGATGATCCGCGGCCGGGCATGGGCCGGCAGGTCGTACAGCGCCGCCCGGGCCTGGGTCTCGATCAGCGGCCGCTTGTGTTCGACCACCATCAGGGTCTCAAGGCCGGCGGCGAAGGCGCGCAGCCCCTGGGGCTCCAGCGGCCAGGGCATGCCGACCTTGTAGATGGCCACGCCCAGGGCCTGGGCTTCCGCCGCGCTGACGCCCATGGCTGCGAAAGCCTCGATCACATCCTTGTAGGCCTGGCCCTGGCAGACGATGCCGAGCCGCGGACGGCTGCCGCCAAGCATCACCCGGTCGATCCGGTTGGCGCGGGCGAAGGCCAGGGCCGCAGGGATCTTTTGGGTGCGGAGCCGGCGCTCCTTGTCCAGCGGCTGGTCCTTCAGGCGGATGCCGAGGCCGCCCGCGGGCAGGCGGAAGTTCTCGGGCAGGACGAACCGGTGCCGGTCGAGGCTGATGTCGATGGTGGCGCCCGAGTCCATGGTGTCGGCCAGGGCGATCAGGCCCACCCACAGGCCCGAAAAGCGCGACATGGCGTAGCCGAGCAGGCCGTAGTCCAGCACCTCCTGCACGTCGGCCGGCGACAGCACCGGCATCTCGAAGTCCTGGAAGGCGTATTCCGACTGCGACGGCAGGGTGGACGACTTGCAGGAATGATCGTCGCCGGCCACCGCCAGCACCCCGCCCTTGGGCCAGACGCCCGCGAAGTTGGCGTGCTTGAAGGCGTCGCCCGTGCGGTCGACCCCGGGGGCCTTGCCGTACCACATGCCGAAGACGCCGTCGTAGCGGGCCCCGGGGAACAGATTTGCCTGCTGGCTGCCCCAGACCGCGGTGGCGGCCAGGTCTTCGTTCAGACCTTCCTTGAAGGTGATCTCTGCCGCCTGCAGATGCCTCGCGGCGCGGGCGGCCTGCTGGTCGAGCCCGCCGAGCGGCGAGCCGCGATAGCCCGAGACAAATCCCGCCGTGTTCAGGCCTGCGGCGCGGTCCAGCCGGTGCTGGTCGATCATCACCCGCAGCAGGGTCTGGACCCCGGTGATGTAGACACGGCCTTCGGTGAGCAGAAATTTGTCGTCGAGCGTCACATCTTGGTGCCGCATCGCAATTTTTTTCCTTTCGGGCCTTCCTCCAGCCCTGCACGATCATATAGGTTCCAGGGAATTGCTTACCAAAAGCATGCCCCGCCTCAGCGGTTCCGGGGCACGATCAACGCGATTTTGGGTTGGGATACGGAGGAAAAGTTGTCTGAGGCCCTCGACGCCGTCGATGCCAAGATCCTGGACCTGATCCAGCATGATGCAGGCTTGTCGGTCGCCGAGATCGCCGAGCGAGTGGGCCTGTCCTCCAGTCCCTGCTGGCGGCGCATCAAGCGTCTTGAGGACGCCGGCATCATCCAGCGCCGGGTCACCATCCTCGACCGCGACCGGCTAGGCCTGGGCTTCGAGGTCTATTGCACGGTGAAACTCTCGCTGCCGACCAAGGAAAACCTCGACGCCTTCGAGGCGGCGATCGCCAAGCTCGCCGAGGTCGTCCAGTGCGCCACGGTCACCGGCTCCGCCGACTATGAGCTGCGCATCGTCACCCGCGACATGCACGCCTTCGACGATTTCCTCCGCGACAAGATTCTTTCGCTCGGCCTGGTCTCGAACATCGAAAGCCGAATCGTCATTCGGTCGGTGAAACACACGACCGCCGCTCCACTCGGGCTGGTCAGTCCCTATGTAAGCGCGCAGGGTTAGGAGCCTCCCGCCCGCGCGAGGGAGGCACGGGAGGCAAGAGATGATCGAACTTGTCATCGACCAGCGCCGGAAGGACCTCGGCGGGTTCGAGGTTGGCCGCGTGCTCCCCTTCGTGAAGCGCCGCATGGTCGGCCCCTTCGTCTTCTTCGACCACATGGGACCGGTGGAATTCGAGCGGGGCTTCCCACGCACCGTCGATGTGCGGCCGCATCCGCACATCGGCCTGTCGACGGTCACCTATCTCTTCGAAGGCGAGATCACCCACCGGGACAGCGTCGGGGTCACCCAGAAGATCCACCCGGGCGAGGTGAACTGGATGACCGCTGGGTCGGGGATCACCCACTCCGAACGCTTCGAGACCCTGCGCGAAGAGGGCGGCCGGATGCACGGCATCCAGGCCTGGTGCGCCCTGCCGGTGGAATATGAGGAGGTCGATCCCTCCTTCGCCCACCACCCCACCGAAGACCTGCCCACCCATGAGGAGGGCGGCCTGTGGGCCCGGCTGATCGCCGGCGAGGCCTTCGGCGCCCGGGCGAAGGTGCAGACCCTGTCGCCGCTGTTCTACGTCCACTGGCGGCTCGAGGCCGGGACCCGGGCGCAGCTCCCCGCCGAATATCCCGAGCGCGCCGCCTATGTGGCCCAGGGCGTGGTGGAGGTGGACGGCCGCCAGTTCCAGGACGGCCAGATGCTGGTGTTCGAGCCGGGCCAGGCGGTGGTGTTCACCGCCGTCACCCCGGCCATGGTGATGCTTCTGGGCGGCGAGCCGCTCGGCCCGCGCTTTATTGAATGGAACTTCGTCTCGTCCTCCAAGGATCGCCTGGAACAGGCCAAGGCCGACTGGCGGGCGGGCCGCATGAAACTGCCCGACGCGGACCACGACGAGTTCATCCCGCTGCCCGAGCCGCCGCCGCCGGCGAACCCGATGTCCTAGGGCCGCTGTCCTGGTGAACGTCAGCGTCTTCGACCTCTTCAAGCTCGGCGTCGGGCCGTCCAGCTCCCACACCATGGGGCCGATGACGGCCGCCGGCCGCTTTCTCGCCCAGCTCGGGGATGAGCTCGGCCGCACGGCCCGCGTCGAGGTCGCCCTCTACGCCTCACTGGCCCTCACCGGGCGCGGCCACGCCACGGACCGGGCGGTGATCCTGGGCCTTGCGGGGTTCGAACCGCGCACGCTCGATCCCGACGCCGCCGACCTCGCCCTTGCGACCATCCGCGAGCGCGGGCGTTTGCCGCTCGCCGGACGTCAGGAGATCGCCTTCGACGAGGCCCGGGACATCGTCTGGGAGGGCCGCACGCGCCTGCCGCAGCACCCGAACGCCCTGAAGTTCGCCGCCTTCGATGCATCCGGCGGCGTCCTCGCCCAGCGCACCTACTTCTCCGTCGGCGGCGGCTTCGTCCGGGATGAGGACGAGCTGGGCCAGAACGCCGCCCCGGATCGGGCGCTGCCCGCGCCCTACCCGTTCGCCTCCGGGGCCGAACTCCTGGAGATGGCCGAGACCGCAGGCCTCTCCATCGCCGACCTGATGCTGGCCAACGAGACCGTGCGCCGGTCGCAGGAGGAGGTGGAGGCGGGAATCGATGAGATCGTCCAGGCCATGTACGCCTGTATCGACCGGGGCATGCGCACCGAGGGCGTCCTGCCTGGAGGGCTCAACGTCCAGCGCCGGGCCCGGCAGGTCTGGCGCGCCCTGGTGGAGGACGCCGATCGGCGCATCGCCGATCCCCTGGCCGCCCTCGACTGGGTGAACCTCTGGGCCCTGGCCGTGAACGAGGAGAACGCCGCCGGTGGACGGGTGGTGACCGCTCCCACCAACGGCGCCGCCGGCCTGCTGCCGGCCGTCCTGCGCTACTACGACCGCTTTCACCAGGGCACGCCCAAGGGCCGGCGCGTCTTTCTGCTGACCGCCGCGGCCATCGGGGCGCTCTACAAGACCCGCGCCTCGATCTCCGGCGCCGAGGTGGGCTGTCAGGGCGAGGTGGGAGTCGCCTGTTCCATGGCGGCGGCAGGCCTCGCCGCCGCCCTCGGGGCCACCAACGCCCAGGTGGAGAACGCGGCCGAGATCGCCATGGAGCACAACCTCGGCCTGACCTGTGATCCCATCGGCGGCCTGGTGCAGATCCCCTGCATCGAGCGCAACGCCATGGGGGCGGTGAAGGCCATCGACGCCGCGCGCCTGGCCCTGCTGGGCGATGGGCAGCACAGCGTCAGCCTCGACAAGGTCATCGCCACCATGAAGCGCACGGGCGAAGACATGAGCGCCATCTACAAGGAGACCTCCCTCGGCGGCCTCGCCGTCAATCTCACCGAGTGCTGACCGTTGTCGGGACGGGCGCGCCGCCGGCGTCCTTGGGGCCTACGGTCGTAAGGACCCGAGAGGAGAGCCCGCAATGCGCGTCATGGTGATCGTGAAGGCCAATCCGCAGACCGAGGCCGGCGAGCTGCCGACCCGTGAAATGCTGGAGGCCATGGACCGCTACAACGATGAACTGATCGCCGCCGGGGTGATGGTCGACGGGGCGGGCCTGAAGCCCACGAGGGAAGCGGTGCGCGTCCGCTTCGGCGGCCCCGAGCCAGTGGTGCTCGACGGCCCGTTCGCCGAGACCAAGGAGCTGATCTCCGGCTACTGGATCTGGCAGGTCGCCGACATGGCCGAGGCCATCGCCTGGCTGAAGAAGGCGCCGTTCGAGGACGGCGAGCTGGACATCCGTCCCTTCGTCGAACCCGAGGACTTCGCGGGCTTGGCGAGCGAGGAGCTGATCCAGAAGGAGATCGGCTGGCGCGAGGCCCAGCTGAAGAAGGCCTAGGCGGTCAGGGCCTTCCGAGTCTGCTCCCAGTACTGGACGCCGGTGACCAGGGTGATCACCGCCGCCAGCCAGAAGAGGCCGTGGGCGGCGGCGGCGAACCCGCCCCGCAGCGCGGTATCGTCCGGCAGGCTGAAGGCGCCCCAGGCCAGCACCACGAGCTCCATGGCCAGGGCCACGAGCTGCAGCGTCGTCTTCCACTTCGCAAGCAGGGTGACCGGCAGCTTCACGCCCTTGCCGGCGCCCACCTCGCGCAGGGCGCTGACGGTGAACTCGCGGAACAGGATCAGGCCGGCCGGCAGTGCGACCCAGGCCTTCTGATCCCCCGCCGCCAGCACGCCCAGCACAGCCCCGCAGACCAGCACCTTGTCGCCGATGGGGTCGAGGATCGCGCCCCAGACGCTGGTGGCGTCCAGCTTGCGCGCCAGCCAGCCGTCGAAGAAGTCGGTGATGGCGGCCACCACGAAGGCGATCACCGCCCAGCGCTGCAGGGCGAACTGCTGCATCACGTCCAGGCGTTCCGAGACGTAGGGGATGCCGCCCACCGCCGCCGCCAGAGCCACGAACATGAAGAGCGCCATCACCAGGCGCAGCGACGTGAGGATGTTCGGCAGGGCTTTCATGATTTGCGTCGAGCGTCCGGCTTGGGGGTTCGTTCCCGCCAGCTTAGCCCTATTCCCTAGGCCTTGTGGAAGTGGTCGTAGATGCGCTGGGCGAGCGCCTCGCTCACGCCCTCCACCTTCGCCAAGTCCGCCACCGACGCGCGGCTGACGCCCCGGGCCGAACCGAAGGTGTGCAGCAGCGCCCGCTTGCGGCTGGGCCCGACGCCCTCGATCTCGTCCAGCGGGTTCTTCTTCATGTCCATCGCCCGGCGGGTGCGATGGCTGCCGATGGCGAACCGGTGCGCCTCGTCGCGCAGACGCTGCAGGTAGTAGAGGACCGGGCTCTTGGGCTCGAGCATGAAGTACGGCTTGCCGGGGATGTAGAACCGCTCCAGCCCGGCGTCGCGGTCCGGCCCCTTGGCCACCCCCACCACCGGGATGTCCTCGACCCCGAGGTCGGCCATGATCTCCATCACCGCGGCCACCTGGCCCTGGCCGCCGTCGATGAGGACGAGGTCCGGCCGCACGACCTCGGCGCCTTCCTCTTCCTCCTTCACCAGACGACCGAAGCGCCGGCGCAGAACCTCCTTCATCATCCCGAAGTCGTCGCCGGGGGTCAGGTCCGAACCCTTGATGTTGAACTTGCGGTACTGGCTCTTCTGGAAGCCTTCGGGCCCGGCCACGATCATGGCGCCGACGGCGTTCGTGCCCATGATGTGGCTGTTGTCATAGACCTCGATCCGCTCGGGGCGCGTCTCCAGCCCGAACGCCTCGCAGACCCCGTCCAGCAGCTTCGACTGGGCCGAGCTCTCGGCCATCTTGCGGCCCAGGGCTTCCCGGGCGTTGGTCAGGGCGTGCTCCACCAGCTGGCGCTTCTCGCCGCGCCGGGGCTGGCTGATCTCCACCTTGCGGTCGGCCTTCTGGCTCAGCGCCTCGGCGAGCAGCTCGCACTCGGAAGGCAGCAGGTTCACCAGGATCAGCTTGGGGATCGGCTTGTCGTCATAGAACTGGCCGAGGAAGGCGCTCATCACCTCGGCGTCGCCGTCCGACTTGTCCACCCGCGGGAAGTAGGCCCGGTTGCCCCAGTTCTGGCCGGCCCGGAAGAAGAACACCTGGACGCAGGCCTGGCCGCCCTCGGCATGCAGGGCGAACACGTCGGCCTCGTTCACTGTCTCGGGATTGATCTGCTGTTCCTGGGCCACGGAGGCCAGGGCGCGGATGCGGTCGCGCAGGCGGGCGGCGCGTTCGAACTCCAGGTCCTCGGCCGCGGCCTGCATCTCCTGGGCCATGCGCTCCATCACCGCCCGGCTCTTGCCGCGCAGGAAGGCGCCCGCCTCCTCCACCAGGCTGTTGTAGTCCTCCAGGCTGATCAACCCCGTGCAGGGCGCCGAGCAGCGCCGGATCTGGTGCAGCATGCACGGCCGGGTGCGGCTCTCGTACACGCTGTCGGAGCACGACCGGAGGAGGAACGCCTTCTGCAGGGTGTTCAGGGTGCGGTTCACCGCCCAGGCGCTGGCGAAGGGGCCGAAATAGTCGCCCTTGATCGAATGGGCGCCGCGGTGCTTGCGCAGCTGCGGCGCCTCGTGGTCTCGCCGGATGACGATCTCGGGGAAGCTCTTGTCGTCCCGCAGCAGGACGTTGAAGCGCGGCTTCAGCTGCTTGATCAGGTTGATCTCGAGCAGCAGGGCGTCCGTCTCGGTCCGGGTGGTGACGAACTCCATCGACCGGGTCAGGTCGACCATGCGGGCGATGCGCTGGGTGTGGAAGCGCCCCTGGGCGTACTGCAGAACCCGCTTCTTCAGGGAGCGGGCCTTGCCCACATAGAGGACCTCGCCGTCCTCGCCGATCATGCGATAGACGCCGGGGCGGTCAGGCAGCCGCTTGACCTCGTCCTTGATGAGCGCGGCGCCCTTGAGCGTCGCTTCGTTGTCCAGCATGGGTCCAGATATAGGCCGGTTTGCGCGCCCTGGCAGTGCGGCGAAGGAACAAGCTTCGCCGCTTGGCGTTCGGAACGCGTTTGGGTGGTGATGATGCGCGCAGCCAATGACGCCGCCGGCAGCGGCCCCGACTTTCGCGCGCTCTTCGACCGCCTGCCCAGCCCCTACATGGTCCTGGACCGGACCTTCCGGTACGTCGAGGCCAACGCCGCCTATTGCCGCACGCTTGAACGCGCCCGCGACGAGCTGATCGGCGTGAACGTCTTCGAGGCCTTCCCCGGGCATGCCGACAGCGCCCAGCGGCTCCAGGCCTCCTTCGAGCGCGTACTACAGACGGGGCAGTCCGACTCCCTGCCGCTGATCCCCTATCCCATCGAGCGCCCGCCCAGCCGCGGCGGCGGGGTCGACATGCGATACTGGTCGGCCATCCACATTCCGCTCTTCGACGCGGACGGACAGGTCGCCTACATCGTCCAGAATACGGTGGACGTCACCGAGCTCCAGCGCCTGAAGGATATGGCCTATGGGCCCGGGGGCGATGTCCTGCCGGTCCCGGGCGAGGCCGACCTCCTGCAGCGCACCCGCGAGGTCGAGGCGCTCAACGCCTCCCTGATCGAGGAGTCCCAGGGGCTGCGGGACCTCTTCATGCAGGCCCCCGGCTTCATGGCCGTGCTCACCGGCGAGCGCCTGACCTTCGCCCTGGTCAACCACGCCTATCAGCAGCTCATCGGCCACCGCCAGGTGATCGGTCGGACCATCGAGGAAGCCCTGCCCGAGGTCCACGCTCAGGGCTTCGTCGAACTGCTGAACATGGTGGTCCGGCGTCGCGAGCCCTATGTGGGCAAGGCGGTGAGCGTCCGGCTTCAGCGCGCACCGGGCGCGCCGCTCGAGGAGCGGTTCGTCGACTTCGTGTTCCAGCCGATGACGGCCCCCGGCGAGGAGGTCTGGGGCGTGTTCGTGGAGGGCAGCGACGTCACCGACCGGGTCCTCGCCGAGCGGCAGCAGAAGCTCCTGGTGGATGAGCTGAACCACCGGGTCAAGAACACCCTGGCCACCGTCCAGGCCATCGCCGCCCAGACGCTGCGGACCACAAGCGACATCGAGACCTTCCGGGAAGCCTTCGAGTCCCGGCTGATGGCGCTGTCGGCCACCCACGACCTGCTTACCGCCACCAGCTGGCGCAGCGCCCGCCTGCGCGACGTGCTGGGCGTGGAGTTCCGGCCCTACGGCGCCGACCGCTATCACATGGCGGGGCCCGACGTGGCCCTGGCTCCCGCGGAGGCCCTGGCCCTCGGCCTGCTCTTCCACGAACTGGCCACCAACGCCGCCAAGTACGGCGCGCTGAGCTGCGCGGCCGGGCGGGTCGACATTTCCTGGCAGGCGGAAGGCGGCGTGCTGGACCTCGTCTGGCGCGAGAGCGGCGGCCCCGTCGTGACACCGCCGACGCGCCGCGGCTTCGGTTCGCGGCTCATCGAACGCAGCCTGCAGGGCGCCCTGCGCGGCAAGGCCAGCCTGGAGTTCGCCCCGGAGGGCCTGGTCTGCCGGATCCTCCTGCCGCTGGGCGGCGCCGGCTAGACCTTCACCTCGCCGGCCGCCAGCTTCTCGAACACCGACTTGGTGATCTTCACATAGCCCTTCTTGGGGTCATGGAAGAACAGCGGCCCCTTGACCTTGGCGGGGTCATAGCCGTCCGCGACCAGATCCACCTTGCGGATCTTGAAGGTGCCGGTGGTGTCGATGGCCGGCAGGATGCGGACGAACAGCGGCTGAGCGTAGGGCGGCAGTTCGCGGGCCACATGCTCGCCGAACTGGACGATGTCGAAATCCGGATCGACCACCAGCGCCGCCATGCCGGCGCGCCCGTCGGCGCCCTCGACCGTCACGCCGTAGACCGTGGCCTGGGCCACCCCGGGCGCGGCCTGCAGCCGCTCGGCGACTTCGTTCGTGGAGACGTTCTCGCCCTTCCAGCGGAAGGTGTCGCCCACCCGATCCACAAAATAGAGATAGCCGTCGGCGTCCATCCGCATCAGGTCGCCAGTGGCGAACCAGGCGTCGCCTCGGGTGAACACGTCGCGCAGGACCTTCTTCTCGGAGGCCTGGCGGTCGAGATAGCCGGTGTATTCGGCGCGGGCGTCGCCGCCGATCTTGCCGATGCACTCGCCGATCTGGCCGACACCCGCCTCGATGCAGAAGCCGCTCGGCCCGCGGACCACGGTCTCCTGATCCACGTCGAACTGGACGAGGCGGATGTTGAAGCGCTTGCGCAGCCACTTCGGCACCCGGCCGACGGCCCCCTCGCGGCCGTCGAAGTTGAACAGGCTGACGTTGCCTTCGGTGGAGCCGTAGAACTCCAGGATGTCCGGGATGCGGAAGCGCTGCTTCATCACCGGCCAGATGTCGGGCCGCAGCCCGTTGCCGAAGGCCAGGCGGATCTTGTGGGCGGTCTCCTCGGGAACCTCCTCGTGGTTCACCAGGTATCGGCACAGCTCGCCGATGTAGACGAACATGGTGCAGCCCTCGGCCACCACCTCGGGCCAGAAATGGCTGGCTGAAAACTTGCGGCGCAGCACGATCGAGCCGCCGTTGAGCAGGGCGGCGCCGACGGCGCAGAGGCCGCCGGTGGCGTGGTAGAGCGGCAGGGTGATGTAGATCCGGTCCGTGGCCTTGGCGCCGGTCGAGCCTGCGAAGCCGCGCATGTAGAGCTGGGCCCGCATGTGGGTGACGCGCGCGGCCTTGGGCATGCCGGTGGTGCCCGAGGTGAAGATCAGCAGCGCGGTGTCCCCCGCGCGCATGTCCTCGCGCACAGACCGGTCGGGCGGCAGCTGGCTGCAGCTCTTCAGCGCCTGGACGAGGTCGCGCTGGCCGCCGTGGGCCGGCCCCAGGATCCATTGCTGCAGCGGCCGCTCAAGCAGGTCCTTGGCCTGCTCGAACACCGGTGAGGTTTCGGGATCGACGATGATGTGGTGGGCGCCCGAGATGTTCAGGCAGTGGGCCAGCGGCAGCCCCGCGAGCTGGTTGTTGATCAGGGCGGTGACGACGCCGACCTTCGAAAGGCCGTACCAGATGGCGAAGTATTCGAGCCGGTTGGGCATGAACAGGGCCACCACGGCTCCGCGCCGCAGGTTCAGGCCCTTGGCCCAGTGGGCGTAACGGTTGGCCATGGCGTCAAGCTCGCCATAGGTCACTGTCCGCCCTTCGAAGGTGATGGCCCGCCGCTCGCGATGGGCGTCCATCGCCGCCTGAATGTCGTCGCAGACGAGGTTGTCGCTCTCCTTGGAGATCGACTTCACGCGCTTCAGCGTCCGGTTCAGGCCCCGCAGGAAACGCAACTCTCGCTGGAGCCTAGCCTTCAGGCGCATTCATTCCTCCGACATATGAGGCCAGCTTGAGGAGCCCCGCGCAGGGCGGTCAAGCGATGCCTTCGATCCGGCCGCCCCGATCCGACGCATCGCTCAAGCCTGCGACGCACCGCAACAGCAGGCCCGGCGCGAAACCCAGCCCTTGGCCGCAATGTGGCCGATCCCAAGCTTGGCGCAAGCCTAAAACGGTTAACGGCCCCACCAATCCAGAGACAACTCTTGCCATTCAAAAGGAAACCTACAAAATACACTCCACACACATTGCAGTGTTATCTTATTCAATTCTGAATACGCATCTTCAAATACGAATATTTTGACCCGCCGCCGAGGAACCCCCGGCAGAACGTATCGTTTGACCTCGCGACACTTTCTGGAGGGATCCGAATGCCCATCGACAAGATCGACCGCCCGGCCGAACCCTCGCCACCGGCGGAAAACCCCGCCGCCGATCGGCCGGCTGACGCCGACCGCCGCCAGCTGATCGCGGACCGCGGCTCGACTGACGCCATGCCCGAGCCCGAGCCCGGCTTCGCCTCGACAGTCACGGCCACAGATCTCATGACCGGGCGCATCGACAAGATCGCCCCCGCCCCCGAAGCGCCCCGAGCGGCCCCGCAGACTGAAACGCCGCCCGGCGAGTGACCCCAGGCGGGTCGAAGATCCACCCGCAAGACACGGCGAAGGCGGCGCTCCCAGGCGGGCGCCGCCTTCGCGCGTCAGGCTCCGCTCGCCGATCAGCCGGCGCTCACCGCCTCGATCGTGATGAGCCGCGGCCGGCCGTCAGGCCCCGTCCAGCCGAAGGTGTCGCCGGCGCAGAGGCCGATGAGCGCGGCCCCGACGGGCGAGAGCACGGACAGCCGCCCTTCGTCGATGTCCGCAGCGTCGGGCGGCGTCACCTGGACCTTTCGCAGGCGGTCGGTGAGCAGGTCGCGATATTCGACCCAGGATCCAAGGCGGACGAAAGCCGGAGTCCGTTGCCCCTCGCGGACCACGATGGCGCGCTCCAGTTCGCGCGCCAGCAGTTCGGCGCCGGGCCCGTCCTGGGCGGCGAGATTCAGCAGCCGGTCGTAGTCGGCCTCAGCCACGCGCACGGTCGGCTGGCGCACAGCCGCCTTGCGGGCAGGCCGCAAGGTTTCAGTAGATGTAGACAAGGTTCCACCTTCGTCCAGGCGCAACCGCCGGACTGATGTCTAGAGGACAGAAAGAAAAAGAGAGTCGATCCCCGAACCCCGGCCTTGCGGCCGACTTGGGCTCGGGGCTAGCGGCCTGCGATGAAGCGGCCGGCCCGGCAGATGCGGGACATGATCATGGCGGACTTACACATGATCGGATCAAGATGGGCAGGCTGGTGGGCAAAGTCAAACCGGCGCTCCGATACGCAGAGCGCCGGCGACTGTGAGCCCGACGCTCTTGGGGTCGAGCGTAGGGCGGGTCGTTTCGACGCCGCACCCTCGCACAACTTCCGGATGATGGACCCTGCGACCTACCGCCACACGGGCCCCGCCCCATCGTGCGCGGACGGGTCGCATCGCATCGTTCGGCGTCTTCTGGCATCCGGGGACGATCTTCAACCTCGGCTCCACACGGGTGAGTTCGCATGCCGGAACAGACGACCAAGCAGTTCTTCGCCGAATGGGCTACGGCGGGTCTGGTGCTGCTTTCCGGCGCGACGGCGGGTCATTTCGCAGCCATCGGCATGAACGCGGTCCAGTGGGCCGGCGCGGCGGCGGCGGTGATCGGTTCGGTGAGCGTGGCTGTGGCCGTGCGCGTCTGGCCGGCGCCGCAAAAGGCCGAAGCCAAGGCAAAGAGCCGCGACTGAGACGCTGCGGCCCCAATCAACTGGACACGGTGAAGGCGGCGACGCATTCAGGCAGGGCCTGACGGCGACGCCAGAGGAGCCCGCCCGTGCAAGCTGCGAACGACGGCCATACGCCGCGCCTCGACATCTCCGAGGCTGACCTCAGCGCCTACGCCGAGGGCCGGCTTAGCCGCGCGCGGCGGCGCGAGGTGGAAGGCTTCCTCGCCTGCAATCCCGATCTTGCGGCCCGGATGATGGCCGGCCTGCACATGCGCGGCGGCGATGTTCCCGAGAGGCGCCCTGCGCGCAGTTCCGGCTGGCGCGTGGGCCTGGCCGCCCTGGGCGTGGCCGGCTGCCTGGCGTCCGGCATGCTCGGCTGGACCGTCGCCGGCGAACGCGAGCTGGACGGCTGGCGCGAGGTCGATGGCGATGCGCCGCCCGGCTATGTGGAAGACGCCGCCGAATCCCGCCTGGCCATGGGCGTGCGCAGCCGGATGGCCTCGCAACGGGGAACGGCCACCTTCGACGCGGCCGAGGTCGCCCGGGTCCTGAACATGAAACCCCCGCGCCTGCCCGCCGACTGGCGGGTGCTGGACGCCCAGGTCTTTCCCACCGACGAGGGCCCGGGCCTGAACCTGCTGGTGGAGACGCCAAAGCAGGAACGCCTCATCCTCTTCGCCGTCAGGGCGCGCACCCTGGCCGGCGGGCGGCCCGAAATCGCCGTACGCGGCCGGGAAGCGGCGGTGTTCTGGGAACGCGGCCGGTCGGCCTATGTGCTGAGCGGCGATCTCGCCCACCATGAGCTCATGGCCAGGGCCGAGACGCTTCGGGCGGCCGAGGCGCTCTGATCGCCCGGAAGGCGCAGCCGCAAGGCCACATCCACAAGATAACGTCCGGTGAAATTGCCGGACGCCATTGGATCGGCGGCCGCTACGTCCTAGCTCTCCGCCCATGCATCGCGACCTGAACGACGCCGACGACCTGCGCCACCTGGACGCCGAGGTGTGCATCGTCGGCTGCGGCGCCGCCGGCATCACCACGGCCCGCCGCCTGCTGGAGCTTGGCCACTCGGTCCTGCTGCTGGAAAGCGGCGGCCTGGACTACGAGCGGTCCACCGCCGCCCTCAACGCCGGCGAGAACATCGGCGAGACCTACTACGACCTGGAGGACGCGCGGCTGCGCTTCTTCGGCGGCACCACCGCCATCTGGGGCGGCCGCATCGCCGAGTTCGACCCCATCGACCTGGAGCGCCGGGACTGGGTGCCGCACTCGGGCTGGCCGATCTCCTGGGATGAGCTTGCCCGCTACTACGGTCCGGCCAGGCGCGTGTTCGACGAGCCGGAAACGGCCCCGACGGTGGACGACCTGCGCGCGGCCGGCGCCCCTGCGCCCGATTTCGACGCCCGGCGGCTGGAGATCGGAGTGTGGAGCTTCGACCGGCGGTTCAACCGCTTCGTCTTCGAGGCCTGCGAAGACCTGGTGCGCCATCCCCGGTGCAAGATCATCACCCACGCCACGGTGACGGAGATAAAGCTCGACGCGTCGGGGCGGCATGTGACCGGCCTGGAGGCCCGCTCCCTGCGGCAGGGCGCCCTGAGCATCCGGGCGCGGGCCGTGGTGCTGGCCGCGGGCGGGCTGGAGAACCCCCGCCTGATGCTGGCCTCCGACAGCGTGGCGCGACACGGGATCGGCAACGACTACGACCAGGTCGGCCGCTACTTCATGGAACATCCCCACGCCCGCGGCGGACGGATCGTCGGCGGCAGCGCCTGGCGGCTGCTCAAGGCCTTCGGCCGCACCCACCGGCTGGGCGCCCGGGAGCTGGCCGGGCTCATCAAGCCCAGCCGCGAGACCCAGGCCGAACGCGGCCTCCTGAACACCTCCCTGACCATCGCCGCCCGCCAGGCGCCGGGCGCCGCCACCAACTGGGGCATGGCCGCCTATTCGCACCTGAAGCACGAGCTCGACCCGACCCGGGGCGGGCGGGCGCTATGGATGCTGACCAAGCAGGCGGTGAAGTGGGCGCAGCGGCGCACCGATCCCCTGCGCCCCTGGCTGCTCTACCGGCTGGGGCTGCGGGATCTGGCGCTGTCGATCCGCGCCGAACAGGCCCCGAACCCGCTGAGCCGCGTCCGGCTGACCACCCAGCGCGATCCCCTGGGCGTGCCGCGTCTCGCCCTCGACTGGCGGACAACGGCCCTCGACGTCCAGAGCGTGGCCGGGCTGGTGGATGTGCTTGACGGCGAACTGACGCGCCTTGGCCTCGGCCGGGTGGAGCCGGCGGACTGGCTGGCCGATCCCGAGGGCGGCTGGCGCACCGATCCGCTGATCGGCGCCCACCACATCGGCGGCTACCACCACATGGGCACGACCCGGATGTCGGATGATCCGCGCCACGGCGTCACCGACGCGACCGGGCGGGTGCACGGGGTCGAGAACCTCTTCATCGCCGGCAGCTCGGTGTTCCCGACCTCGGGCTGGGCCAACCCGACCCTGACCATCGTGGCCCTGGCCCTGCGCACCTCCGAATTCGTGGCGCAGTCGGCGGTGAAGGCGAAGGCGGCCTAGCCGCCCGCCGCGCCGTTGGCGGCGGCGGCCCGCGAGGCGCCCGGCAGCCGCAGGCGCAGCAGCGCCTTCAGCATCGGCCGCTCCACCCAGCGGTGGATGGCCCCGCCCGCCAGGACGGACAGGCCGACGCCGAGCCCCATCAGGACCAGGAACTGCGGCCAGCCCTCCAAGGGCAGGTCGCGGCCTCCCCACATGACGACGGCCAGGACGAGGGTGTGGAACAGATAGATGGCGTAGCTGGCGTCGCCCAGGGTCTCGAGAGTCTTCGGTCGATGCGCCCGCAGGAGCGGTTCAAAGGCTAGGCTCCCCGCCACCAGCGCGGCGCTGGAGGCCACGACCCACACCTTGGGCAGGTCGATCAGCGGCGTGGCGTGCGCCAAAAGGCCCAGGACGCCGAGGACCGCCAGTGGCCAGGCCCGGGCGAAGCTGACCCGGGCATGGGCCCAGGCGATCAGCACGCCGGAGAGGAAGGCCAGGAGAATGGGGCCGGTGAAGGCCCGGAGCACCGTGACGTCGGGCTTCAGGATGAAGCCCGACGCCACCAGACCGACGATGACCGCCGTCACCACCGGCACGACCCGGCGCACCGCAAGCCCCACGGCGAAGAGCACATAGAAGGCCATCTCGAAGGTCAGGGTCCAGCCGGGCACAAGCACCGGCCAGACGGTGTTGGGATGCGACGGGCTCTGGTGCGGGATCAGCCCCAGCGACAGCCACAGGTGCCCGGCGTCAGGCGTCGGCAGGCCGCGCAGCAGCAGCCAGATCAGCCAGGTGAGGGTGGCGATCCAGTAGAGCGGCGCGATGCGAATGACCCGGCGGCGCATGAACTCCGCCGGCGCCTGCTCGCGGGCGGTCGCATACATGATGAAGCCGCTGATCACGAAGAACACATCGACGCCGGTGGTGAGGTTCCACCCCACCATGGGATCGAACATCCAGGCCTTCGGATTGCGGGCGTGGTGGATCAGCACCATCAGGCAGGCCACGGCCCTCAGGACCTGGATCGACACCAGGACGCCGGGACGCGGCGGGGCTTCTGACGCGGGCTGCATCGGGGCCAATTAGCGCTTGTTCCCTCTCACAGAAAGCGGCGCCGCGTCGCAGCGCCCCCCAGTCAGTCCCGCAATGCGGTCGGTCAGGCGGGGTTGCGAAGAGAGAAGGAAATGTCCGTGGGCGGCTGAATGAAGTCGCGGCCGCGTTCGCTGACGCACTTCAGGAACGGCGCGGCGCTGGCCTGGCCCGGAAGCATCCAGTCGTGCAGCTCGATGGCGATCGCCGGGAAACGGTCCACCCAGTCGGTGTTGCTGGCGAACAGCTCGGCTTCGGCGCCCTCGATGTCGATCTTCGCCAGCAGCGGGGAGGTGTCTGGCGCCAGGTCGAGGATCGTCGCCATGGACATGGCCTGGACCGTGCCGATCTCCTGCCCTTCGGCGGCGGCGCCGGTTCGGTAGGCGTCGGTGGAACGGCCCGGATCCGTCAACCGGACGAAGCCATTGGCCGAAGCCACCGCAGCCTGGTGGCATTCCACTCCCGGCACGCCCGCCACATTGGTCTTCAGCAGGACGAAATTTCCCGCCTCAGGCTCGATGGCGATGATGTGGGCTTCCGGATAGTACGCGCGGAAGGCGCGGACGCTGGCCCCGATGTTCGCCCCGGCGTCAACGATCAACGGCCGCCTGCCCTCCGCGAGGATCCGCAGGTAGGTCTCGTCGATGAACAGGCGCCGGGCGATGCCGCCGTACCGGGCCAGCCGGTACGGATGATTCGTCCAGATATCCTCGATCGTTTTTCGGTCGCGGGTATTCGGGCGATAGAGCAGGTTGAAGCGCTCATCGCCTTCCAGACGGATGGTCAGGGACCGGGCTTGTTGCGTCATCGGCCGCGAGCCTTAGCACGCGGCCGTTTTCCAGACGACAACGACTACTCCGCCGGCGCGAGGGGCACCTGAATTTCGCTGCCCGCCTCGCGGAACTTCTGAGACATCTCGGCCATGCCCCGCTCCGCGTCCTGGGCCGCCACGTCGTTCTGCCCCCGGGCGGCGTCGCGGATGTCCTGGCTGATCTTCATCGAGCAGAACTTCGGGCCGCACATGGAGCAGAAGTGGGCGGTCTTGAACGCCTCCTTCGGCAGACTCTCGTCGTGGTACTCGCGGGCCGTCTCGGGATCGATGCCGAGGTTGAACTGGTCCTCCCAGCGGAACTCGAACCGGGCGCGGGAGACCGCATCGTCCCAGGCCCGGGCGGCGGGATGCCCCTTGGCGAGGTCGGCGGCGTGGGCGGCGAGCTTGTAGGTCATCACGCCGACCTTCACGTCCTCGCGGTTCGGCAGGCCCAGGTGCTCCTTGGGCGTGACGTAGCAAAGCATCGCCGTGCCGAACCAGCCGATCATGGCCGCGCCAATGGCCGAGGTGATGTGGTCGTAGCCGGGCGCCACATCAGTGGTGAGCGGGCCCAGGGTGTAGAAGGGCGCCTCGCCGCAGGCGGCGAGCTGCTTGTCCATGTTGGCCTTGATCTTGTGCATCGGCACGTGGCCGGGCCCCTCGATCATCACCTGGAGGTTGTGCTTCCAGGCGATCTGGGTGAGTTCGCCCAGCGTCTCCAGCTCGCCGAACTGGGCCGCGTCGTTGGCGTCGGCGATCGAGCCCGGCCGCAGGCCGTCGCCCAGCGAGAATGAGACGTCGTACGCCTTCATGATCTCGCAGATCTCTTCGAAGTGCTCGTAGAGGAAGTTCTCCTTGTGGTGCGCCAGGCACCACTTGGCCATGATCGAGCCGCCGCGCGAGACGATGCCGGTGACGCGCTTGGCGGTGAGCGGGATGTAGGCGAGCCGGACCCCCGCGTGGATCGTGAAATAGTCGACGCCCTGCTCGGCCTGTTCGATCAGGGTGTCGCGGAACACCTCCCAGGTGAGGTCCTCGGCCACGCCGCCCACCTTCTCCAGCGCCTGGTAGATCGGCACCGTGCCGATCGGCACCGGGCTGTTGCGGACGATCCAGTCGCGGATGTTGTGGATGTTCCGGCCGGTGGAGAGATCCATCACCGTGTCGGCGCCGCAGCGGATGGCCCAGACCATCTTGTCCACCTCGTCCGAGACGTGGCTGAGCACGGCCGAGTTGCCGATGTTGGCGTTGATCTTCACCAGGAAGTTCCGGCCGATGATCATCGGCTCAAGCTCGGTGTGGTTGATGTTGGCCGGGATGATCGCCCGGCCCCGGGCGATCTCGTCGCGGACGAACTCCGGCGTCACGAAGTCGGGGATCGAGGCGCCGAAGTCCTCGCCGTCGCGGATGAAGGCCTCGCCGGCCTTGCGGCGCATGTTCTCGCGGATGGCCACATATTCCATCTCGGGCGTGATGATGCCGCGCCGGGCGTATTCCAGCTGGGTCACGTTGCGCCCCGCCTTGGCCCGGTAGACGCGCCGGGGCGCCGTGAAGGCGGGGGCCAGATGCTCGCCCTTGGCGAAGCCGTTGTCCTCGGGCTTCACCTCCCGCGGAGTCTCGACGATCTCCACGTCGCCGCGCGACACCACCCACGGCTCGCGGACGCGGGGCAGCCCTTGCTCGATGTCGATCCTCACCGCCGGGTCCGTGTAGGGACCGGACGGGTCATAGAGGGTCAGCGGCGGCTCGCCGGCGGACGGATGCACCGCCACCTCGCGGAACGGGACCCGGATGTCGGGCCACAGCACCCCGGGCTCATAGACCTTCCTCGATCCCGGGCGCTCCCCGGTGGGAATGGCGGCGGCCTGGAGGGTTCCGGCAGGCTTGTTCATCGCGTGGCTCCGAATGGACGGATCACGGGCGCCGGTTGGGTCTTTGACTTGAGGCCCTTCCCTTCGCCGGCATGACCCGGATCAGGTTCGACGGGTCGTGGGCTCACCCACCTCTCAGCCGCTTGCGCGCGGCCCCCCGAGGATCGGCGAACGCTATCTCCGAACGGAGTTTTGGGGAAGAGCCAATGACGCGGCGGCAGGATCGCATCGCCCATCGACCTTCCCGCCGACGCTTGGTTTCATGGGCCGAACGAGAACGGGGGGAAATCTGATGGCTCAGATCGAGCTTGGTCCCGGCGACCTGCTGGACCGCCGCGGACGGCTGGCGCAGGCGGGATGGGCCCGGAACGAGGCCCGGCGCTACAGCCGGGCGGCCATCGCCGCCTCGCCCCTGCGGATCAAGGAGTGGGACTACTACTGCGTCCTCGCCGGCGACCACGGCCTCGCCGCCGTCGCCGCCGACAACGGCTACATGGGCCTTCTGTCGGTGGTCTGGTTCGACTTCCAGGCCCGGACCTACACCACCGAAAGCGTGATCCTCCCCTTCCCGCTCGGCCGCATGCGGATGCCCGAGAGCGCCGACGCGGGCGACGTGGTCCAGGATCACCCGCGGCTGAAGCTCGCCTTCCGCCACACGCCGCAAGGGCGGCGCCTGAGCATCGACTGCCCCGGCTTCGGCAAGGGGCGCGGTCTGGGCGCCGAGATCGACCTCGCCCAGCCGGCCATGGACCGCATGACCATCGCCACGCCGTGGAAGGGCGCGCCCAAGGCCTTCTACTACAACCAGAAGATCAACTGCCTGGCCGCCAGCGGGACGGTCACGGTCGGGGGCGAGGCCCATGCCTTCACCCCCGATCGCGCCTTCGCCGTGCTGGACTGGGGGCGCGGCGTCTGGACCTATCGCAACACTTGGTACTGGGGCTCGGCCTCGGGCCTGGTGGACGCCGTCCCGTTCGGTTTCAACATCGGCTACGGCTTCGGCGACACCTCTGCGGCGTCCGAAAACATGGTCTTCTACGGCGGTCGCGCCCACAAGCTGGACCAGGTGACGTTCCATCTCCCCGACCCCAGTCCGACCGGAACCTATGATGCGGCGCCCTGGCGGTTCTCCAGCAACGATGGACGCCTCGAGATGACCTTCGAGCCGGTCCTCGACCGCGTCGACCTCACCGACCTGAAGGTCCTGCGCTCCGACACCCATCAGGTGTTCGGCCGTTTTTCCGGAACCGCCGTGCTGGACGACAGGCGCAGGATCACGTTCGAGGGGCTGCAGGGCTTCGCCGAGAAGGTGCAGAACGCCTGGTAGCCGCAACGCCCCTGGCCCCGAGCCCGCGATCGGTCATAAGAAACTCACGCAGTCCTCCGGAGACAGCCCGATGAAGTTCCCCCGCGTCCTGTTCGCCGCCCCCGTCCTGGCGCTCGCCGCCTGCGCGCCCGCCGCCCCTACGACCAAGCCGCCTCTGCCGCCCGCCCCGCCGTCAGGCGCGGCCCTGGCCAGCGGCGACTGCTTCCGCAGCCACGACATCCGCGGCCATACGGTGGGCGACGCCCAGACCCTCTTCCTGCGGGTGAACCGCGGCGACGTCTATCGCGTGACCATGAGCAGCGCCTGCCTCGCCGGCGCCATCTCGTCCGACGCCATCATCACCCGCCAGCCGCCGGGCTCCAGCATCGTCTGCCGCCCCATCGACCTGGACATCGGCATCACCAAGAGCGGCTTCGAAAGCCGTTGCATTGTCGACTCCCTGGCCAAGCTCAGCCCCGCCGAGGTGGAAGCTCTGCCCCGCAAGCTGCGGCCCTGACGCGAGACGCTCGCATGGCTCCGTGGCCTCGTGCTACGGAGCCTCCATGCATTTCGCCCGATACAACCCCGTCCGCTTCGCCCATCTGCCCACCCCGCTGGAGCCCCTGCCCGGCCTGACCGAGGCGCTCGCCTCGCCCGATGGCGGCGGCCCGACGGTGTGGATCAAGCGCGACGACTGCACCGGCCTGGCCGGCGGCGGCAACAAGACCCGCAAGCTCGAGTTCCTGCTGGGCGACGCCCTGGCCAATGACGCCGACACCCTGGTCACGCAGGGCGCCGTGCAGTCCAACCACGTGCGCCAGACGGCCGCCGCCGCCGCCCGTTTCGGCCTGAAGTGCGAGGTGATCCTCGAGCATCGCACGGGCTCCGAGGCCGTGGACTACAACCGCTCGGGCAACGTCCTGCTGGACGAACTCCTCGGCGCCAAGATCCGCCACGTGCCCGGCGGCAGCGACATGAACCAGGCCCTGGCCAGCGTGGCCCAGGAAGTCGCCGACGCCGGCGGCCGGCCCTATGTGATCCCCGGCGGCGGCTCCAACTGCATCGGCGCCCTTGGCTATGCCGAATGCGCCCTGGAGCTTGTCAGCCAGGCAAATGAGCTGGGCCTGGAGATCGACCGCATCGTCACCGCCAGCGGCAGCGCCGGCACCCATGCGGGCCTGGTGGCGGGTCTGGCGGTGATGGGGGCCGACATCCCGGTGCTGGGCGTCAGCGTGCGCGCGCCCAAGGAAACCCAGGAAGCCAATGTCTTCAAGCTCGCCCGGGAGACCGGCGCCCTGCTCGGCTTCGAGGATCGGGTCGCCCGCGAGATGGTGGAGGTCGACGACGGCTATGTGGGCGCGGGCTATGGCCTGATCGACCAGGGCGTGATCGACGCCCTCACCCTGGCGGCGCGCTCGGACGCCATCCTCCTCGACCCCGTCTACACCGGCAAGGCGATGAAAGGCCTGATCGCCCTCTCCCGCGCCGGCGCCTTCGACGGCGAGACCGTGGTGTTCCTGCACACCGGCGGCGCGCAAGGGCTGTTCGGCTACCAAGGCGAACTGGACGGCAAGCTCTGATGAGCCCGCCGGAGATCGCGCCCGCCCTGACCCTCGGGGTCCTGGGCGGGATGGGCCCGGCGGCCACGCTGGAATTCCTGACGCGGCTGCAGGCCTACACTCCCGCCAATCGCGACCAGGACCACATCCGGGTCATCGCCGACATCAATCCGCAGGTTCCCGACCGCAACACCTCGGGCGTCAGCGCCGGAGCGGTGCTGGCCGAGATGGCGGGCGCCCTGCGCGGCGCCGGGGCCGAGGTGCTGGCCATGCCCTGCAACACCGCCCACGCCCATGCCGACCTGATCCAGCGGGCCTCGGGCCTGCCGCTGATAGACATGATCGACCTGGGGGCGGAGGCGGCGCAGGAAAGCGGCGCCCTGCGCGCCGGCGTGCTCGGCACCAAGGGCGCCCTGAAGCTCTACCGCGAGTATCTCGCCGCCCGCGGCATGGGCCTTGTCAGCCTGCCGGCCGAGCGCCAGGTGACGTTCATGGAGCTGCTCTATCGGATCAAGAGCGGCGACACCGGCCCCGACGTCCGCCGGGCCATGAAGGCCCTGGCCGACGAACTGGTGGCCGACGGCGCCGAGGTGCTGGTGGCCGGCTGCACCGAGGTCCCTCTGGTCCTGCCAACGGCCGAGGCCAAGGTGGACGTGATCGATCCCGGCGACCTCCTGGCCCGCCGCTGCGTCTCGGTCTGCCTCGGCTACGAAGCCGCCCCGATGGTGGGCGGCTGACGCCCCGGCTCTGGCCTAGAGCGTCCGCGCGCTGAAGGTGTCGCAGGCGGCGGGATCGCCCGCCTCGACGCCCCGCCGGAACCACCGCATCCGCTGTTCGGACGAGCCGTGGGTGAAGGCGTCGGGCATCACCTGGCCCTGGGCCTTGCGCTGGAGCGTGTCGTCGCCGACGGCCGCCGCCGCCCGCAGCCCGTCTTCGATATCGCGCGGATCGAGCTGGACCTGACCGCCGGACACTGCCGCCGCATGGGCCGCCCAGACGCCGGCGTAGCAGTCCGCCTGCAGTTCCAGTCGGACCGAACCACTCTCGGCGCCGCGCGCGCCCATGCGCCGGGCCTGATCGGACGCGCCGGTCAGGGTCTGGACATGGTGGCCGATCTCGTGGGCGATCACATAGGCCCGGGCCGCCTCGCCGCCGGCTCCGAACTTGCCCTCCAGCTCCTGCCAGAAGGAGAGGTCCAGATAGACCTTGCGGTCGGCCGGGCAATAGAACGGCCCCATGGCCGCCTGGCCCATGCCGCAGCCGGTGCCCGTGGCCTGGTCGTACAGCACCACCGCTTCCGGGGGACGATAGCCGGGCATCTGCCGGGTCCAGACGTCATCCACATTGGTGGCCACCACATCCACGAAGCGTCCGGCGTCGTCCGCAGGGCCGCCGCGAACGCCCTCCTGCTGCTGCACCTGTTGGCCGCCACCCAGCACCGCGGTGGTGGTGGACGGGTCGATGCCGAAGACGAAATAGCCGATGAGGGCGAGGATCACCCCGCCTGCCCCGAGGCCGCCGACCGCGCCCGCCGGGCCCAGGCCTCGACGGTCCTCGATGTTGCCGGAGCCCCGGCCGCCGGACCAGCGCATGGTGAAGCCTCCCGTGGATGCGAAGACCTAACGCGGCGAAGCTAGCGCCGGTTCTGGCTGATCTCCTGCACCCGACGGTTGGAGGCGGCAAGGGCGGCGTCCGGAATCGACGGCAGCCGCGAGGCGTCCGGCATCGCCGGCGGCCCCGGATAGGGCGGCTCGGGAAGGCGCACCGGCCGGCGTTCCGCCTCGATCCGCGCCGCCTGCTGCTCGGTGCGCAGGCGCGCGTCCAGGGCCATCAGTTCATTGTGCTGGGCGACCGACCGCTGCTGCTGCAACTGCTGCTGGGCGCGCAGCTCGTCCAGGCGAAGCTGGTCCCGGGCCAGGAGGTCCGCTGAGGTCTGGGCCAGGCCCGGCCCCGCGGCGGCGAAGGCGGCGGCAAGCACCGCGGTGAGAAGGAACGGGCGCATAGCTCCCATGTGGGGCAGGTCCGCCGGAAAGCCAGCTTGGCCGAGGGCCTAGCGGACCTGGATGGTGAAGCGCGCCAGTTCCTTGCGCGGAGCCTCCCACTCGGGGCTGAGCTCGGCGGCCTTGCGGTAGTCGAAATAGGCCTGCTTCAGGTCGTCCAGGCCCTCATGGGCCAGAGCGCGGTTGAAATAGGCCTTCTCGGGCTCGCCAACGCCCAGCTCGAGGGCGCGGTTGATGTCGGCCAGCCCCTCGGCGTAGCGACGCTGGCCGACCAGGGCGGCGCCGCGGTTGGCATAGGCCTCGGCAAGATCCGGCAGCACCTCCACCGCCCTGTCGAAGTCGCCCCGGGCGGCGTCGAATTCCAGGCGCCGCAGCTTCAGCACGCCGCGGTTTACGAAAGTCCCGGCGCGGTCGCGCTGGGACAGGAGCTCGGTCTCGAGCGCCTGGGTGCAGGCTGCTTCGAACCGGCGATCCGCCTCCCCGGCCAGGGCGGCGTTCGAGCACTGCCGGGCCATGCCTCCGCCGAGGACGGTCACTGACTGGGCTGCGGCCGCCTCCGCGGCGGCCAGGGTGGCCAGGGCCGCGGCGGCGGAATAGGCGAGCGTCTTCAGCATCGGACCAGCTCCCGGAGGATGCTTCGAGCGTCCTCCCGTAACGCCGGTCTGTCAACGAAGCGGCATCAGGCCGGCCGGCGGAAGCGCCGCAGCTCCCGATGCAGGATGTAGACGCCGCTGCCGGCGACGATGATTGCCCCCGCCACGGTCGCCGGATGGGGCAGCTCGCCCCAGATGACCAGGCCCAAGAGCGTCGCCCAGATGAGCTGGGTGTAGTCGAAGGGCGCCACTACGCCGACGGGCGCGGCGCGCAGCGCCTCGGTAAGGAACAGCTGGCCCACGCCGCCGACAAGGCCGGCGAGAACCAGTAGGCCCAGGGTTCCGGCGTCGGGCACGGACCAGCCGCCGATGAGCGACCCCACCAGGCCCAAGAGCGTGCCGCTCAGGGTGAAATAGAAGACGATGGTCGGCCCGCGCTCGGTGTCGGCGATCTGGCGGATAGCGACCATGGCCCCCGCGGCGCCGAGCGCGCCCAGGATGCCGAACGTCACGCCAGGCACGTTCATGTGCCCCGGCACAGGCCTGGCCATGATCAGCACGCCGATGAAGCCCACGACCACCGCCGCCCAGCGGTGCGGCCCGACCTTCTCGGACAGCAGCAGGGCCGACAGGGCGGTCATGAACAGGGGGGAAGCGAACGCCAGGGCGGTGGCGTCGGTGAGCGGCAGGTACTGCACCGCGGCGAAGCCGCCGGCCATGCCCACCAGCCCCACGGCCGCACGCACCAGATGGCCCATCGGACGCCTGGTCTTGAGCACTTCGAAGCCCGTGGTCCGCCAGATGTAGAGGCCGAGCGGCAGGAAGGCGAAGGCGTTGCGGAAGAAGATGATCTCGAAGAGCGGGACGCCCCGCTCGCCGCACCATTTCACCAGGGCCGAAAGCAGGGCCATGCAGGCCATGGCCGAGATGCGCAGGGTGATGCCGAGAAGCGGCCGATGGGACGGCCCATGCGAGGGAGCAGGAGACACCGGCTGCGTTTGCGGGGATGTGCGCGGCCCGTCAACCGGCCCGCACCGGGCGCCGCAGCGTCAAGCGGCCCGGCTGACCGCCTGGAAGCTGAGCGGCAGGCGAAGCTCGACCTCGAAGCCCGGCTCAAGCCGCCGCGTGATGATCGCGCCCTCCTCGCCGAACAGGGCGTCCAGGCGGGCGGCTACATTGGAAAGCCCGATGCCGGCGCCGGGCGACGCGGGGCCGGCGGCGTCCCCGTCGTCGGAGACGGAAAGCACCAGGGTCCGCCCCTCGGCCTGGGCGCGGACCCGCACTGACACCTGGCGCTTGGAGCCGGCGACGCCATGCTTGATGGCGTTCTCCACCAGGGGCTGGAGCAGGAAGTGCGGCACCATCGCGCCGTACAGCGCCTCAGGCGCCTCGATCTCCACCGCCAGCCGCTCGCCGAACCGGGCAGCCTCGATCTCGAGATAGGCGCCCACGACATCGAGCTCGTCCTGGAGCGGCACCGAGGCGCCCGGCGGGACGCCCAGCGAGGCGCGGAAGAAGCTGGAAAGCCGGCCCACCACCGTCACCGCCTCGCCATTGCGGCCCGCCCCGACCAGGGAGGTGACGGCGTTCAGGGCGTTGAACAGGAAGTGCGGATTGATCTGGAAGCGCAGGGCCGCCAGCTGGGCCTCCTGAGCGGCGGCGCGAGCGGCGGCCAGGCTGCGCTCGCGCTCCTCGGCCTGGATGGCGGCGAGCGTCAGGGCCACAGCGCAGGCGAAGATCGCGTGGACGGCGGCCAGGGACGTGAAGTTGGTGAGCAGCAGCAGCTCCCACTTCGCCGCCAGGGAGCTGCGGCCCATGATGCTCTCGGGCTTCAGCATCGCCAGGAAGAGCATGGTGTCGCAGATCGAATGCCCGACCAGCGAGGCCAGGGTCGAGCCCACCGCCACGGCGATGCGCGGGGCGCGAGACAGGCGCCGCGCCTTCCATTGGCCGAGGAAGGTGCCGAAGCAGAACATCACGCCGAGGGTGGCGCAGCCCACCATGTAGAGGGCGGTCATCTTGTCGACGCCGCGCGTCCACAAAAGCGGGGCGAGGTAGAAGCTCTGGTTGACGATCCAGAGGACGACGCACCAGAGCATCGCCTGGGCGCCGAGGCGAACGCCCTGCCGATCCATGAGGCGGCGGTCTTTCAAGCGCGGGGCCCCTCGCCAGCCCGGGAGAGGTCCCGGAACCTGAACCTTATCATGGGCGGACGGCCCGCCTAGGGCGCGTCCATCGCAGAAAATCCGCCGCTCGTCGCAACCGGCTCGCGCGACAGGAAGAACGGGAGGGCCGCTACTTCGGGGCGGAGCGACCCTCCCACATCCCGCGCCGGATCTTGGGGGGATACGGCGCGGGACGATCGGAGACCCCTGCCTAGAAGGCGTAGCGCAGGGTGAAGCGGACGCTGCGCGGCGTCTGGTACGAGCGCGGCATGCCGTAGGTGGGGATCACCACGCCGGGCGCGCCGCCGGTCTCACCCTGTTCCACGATCCGGGTCACAGCCTTCTCGTTGAACAGGTTGAACACGTCGACCGCCGCGCTCACTGCGCCGAAGCCGTCCCGAGCCTGGACCACGTCCCAGGTGACGTTGAGGTCGGTGTTGGTGACCCAGTCCGTGCGTCCTTCCGAACCGCGCGGGGTGAGCGTCGGCTGGCCGTTGCGGACACAGTACCAGGCGCTCGGGGTGTTGCCCGGGGTCGGATCATCCGGGTGATAGCCGATGCAGCCATAGGGACGGCCCGACTGGGCGTAGAAGCTCGCCCCCACCCGCAGTCGCTCGGTCGCCTGGACGAAGCCGTACAGCTTGAAGGTGTGGCGGTGGTCGTTCGGCAGGTAGCCGTAGCCGCCGTCGGCCAGGAAGTGGGCGTCGTAGTCCTGGGTGATCGAGGCGTCGGTCTGGCCGATGTCCGACTTCACCGCGCCTTCGTAATTGCCCTTGGACTTGGCCCACACATACGAGCCCTGCAGCGCCCAGCGGCCGTCGAACGGACGCTCGAAGGTGAACTCCAGGGCGTCGTACTTGCGCTTCACCTTCGACATGGCGAGGTCCGCCTCGGTGAAGGTCACCTCCTGCAGGTTCGGGCCGCCCGGCCCGTTCAGCAGGTCCAGCATCAGGCGGACCGACTTGCCGGGGTTGAACATCACATAGTGGCCGCTGAACCGGTCGTTGGCGGTGAGGCCGTCCACCACCGCGCAGCCGGCGTCGTTGGTGCGGGCGCAATAGCGGTCGAGCACCCCGCCGTGGCCGAGGTCGGTGTCCTCGATGGTCGAGGCCAGGTTCCGGTGCACATAGCGCAGGCCGGCCCGCCAGCCGTCGAACATGCCGCCGGCGAACTGGTGCTCGTAGCCGAGGATGAACTCCTCCTCGTACATCGGGTCGATATCGGCGTTGACGATCTCCCGCGGGTCGGGGGCGATGGCCCGGGCGAAGATCGCATCCTCGCGCAGGCGCTCGCCGACGATCGGCACGCCGTTGGCGTCGCGGGCCAGGCTGCCGTCCGGATTGACCGTCACGGCGCGGTACTCCACGTGGAAGTCCTCGCCCGAGACGGCGCGGATCGAGGTGTTGGTGGCGATCGGCAGGTAGTAGCGGCCGAACGAGCCGTAGACCTTGTCACGCCCTTCGCCGCGCGGGTCCCAGGTGAAGCCCAGGCGCGGGGCGATCTGGTCGTCGAGCTTGATGTAGCTCTCCCCGGCGCGGTTCTTGTAGTTGTATTGGTCGAGGCGGACGCCGGCCTGGATGGTCAGGGTGTCGGTGATGTCCCACGAGTCCTGGATGTAGGCCGCCGTCTGGCTGGCGTCGTACTCGCCGCCCGAGCCGAAGAAGGTGGTCTGGGCGTAGGCCTGCGGCGGCAGGTCCGTCCCCGGCACCGTCCTGAAGAAGACGTCCATGTAGAAGCCGCCGTTGTAGAGGTGGACATCGGTCGACTTCAGGTCCTCCCGGTCGTAGCCCACGCGGAAGTGGTGGCGACCGAAGAAGTTCGCATAGATGTCGGCGTCCACCCGGTAGGTCTTGCGCACGTCCTCGCCCACCGGCTGGAGCGAGCCTGCGGCGTTGGCGGCGGTCAGGAAGATGTTGGTGGTCGTGCGGCGGTCGCGGACGCGCGGGGTGTCCACGAGGTCGCCCTCGTCCTGCTGGTCCGACTTCACCTGCCCGTAGAGGGCCGAGAGAGTGAACCAGTCGGTGAAGGCCCCGGTGTACTTGTAGATCTGGTTGAAGCCGCCGGCCTTCTCCGTATAGCCGAGGCCCTCGCCGATGATGCCCCGGCGGGCGTCAAAATCGAAGAAGCGCCGGTTGATCTTCGAGGCGTCCGAGAACAGGGTCGCCTCAAGCCGCTGGGTGTCGGTGATGTTCAGGTCGAACTTGGCGAGCCAGCGCGGGCTGTCGCTCTTCTCGTAGTTCTGGGTGCCCTGATAGAGGCTCTCGCCGTCGAAGCCCTGCGAGGAGACGCCGTAGTACTCCTCGGTGCGGCGCACGTTGTAGAGGCCGAAGAAGAACAGGCGGTCCTTCAGGATCGGGCCGCTCAGATAGACCGAGGTGTCCAGGGTCTCCAGGCTGGCGGCGTTGTTGTAGACGCGCGCGCCCGACACCCCGGCCCCGCCCGAGGCGTAGGCGTCCGGCGCGTTGGTCGACAGGGTCTTCGGCGAATAGGTCACTGTGGCGCCGCCGCGCCACTCGTTGGAGCCCGAGCGGGTGATGATGTTCACCACCCCGCCGGTGGCGCGACCGAACTCGGCCTGGTAGCCGCCGGTCTTCACGTCGATCGACTGGATCGCGTCGAACGGCAGGTCCGCGTAGCCGAGCAGGTTACGCAGGTCCGTCACGTTCAGGCCGTTGATGTAGTAAACGCTCTCGGCCGCCGAGGTGCCGCCCACCACCAGGGTCGACTGGTTACGCCGCGAGCTCGCCGCGATGGTGGCGTCGGGACGCGACACGCCGGGCGCCAGCAGGGCGACATTGGCGATCAAACGGCCCACCGGCACCTGCTGGGCCAGTTCCTGCACATCGATCACCTGGCCGATGTCGGTCCGGGCGAAGTCCTGGGTGCGGCGGGTCCCGGTGACCACCAGCTCGTCCACCGCGCCCCCGCCCAGGGTGAAGTTGAACGAAGAGCCGCCCGGCTGGACGCTGACCGCCTGGTTGTACAGCTCGCCCGCCGAACCGCTGACGTCCGCGGAATAGGGGCCCACCGGCAGGGCGTTGATCTGGTAGCGGCCGTTGGCGTCGGTGGTCGCCTGGCGCGACACGCCCTGGCCCGACCGCACGGTCACGGTCGCGCCGGCCACCGGCGCGCCGTCCGCAGTCTCCACACGGCCCGACAGGTTGCCCGAGGTGTAGTCCTGGGCCACGGCGAGGCCCGGCAGCGCCGCGGGGATCGTCAGCCCGAACACGGCCGCCCCGGCGTACAGCGTCGAGGCCAGCAGCCGGCCTCGGATGGTCGAAATCGTCACCTTGAATGCTCCAGCCATGCCGAGACGGCGGCCGACCGGCGGCCGCGCCTCGCGCATCCCCAAGCGGCGCTCTTCGGCGTCGCCTCTGGCCGGGAAGCTGGCAGGACCGATACGGGCTTTGTGGAGCTTTGCGACGAATGCCGCTGCGGTTGCGGCGAAGCCCTAGATCAACCCCAGGGCCTCGGCCACGCGCTTGACGTAGCTCACCCCGACCTCGACGACGGCCCCGTCCTCGGTGTGGAGACGCATGGCGCTGCGGCCCGTCCGCTCCACCCGCGCCACCGCGTCGGGCCGCACGAAGGCCGAGCGGTGCACGCGCAGCAGCTTGGCCGGGTCCAGCCGCTCGGCCAGCTCGGACATGGTCGCCCGCAGGATGTAGGTCTTGGTGGCTGTATGGATCAGCGCGTAGTCGCGCGCCGCCTCGATCCGGCGGATCTGGTCGACCCGGACCCGGACATAGCCGTCCCGGCGACGGATCCACAGCTCCTCGTCATAGCCGCCCTGGGCCCCGGGCGGCTCCGGCTTCGCAGACGCCGCCTCGATGCGCTCATAGGCCTCGCGCATCTCCCGCCGGCGGCGGGCCCGGCGCACGGCCTCGGCCAGCCGGTCCAGCTGAACCGGCTTCAACAGATAGTCGACGGCCTCGATTTCGAAGGCCTCCGGCGCATGCTCGGCGAAGGCCGTGACGAACACCACCTCCGGCCCGGCCTGCATCCCGCGGGCCACCGCCAGGCCGCAGCGGCCGGGCATCTGGATGTCGAGGAGCACCAGATCGGGTCGATCGGCGGCGATCTTCTCCATCGCCTCGTCCCCATCGGCCGCGCAACCGACCAACTCCACCTCAGGAAGGCCATCAAGACAACGCACGAGCCAGTCCGCGGCCAGCGGCTCGTCGTCCACCACAAGAACTCGCAAAGTCAGGCGACCCAAGACTACGGCGCGCGGGTACGGCGCCCCCCGAACCCGGACCTAGTGCAATTTCCCCGACGACAGGATAGCAGCGTTCGTCGTGGCGCTCGCCAGGCGCCCGTCGCAACAATCGTCGCATTCGTCGCAACGCCGCCGGGCACGAAGCGGAATGCCAAGATCAGGAACGCCCCAACGAGAACTACTATGACACCGATCACCGCAGCTCCAAGCCAAGGCTGTCGCCAGAAGTACAGCCCCCAAGGGCGCCCAGTACGACTACAGCGGTGATCAAAACGGTACCTATGCGCCCAACCGCACCAGGCCCGAACTTCGATTGAACTACCCCCGACAATAAGCGGAAGAAGTCCCCCCTGGCCGTTCCGACACCTACGCTGCCTCGGCCGCGTCACGTCCGCCGCCCATGGCCAGCATGTCCGTGGTCAGGCGCTTCCGGATCTGATCACGCTTTTCGCGGATCATGCCCGGGATCAGTAACCCATCAATAAGCAGCCAAACGAAGCCCACAAGGATGAAGTAAGTCAGGATTTGGATGACCGCCGAAAGCGGCCGGCCGAGATAGAACCTATGAGCCGAGATAATCCCGAGGAAGAACCACAACAGGTAGGCGGTGCCGGTGCTGGGGCCATCGTTAGTGACACGTTGCTCAATGAGAGACAGCTGCGCGGTGCTGAGCGCCATAATAAATACCCCCCACGCGCGCTCGATCGCGCGCCCCTTGGCCACCTAAGCGCGAACGACGTTCTGTCGCAACCAACCTTTGCGCGCAGGAACATATCGCGAGCATCAGGCGCTGAGCGTACGAGTCCGCGCCATGTCAGATCGCCGATGTCCTGGGCTGGGAAGAGGAGCGCGTCGAGCGCCTGCTCGCCACCTACGCCGATCGCGCGACAGCATTGTCATGGACCTAGCCGAGCGGATTCGACGCAAAGAGGAAGGGGAAGGCTGACGCCTCGGGGGTCGACGTGACGGCGACCAAACTGGCAACAAAACCCCCCGACTTTTTCCCGACCACAGGTCGAAAATCCAAAAGCGGGACGCTAAGTCATTGAAAATATGGAGCGGGTGAGGGGAATCGAACCCCTGACATTCAGCTTGGGAAGCTGACGTTCTACCTCTGAACTACACCCGCATCAGGTCCGCGGACGAACCGGACGCCTCCTTTAGCGGCGATGGCGCTCGCCCTCAAGCTCGAGCGTGGACAGCCTGGCGCTGACGGGTGAAGCTGCGGGTCCAGTTTGGGGGACTTTCGTCGATGAAGCGTTGGAGCGTGCTCGCCGTCGCGGCGGCGATGACCGTGGCCGGGGCGGCCTGCGCCCAGACCTCGCTGCGGCCGGACCAGCAGGCCTTCCGGGCCCTCTACAAGGAGCTGGTGGAGACCAACACCACCCTCTCCGCCGGCAGTTGCACGGAAGCGGCGGCCAAGGCCGGGGCGCATCTGAAGGGGGCGGGCTTCCCCGAGGCCGACCTGCACCATTTCGCCGATCCCGCCCATCCGAAGGAAGGCGGCCTGGTGGCGGTGCTGCCCGGCCGCGATCCCAAGGCGAAGCCGATCCTGCTCATGGCCCACCTGGACGTGGTCGAGGCCCGGCGCGAGGACTGGGAGCGCGATCCGTTCACCCTGGTGGAGGAAGACGGCTTCTTCTACGCCCGCGGCGCGGCCGACGATAAGGCGGACGTGGCGATCTACACCGACAGCCTGGCGCGGCTGAAGCGCGAGGGCGTCCGGCTGAAACGCACCGTGAAGCTGGCCCTGACCTGCGGCGAGGAGTCCGTCCAGGCCTTCAACGGCATGCAGTGGCTGGTGGAAAACCGGCGCGACCTGATCGACGCCGAGTTCGCCATCAACGAGGGCGGCGGCGGCGTCATCAGCCCCGACGGCCGACGGCTGTTCATCGAGGTCCAGGTCGGCGAGAAGGCCACCCAGAACTACCGACTGGAGGCCCGCAATCCCGGCGGCCACAGCTCCCGGCCGGTGCCGGACAACGCCATCTACCAGCTGGCCCAGGCGCTGCTGAAGGTGCAGGCCTATCGCTTCCCGGTCCGGTTCAACGAGATCAGCCGGGCCAACTTCACCGCCCTGGCCGCCGCCCCCACGACCGATCCGGCCATCGCCCAGGCGCTGAAGCGGCTGCTGGCCGATCCCAACGACGCCGAGGCCGACCGCATCGCCTCGGCCGATCCGGACATCAACCGCCTGCTGCGCACCACCTGCGTCGCCACCCTGCTGGAGGCGGGCCACGCCAGCAACGCCTTGCCCCAGCGGGCGGCCGGCAACATCAACTGCCGCATCCTGCCCGGCGAGACGCTGGAAGGCACGAAAGCGGCGCTTGAGCAGGCGATCGGCGATCCGGGGATCAGCGTCACCCTGGCGCCGCCCGTGCGCCCCCTGGCCAAGGTCGCGCCCCTGGACCCCCGCATCCTCGGGACGGCCCAGCGGCTGATCGACAAGCGCTTCGGCGGCGGCCTGAAGCTGCAGCCGGTGATGCAGGCGGGCTACACCGACGCCCTGTGGCTCGGCCAGGCGAACATCCCCGTCTATGGCCTGTCGGGCATCTTCTTCGACACCGACGGCAACGGCGCCCACGGGGTCAATGAACGCCTGCGGGCGACCTCGCTCTATGAAGGCCGCGACTTCCAGCATGAGCTGATCCAGGCGCTCGGCAACCTCTGACTTTCGGCTGGCGGGGGCTGGGCCTGGAGCCTAGCTTCCCGCCCATGTCGGACCCCATGACCTATGCGCGCTACCTCGCGCTCGACGAACTGCTCGCCGCCCAGAAGCCGCTGAGCGACCGTCACGACGAACTGCTGTTCATCGTCATCCATCAGACCAAGGAGCTCTGGCTCAAGGAGATCATCCACGAGGTCGGCCTCGCCCGCCGGCTGGTGGCGGCCGGCGACCTGGAGCCCGCCTACAAGGCCCTGGCCCGCGTCTCGCGAATCCAGACCATCATGACGCTCTCGTGGGACGTGCTGGCGACCATGACGCCCGCCGACTACCTGAGCTTCCGCGGATACCTGGGCACCAGCTCGGGCTTCCAGAGCCACCAGTTCCGGACCCTCGAATATCTCCTCGGCCTGAAGGACGACAGCTTCCTGCGCTTCCACGCCGACCGTCCCGAGGCCCTGGCCGAACTGAAGGCCGCCCTGGAGACGCCCAGCCTCTATGACGTGGCCATCGCCCAGCTGCCGAAGCACGGGCTTTTCGTGCCCGAGGTGGTGCTGAACCGTGACGTCGCCCAGACCTACACGCCCTCGCCCGAGGTGGAGGCCGCCTGGCTCGAGGTCTACCGCGACACCAAGCGCTACTGGGAGCTCTACCAGCTGGCCGAGAAGCTCGTGGACCTGGACGACGCCCTGGTCACCTGGCGGCACAAGCATGTCCTCACCGTGGAGCGGATCATCGGCGGGCGGCCCGGCACCGGCGGCACTGAAGGGGCGGGCTATCTGGCCAGGACTCTCCAGCGCCGCTGCTTCCCGGAGCTGTGGTCCCTGAGGACCAGGCTTTGACCGCGCGCAAGGACCTGTTCTCCCGGGCGCTCGCCGCCGCCCCCGGGCGCCTGCACCTGGCCGCCCACAGCCACCACCTGTGGCCCGACGCCACCTTCGACGCCCAGATGGAGGCCTGGACCGACGCCGCGGCCCTGGCCGACCGCAAGTGGGACAAGGCCCTGGGCGAGATCTGGCCCGCAGCCCAGGCGCTGGTAGCCGCCGAGCTCTCCCTGCCCTCGCCCGAGACGGTGGTCTTCGCCCCCAACACCCGCACCCTGCTGGCCGTGCTGGTCTCGGCCGTCCCGCGACGGCCGGTGCGGGTGCTGTCCACCGATGGAGAGTTCCACTCGTTCCGGCGGCAGGCCGCCCGCTGGGTCGAGAGCGGGCAGATCGAGCTGACCCTGGTCCCCAGCGAGGCGTCCGACTTTGCAGCGCGCTTCCTCGGGGCGGCGCGGAGCGGCGGCTTCGATCTGATCTTCGCCAGCCACGTGTTCTTCCGGACCGGCCGGGTGTTCGAGGAGGTCTGGAGCCTGGCCGAACTCGCCCGGCCCGAGGGCCCCTGGGTGGTGGTGGACGGCTATCACGGCTTCCGCGCCGTCCCGACGGACCTTTCGGGCCACGCCGAGCGGCTGCTCTACCTGGCCGGGGGCTACAAGTACGCCATGGCCGGCGAGGGGGCGGCCTTCCTGCATGCTCCGCCTGGCTTCGGCCCGAGACCTGCGCTCACCGGCTGGTACGCCGAGTTTGGCGATCTGGAGGGGCCCGCCGGCGGCGTCGGCTATACGCGCGATGCGCGACGCTTCATGGGCGCCACCTTCGATCCCTCAGGACTGTACCGCTTCGTGGCCGCAGGCCGCATGCTGGCCGCCGAGGGCCTGACGACGGCGGACATCGTCCGACATGCGACCACCCTGCAGCTCCGGCTACTGGACGAGATCGCCGCGGGCGGCGCCGGGCCGTTGTCAGAGGCCCAGGTGCTCAACCCGCCGGGGCGCGGGGCTCAGGCCCGGTTCCTGGCGCTCCGGCATCCCCGGGCGCTTCAGTGGAAACAGGCGCTGATGGCCAGGGACGTGATCGTCGACGTGCGCGACGATGTCTTTCGCATCGGCCTCTCCATCTACCACGACGAGGCCGACATCGCGGCCTTCTGCGACGCCTGCCGGGCGCTCGGGACGGCGTCGGCCCGCCGCTAGTCGTCCCAGACCTTGAAGTGCTTGGAGAGCTTCAGGCCCTGGCGCTGGTAGTGCGAGCCGAGGTCGCCATAGAGCCGCGTGGGCCTTTCGGTTAGCGGCTCATACACGAGGCGGGCGACCGTCTGGCCGTCCTCCAGGATGAAGGGCGTCTCGTGGCTGCGGACCTCCAGCACGCCCTTGGAGCCCTTGCCGTGCGCCTCGTCGGTGCCGAAGCCCGGATCGAAGAAGCCCGCATAGTGCACCCGAAACTCGCCCACCGAGGGATCGATGGGCGTCATCTCGGCCGCCTCCAGAACAGGGATCTCCACCGCCTCCTTCGAGGCCAGGATGTAGAACTCGCCGGGATCCAGCAGCAGCTGGCCGTTGCGCGGAACCAGGGGCTCCCAGAAGTCGCGGGGGTCGTGGCCGTCCACATGGTCGAGGTCGACGACGCCGGCATGGCGGCGGCCCCGGAAGCCGGCGATCTCGCCGGTCAGGTCGACGCCGACGCTCTCGATCCTCAGCCGCTCGGGCGCGCCGCGCTTGAGGCGCAGCTGGTTCAGCCGGGTGCCGGTGCGGACCAGCACCGAGAAGGTCTGGGGCGCGATCTCGATGTAGGTGGGGCCGGCGTAGCCCTCGGCCACGTCGTCGAAGGCGCCGCCGGCGTCGGTGAGCAGGCGCACGAAGACGTCCACCCGGCCGGTGGAGCTCTTGGGATTGGCCCGAGCCGAGACGCCCGGCGGCAGGGCGAGGCGCTCCTGCAGCTCGGCGATATAGACGCAGCCCCGCTCCAGCACCGCGCCCCGGGTCAGGTCGAGCTCGTGCATCGCCACCTCGGCGATCCGCTCGCGCACCAGATGGCGGCCCGGCAGGAACGAGGCCCGCACGCGCCAGGCCCTCGCGCCCAGGCGCAGGTCGAGGCTGGCCGGCTGGACCTGATCAGGATCCCAGGACGTCTCGGAGGTGATCGCCCGGGCCGCGATCAGGCTCTCGATGGATTGGCAGGGCAGGATGCCCGGGCGTTCAGCGTCGCTCATGGGCGGCGCAGACTTAGCCGAGAACGACGATGTGGCAAGAAGAACCACAAAAAGCATGAGAGCGGGGCACGAAACGCCCGCCGCCGCGCCCCCGGCTTGGCCGCCCGGTGGGACGCCTGGTGGGACGCCTGGTGGGACGCCCAGTGGGACTTTGAGCCGCGGCGCGCGAACCGGCCCTTGACCGGCGTGGCGCAACGGCGTTCGTGGCGCCAGCTTTTCTGCAGGTGATGGAGGCCGTGATGGCGGAAGATCCGCGCGATTGGGAGATCGAGACCCAGGCGGTGCGCGGCGGCCTCATGCGCACTGAACACGGGGAGATGTCGGAAGCCCTGTTCCTGACGCAGAGCTTCTCCTACGACAGCGCCGCGGCGGCCGACGCCCGCTTCGCCGGCGAGGCGCCTGGCTTCATCTACCAGCGCTTCGGCAACCCCACGACCGAGATCTTCGAGCAGCGCCTGGCCCTGATCGAGGGCGCCGAGGCGTGCAAGGCGACGGCCTCGGGCATGGCGGCGGTGCAGCTCGCCCTGATGGGCCTGGTACGGGCCGGCGACCACATCGTGGCCGGCCGGGCCCTGTTCGGCTCCTGCCGCTGGATCCTGTCGGAATGGATGCCGCGCTTCGGGGTCGAGACCACCTATGTGGACGCCACCGACATCGAGGCCTGGAGGAACGCTGTCCGCCCCAACACCAAGGCCTTCCTCGTGGAAAGCCCGGCCAATCCGCTGCTGGAGGTGACCGACATCGCCGCCGTGGCCGAGGTGGCCAGGGCCGCCAACGCCAGGCTGGTGGTGGACAACGTCTTCGCCACCCCCGTCTTCCAGAAGCCCCTGCCGCTGGGCGCCGACGTGGTGGTCTATTCGGCCACCAAGCACATCGACGGCCAGGGCCGGGTGCTGGGCGGCGCCATCCTGGGCTCGGCCCAGCTGCTGCTCGACACCTACAAGGACATGCACCGGCACACCGGCCCGGCGCTCTCGCCCTTCAACGCCTGGGTGCTGCTGAAGGGCCTGGAGCACATGGAGCTGCGCGTCCGGCGCCAGACCGAGAACGCCGGCAAGGTGGCCGACGCCATCGCCGCCCACGGCAAGGCCAGGAAAGTCGTCTATTGCGGCCGCCCGGACCACCCGCAGGCCGAGGTGATCGCCCGGCAGATGAGCGGCGGCGGCAATGTGGTGGCCTTCGACCTCGGCAGCCGCGAGGCCGCCTGGCGCTTCCTCGACGCCCTGGAGATCGTCGACATCTCCAACAACCTGGGCGACGCCAAGTCGATGGCCACGCACCCGTCGACCACCACTCACCGCTCCATGCCCGAGGAGGAGCGCGTCTCCATCGGCCTCACCCAGGGCTGGGTGCGGATGAGCGTCGGGCTGGAAGGGCCGAACGACCTGGTGCGCGACGTGACCCGGGCGCTGGACGCCGTCTGAGGCCGCACCGCCGCTTGAGGGGCTTCCGGGCGGAAGCCCCCGCCGGCTCTCGACCTAGGCCGCAGGCTCCAGGGCCGCCGGCTCCACCGCATAGACCCGCGAGCAGTATTCGCAGGTCACATGGATGCGGCCGTCAGCCTCGATCATGCCCTCGCGGTCCTCGACCGGGAACGACTTCAGGACCGTCTCGATGCGGTCCTGCGAGCAGCGGCAGAAGGCGCGCAGCATCTTCGAGCCGAACACCCGCACCCCGTCCTCGTGGAAGAGCCGCCACAGGAGGGTGTTGGAGTTGAGCTCGGTGTCGAGCATCTCGTCCTCACCCAGGGTCTCGAAGAGCGCCTGCGTCCGTTCCCAGGCCTCGAGGGTGGAGCCGCGGCTCTCGTCCCCGGCGATGTACTGGATCAGGACGCCGCCGGCCCGCCACTTGCGGTCGGCCCCTTCCCCGCCCTGCCCCACGGCGAGGCGAACCCGAGTCGGGGTCTGTTCGGACTGGGCGAAATACTGCTCGGCGCACAGGGCCAGGGTCTCGCCCTCGATGGCGGTGATCCCCTGGTAGCGGTCCATGTCCGCGCCCTGGTCCACGGTCATGATGAAGACGCCGTCGCCCAGCAGCGAGCGCGCCCCGGGACGCTGGAAGCCCTGGGAGGCGGCCTCCACCTCGTCCGGATCGAAGCGGCAGTAGCCGCGCAGGCCGCCAGAGGTGTCGTAGTCGGCCACCAGGTAGCGCACGGCCCCGGCCCCGCGCGCCTCGACGATCAGACGGCCGTTGAACTTCAGGTTCGACCCGACGAGGGCGGCGAGCGCACAGGCCTCGCCCAGCAGGTTCGCGACCGGCTCGGGATAGTTGTGACCGCGCAGGATCTCGTCGATCGCGGGGCCCAGGCGCGCCACGCGGCCGCGCACGGGTTCGCCTTCGATCTGGAAGGCGCCGACCAGGTCGTCGGGAACGGAAGGATTGGACATGGGCGCCAATATAGGTTGCGTCTGCGGCTTTGCGAGCCAGTGCGTCAGCGGGTCCGCCGGAAGCGGAGGTCGCGGACGCGGGCGGTGGTGAAGCGAAGGGTCTCGACCTGCCCCTCGGCATTGCGGATCAGACGGACGACACCGCCATGCACCAGGAAGGTGTCCTTGGCCAGGGCCTCGAGCGTCTGGCGATAGCTGGGCCGGTCCGCCGGCTGCAGGATCAGCCGCCCCTGCCAGTAGCTGAGGCGCAGCGTGCCCTGGGCCTCGTCGCTGGTGTAGAGGCCGGCCGCCGCCGACAGCTCGGCCGGGGTGTGGGCGTGGCTGGTCAGGCGGCGGAAGCGCGAGACGTCGCCGTCCGCCCGGCGGCGCTCAAAGCCCTCGGCGGTGAAGATCACCAGGTCCGAGCCGATGCGGTAGCGCGCCTCGCGTTCGGAATAGACCAGCGGCCCGCTGGCCAGGCGCAGCATCCCGTTCTCGCGGACGATGCGCCCCACCTGGCCCGTGGCCTCGTCGAGATAGACGCCGGGCCGGATCTCCAGCTCCTTCGGCGGCGTCGGCGAGGCGACCTCGTCGGCCGCGGCGGGCGGGACGATGGCGAAGTCGGCGATCCGGCGGCCGAGGCCCACGGCGTCGGCTTCGGCGGTGTTGCAGAGCACCGCCACCGAGACCTTCTCCGCGGGATAGTAGGCCAGCCAGGTGCGATAGCCGGCGGTGGAGCCCGAGTGCGCCACCTCCTTGCGACCGAGACGCTGCTCGATCTGCAGGCCCCGGGCGTAGCTGATCCGCCGCCCGCCGGTGAGGACGCCCTGGACCTGCATCTCGGCGTAGAGGCCGGGCGCCAGGCGATCCTCGGCGAGGGCCCGGTTCCAGGTCAGCAGGTCGGATACGGTGGTGAGCAGACCGCCGTGGCCGTAGGTGCTCTCGAACGGCATGTCCTGCGCCGGCCCGGCGCGATAGGCGATGGCCCGGCCGGGCACGATGCGGCGGAAGTCGTCGCGCCACTGGGTGCGGCTCATGCCCAGGGGCTTGAAGATCCGTTCGTTGCTGAACTGGGAGAGCGTCTGGCCGCTCACCCGGCGCACCACCTCGGCGGCGAGGATGTAGCCGGTGTTGGTGTAGGAGTACTCGGCCCCCGGGACGTAGTTCAGCGACCGCTGCCGGAAGGCGATGGTGAGCGCCTCCTCGTTCGTATAGGCGCGGGTCGTCCGCGGCCAGCCGGCCAGCTGGGCCACGTCGCCCCAGTCGCGCAGGCCGCTCGTATGGTTGAGCAGCTGCTCGATGGTCACCGGCGTCGGATAGGCCCACAGCTCGGGGATGTACTTGCGCACATCGTCCTTGAGGCTCAGCCGCCCATCGCGCGCCAGCAGTAGGATCGCGGCGGCGGTGAACTGCTTGGCCACCGAGCCGGACTCGAAGACCGTGTCCGGCGTATTGGGCACGCCGTGCTCCAGGTCGGCCATGCCCCAGGCGCGGGTCAGCACCGGCTGGTTCGGCCGGTCGAGCCCTACGGCGCAGCCGGGCGTCGTAGCCGAAAAGCGCGAGAAGATGCCGTCGAGGTCGGCGGCCGTCTGGGCGCGGGCCTGCGCCGCCGAAAGCGCGAGCGCCCCGGCCAGCAACCCCGCCCGAACCGCGGAAAGCCTCATGGTTTCCCCGCTCTCACTCCGTCCGGCTAGATCGCCCCGAAGCACCAGGCCAGGATCGACTTCTGGGCGTGCAGGCGGTTCTCGGCCTCGTCCCAGATCAGGCTCTGCGGGCCGTCGATGACGGCGTCCACCACCTCCTCGCCCCGATGGGCGGGCAGGCAATGCAGGAAGACCGCATCGGCGGCGGCCTCGGCCATCAGCGCCTCGTCCACCTGATAGGGCTCAAGCGCCTCGAAGCGCTCGTCATGGTCGGTGTCGCCCATGGAGACCCAGGTGTCGGTGACCACGCAGTGGGCGCCCCGGACGGCCTCGCGCGGATCGTCGGCAGTCTCCACCTGGCCGTTCTGCTCGGCGGCGCGGGCCAGGTCCACGAGGTCGGGATGATAAATGGCCGGCGTGGCGATCTTCAGCCGGAAGCCCAGCTTGGGGGCGGCGTGGATGAAGCTGGCGCACACGTTGTTGCCATCGCCCACCCAGGCGATGGTCTTGCCCTCCACCGGCCCGCGATGCTCCTCGAAGGTCATCAGGTCGGCCAGGATCTGGCAGGGATGGCTCTTGTCCGACAGGCCGTTGATCACCGGGATGGTGGAGGCCAGGGCGAAGCGTTCGATGTCCTCGTGGTTGTTGGCGCGGATCATCACCGCATCCACCATCCGCGAGAGCACCCGGGCGGTGTCCTCGATGGGCTCGCCGCGCCCCAGCTGCATGTCCGCAGCGTTGGAGATGATCACATCGCCGCCAAGCTGGCGCATGGCCGCGTCGAACGAGAAGCGCGTCCGGGTGGAGTTCTTCTCGAAGATCATCGCCAGGGTCCGGCCGTCGGCCGGGCGATCCGGGTCGGGCCGCCCCTTGGGCCAGCCGGCGCGGGCGGCCTTGCGGGCCTTGGCGTCCTCGAGGATGGCCCGAATCTCCGCGGCGTCCAGCCGCCAGAGGTCCAGGAAGTGGCGGGGCGACGGGCCGCTCACGCCGCGGCCGCCTTGGCCTTGGCCCGCGCCGTCTCGCAGGCGCGTTCCAGCGACTCCATGGCCTCGCGAGCCTCGTCGAGGGAGAGCGTCAGCGGCGGCAGCAGCCGCACGCAGTTGTCGCCGCCGCCGGCGATCAGCAGCTTCTGGTCGCGGGCGTGCTGCATGAATTCGCGGTTGGGCGTGGCCAGCTTGATACCGATCAGCAGGCCCTTGCCGCGGATGTCGACGACCACGTCGGGGTAGCGGTCCTTCAGGCCCGAGAGCTGCTGGTTGAAGTAGCCGGCGACTTCCTGGACGTGCTCCATCAGCTCGGGCTTCGCCAGTTCCTCGACCGAGGCCACGCCCACGGCCATGGCCAGCGGATTGCCGCCATAGGTGGAGCCGTGCGAGCCGGGCGTCATGCCCTTGGCCGCCTCGGCGGTGGCGAGGCAGGCGCCCACCGGGAAGCCGCCGCCCAGGGCCTTGGCCACGGCCATGATGTCGGGATCGGCGGCCCCATCGGCCCACTGGTGGGCGAACAACCGGCCGGTCCTGCCGAGGCCGCACTGGATCTCGTCATAGATCAGCAGGGTCCCGGTCTCGTCGCAGAGCTGGCGAATGGCCTTGAGATCGGCCTCGGACCAGGAGCGCGCGCCGCCCTCGCCCTGCACGGGCTCGAGCAGAATGGCCGCGGTGGTCGGGCCGACCAGCTTCTTCAGCCCCTCGACGTCGCCGAACTTGGCCTGAACGAAGCCGGGCAGTTGAGGGCCGAAGCCTTCCACATAGCTGGGATTGCCCGCCGCGAAGATGGTGGCCAGCGTCCGACCGTGGAACGAGCCGTCGAAGCCGATGATGTCGATCCGCTCAGGCTGGCCGTTGGCCCAGTGATACTTGCGCGCCGTCTTGATGGCGCACTCGATGGCCTCGGCGCCCGAGTTGGTGAAGAAGGCCACGTCGGCGAAGGTGTGCCGCGTCAGGAGGTCGGCCAGCTTCTCCTGGTTCGGGATTCGGAAGATGTTGGACGTGTGCCAGAGCTTTTCGGCCTGGTCCTTCACCGCCTGCACGAGCTTGGGGTGGGAATGGCCGAGGGCGGTCACCGCGATGCCGGCCATGCAGTCCAGGTAGGCCTCGCCTTCGGCCGTGTAGAGGCGCGAGCCCTCGCCTCGCTCGAACGCCAGCGGGGCGCGTGCATAGACGCCCATGAGATGGTCGCTGGGGACGGGCGCGGCGGCTTGGCCGGCGGTCTTATCGGTCAACGAAGGAGCCCTCCGAAAAGGCAGCGTCCCCGCGCTTTTGGCACGGGGACCGGAAGGCCTGGCCTTTTCCGCCTCGAACGACGTGATGTCAACGATTTAGCGGGCGGGCGGAACGGGGGATGCAAGGCCGCCCGCTCCGCCCGCCGACCGAGCCTTCCGCCTGCCGGGTCAGAAGTCGGCGCGCACCCCGAAGAACAGGTACCGGCCGAGGGAGTCGTAGGTCATCGGGTAGGTGTTCCCGCTGCATGGTCCGGTCGGACAGTTGCTGATCGACCCGGCGCCCGAGGACGCCAGCGGCGGCTCCTTGTCGAAGAGGTTGTTCACCCCGAAGCGCAGGGTGACGTTTTCACGCACGCCCCAGGTGCCGGCCAGGTCGAAGTAGTTTTGGCTGCCCAGCCGCGCGTCAGGCCCCCTGCCGTGGCTCGCCCCCGAGAACTCGGCGTCCACGTCCACGCCCGAGATGTGACGCCAGGTGCCCGACAGTTCGACATTCCACGGCGTACGCCAGGTGGCCCGGAGCTTGTGCCGCCATTCCACCAGCGGCGCCCCGGTGGAGACCGCCGAGCCGGTGCACACCGTGCCGTAGAGGCCGGCGCAGTCGAAGGGCTCGTCGCCCGGCAGGGTGGTGATGGCGTACTTGTCGAGCCAGCTGCCTTGGAAGTTGAAGCTCAGGCCGCCGAACCGGTCGAGCCCGCGCGTCGCACCGAAGTCGCCGAAGTCGAAGCGGTAGTTGGCCTCGACGTCGACGCCTTCGACCTCCAGGGCGCCGGTGTTGAAGGTGGTGTCGACGATGTAGCCGTTCTGCGACAGCCACAGCGAGCCGGTGCCCGGCGCGCGCCGGATAAGGCCGCAGAAGAAGGCGTCGCCGGTGGCGGCGCAGCGCTCAAGCGTCACGTCCTGGCCGATCTGGCCGATCCGGTCTTTCAGCTTGATCCGGTACCAGTCCACCGAGGCCGAGAAGCCCGGGATGAAGGCCGGCGTGAAGACCACGCCCACGGAATAGGTGTCCGAGGTCTCGGGCTGGAGGTCGGGGTTGCCGCCGACCTGGCCGTTATACTGGCCGGCCAGGTTCGGGACGATGTTGCCGTACTGCGCCGCGGTGACGCCGGTGCGGGCGCACTGATCCAGGGTCCAGGTCGGCGTCGTGCCCTCGCAGGGATCGGTCGAGCCGTTGAGCACCACGTTCAGGGTCGAGAAGAGCTCCACCACGTTCGGGGCCCGGACCGCCCGGTTGTAGCCGCCGCGGAACCGGACGTCGGGCGTGGGCGACCATTCGCCGGCCAGCTTGTAGGTGTCGGTGGAGAAGCCCAGCGAATAGTCCGACCAACGGTAGCCCACCTCGGCCGACAGATTGTGGAAGAACGGCCGGTCCTGGACGAGCGGAATGCGCGCCTCGCCGAACAGCTCATAGAGGTCGTAGGCCCCCTGCGTCGGCAGGGTGGCGCCGCCCTGGCCGGCGAGGTCGCCGGTCTGGAAGGCCACGTCGGTGTTTCGTTGCAGCCGTTCGCGCCGGTACTCCGTGCCGACGGCGAAGCCGACCCCGTCGTTGGCCCATGGCAGCTTCACCCCGTACTGACCGAGGTCGCCGGTCAGCGACGCCGAGACGACGGTCTGGACATACTCCCCGTTCTGGAAGCCGGGCGTCTGCAGATAGTCGATGGCCTCCTGGGACGGTCCCGCCAGGGAGAAGATGTCATAGGGCCGGCAGGCCGGATCGAAGTTGGCCCCGGCGAGCGCAGGCGCCGCCGAGCGACAGGCCGGCAGGCCCGTGGTCGGGTCGATCACCACGTCCAGCGCCTTGGCCGAGCGGGCCAGGGAGAAGTCGTTGAAGAACACCTGCTGGTACTCGACCGCGCCGTGCTGGCCGTAGATGTCGTACTGGAAGCCGTTGTCGAACTCGCCCCGCAGGCCGATCACGCCGCGATAGCTGGTGTGGCGCAGGTCCGAGATCCGCCCGCCGCCTTCGACGTTCCGGCGCAGCACCGCCACCGAAGCCTGCTGGCCGGGCGTGGTCGGGTCGGCGTCGGTGTTAAGGCCGATCGAGGCCGGATTGGCCGGATCATCCGGCAGTTGGTCGATGGTGGGGGCGCAGAACGCGGCCACCATGTCGGCGGTGAGGAACGGGTTGCCGTCGCAGTTGATGTTCATGTTCTGGCCGAACACGCCCGACGGCGCGATCTGCGACGCCGTGTGGTCGTCCATGAACATCAGCTGGGTGTAGAACTCGACCTTCTGGCTGAACTGGTAGTTGGCGAAGGCGCCCAGGGTGTAGCGCGTGTCCGGCCGCTGGAAGTGGTTGTACGGCGCGAAATTGAAGGCGTCGCGGTTAGCGTCATAGAGACGGAAACCCCGGCCGCCGGGCGCGTTCGGATCAAGCGTGATGCCCGTCAGCGCCCCGCCGCCCGGCAGGAACTGCGCCGGCGCCGTGGTGCCCGAGCCCGAGCAGATCCAGCCGTCATAGGACGCCGCCGCCGAGGATGTGGCGATGTTGCAGGCGCTGTAGTCGCGGTTGTCCTGGGTCACGGCCTGGACATTGCGATAGCCCGCATAGGCCGTGACGTTGCCCTTGCCGTCAGGCGAATTGACCCCGACCACGAGGTTGAGGTCGGTGGTGCCGCCGTCCCAGACGTCCTTCTCCGGAACCCGGAAGGCCGACGGATCGAGGGCCCCGGCCGCCCGGCGGCGGATGACCTCCTGGAGCGAGTCGTTGTTGTTGGTGTGCTGGTAGCCTGAGTACTGGGCGTCGAGACGCACGCCTTCGAAATTGCGCTGCATCTTGAAGTTCACGACGCCGGCCACGGCGTCGGCGCCGTACACGGCCGAAGCGCCGCCGGTCACCACCTCGACCCGCTCCACCAGGGCCGCGGGGATGAAGTTCAGGTCAGGCGCCGTCAGAGCCGCGGTGGCCGCCGGCGTGCCGATGTGCAGGCGGCGGCCGTCGATCAGCACCAGGGTGCGGTTGGGACCAAGGCCCCGCAGGTCGACCGTGGCGGTGCCGGTGGCGCCGTTGGCGATCATCGCCCCCTGGCCGGCGAACACCTGGGGCAGCTGGTTCACCAGGTCCTCGGTCCGGGTGACGCCGCGGGTCAGCACGTCCTGAGCCCCTACGACCGTCACCGGGCTGGCGCTGGTCAGGTTCGGCTGCGGGATCCGCGAGCCGGTCACCACCACTTCCGAGATCTCGCCCGCCCCCTGGGCCAGGGCCGGACTGGCGACCGCGCCGGCCATGCCCAGGCCCATCAGCACCGTCGATGAGAGCAACAGCCCTCGCTTCCCCTTCAACAACATCAGAAAACCCTCCAAGCGCCCCCGTCGGGCGACGTTCACGTCGTCATCGCAGCGCCCCGAAAAGCAGACGGGCCGCCCAATGCGCTTGGGTAGGAAGTCAAAGGCGCGACGGTCAATCTACATATACCGCCACTATGTTCATAGCGTGAAGTTGTCGTAGATCGGATACACAGGTTACGATTGGTTACGGCGAAATCCCATAAATATAGTTTCTACGGATATACTATATGGATTAGAACTCCTCTAGCGCCTCGCGACGCGCCCCAGGACGTTCACCGTCCACGCCTGGATCTGGCGGCTCACCGCCAGGAGTTCTGTGAAGGCGGCCGCATCGCCCGCATCGGCCAAGGCCATCAGCCGTCGCAGTTCGGCGCAGACCTCGCTGGCGGTGCGGGGCGGGCGCCCGCCCCGCGCACCCGCGTGCTCCACGGCCCGCGCCGCCAGGGCGTCCTGCAGGCTCAGGGGCGCGAACAGGGCGTCCAGCTGCTCCAGAAGCTCGGCGTCGTCATCGGCGGCGGGCAGAACATCTTCGCCCTCGCCCAGCGCATAGATCACCAGCGCCCGGGCCTCGGAGGCCGCCTTCTTCCGCGCGCCATAGGTCATGTCCCGGGCGCGGCCCACCACCTCGGCCGCGATCAGTATGGCCCGGGGGCGGCGGACCAGCCTGCGGCTCTCCAGCGCCAAGGCGACGACGGCGATCAGCTTGGCCGTCCCGCGCCGATCCCAGGGGCCGTGGGCGCTCCCCCAGACCTCGAGCCCGGCCATGAGCTGCTGGTAGAGCCGCTCGGCCGAGGCCAGAAGGTGGCTTGCGCCCGCGACGCCGTTGCGCCGCGCCGACGGCGCGAATTGCAGAGCGGCGGCGCTCATTCCGCCCGCGCCCACTCAGCCCGCACCCGGCCGCGCAGGATGAACATCATCGCCAGGCCCACCCCGACATGGGCCAGGACGTCGGCCAGCGAGACGAAGCCGCTCCAGCGCGGGAACGCCTCCGGCCAGCGCAACGGCAGGACGATCCCATACATCACCGCGTAGAGGACAAGGCCATAGAGCAGGCCGAAGACCCAGGGCCGCCGATAGACGCCAAGCGCCTTGGCCCCCACCAGGGCGAGACCGCCGGCCATGGCCAGGGCGATGCCGAAGTGCGTGGCGAGGCCGAGGGCCGCCGAAGCCCAGCCCAGGTCCAGGGCGGACCGGCCGAGCCAGCCCGAAGCTACGCCCTGCCACACCCTCTGGAATGAACGGCCCGACGCTGCGCCCACGACCGTGGCGTACACGAGGTCGACAGCGCCGCCGCCGAGCGCCGCGGCGCTCAGTCGGGTCAGGGTTAGGCGAGGGGCCGGCGTCGCCGGCGCGAGGATGACGATGGCCATCTTGCGGTGTCCTCCCGATCTGGTCCGGGAGGTTTGCGACTACGCCGCCGAGCGTCGCGCACGTTCCGCCACGATTGAGCACGATCCGATGATGACAGGCCCCCTCGCCGCGACGGCGTTTTGACTTCCCGGCGAAATGGGCGCTCGCTCAAGGCCGAGGCGAGCGATGAACTATCCAGTCCGGTTTTCCCCAGTGGGGTTTGCCCCAGCCCGGTTTGCCCATGTGCCGTCGCCATTCCTGGAGCACGGCGAGACCCGCCAGTGGGGCGGCCTGGCCGCGCGGCGCATACGCGCCAGTCCTGGGCGTCACGACGGGGGCGCGGACAGCGCCCATCGGCTGCTCTTCTACCTGACCGGCGGGGTGACGGCGGAATGCGCCAGCGAGGGCCTGCGACAGCGGCGGGTGCTCACCCCTGCCGACTTCGACATGATCCCCGCCGGCGCGAGCGGATCCTGGGAAGATGACGAGGCGACGGACATGGTCGCCGTCCGGCTCGCCCCCGACCTGGTCTCGCAGACGGCCGAGGCCCTGGAGATCCGGGGTTCCGCGGCCCTGGCGCCCAAGCTCGGCGCGCGCGATCCGCTGATCCAGCACCTCGTGGGCGCAGTCATGGCCGAGCTCGACGCGCCCGCGCCGGCGGGACGGCTCTATGCCGACAGCCTGGCCTCGGCCCTGGCCGTTCGGCTGCTGCACGACTTCGGCCCCCGGGCGCCCGCGCGCCAGGTGCTCTCCAAGCCGCAGCTGCGGCGCATCGTCGAATATGTAGAGACCCGGCTGGACGGGGAGCTGACGCTAGCGGAGATCGCCAGGGTAGCGGGGATCAGCGTCCCACACCTCACCAGCCTCTTCCGCCGCACCATGGGCCAGTCGGTGCACGCCTATGTCATGGAGCGTCGCGTGCTCCGGGCCCGCGCGCTGATCCTCGATCGCCGGACCAGCGTCGCCGAGGCCGCCCTGGAGTCCGGCTTCGCCCACCAGAGCCACCTCGCCCGCTGGATGCGGCGGCTCCTGGGGATGACGCCCGGCCAGCTGCTCAGGTCTTGATCTTGTAGCCCACCGTGAACAGCCGCAGGCAGGCCCAGCCGGTGGCGAGCACGAGCGCGGCGGTCATCACCACCCCCACCATCAGGTTGCTCTCGGCCTGGCCAACAAAGCCGTAACGGAAGCCGTCGATCAGATAGAAGAAGGGATTGTAGTGGCTGGCCGTGCGGAACGGCTCCGGCAGGCGCTCCACCAAGTAGAAGGTGCCCGACAGGAAGGTCATCGGCATGATGACGAAGTTGGTCACCGCCGCCATGTGGTCGAACTTCTCGGCCCACAGCCCGGCCATGATGCCCACGAAGCCCATGATCAGGGCCGCGCCCAGGCCGAAATAGAGGATCGCCCAGGGCTGCGAGACCGGAAGGCGCGCGAAGGGCAACACCGCCAGCAGGCTGACCGCGCCCACGAGCACCCCGCGGGTCGCCGCCCCGGCCCCGAAGCCGGCCACGTGCTCGGCCGGGGTCAGCGGCGGGGTCAGGAAGTCCCCCATGAGGCCGTTGAACTTCGCCTGCAGCAGCGACGAGGACGAGTTGGCGAAGGCGTTGGAGAGGATCTGCATCATCACCAGGCCGGGAGCCACGAAAGTCCCGTAGTCCACGCCGTGGACCTCGCGGCCGCCGCCCACGGCCACCACGAACACCAGCATGTACAGCAGGGCCGTCACCACCGGCGCGGCCAGGGTCTGCATCCCGACCTTGATGAAGCGCCGGACCTCCCGGAGGTAGAGGGTCTTCAGCCCCTCCCAATTGACCCCCGGATAGGCGCGCGGGGCGGGCGGCAGGACGACTTCGGCATCGGGAGGCAGGTCTCGCATGGCCGCATCATGTGCGCCCGGCGGGCGCGCGCCGCAAGCCCGGGCGGCCGCCGGGCGCGGCCGCGCTCTGGAAGAACGCAGTCGCGCCATTTTGACCCAACATCTAGTTCCTGTGGATGAGAGGCATGGCGCCTATTGTGGCTCTTTAGGAGTTGTTTACTACTGATAGTGGCTGGTGAGCGGCGAGGACGCCGGGCGCCACAAGATGTTGAATCCCGAGGGCTGGGGAGCCCTCGCAACCCTCTGGGTGGGAGGTGGATATGGGCTGGACGGACGAGCGGGTCGAACTTCTGAAGAAGCTCTGGCAGGACGGCCTCTCGGCCAGCCAGATCGCCAAGCAGCTGGGCGGCGTCACCCGTAACGCCGTCATCGGCAAGGTGCACCGCCTCGGCCTGTCAGGCCGGGCCGCGCCCTCCAAGCCGCAGCGCACGGTCTTCAAGGCCCCGCGCCCGGCGCGCGTCGCCCCGGCGGCGCCGTCGGCCCCGCGCCGCATCGCCGAGCCGGTCCCGGTGGCCGCGGCGGCCCCGGCGCCTGCGCCGGTGCGCTACGTGGACGAGGCCCCGGGCATGGCCACGGTGCTGACCCTGGGCACCCACATGTGCAAGTGGCCGATCGGCGATCCGGCCCTGGACACCTTCACCTTCTGCGGCCGCCGTTCGGAAGAGAACGGCCCCTACTGCCACGAGCATGCGCAGGTGGCCTATCAGCCCGCGCAGACCAAGAAGAAGGCCAGCGCCGCCGAGCTGGCCCGCAGCCTGCGCCGCTACATCTGACGAAATCCGCGCAAGCGGCCTGACCGATCCGTTGGGGATGGGGGGGCGCGTCCACGCCGCCGGGTGCGTATCGCCCGCAGGGCCTGGACGCGCCCCTTTCGGTTTTCGGACCTGCCGCACGCTTCGCGCCGGCGGGCAAGGCGGCTAGATAGGGCCCATGAGCGAAGCGGCGACGAACTCCGATCCGAGCAGCAATGCCAGGCCGTATTCCGTCTCGGAGCTGGCGTTCGCCCTCAAGCGCACCCTGGAGGACGCCTACGGCTTCGTGCGGCTGCGGGGCGAGCTCTCCAAGGTCACGCATCACTCCAACGGCCACGTCTATCTGACGCTGAAGGACGACAAGGCCGCCATCGACGGGGTGGTCTGGAAGGGCAATGTCCGCAACCTCTCCATCCGGCCCGAGCAGGGGCTGGAGGTGGTGGTGACCGGCAAGATCACCGCCTATCCGCAGGGGTCGCGCTACCAGATCGTCATCGAGACCATGGAGGCCGCCGGGATCGGCGCCCTCCTGGCCCAGCTGGAAAGGCTCAAGGCCAAGCTCAACGCCGAGGGGCTGTTCGCCCCCGAGCGCAAGAAGCGCCTCCCCGAGATGCCGGCGGTGGTGGGCGTCGTCACCAGCCCCACTGGTGCGGTGATCCGCGACATCCTGCACCGCATCCGCGACCGCTGGCCCTGCCATGTGGTGGTCTGGCCCGTGGTGGTGCAGGGCGACGCCGCCGCCGCTCAGGTGAGCGCCGCCATCCGCGGCTTCTGCGCCCTTGATCCGGACGGCCCGACGCCGCGCCCCGACGTGCTGATCGTCGCCCGCGGCGGCGGCTCCGTGGAGGACCTCTGGCCCTTCAACGACGAGGGACTGGCCCGCACGGTGGCCGCCTGCTCGATCCCGCTGATCAGCGCTGTCGGCCACGAGACCGACACCACCCTGATCGATTTCGTCTCCGACCGCCGCGCTCCGACGCCCACGGCGGCCGCCGAGATGGCCACGCCCGTCCTCGCCGAGCTGAAGGCGCTCGTCCTCGACTATGGCGCCCGGATGCAGCGCTGCGGCGGGCGGATGGTGGAGGACCGCCGGGGCCGGGTGCAGCACGCCGACCGGGCGCTGCGGCGCGTGCCCGACCTCGTTGAACTGGCCGCCCAGCGGTTCGGGATCGTCTCGGGCCGGCTGGGGGCGGGCCTGGCGCGCAACGCCGCCGCTCATGAGCGCGACCTGGTGCGGGTGGCCTCGCGTCTCTCGCCCCTGCTGCTGAAACGGCCGCAGGCGGTGCAGAAGGAGCGGCTCGACGCCCTCTCCGCCCGGTTACGGCCCAGCATGGACCGGCGGCTGGAGCGGCTGTCGGAACGGCTGGAGGCGCTGGGCAAGCTCTACGCCAGCGTCGATCCCGACCGGCCGCTGCAGCGGGGCTTCGCCCGGGTGACCCGGGCCGACGGCAGCCTGGTCCATGCCGGCGCCGCCCTGGCCAGCGGCGAGGAGGTGTCGATCAAGTTCGGCGACAGCGTCACACGCAAGGCGGTGATCGACGGCGCCGGCGCGGTGGCCCCGGCCGCCCCCGCCGCCCCCCGGCCCGCGGCGAAGAAGCCCAGGCCGCCGGCCCCGGAACAGGGCGACCTGTTCTGAACCGCGCCAAGGGACTAAATAGGCGACCATGAACGCCCACGACCCCGCCGGCGGCGATGTCGCCAAGCTCCACTACGGCGACGGCGACTTCGCCGTGCTCAAGCCCGGCCGCTATGTGATCTGCGCCGTCAGCGGCCAGAAGGTGCCCCTGGAAGCCCTCCGCTACTGGAGCGCCGAGCTGCAGGAGGCCTACGCCGGCCCGGCGGAGGCCCTGCAACGCTGGAAGGAAACCCAGGGCTGAGGCTCGCGCCTCAGCGCTTGTAGACCTCGCTCGGCCAGCGCCGATGCACCCAGAACCAGTCGTGCGGTCGCGCCCGGATGCGGGCCTCGATGAAGGCGTTCACGCGGTGGACGCCCGCGGCGATGTCGGCCTCGCGGTCGCCGGTGTCCTCCAGGTAGATCGGCTCGTGCACGATCACCTTGAAGCGCGCGCCCGGCCCGGTGCGCTCGACGCTCAGCGGCTGCAACGGCGCGCCGAACCTTAGGGCGAAGGTGGACGGCCCCGGCGCCGTATGGGCCATGACCCCGAACAGCGGCGCGGCCACGCCCCCGTTGAACTTCTGGTCATTCATCAGCGCCACGGACTCGCCCCGCCCCAGGGCCCGCATCAACTCGCGGGCCCCTTCCAGCCCCTTGGGCGCGAGCAGCCGCACTCCGTAGCGGAAGCGGTTCCGCCTCACCCGGGCGTCCACATGGGGGTTGTTCATGGCCCGGTAGGTGACCTGACAGGGCACGCCGGCCTCGACAATCGCCCGGGCCATGATCTCGAAGTTCGAGAAATGGCCCGAGATAAACACCACCGGCCCGCCCCCGTTTGCGATCTCCAGGAGGCGCTCGCGGTTCTCCACGGTGATCCGTCCCGGCTCGGCGACGATGCGGTCCAGGATCGGGAACTCGGCGATCCAGCGGCCCAGCTCCTCCCACTGGGCCCGCAACAGGTCAGCGATCTCGGCGTCGGCCGCCTCCGGGAAGGCGATCTGGAAGTTGCGCTCGGCCACCCGCTGCGCGCTGGTGAGCGGCCCCAGGGTGCGGAACAGCCACGCGCCGAAGTTGGACACCGCATCGATCGGGAACAGGCGGGCGAGCCCCGCCGCCGCGTCGAAGGCAAGGGCCTCCAGCCGCCAGGCCAGGTCTTGGGCGAAGGTGGGCGTCTCGGCCATCGGCCTCCAATAGTGGCCCGCGCCTTGCCGGAAAAGGCTGCAACGGTCCCAAACCGAGACACGGGACGCGGATGCGCGAGCTGTCCTATGGATCCGATCGACCTCCATCTCGGCCGCAAGCTCCGGCGGCGGCGCAAGCTCCTGGGCCTGACGCAGCAGCAGCTGGCGATCGCTTGCGGCGTGCGCTTCCAGCAGATCCAGAAATACGAGTGCGGCGCCAACCGCATGTCGGCGGCGAGGCTGTGGCGTCTGGCTGAGGCCCTGCAGGCGCCGGTGAGCTATTTCTACGAGGGGCTCGATGGTCAGCCGACCGAGCCGCGGCCGGATGAGGCGGCTGTGCTCACCCGCAAGGAGACGCAAGAGCTTCTGCAGGCCTATTACGCCCTCGGCGAGCGGCCGCGCCGGCGACTCCTGGAGTTGGCCAAGGCCATGAACCTGCAGACCGCGCCCGAGCTGGAGGCCGCGGCCGGCGCTTAAGATCGGCGCGAAGACAGGCTAAAGCGGTGGCCATGTCCCTCGCTCCCGAGACGCTCGCCGAACTCGACGCCTTCCTGCTCGAGCTGAACCGCGCCGCCGCCGACGCCATCCTGCCGCTGTTCCGCGCCGATCACGGCCTGATCGACAAGGGGGTGGCGGGCGCCCAGGGCTATCGCGCCTTCGACCCCGTCACCGAGGCCGACCGCGGCGCGGAGCGGGCGATCCGCGCCCTCATCGCCGAGCGCTATCCCGACCACGGGGTCATCGGAGAGGAGTACGGCGAGGACCGGCCCGACGCCGAGTTCGTCTGGGTCCTGGACCCGGTGGACGGCACCCGGGCCTTCATCGCCGGCCTGCCCCTGTGGTGCGTGCTGATCGGCCTTCGCCATCAGGGTCGGCCGGTGCTGGGCTCCATCGGCCAGCCCTATCTCGGCGAGATCTATCTCGGCTCGTCCGCCGGCTCGCGGCTGATCTCGCCCGCGGGCGAACGGCCGCTGCAGGTGCGCCCCTGCCCCAGGCTGACCGACGCCATCATCGCCACCACCGACCCCGAAGCCTGCTTCACCGGCGCCGAGCTCGGCGCCTGGACGCAGGTGCGCGCCGCCGCCCGCCTCGCCCGGCTGGGCTGCGACGCCTACGCCTACGCCATGGTGGCGGCGGGCACGATGGACATGGTGATCGAGGCCGGGCTGAGGGCCTGGGACATCGACGCCGCGATCCCCGTGATCGAGGGGGCGGGCGGACTGGTCACCGACTGGCGCGGCCGGCCGGTGGGCCCGAACGGCGGGCAGATCGTCATCGCCGGCGACCGGGCCTGCCTCGACGAGGCCCTGGTGGCGCTGAAGCGCTCGGCCGCCTGAACGGACGCGCCCCCGCGGGAGCGGAGGCGCCTCTCATCCTCAGGCCTTGGCAGGGGCCTTGCTGGCCGCGCTCTTGGCGGGCGCCTTCTTCGCAGCCGGAGCCTTGGCCGCAGCCGCGGGCTTGGCGGCGGCCTTCGGGGCAGCGGCCTTCTTGGCGGCGGGGGCCTTCGCCGCGGCCGCCTTGGGCGCAGCCTTGGCGGCGGGCTTGGCCGCAGCCTTCGGAGCCGCAGACGCCTTCGCCTTGGCCGGAGCCTTCGCCTTAGCCGGAGCCTTCGCCTTGGCGGGGGCCTTCGCAGCGGTGGTGGCCGACGCCTTCTTGGCCTCCACAGCCTTGGCCGCGGCCTTCGGCGCTGCAGCCTTGGCGGTCGCCGGCTTCTTGGCCGGGGCCTTGACGGCCGCGGGCTTCGCCGCCGCCTTGGTCGCAGCGGCCTTCTTCGCCGCGGGCTTCTTGGCGGCCGCAGCCTTCGGGGCCGGTTCCGCCGAGGCCGGAGCCGGCGCAGCGACCTCGGCCGGCGCCTCGGCGACGGGGGCGGGCTCGGCCTTGGGCGCTTCCGCCTGCGGAGCCGGGGCCGGCGCAGGGGCCTTGGGGGCCTCGGCGGGCTTCGGCGCAGCCTTGCCGGTGAGCGCGTCGAAGACCCTCAGGAAGATGTTACGCATGTCGTCCGTCTCCATCAGGATTTCGTGGTAGGCGCCGGGAACGGTCTCGAGCCGTCCCTGCGGGAGGTTGCGGGCCGCCGCGGCCTGGGCGGCGTTGTCGACAAGCCGGTCCTCGGCCGCCGAGACGATTTCCACCGGAATGGTCACCTCCCGCAGCCGCTCGGGCTGGGCGAGGAAGGCGGTGGCGCGGAGCGCGAAATCCAGCCAGCCCCAGGTCGGCCCGCCGAGCGCCAGTTCGGGCATGGCGGCGATCTGGGCCCGGTAGCGCATGAAGCGGCGCCGGTCGTGGGTGAGGATGTTGCCCTCGAACGCCTCGTCGGAGGCCTGGGCCGTCACATAGGCCCCCGCCCGACCGAGGGCGATGTTGAGCCGGGTCAGGAGCCGCGCCATCGTCGGCCGAACCTTGCCGAACTGGATGCCCAGCATCGGCGCGGAGAGCACGGCGCCCGAGAAGCGCTTTTCCCCATGGGCCAGGGCCAGCAGGGTCAGGCAACCGCCCATGGAGTGCCCCACCGCCACCCAGGGCCGGGGCAACCGATCCTCGAAGGCGTCCAGCAGACGGCGGAAGTCATCCAGGAAGGCGTCGTAACCCTGGGCATGGCCCTTCAGCCGATCCGGCAGCGCCCGGGCCGACAGGCCCTGGCCGCGCCAGTCATGAGCCAGCACCACGAAGCCGCGCTCCAGGAAGTCGCGGATGGTCTCGAAATACTTTTCGATCGGCTCGGTCCGCCCGCCAGACAGGACCACAGATCCCCGCGCCGGCCCGGCGGGCCGGAACAGGGCCGCGCGCAGCCGGGCGCCATCGGCGCCGGCGAACCACTCGGCCACGCCGCCGGCGGGAACCGGATCCTCGGCGATGTCGAGAAGGGGCGCGGGCTCTGTCATCTGAGCTCGCCTACACGGCCTTTGAAAACAGAGCCTGAATTTCTGGCTGGAGCTTCATCGCCAGCCCCATGTCCGACAGCTTCATGCGGCCCGTCATCATGGCGCGCATGGGATCGAGCTCGCGCTTGCCCAGGGCGATGAGGTCCGCCCGGCTGATGCGGACGGTCAGGTCTGCGGGCAGGTCCTCGTTGGTGACCTCGGCGCCGGCCACATGGATGAACCCCTCGCCCTTCAGGTCCAGCTTGACGGTGCGCGACAAGCCGCCGCTGGCCGCCGTCGCGCCGCGAATCCGTTCCGTCAGTTCTTCAAGCGTCGCCATGCGCCCCGCCGCGCTACCCCCGACTCACCGCCGAGCTTCGCCTTACGCGCGAAATGTGTAAACGGGCCGTGAACGCCGTTATGCGGCCCTGAGGCGCAACGGCGCCTAGGCAGGCTTGGCCGCGGGAGCGCCTGCGGGTTTGACGAACTTCAGCGTCATCCGGTCGCTTTCGCCGATGGCGTCGTACTTGCTGCGGTCGAAGTTCGGGTCGGCCGGCTCGCCGAAGGGCGAGGTGCGGCGCACCGGCGGCAGGGTCCAGACGCCGAAGGGATGGTCCTTGGTGTCCTTCGGATTGGCGTTGATCTCGCTGGTCGCCTCCAGTTGGAAGCCCGCCTCCTCGGCAAGCTTGATGGCGTAGGCCTGCTCCACATAGCCGTTCGAGGCCAGTAGGTCCGGCACGCCGCCCGGGGTGGCGCGATGCTCCTCGATCCCCAGGACGCCGCCCGGCTTCAGAGCCAGGAAGGCGTCGCGGAACGCCTTCTCGGCGATGCCCGCGGCCATCCAGTTGTGCAGATTGCGCAGGAACAGCACGACGTCGGCGCTGCCCGCCGGCGCCACGGGCCCGCTGGTGGGACCGAAGGTGGTGAGCTCCACCTTGCCGTACAGCTTGGGATTGCCGGTGAAGCGCTGGGCGTAGGCGTCCAGGACGGCCCGGGCGGCGGCGTCGTTGGGATCGACCAACTGCTGCTGGGCTGCATAGAGCTTGCCGCCGGTGGCCGCGAGGAACGGTGCGAGGATGTCGGTGTACCACCCCGCGCCCGGCCAGAACTCCACCACCGTGGCCCCCGGCTTCAGCCCCCAGAACTTCAGGCTCTCCACCGGATGGCGGAAGGGATCGCGGGCCTTGTCGGCCGGCAGGCGCCAGGCGCCGGCCACGGCGCCCTCCAGCGTCTTCGGATTGGCGGCCGCCGCCTTGGGCTGCCCGTCGGACGGCGCGGGCTGTTTCGGCCCGCAGGCGGCGAGTGCGGCGGCGCTCGCCAGCACCGCGCGGCGGGAAAGAAGCATCATCGGCCCTGCAACCTGTGTCGTCCGCCCCCCGGCAGCCGGCAGGACCCGGGCTTAGCCGGATCGCCGCCGGGGGTCAAAGCCGCAGGCCCTTAGCCGGCCTTCACAAAGCGGAGCGTCATGCGGTCGCTCTCGCCGATGGCGTCGTACTTGGCCCGGTCGAAGGCCGGGTCCGGCTGCTGGCCGCGGGGCGCGCTCTGGCGGGTGGGCGGCAGGGTCCAGACGCCGAAGGGATGATCCTTGGTGTCCTTCGGATTGGCGTTGATCTCGGAGCGGGCGTCGAGCTTGAAGCCGGCCTTCTCGGCGGCGGCGATCACCGTGGCTTCCGACATGTACCCGTCGGACCAGTTGGGCGCTTCGGGCAGGGGATCCTTGCGATGCTCTTCCACGGCCAGGACGCCGCCGGGCTTCAGCACGGCGTGGAAGTCCTTCATCGCCTTCTCCAGCATGGCCGGATTGGGCGCCCAGTTGTGGATGTTGCGGGCGGTGATGACCATGTCGGCCGAGCCCGGCGGGCCGAGCGGGCCCGAGGTCGGGCCGAAGCCCACATAGGTGATCTTCCCGAAGGTCGCCTCGTCCGCGTACTTCTGCTCGAAGGCGGCGCGCGCCTGCTTGGCCGCCTCGGAAATCTGGGGGTTGGCGAGGTCGGCGGCGGTGGCGATGTAGGTCCCGCCGGTGGCCTTGGCATAGGGAGCCAGGATCTCGGTCCAGTAGCCCGTGCCGGGGCTGATCTCGACCACCGTCTGCTTCGGCTTCAGCCCCCAGAAGGTCAGGGTCTCCACCGGATGGCGGTGGGCGTCGCGCGCCTTGTGGGCCTCGCTGCGCTGCGGGCCGGCCACGGCCGCCTGCAGCTGGGCGTCGGCGGCGACGGCGGGGGCCGCGATCGTCAGGACGACGGCGGCGGCGAGAAGCGGACGCAGCATGGCGGATGACCCTCCCAAGTCGAAATCACCGGGCGAGACCCTACGTGGCCAAGCCCGCGACGCAAGGCCTTGAACGCGCTTTTCCGGCACCTACCTCCATGAGCGGAAGGCGCTGGATGTCCGGGCCTTCCGGTGTGCTCACGGGCGCTTCTTCGAGGTCCGGCCGCGCACCCAACCCAAATCGCAACCTTGCTTAGACAAGAAGGATGTGACCGCATGCGTACGATCGACTTCTCCCCCCTGTACCGCTCTGTCGTGGGCTTTGACCGGCTGGCCTCGCTGCTCGAGACCGCCGCGGCCGACGCCGCCACCGGCTATCCGCCCTACAACATCGAGCGGACCGACGAGAACACCTACCGCATCGACATCGCGGTGGCGGGTTTCCGTCCCGAAGAACTCCATGTGGAGGTGAAGGAGAACCTCCTCACCGTCCAGGGCCGCAAGGCCGCCAACGACGAGGGCCGGCAGTTCCTGCATCGCGGCCTGGCCGAGCGCAATTTCGAGCGCCGGTTCCAACTCGCCGACTATGTGGTGGTGACCGACGCCAATCTCGCCGACGGCCTGCTCTCGATCTCGCTGAAGCGCGAGCTTCCCGAGGCGCTGAAGCCGCGGACCATCGAGATCAGCACCGGCCCCTCGAAGCTGATCGAAGGCGAGAAGGCGGCCTAAGGTCGGCCTTCCGGCCTCTCAGCCGAAAAGCGAAGGCGGCGTCCGCAAGGGCGCCGCCTTTTTCATGGCCTCAGAGCTCCAGCGGCCGCTGCAGCGGCGGGCGACACCCGCGGGCGTCCACCTCGTCGATCAGGGCGCCGTCGAAGTCCGCCTCGGCAAGGCGGGCGTAGCGCATCCGGGCGCCGGTCAGGTTCGCCGGCGTGCCCCGCCCCGACGCCAGGGGCAGCGCGCCCACGAGGGCCCCGCTGAGGTCGGCCCGCGTGAGGTTCGCCCCCACCAGCCGGGCGCCGCGCAGGTCCGCGCCCGCAAGATTGGCGTCCCGCAGGTCCGCGCCCTCCAGGTTCGCCCCCTGCAGGTGCACGCCGGACAGGTCGAGGCCGGCGAAGCTGGCGTTCTTGGCGCTGATGGCCGTCAGCCGCAGGCCCTTGAGTTCGCCAAGGGCCGGGCGCAGGTCCTCGCCGTCCAGCACGGCGGGCCGGCCGTCCTTGCCTCCGGTGCGGACCCAGGCGTCATGGCCCCGGGCCTTGGCGATGAGCTGCTGGGCGCGGAGCACTGTCGGGCGGTCCGGCGGCTCGCGCACCTGATGAAACTTGGCGCCGGCCCTGCGCGCCGCGGCCAGCGACATCACGCCGAGATCGGCGCGAGTGAAGTCGGCCTGCGAGAGATCGGCCCCGCCCACGTCGGCCCGGGTCAGGACCGCCTCCACAAAGACGGCGCCGCGCAGGCAGGCGTCGGTGAGCCTAGTCTCCCGCAGGGAGGCGTCGGTGAAGTCCGCCCCGGCGCCGTACGCCCCGTCGAGCAGCGCCCCGTCGAGGACGGCGCCCGCAAGGATCGCGCCGTCGAGCTGCGCCGTGCGCGGCTCTTCGACCACCGCCGGAAAGCCCTTGCTGGGATGCGGCTTGGCCATCTTGCCCGGCCGCAGGTCTGCCTCCCTCAGGTCCGCGCCCGTGAGGTTCGCCCCGGAGAGGCAGGCGCCCCGCAGGTTCGCCCTGGAGAGATCCGCCTGGCGCAGGTCGGCCTGCCGCAGGTCACAGCCCGAAAGGTTGGCCCCGGCCAGCCGCGCGCCCGATAGCCGGGCGAAGTCGAACACCGAGCCGGTGAAATCCGCTCCGGAAAGGTCGCGGCCATCGAGGTTCAGGCCCGAGAAGTCCACGAAGGGCAGCGACAGGCGCTTGCCGCCCCGGCCGGCGAGGTGGCGGGCATGGGCGTCCAGCAGCAGGCCCAGCTCGCCGTCGCTGAGCCGCCTGCGGCCAACGAGAACGGGCGCGACGACCAGCTCAGATGACATCATCGAGGCCGCCGGCGCCCTGGCGGACGCGCGACGACGAGGTTCCGGGCGTGGGTGACGGACATCAGGGCCTGGGTCCGGATACGACTTCGAACAACGTTACACCGCAACCAATTAACGGCGGATTTCCAGCGATTTAGCGGGGGAGTAGGCGACGTAGAGCGCCTCTGCCTCAGCCCCCAACACCCCGAGATCGAAGCTCACGCCTGCAGCGCGCAGTCGCTCGGCGCCCCGCCCGGCCGCAAAGACCGAAGGATCGGCGCGGGCCACCACCACCCGCGCGACCCTCGCCCGGGCCAAGAGTTCGCTGCACGACGGCGCGCCGGACGAACGCTCGCCGCAGGGTTCGAGGGTGACATAGGCCGTGGCGCCCAGGGCGCGCTCGCCCGCCAGGGCCAAGGCCGCCTCCTCGGCGTGAGGGCGGCCTCCGTCGCCGGTGGCCCCCTCGCCGACGATCTCACCGTCCCGGACGAGCACGCAGCCGACCGCCGGGTTCTCCCCCGTGCGGCCGACCTGGCCTCGCGCCACAGCGATGGCGCGGCGCATGAAATCCTCGTCCGTCATGGGCCGACCTTAGATCGGCGGCAGCTCCGTGGCACGCGCCGCATCGAGGTAGCGGGCCGACGTAGGCTTCAGGTTCCCGTCGAGTTCGATGACCAGCGGGTTGCCGGTAGGGATCTCGACGCCGACGATGGCCTCGTCAGAGACGCCGAACAGCAGCTTGACGATGGCCCGCAGCGAGTTGCCGTGCGCGGCCACCAGCAGGGTCTCGCCGCGCTTCAGGCAGGGGGCGATGTCGCTCTCCCAGTAGGGCTGCACCCGCTCCAGGGTGGTCTTCAGGCTCTCGGTGTCGGGCAGCTTGGCGCCGGCGTAGCGGCGGTCCTTCGAGAAGTCGAATTCGCCGCCGGGCGCCAGCGGCGGCGGCGGGATGTCATAGGAGCGGCGCCAGATCTTCACCTGCTCCTCGCCGTGCTTTTCGGCGGTCTCGGCCTTGTTGAGGCCGGTGAGCCCCCCGTAGTGCCGCTCGTTCAGCCGCCAGTCCTTGGTCTCCGGCACGAAGGCCTGCTTGGCCGCCCACAGGGCGATCCAGGAGGTGCGGATGGCCCGGGTCTGCACCGAGGTGAAGCAGCGGTCGATGGCCAGGCCCGCCTCGGCGATCAGCTCGCCGCCCTTCTTGGCCTCGGCCTCGCCCTGGGGCGTCAGGTCCACGTCCACCCAGCCGGTGAAGCGGTTTTCCAGGTTCCACTGGCTCTGGCCGTGACGCAGCAGGATCAGGGTGGGCAAGGCGGGTCTCCTCTTTGGCGGGAAGAGAGCGGCTAGGACCCGAGGCTTTCGCCGTCAAGCCGGCGCGGGCTATAGAGCGCCCATGCTGGATCGCCTCTACCTGCCGTTGCTGGGGCTGGCCGCCGTGGCCGCCGTCGGCCTGGCGCTCGTCTGGCCGCAGGGCCTGGGCGACCGCTCGCCGGGGCCGTTCGGCCATACGCCCGTGCAGCGGACGGCCGAGGCCCAGGCCGCCATGAAGCGCGAACACGAGGCCGCCGTGCGCCGCACCGAGCAGGCGCGGGAGGCCGTCCGCAACATCCAGAATCAGGCCCTCGCCCCGTCCCAATGAGCGCAGAAGAGACCATCGCCCTCGGCCGCCGCGTGCTCGAGACCGAGGCGGACGCCCTGTCACGCATGGCGCGCGAACTCGGCCCCTCGTTCGCCGAGGCCGTAGAGGCCCTGTTCACCGCCCGCGGCCGGATCATCTGCACCGGCATGGGCAAGTCGGGTCATGTGGCGCGCAAGATCGCCGCCACCCTCGCCTCCACCGGCTCCACCGCCACCTTCGTCCACCCGAGCGAGGCCAGCCACGGCGACCTCGGCATGATCGGCGCCGACGACGTCATCCTGGCCCTGAGCAAGACCGGCGAGACCCGGGAACTGGCCGACGTGATCGCCTATGCAGCGCGTTTCGACATTCCGCTGATCGCCCTCACCGCCGTCGCCGACGGCACCCTCGCCCGGGCCGCGGACATCGTCCTGCTGCTGCCCGACGCCCCCGAGGCCACCGCGGCGGTGAACGCCCCCACCACCTCCACCACCTTGCAGATCGCCCTCGGCGACGCCCTCGCCGTGGCCCTGCTGGAGCGGCGCGGCTTCAAGCCCAGCGACTTCAGGGTCTTCCACCCGGGCGGCAAGCTGGGCGCCATGCTGCGCACCGCCGCCGACCTGATGCACGGCCGCGAGGAGCTGCCGCTCGTCTCCCCGGAAACGCCCATGCGTCAGGCCCTGCTGGTCATGACCCAGAAGCGCTGGGGCGTCGTGGGCGTGGTCGACACCGAGGGCCGCCTGCTGGGGGCCATCACCGACGGCGATCTCCGCCGCCATATCGACGGCCTCATGGACCACACCGCCGGGGAGGTGATGACGCCGGGTCCGAAGAAGACCGTGGCCCCCTCCATGCTGGCCGGCGAGGCCCTGGCCCTGATGAGCGACCCGCCGCCGGCGGTGACCGTCCTCTTCGTCGTCGAGGACGGCCGCCCGGTGGGCATTCTGCACGTGCACGACCTGTTGCGCGCCGGGGTGATGTAGAAAAACCTCGTCGCCGGCGCCCCCCGCCGATCAAATGACAGGCCCGGTTCCGAAGCTGGGCCCTATGCGTTCGGGTGGCAGGGGGACGCCCAGCCAAGTAAACAGATCCGCGATCCGTAACGCCGGAGTTCCGATGCTGCCCGCCCCCCGCGCCGACCTTGTCCCGAACACCTTCGCCTACGAGATTCAGCCGCTGGTGAAGGCGACGGGCTTTCGGGAATACGACGCCCGCTGGCTTTTCGGTCCCGACATCAACCTGCTGGGCGTCCAGGCCCTGGGCCTGGGCCTTGGGACCTACATCCAGGAGCTGGGCCAGAAGCGGATCGTCGTCGGGCACGACTTCCGCTCCTATTCCCTGTCGATCAAGCAGGCCCTGACCATCGGCCTGGTGGCCGCCGGCTGCGAGGTGCTGGACATTGGCCTCGCGGTTTCGCCGATGGCCTATTTCGCCCAGTTCGACCTCGATGCGCCGTGCGTGGCCATGGTCACCGCCAGCCACAACGAGAACGGCTGGACCGGCGTGAAGATGGGCGCCCAGAAGCCCCTCACCTTCGGCCCCGACGAAATGGGCCGCCTGAAGGAGATCGTCCTCAAGGGCGAGTGGGTGCAGCGCCCCGGCGGCTCGGTGGAGCATGTGGCCGGCGTCGCCGAGCGCTACATCGCCGATGTGGCGGTCCGAGCCCGCCTGACCCGGCCGCTGAAGGTGGTGGCCGCCTGCGGCAACGGCACCGCCGGCGCCTTCGCGCCCGAGGCCCTGCGCCGGATGGGCGTGGCCGAGGTGATCGAGATGGACTGCGATCTGGACTTCACCTTCCCCAAGTACAACCCCAATCCGGAAGACAGCGTCATGCTGCACGCCATGGCCAAGGCGGTGCGCGAGCACGGCGCGGACGTGGCCCTGGGCTTTGACGGCGACGGCGACCGCTGCGGGGTGGTGGACGACGAGGGCGAGGAGGTCTTCGCCGACAAGATCGGCCTGATGCTGGCCCGCGACCTGTCGGCCCTGCACAAGGACGCCACCTTCGTGGTGGACGTGAAGTCCACGGGCCTGTTCGCCACCGACGAGGTCCTCAAGGCCAATGGCGCCAGGACCGTCTATTGGAAGACCGGCCACAGCTACATCAAGCGCAAGACCGCCGAACTGGGCGCCCTCGCCGGCTTCGAGAAGAGCGGCCACTTCTTCTTCAACCCGCCCATCGGCCGCGGCTACGACGACGGCCTGGTGGCGGCCGCCGCGATCCTGGCGATGCTGGACCGCAACCCGGGCAAGAAGCTGTCCGACCTGAAGAAGGCCCTGCCCGTGGCCTTCACCTCCCTGACCATGAGCCCCCACTGCGCCGACGAGGAAAAGTACGCCGTCGTCGAGGACGTGGTGCGCGAGTATGTCGACCTCGCCAAGGCCGGCGGCGCCATCCTCGGGCGGAAGATCACCGACGTGGTCACCGTCAATGGGGCCCGCGTGGCCCTGGAGGACGGCTCCTGGGTGCTGGTGCGCGCCTCGTCCAACAAGCCCGAGCTGGTGGTGGTGGTGGAGAGCACCCAATCCGAGGACGACATGCGCCGTCTCTTCCATGAGGAGGTGAAGCCCCGCCTCGCCAGGCGCCCGCAGGTGGGCGCCTACAATCAGGAAATCTGAATTCGGTCAGTGGTCCCGTTCGTAGAGCGGGCGGATGCTGAAGCCGGAGCGGAGCATCTCGCGCAGGTCCGCTAGGGTCGCCACATGTAGCCGTCCCTTTGCAGCGGCGATCATCGCTCCGAAGGTGCGATCAGCGTCGGCGGTCCGGCCCTGCTCCCATTGATACTGCATCTTGGCGAGCCACAGGCGAGGCGCAAACTGCTCTCCCCGGTCGAGCGCCATCGTCGAGGTCCGCGCGATCGCCTGATCGAGCAGCGGCTCCACTGACCGTCCGGTGAGAGCCAGATCGACCTCCAACAGGTCCTCCACGCTTGGCGTGCGGACAACACGGGCCGTCATCGACGACGCGGCGGACCGCTCGAAGGCCAGAATCCCCCGTGCGACCAAAGCCTCAGCCGCCGCGACCAACGTCGCGGACCAGTGATAGAAATAGTCCTGAAAGACCACCCGCGCCTCCGGCACGAGGCTTGGGAAAAAGCGGAACAGGATGAACTTGAACTCGTCGTAGAACTTGGGCGCGTCGAGGTGCATGAGACTGATCGGCGCGCCATCGTGCTCGATGTCCCGCAACTCGGCCCGGCGAGTGACCAGCAGGCCGGCCTCCTCCGCAGCGCCGAGGTAGCGCCGATAGACCTTCTGGAAATCCACCCGGCCATTGGCTCGCTCGACCAGATCAAGAACGCCGCCCTGCCCGGCGAAGGCGAACACATGGGGCGCAAACCCCTCGCCCTCCGCGCAACCGAAGCTGTCGTAGGTCCGCAAGACCGGGCCGTCCGCCGGGGTCCACCACTGGCTGGCGCCATTGACGAGACAGGCCGAGCTTCGCCCAAAGAACGTGCCGAACTCGACGATGACCGCGCCGGCAACGATCGGCGGCCGAGCCGCGAGCTCGGTTAGCAGAGCCTGTTCAACAGGCTCGATCATTCCCGGGATTTTCTGTGCGTCGATCATTCGGCCTCCTGCGCGGGGGCAACATACGGACTGCCCATCCAATGCAAAGGCTGAAGAGGCCGTGGAAGGTTGTGAACGTGCCACGCTCATGCTGAAAGCGGCCGACGACTCTTAGGGGACTCCGTATGAAAGTCGCGATGATCGGGACGGGCTATGTGGGCCTGGTGTCTGGCGCTTGCTTCGCCGACTTCGGCCACACGGTCACCTGCATCGACAAGGACGCCGCCAAGATCGAGCGTCTGAAGGCGGGCGGCATCCCGATTTACGAGCCGGGCCTGGACGTGCTGGTCGCCCAGAACGTCAAGGCGGGCCGGCTGTTCTTCGCCACCGACGCCCGCGACGCCGTGCGCGAGGCCGACGCGGTGTTCATCGCCGTGGGCACCCCCTCGCGGCGGGGGGACGGCCATGCGGACCTCTCCTACGTCTATGCGGCGGCCGAGGAGGTGGCGGGGCTGGTGGACGGCTTCACCGTCGTGGTCACCAAGTCCACCGTGCCGGTGGGTACGGGCGATGAGATCGAGGCCATCTTCCGGCGCGTGCGGCCCGACGCCGACGTGGCCGTGGTGTCCAACCCCGAATTCCTGCGCGAAGGCGCCGCCATCGAGGACTTCAAGCGGCCCGACCGGGTGGTGGTCGGCACCGACGACGAGCGGGCCCGGGAACTGATGCGCGAGCTCTACCGGCCGCTGTACCTCAACGAGACGCCCATGGTGTTCACCGGCCGGCGGACCAGCGAGCTGATCAAGTACGCCGGCAACGCCTTCCTGGCCCTGAAGATCACCTTCATCAACGAGATGGCCGACCTCTGTGAGGCGGTGGGCGCGGACGTGCAGCAGGTGGCCCGGGGCATCGGCCTCGACGGGCGGATCGGCGGCAAGTTCCTCAACGCCGGCCCCGGCTACGGCGGCTCCTGCTTCCCGAAGGACACCCTGGCCCTGGTGCGGACGGCCCGCGACTATGGCGCGCCGGTGGAGCTGATCGAAACCACCGTCAAGGTGAACGACGAGCGCAAGCGCGCCATGGCCCGCAAGGTGATCAAGGCCCTGGACGGCGAGGTGAAGGGCAAGACCGTCGGGGTCCTCGGCCTGACCTTCAAGCCCAACACCGACGACATGCGCGACGCTCCGTCGCTCGCCATCATCCCCGCCCTGCAGGACAAGGGCGCCAGGGTGCAGGCCTTCGACCCCGAGGGCATGACCGAGGCCCGGCACATGCTGACGGACGTGGCCTTCAAGGACGATCCCTACGCCGTGGCCGAGGGCGCCGACGTTCTGGTCATCATCACCGAGTGGGATCAGTTCCGGGCGCTCGATCTCGACCGGATCAAGCTGCTCATGCGCCGGCCGGTGCTGGTGGACCTGCGCAACATCTACAATCCCGACGACATGCGCGCGCGGGGCTTCGCCTACGTCAGCGTCGGCCGGCCGTAGGCGCGGGTCTCACGGACAGCGGGGGCGTCTAGAACCCGAAGGCGCCCAGGCTCATGAACGCCCGGGCGATCCAGACCACCCCGGCCCAGAAGGCCGTGGCCAGGACGCCGACAAAGGCGAGGCAGGCGATCGAGGCGGTGGGCCGCCAAGCCTGCCGCGCCACGCCCCAATGGACGAGGTCGCGTCGCATTCTTCCTCCCAAGTCGTAGCTCTGTAGTCCCCGGTTCGTGACCGTGGTTACGTCGACTGTGACACAAGAGTTAAGGCCTGGGTAGGGTTGCTATTGGGCCGCGGCGATCTCCCGCTCGGCCCGGGCCTTCAGGTATTCGTGAAGAGCAGTGACTTCGGAGTCCGACAGGGCGCTGAACCGCGACTTCGCGACCAGTCCCATCAGTCCGTCCAGCTTCCGGTCGCCGGCCGCGAGTCCTTCGTGGAGCAGCTTGCCGAACGCCTCGCGGTCATAGGCCGCGGCGACGGTCAGGTCCGGCGACTTGAGCAGCTCCATGCCCTTCAGGTCTGCGCCATGGCATTCAACGCACAGCCGCGCCAGCCGCCGGCCCTGGGCGTGGCCCGGCCCCACGTCGGGCAGGATGATCGGCCCACGGGTGCGCACCAGGGTCGCCTCGGACTGGAACTTGCCCATCAGCACGCCCACCCGCAGCATCGGGCTCACCTGCAGCCGCGGCTGGACCTCGCCGCCGGGGCTGAAGCTGCGCACATAGGCGATGAGGTCGGCGACCTCCTGGTCGCCAAGCTGCGAGAAGGCGTAGGACGGCATGACCCACAGCGCGCGGCCGTCCGCCCCCACGCCATGGCGGATGGCCGCCTCCAGTTCGGCGTCGGACTGCCGGGCGGCGGCCAGGGTCAGGTTCGGCCCCCACGCCCGCATCATCTCGTCCTCATGGAAGAGCTGTCCCCGAAGGTCCGCCCCGTGGCAGTCGTGGCAGCCGTTCAGCCTGGCGATCCGGGCCCCCCGCGCCGCCGAGGGCGACTGCGCCGAGATCAGCCGCACGGGCGGCGCCTCCGCCGGCCAGCGCAGCATCGCTTCGGACGCCGCAAGACCGCCGGCCACCACGCACAGGGCGAACACCACCACGCCGGCCAGGCCATAGCCGGCCCACTTCAGGACACGCTTCATCAAGGCTCCCCAGGATCTGCCCGCCGCCGGTCTCGACGACCGCCGTTCGCGGAGCGGGGGCCTTTAAAGGGACTTGATGGCCGGTGCTATCCGAGCAGACGCAGACCAGTTCTGCAGGAGCGCAGAGCCCCTCAGGCGGCCGCCTTGCGCACGGCGCCGGCGATCTCCTTGACCACCTGGCTCACCAGCTTCTCGTCGTCGCCCTCGGCCATAATGCGGATCAGGGGCTCGGTGCCCGAGGGGCGGATGACCAGGCGGCCCGAGCCGCTCAGGCGCGCCTCGGCGTCGGCGATCGCCTGCTTCACCAGGGCGTCCTCCAGCGGCTTGCCGCCCGAAAAGCGGACGTTCTCCAGCTTCTGCGGCGCCGGCTCGAACTGCCGGGCGAGCGCGCTCATGGGCTTGTCGCTCTCCTTCAGCACCGCCAGCACCTGCAGCGCCGCCATCAGGCCGTCGCCCGTGGTCGACAGGTCGGAGAGGATCACGTGGCCCGACTGCTCGCCGCCCACGTTGAAACCGCCCTCGCGCATCCGGGCCATGACATAGCGGTCGCCGACCTTGGTCCGCTCCAGCTTCAGGTTCCGGGCGTTCAGGAACCGCTCGAGGCCCAGATTGGACATCACCGTGGCCACCACGCCGCCGCCCTGCAGGCGCCCCGCCCGGGCCCAGCTGTCGGCGATGATCGCCATGATCTGGTCGCCGTCGACCACCTGGCCCTTCTCGTCGCAGATCACCAGCCGGTCGGCGTCGCCGTCGAGGGCGATGCCGATGTCGGCCCGGTATTCCTTGACCATCTTGGCCATGGTCTGCGGATGGGTCGAGCCGCAGTCCTCGTTCACGTTGAAGCCGTTGGGCTCGACGCCCACGCGGATCACCTCGGCGCCCAGTTCGTACAGGGTCACCGGCGCGACCTTGTAGGCGGCGCCGTTGGCGCAATCGATCACGATGCGCATGCCGGACAGGCTCAGGCCCTTGGGGAAGGTGGCCTTGGCGATCTCCACGTAGCGCGCCTGGCAGTCGTCGATGCGCTGCACCCGGCCGAGCTTCTCGGGCGGCGCCAGGCCCTCCTGGAGGCCCTGGTCCATCAGCGCCTCGATCTCCAGTTCCTGCTCGTCGGAAAGCTTGTAGCCGTCCGGGCCGAACAGCTTGATGCCATTGTCGGCGAAGTGGTTGTGCGAGGCCGAGATCATCACCCCGAGGTCGGCCCGCAGGCTGCGCGTCATCATGGCCACGCCCGGCGTCGGCAGCGGGCCGAACAGGCGAACGTCCATGCCCACGCTGGTGAAGCCGGCCACGAGGGCGGGCTCGATCATGTAGCCCGAGAGGCGGGTGTCCTTGCCGATCACCACGAGGTGGCGGCGCTCGTCCTTGGAGCGGAACAGCTTGCCCGCCGCCATGCCCACGCGCAGCGCCACCTCGGCGGTCATGGGATGACGGTTGGCCTGACCGCGGATCCCGTCCGTCCCGAAATAGGCGCGCTTGCTCATTCGTCAGCCTCGAAACGTTTGGAAACTGAGATTTAGTGGCCCCGACCTTAGCCGATGCTAAAGCCGCGACATCACAGGTTGAATCGTCCGCCTCTAGCACAAGGATCGTTCTGGCCACATGTGCGGCATCATCGGCATCGTGGGGACGAAGCCCGTCCAGGATCGACTGATCGACAGTCTCAAGCGCCTGGAGTACCGCGGCTATGACTCCGCCGGCGTGGCGGGGATCGTGGACGGCAGGGTCGAACGCCGCCGGGCGGCCGGCAAGATCAAGGCCCTTGAGGAGGTGCTGGCGGACGATCCGCTCCTCGCCACCGTCGGCATCGGCCACACCCGCTGGGCCACGCACGGCGCCCCCACCACCAGCAACGCGCACCCGCACAAGGCCGGGCGGGTCACCCTGGTCCACAACGGCATCATCGAGAACTTCGCCGAACTGCGCGAGGCGCTGAAGGCCAAGGGCCGCACCTTCGAAAGCGAGACCGACACCGAGGTCATCGCCCAGCTCCTCGACAGCGAACTGGAGAGCGGCAAGGCTCCCATCGAGGCCTTCAAGGCCGCCCTCGACCAGCTGCACGGCGCCTACGCCCTGGGCGTGCTGATCGAGGGCGAGGACGCCCTGGTGATGGGCGCCCGGCGGGGCAGCCCGCTGGTGGTCGGCTACGGCGACGGCGAGATGTTCATCGGCTCCGACGCCTTGGCGGTCGGTCCCTTCACCAACCGGATCAGCTATCTGGACGAGGGCGATTTCGTCGCCATCGACCACACCAGCGCCCGCATCTTCGATGAGCGCGGCGATCCGGTCGAGCGGCCCATGCGCACCGTGCCGGCCTCCGCCGCCCTGGTGGAGAAGGGCAACTACCGGCACTTCATGGAGAAGGAGATCCACGACCAGCCCGAGGGGTGCCAGCGCACCATCTCGGCCTATGTGGACACCATCGCCGCCCGCGCCGCCGTGCCCGGCGGCATCGACTGGGCCAATCTCGAACGCGTCCAGATCGTCGCCTGCGGCACCTCCTACATCGCCGGCCTGCTCGGCAAATATCTGATCGAGCAGATGGCCGACCTGCCGGTGGACGTGGAGATCGCCTCCGAGTTCCGCTACCGCCAGCCGGCGCTGCGTTCCGGGGCCCTGGCCGTGGCCATGTCGCAGTCGGGCGAGACCGCCGACACCCTGGCCGCCCTGCGCTACTGCCAGGCCCGGGGCATGACCACCGCCGCCGTGGTCAACGCCACCGAGAGCACCATGGCTCGGGAAGTGGACGTGGTCTGGCCGATCCACTGCGGCCCGGAGATCGGGGTCGCCTCCACCAAGGCCTTCACCGCTCAGGTGAGCGTGCTGACCGCCGTGGCCATCGCCGCCGCCCGGGCCCGCGGCCGCATCGACGACGCCGAGGAGCAGCGCCTGGTGAAGGTGCTCCTGGAGGCGCCGCGGCTGATCTCCGAGTCCATCAAGCTGGAGGACGCGGTCCGCGCCATCGCCCAGGAGGTCGCCAAGGCCCGGGACGTGCTCTACCTCGGCCGCGGCCCAATGTACCCGCTGGCCCTGGAAGGGGCGCTGAAGCTGAAGGAGATCAGCTACATCCACGCCGAGGGCTACGCCGCCGGCGAGCTTAAGCACGGCCCCATCGCCCTGGTGGACGAGCAGACGCCGATCGTCATTCTCGCCCCCTTCGACAGCTATTTCGAGAAGTCCGCCTCGAACATGCAGGAGGTCATGGCCCGGGGCGGCCAGGTGATCTTCGTCACCGATCCCGAGGGCGAGAAGCACGCCCCCAAGGGCGCCCGAGTGGTGGTGACGGCGCCGAAGTGCGATCCGCTAATCGCCCCCCTGGTGCTGTCGGCGCCGGTGCAGCTGCTGGCCTATCACGTGGCCGTCCAGAAGGGCGCCGACGTGGATCAGCCGCGCAACCTCGCCAAGTCGGTCACCGTCGAATAGGCCCAAAGCAAGACGGCCGCCCCGAGGGGCGGCCGTCCGCAGATCCTGTCTTGCTATACGCCCTTACTGCGGAGGCGGCGTGGTCGTCGTGGTGGCGTCCGCCGGCGGCGGAGCCGCGGGATCGGTCGTGGTCGCCGACGCATCCGCGGCCGGCGGCGTGGCGGCCATCATGGAGTCGGTGGCCGGGGCGGTGAGGTCGGCCTCGGCGGCGGGCGCGGCCGGAGCTTCTTCGGTCTTCTGCTGGCAAGCGGCCAGGCCCAGGGCCATGACGCCGGCGGCGGCGAGGGTCAGAGTGCGAAGCTTCATTGTTGTGGCTCCCTAGGGGTCAATCCCCCCGTTCGGAGCCTTGCACAACTTCCCGTGATCGCAAAATCGTGATCACACCAGGGCAGTGTGATTTGATCGCGGCCACATCACGGCGCTCGCCAGGGGATCGCAGGCGGGCGCAGCGCGTTTGGCAGCCGCGGAATGGTTGAGCTTCGGGCCCGGCCCGGAGCCTTGGAGGGGATGAATGACGAAGCGCGTGCGCAAGGCCGTCCTGCCGGTGGCGGGGCTGGGAACCCGGGTGCTTCCCGGCGCCAAGACCACCCCCAAGAACCTGCTGAACGTCGTCGACCGGCCGATCCTGTCCTACATCGTGGAGGAGGCCCGGGCCGCCGGCATCGAGCATTTTGTCTTCATCGTCGGGCGCGGCCAGGGGGCCATCGAGGACTATTTCGACGCCAATCCCGAGATCGAGCAGGCCCTGCAGGCCAAGGGCAAGGCCGACATCCTGGCCGACGTGCGCCGCGACGTGCTCCAGCCGGGCCAGATGAGCTTCGTGCGCCAGATGGCCCCCCTGGGCCTCGGCCACGCCGTCTGGTGCGCCCGGGACGTGATCGGCGACGAGCCCTTTGCGGTGATGCTGCCCGACATGCTGATGGCCGCCACGCCCCCGGCTCTGGCCCAGGCCGTGGAGGCGTATGAGAAGACAGGCGGCAACATCGTGGTGGTGGAGCCGGCGCCCGAGGGCGAGGCCCACAAGTATGGCATCGTCGCCCTCGAAGGCCGCGAGGGCCGGCTGAACCGCATGACTGGCATGGTGGAGAAGCCCGCCCCCGGGACCGAGCCTTCCAACCTCTTCATCTCGGGCCGCTATATCCTGCAGCCGGAGATCTTCGAGATCCTCGAAACCCAGGAGCGCGGCGCGGGCGGCGAGATCCAGCTCACCGATGGCATGGTCAACCTGATGAAGACCCAGGACTTCCACGCCCTGGAATACGAGGGGACCACCTACGACTGCGGCGACAAGATCGGCCTGCTGCGCGCCAATGTCGCCTTCGCCCTCATGCGCCCCGAGCTTCGCGACGCCGCGCGGCAGGCGATCCTGGACCTGCTCTGACCTTTCCCCGCCCGGCGGGGTGGGTTAGCCCTTACCCACGGGTGGGGCTCTCAGCATTGGGAGCAGGAATGCGGGTACTGATCCTCGGCGGCGACGGGTTCTGCGGCTGGCCGACGGCCCTGCACCTGTCCGCGCGCGGCCACGAGGTGGCCATCGTCGACAACGGCTCGCGGCGACGGATCGACGAGGAACTGGGCGCCGGCTCGCTCACGCCCATCGTCACCCTGGCCGAGCGGGTCGCCGCCTGGCGTGAAGTCTCGGGGCGCGAGATCCCGATCCACGACTTCACCGTGGGCAAGGACTTCGAAGCCCTCCTCGGCCTGCTCCGCGCCTTCCGGCCGGACGGCGTCGTCCACTTCGCCGAACAGCGGGCCGCCCCCTATTCGATGAAGTCGGCGGCCCACAAGCGCTACACCATCGACAACAATCTCAACGCCACCCACGACGTGCTGGCCGCCATCGTCGAAAGCGGCCAGGACATCCACCTCGCCCACCTCGGCACCATGGGCGTCTATGGCTACGGCACGGCCGGCGCCCCGATCCCCGAGGGCTACCTGACGGTGCAAGTGGAGACCGCCGACGGCTGGCGCCCGCAGGAAATCCTCTATCCGGCCAATCCCGGCTCGATCTACCACCTGACCAAGACCCAGGACGCCCTGCTCTTCCAGTTCTATGCCCGCAACGACGGCCTGCGGATCACCGACCTGCACCAGGGCATCGTCTGGGGCGCCCAGACCGCCGAGACGCGGGCGGACCCGCGGCTGGTCAACCGTTTCGACTATGACGGCGACTACGGGACGGTGCTGAACCGCTTCCTGATCCAGGCGGCCCTCGGCCATCCGCTCACGGTCCACGGCAGCGGCGGCCAGACCCGGGCCTTCATCAACATCCAGGACACGGTGCGCTGCGTGGAGCTGGCCCTGCTCCACCCGCCGGCCCGGGGCGAGCGGGTCAAGGTCATGAACCAGATGACCGAGTGCTGGCGCGTGCGGGACCTCGCCCAGATGGTGGCCCGGCTGGCCGGCGCCGAGGTGGCGCATCTGCCCAATCCCCGCGCCGAGGCCGACGAGAACGAGCTCTGCGTCGAAAACCGCCGGCTGCTGGGCTACGGGCTGGAGCCGATCACCCTGGAGGACGGCCTGCTGCTGGAGATCACCGAGACCGCCCGGGCCTTCGCTCACCGCGCCGACCTCTCGAAGATCCCCTGCGTCTCGGCCTGGAACGTCGAGCGTGCCCAGGCCCTGGCCGCCCATGCGGCTAGGCTGGCGGCGGAGTAGCCCTTGCGGCTGTTCATCTTCGGCTACGGCTTCACGGGCCGCGCCCTGGCCCGGCGCCTGCGCGCCGAGGGCTGGAGCGTGACCGCCAGCCATCGCGGTCCGGCCGACGCTTTGATCGCCGACGGCGTCACGCCGGTGCATGTGGACGATCGCGCCGCGCTGGTTCGCGTCCTGGCCGAGACCCGCGCCCTACTGGTGACGGCGCCCCCCGGCCCCGAGGGCTGCCCGGGCCTCAACACCCTTGTTCCGGCCCTCGCCCAGGCCAACGCCTTCCCGGACTGGACCGGCTACCTCTCCACCACCGGCGTCTATGGCGACCGCCGCGGCGGCTGGGTGACCGAGCGCAGCGCCCTGGCCGCGCAATCCGTCGAAGGGGCCCGGCGCGTGGGGGCCGAGCGCGACTGGCTGGAGGTGGGGCGGGGCATGGGCCTGACCGTCACGGTCTTCCGGCTGCCGGGCATCTACGGCCCCGGCCGTTCGGCCTTCGACCGCCTGCGCGAGGGCAAGGCTCGCCGCATCGTCGCCCCCGGCCAGGTGTTCTCCCGCATCCATGTGGACGACCTGGCGGCAGGCCTTGCCGCCTCCATCGCCCGGCCGCGGGCGGGGGGCGTCTACAATCTCTGCGACGACGAGCCCGCGCCCAATCCTGACGTCATCGCCCATGCGGCGGGGCTGCTCGGCATGCCTGCGCCCCCAGCGATTCCCCTGGCCGAGGCCGGGCTGTCGCCCCAGGCCCAGCGCTTCTACGCCGAGAGCAAGCGGGTCTCGAACGCCCTGGCCAAGGCCGAGCTCGGCTGGCGGCCCGCCTATCCCACCTATCGCGAAGGGCTGGCGGCGATCCTGCGCGCCGGGGGCTAGCCCGCGAGCTCCTCCACCGCCTGCAGCAGACGGGCGAGGTCCTGGGGCCGGGACAGGCGATGGTCGCCGTCCTTGATCAGGGTGAAGACCACGTCCGAGCCCTTAAGGGCGTTGGCCAGCTGCAGCGCGTGGGTCCAGGGCACGTCGGGGTCCTCCCCGCCCTGCAGGATGCGGACCGGGACCTCGATGGGAACCTCCTGGGCCTCCAGGATCGACCAGCGGGCGCCGTCCTCCAGCAGCTCGCGGGTAATCGGATAGGGCTCCCCGTACTCGCTGGGCCGGAGCCAGACGCCGTCCCGGGCGAGGTCCTCCAGCCCCTCGGGCGGGATCTCGGGCTTCATCAGCTTCTCGGTGAAGTCCGGCGCCGGGGCCACGAGCGCCATGGCCTTCACCCGCTCGGGCGCCGCCGCCGCCGCGAGGCAAGCGATCCAGCCGCCCATGGACGAGCCCACCAGCACCGTCTCGCCCTCGGTGAGCTGCTCCAGCACCGCGAGGGCGTCCTCGCGCCAGCGGCTGATCGTGCCAGCCCGGAAGTCGCCCGAGGATTCCCCGTGGCCGAAATAGTCGAACCGGACGAAGGCCCGGCCGTTCGCCAGCGCCCAGTCGGCCAGGGCCTGGGCCTTGGTCCCGGCCATGTCCGACTTGAAGCCGCCCAGCCAGACCACCGTGGGGCCGCGCCCCTCCACCTTGCGCCAGGCGATCCGCTCGCCGTCGGGCTGCGTCAGAAATCCGCTCGTCTCGCTCATGCTCCGCCTCTTACGGCGCAAGCCCGTTCCGCGCTATCAGGAGCCGTGGCCCTCCCCTCCGATTTCACCCTGCTGCAGGTCATCCCCGAACTTGAGACCGGGGGCGCAGAGCAGAGCACCCTCGACATCGCCCAGGCGGTCGTGCGCGCGGGCGGCCGGGCCCTGGTCGCCACCCGCGGCGGGCGCATGACCCGGCGGCTGGTCTCCGATGGCGGCCAGCTGATCGAAATGCCGGCGCAGTCCAAGAACCCCGTGGCCATGCTGGGCAACGCCCGGCGGCTGGCAGCCCTGATCCGGCGGGAGAAGGTCTCGATCATCCACGCCCGCAGCCGGGCCCCGGCCTTCTCGGCGCTCTGGGCGGCGCGGGCGACGGGCGCCCCGTTCGTGGCCACCTACCACGGCGTCTACAAGGCCCGGAGCGGGCTGAAGCGCTGGTACAACGCCGTCATGACCCGCGGCGATCTGGTCATCGCCAATTCCGACTACACCCGCGCCCATGTGCTGGCCGAACACGACGTCGATCCGGCCAAGGTGGTCACCATTCCCCGCGGGGTGGACCTTGGCCGCTTCGATCCCGCCGAGGTCGCGCCCGAGCGCGTGGCGGCGCTGGGCGCGGCCTGGGGTCTCGAGGCCGGCGACCCGCGCACCAAGGTGCTGCTGGCTGGGCGCCTCACCCGCATCAAGGGCCACCTCACCATCATCGAGGCCGCGCGGCGGCTCGCGTCGGAGGGCCGGCGCGACTTCGTCGTCCTCTTCGCGGGCGACGACCAGGGCCGCAGCGGCTATGCCGAGGAACTCGCCCGGGCCATCGCCGAGGCCGGGCTTCAGGAGGCCGTAAGGATCGTCGGCCATTGTGACGACATGCCCGCGGCCTATCTGCTCGCCGACATCGCCATCCTGCCGACCACCGTGCCCGAGAGCTTCGGCCGGGCCGCCGTGGAGCCCCAGGCCATGGGCCGGCCGGTGATCGCCTCCGCCCATGGCGGGGTGACTGAAACCGTGGTGGATGGGACGACGGGCTGGCTGGTCCCGCCGGGCGACGCCGAAGCCTGGGCCGCCGCCCTCGCCCGCGCCATCGACGCCGGCCCCGGACAGCGCCTGGAGATGGGCCGCGCCGGCCAGGAGCGCGCCCGGCGGCTCTATTCGGTAGAAGCCATGTGCGCCGCCACCCTCGCCGCCTATGAACGCGTGCTGGCGGCCCGCAGCAGCAAGGCGAACCGCTGACATGCCGCGCCCCGTCGACCGCATCCTGGTGATCAAGCTGTCGGCCCTGGGGGATTTCGTCCTGGCCCTGGCGGCGATGAAGAAGATCCGCGAGGCCCACCCCAAGGCCCACATCACGCTCCTGACCACGCCGCCGTTCGAGGCCCTGGCCAAGAGCTGCCCCTACTTCAACGCCGTGGACACCGGCGGCCGCCCCGAGGGCTTCACCCAGTGGATGGCGCTGCGGAAGCGGCTGAAGGCCATGAACCTGACCCGGGTCTACGACCTGCAGACCTCGGCCCAGTCCAACCGCATCTTCCAGTTGCTGCGCCCGAACCCGCCGGCCTGGTCCGGGATCGCCTTCGGCTGCTCGCTGCCGCACCGCAATCCGCTGCGGAATCAGATGCACACCCTGGAACGCCAGGCGGACCAGCTGATGTACGCCGGCATCTGGCCCGATGCGCCCACCGAGCCAGGCACGGCGCCGCCGCCAGACCTGTCCTGGGTGCTGAAACAGGCGCCGGCCGAGCGGCCCGTGCCCGGGGCTGTGAAGCCCCGGCCCTATGTGATGTTCGTGCCCGGCGGCTCCGCCCACCGGCTCGACAAGCGCTGGCCCCTCGAGCGCTACTCCGAGCTGGCCCGCATCCTCTATGCGCGGGGCTTCGACATCGTGATCATCGGCGGGCCGCAAGAGACCGCCCTGGCCCACGCGATCCAGCGACAGACGCCCAGGGCGCGGGACCTCACCGGCCGCACCGACTTCGCCCGCATCGCCATGCTGGGCGCCAAGGCCGCCCTGGCGGTGGGCAACGACACCGGGCCGCTGCACCTGGCGGCGGCCGCCGGCGCCCCCACCATCGTCATCTTCGGCAAGGCCTCGGACCCCGCCCTGTCGGCGCCGCGGGGCAAGGTGGCCATCCTCCGGGCGGACAATCTGGCCGACATCACTGTGGCCCAGGTGGCGCAGGCGGCCAATTCTCTCGCCCCTGCACCGTCTGCGCGACCTTGATACGGAAGTATCCCTTCGTCATATACTGACAGCACGCCCGGAGCGCTCGATGCGCACCGGCGTTTTTGCGTTTCAACAGCACCAGGAGCTCTGCCTATTCGCCGCCCCATGAACACGCCGCCCGTCAAGGAAGGGCCGCGTATGAATCAAGAGATCCGCGTCCCTCGCGTCCTGCTCATCGACCAGCACGGTGAGAAGCAAGGCGTGATGCCCACCTCTGCCGCCATCGAGGCCGCCGAAGAGGCTGGGCTGGACCTGGTGGAGATCGTCCCCAACGCGGATCCGCCCGTCTGCAAGATCCTGGATTACGGCAAGTTCAAGTTCCAGGAGCAGAAGAAGAAGAACGAGGCGCGCAAGAAGCAGAAGATCGTCGAGCTCAAGGAGATCAAGCTCCGGCCGAACATCGACCAGCACGACTACGAGGTTAAGGCCCGGTCGATGACCCGCTTCTTCGAGGAAGGCGACAAGGTGAAGATCACCCTTCGCTTCCGCGGCCGCGAACTGGCCCACCCGGAACTCGGCATGAAGCTGCTGCAGAAGGTCAAGGCCGACTTCGAGCCGGTGGCCAAGGTCGAGTACGAGCCTCGCATGGAGGGCCGTCAGATGATCATGATCCTGGCGCCGCGCTGAGCCGGACACCGGTGAACGCCAAGGCTATGGGATATCTGGGAGCGGCCGTCCTCTGGGCGGCCGCTCTCGTCGTTCCGGGGGCCGCCCAGGCCCAGATTCAGGCTCAGACTCAGGCTCAGGCTCAGGGACAGGCCGCGGACTCCCGGCCCGACAACCAGCCGGTGAAGCCCTTCGCCATCGCCGACGGCTTCTGGTGGGTGGGCGCCTCGGACGTGGCGGCCTATCTGCTCCAGACCAACAAGGGCCTGATCCTCATCGACGGCGGCTACGAGACCACCGCGCCGCAGATTCTCGACAACATCCGCCGCCTGGGCTTCGACCCGAAGAGCCAGGTGAAGATCATCCTCAACACCCACGCCCACCTGGACCACGCCGGCGGCCTCGCCGCGCTCAAGGCGGCCACGGGCGCCAAGGTTCTGGCCAGCGGCGAGGACGGCAAGCTGATGGCCCGGGGCGGCAAGGGCGACTTCTTCCTCGGCGACCGGGCGGCCTATCCGCCGGTGAAGCCCGACGGGACGGTCCGCGACGGCCAGAAGGTGAAGCTCGGCGAGCGCACCCTGACCGCGCATATCACGCCCGGCCACACCCGGGGCTGCACCACCTGGACCTTCCCGGTGACGGTGGACGGCCAGCCCCGCCAGGCGATGATCCTCTGCTCCAACACCATCCTGCCGGGCTACCGGCTGACGGGCGAGGAGAGCTATCCCGGCATCGCGGCCGACTACGAGAAGAGCTACCGGGCCTGGCGCGCCATGCCCTGCGACATCTTCCTCGGCAGCCATGGCCGCTTCTTCGGCATGGCCGAGAAGGCCAAGTCGGGAAGGCCCGACGCCTTTGTCGATCCCGAGGGCTGCCGGGCTTACTTCGAGAAGGGCTATGCGGCCTTCCAGGCCGAGCTCGCCCGGCAGAAGACCGCCGGCCAGTAGGGCTCGACCGCGGCGACGGGCTCAGACGCGGATGTCGAGCACCGCGCCCTTCCTGGAATCCTTCACGGCCTCGGCCGCCACCGCCGTGGCGGTCAGCTCCGAGACCTTCTCGCGAGCCTTTTCGGCCGCCGCTTCGGCCTTGGCCGCCTGCTGGGCCGGAGCCGCGTGGGGATTGTAGCCGGGCGTGAACGGCGCGGCGGAGGAGATGCTGGACATTCTGTCGGCTCCATCGCCGCATCTGCGCGGCTGGGACGCCCAGCGTGGCGCCTCGCGGGTAACCGGCCTTTAAGGAACGGGGTAAAGGCGCGGAAAGCATGGCTGAGCGCCCTCAGCCTTGCCTTCCCAGGCCATTTCCCGTATTAGCCCGCCCCTTCGGAACCGCCTGGCCCCAAGGCATGCCAGGGCGGTTCATCAACACGACCAGAGGACGGGGCGTCCGCGCTCCGAGTGAAATGCCGAAACTGAAGACCAAGTCGGGCGTGAAAAAGCGCTTCAAGATGACGGCGACCGGCAAGCTGAAGGCCGGCGTGGCCGGCAAGCGCCACCGCCTCATCAGCCACAACGGCAAGTACATCCGTCAGAACCGCGGGACCAAGGTGATGTCCGAACAGGACGCCAAGATCATCAAGTCCTGGCTGCCCTACGGCCTGTAAGGAGATCTGACAGATGGCTCGCGTGAAACGGGGCGTTGTCGCCCACGCCAAGCACAAGAAGGTTCTCGAGCAGGCCAAGGGCTTCTACGGGCGCCGCAAGAACACCATCCGCGCCGCCAAGGCGGCCGTGGACAAGGCCGGCCAGTACGCTTACCGCGACCGCAAGGTCCGCAAGCGCAACTTCCGTTCGCTGTGGATCCAGCGCATCAACGCTGCGGCCCGCCTGGAAGGCTTCACCTACTCGCAATTTATCTTCGGCCTGAACAAGGCCGGGATCGAAATCGACCGCAAGGTCCTCGCGGACATCGCGGGCAACGATCCGACCGGGTTCAAGGCCATCGCCGACAAGGTTCGCGCCGCGCTGGCTTAAGCCCTTGGGGACCTCCCGGTCCTTGAAGCGTCCAAGAGCCCTCCGGCCGAACCGCCGGAGGGCTTTTTGCTGCCTTCCGCTCCAGGCCAACCTCCTCTAGAGCACCCCCGTCATGACAGACCTTACCGAACTGCAGGCCGGGCTCCTCGCCCGCATCGAGGCCGCGCAGGACGTCGCCGCCCTGGAAGCCGTCCGCGTGGAGGCCCTGGGCAAGTCCGGCGCCATCTCCGAGATGCTCAAGGGCCTGGGCAAGATGAGCCCGGACGAGCGGCGCGTGGAGGGGCCCAAGATTAACGGCCTGCGCGACGCCGTCGCCTCCGCCATCGCGGCCAGGAAGGCGGCCCTCGAGGCGGCCGAGCTCGACCGCAAGCTGGCCGCCGAGCGCGTGGACCTCACCCTACCTGCGCCCTACGAGCGTCGCGGGCGGGTGCATCCCACCATGCAGGCCCTGGACGAGATGATCGCCGTCTTCGCCGACATGGGCTTCGCCCTGGCCGAAGGCCCGGACATCGAGGACGACTTCCACAACTTCACCGCCCTGAACTTCCCGCCCAAGCACCCGGCGCGGGAGATGCACGACACCTTCTGGCTGCCGCAGGGCGAGAACGGCGAGCGCAAGCTGCTGCGCACCCACACCAGCCCCGTCCAGATCCGGACGATGCGCACCTCGAACGAGAAGCTGCCGTCGTGGATCGCCAACGGCCAGGCGCCGCCGATCCGGGTGATTGTCCCGGGCCGCGTCTACCGCTCGGATTCGGACGCCACCCACACCCCGATGTTCCACCAGCTGGAAGGCCTGGTGATCGACCGGAACATCCACATGGGCCACCTGAAGTGGACCCTGGACGCCTTCACGCGCCGGTTCTTCGAGACCGACGCCGTGGTCACCCGCTTCCGGCCGCACCACTTCCCGTTCACCGAGCCGTCCTGCGAGATGGACGTGCAATGCGACCGCTCGGGCGGTTCCGTGAAGATCGGCCAGGGCGCCGACTGGCTGGAGATCCTGGGCGGCGGCATGGTGCATCCCAATGTGCTGAAGAACTGCGGCCTCGATCCCGACGAGTGGCAGGGCTTCGCCTTCGGCCTCGGCGTCGATCGCCTGGGGATGCTGAAGTACGGCATGCCCGACCTGCGCGACATGTTCGCGGCCGACGTGCGCTGGCTGCAGCACTACGGCTTCTCGGCCTTCCAGGCCCCGAACTCGGCCGCCGGCCTCAGCTAAGGGAGAGACGCGCATGAAGTTCACCCTCTCCTGGCTGAAGGAGCACCTGGAGACCGACGCCACCGTCGATCAGGTGGTCGAGGCCATGACCATGGCCGGCCTTGAGGTCGAGTCCGTCGAGGACCCGGCCTCCAAGCTCGCCAAGTTCAGCGTGGCCAAGATCGTCGAGGCCGTGCAGCACCCCAACGCCGACAAGCTGCGTGTCTGCCAGGTCGAGACCAAGGATGGCCGCCTGGAGATCGTCTGCGGCGCGCCCAACGCCCGGGCCGGCCTGACCACCATCTACGCCCCCATCGGCGCCTATGTGCCCGGCAGCGGCATCACCCTGGAGGCCCGTCCCGTCCGCGGCGTGGTCTCCAATGGCATGCTGTGCTCGGCCAAGGAGCTTGAGGTGGCCGAGGAGTCCGACGGCATCGTCGAACTGCCCGACGACCTGCCGGTGGGCGCGCCCGCGGCCGAGGCCTTCGGCCTGGAGGCCGTGATCGACTTCGAGGTGACGCCCAACCGGCCCGACTGGCTGGGCGTGCGCGGCATCGCCCGCGACCTGGCCGCCGCCGGCCTCGGCAAGCTCAAGCCCGAGACCATTCCGCAGGTGAAGGGCGGCTTCCCCTGCCCGGTGCAGATCCGCGTCGACGGCGAGGTCTGCCCGGTGTTCGCCGGCCGCCTGATCCGCGGCGTCAGGAACGGCCCCTCGCCGGCCTGGCTGCAGCAGCGCCTGACCAGCATCGGCCTGCGCCCGATCAACGCCCTGGTCGATATCACCAATTACATCGCCTACGACCGCGCCCGGCCGCTGCACGTCTACGATCGCGCCCTGATGGTGGGCGACGTGATCGAGGCCCGCCTGGGCAAGGCCCCGGCCGAGCCGTCGGCGGGCGAAACCGCCAGCGCCGAGAAGCACGCCGACGAGCAGCTGATCGCGCTCGACGGCAAGACCTACGACATCACCCCCGAGATGTGCGTCATCGCCGACGCCGACGGCCAGCGCCCGATCGGCCTGGGCGGGGTCATGGGCGGGGAGTCCACGGGCTGCTCGGACGGCACCACCGATGTCTTCCTGGAATCGGCCTGGTTCGATCCGATCCGCATCGCCCAGACCGGCCGCGACACCGGCATCAACTCCGACGCCCAGTACCGCTTCGCCCGGACGGTCGATCCGCAATCGGTCATCCCCGGCATCGAGCTGGCCACGGCGATGATCCTCGAGCTGTGCGGCGGCGAGGCCTCGGAACTGGCGATGGCCGGCGAGGCGCCCGCCCCGCCCGCGCCCTTCGCCTTCGACCGGACCTATGTGAAGAAGCTTTCGGGCCTCGACCTTCCGGCCGCCGAGATCGACCGCATCCTCACCGACCTCGGCTTCGAGGTGGCGGGCGATCAGGTGACCCCGCCCAGCTGGCGCCGGGACGTGGAAGGCAAGGCCGACCTCGTCGAGGAGGTCGCCCGCATCGTCGGCTACGACAAGCTGCCGGCCGATCCCCTGCCCGAGGTTCCGGCGGCCGCCGGGGGCGTCCTCACCGTGCGCCAGCGCCGCATGCGCGACGCCCGCCGGGCGCTCGCCGCCCGCGGCTATGCCGAGGCCATCACCTGGAGCTTCATGCGCCGCGCCTTCGCCGAGCTGTTCGGCGGCGGCCAGCCGCAGCTGGTGCTGGCCAATCCGATCGCCTCGGACCTGGATTGCATGCGCCCCACGGCCCTGGGCAACCTCGTGGAGGCGGCCGCCCGCAACGCCCGCCGGGGCTTCCCCGACGCAGCGCTGTTCGAGATCGGCCCGAACTTCCGGGGCGATACGCCCGCCGACCAGTGGAGCGCCATCACCGCCCTCGTGGCGCCGCACGCGCCCAAGTCCTGGATCAAGGCCGCCGTCGATCCCCTGTTCGCCCTCAAGGCCGACCTCCTGGCCGTGCTGGACGAGCTGGGCGCCCCGAGCCTGCAGATCGTCCAGGGCCAGGCCTCGCCCTGGTGGCACCCCGGCCGCTCGGCCCGGCTGCAGCTGGGGCCCAAGGTGGTGGTCGCCGAGTTCGGCGAGCTGCACCCGCAGGTGCTCAAGGCCCTCGACGCCGAAGGCCCCATGCTGGCCTTCGAGATCAACCTCGACGCCATCCCCGAGCCCAAGAAGAAGGGCGGCGTGAAGACCAGGGCGGCCCTGGAGCTTTCGCCCCTGATGCCGCTGAAGCGCGACTTCGCCTTCGTGGTCGATGCGGCCACCCCGGCCGGCGATCTCGTCCGCCCGATCCTGGGCGCCGACAAGCAGCTGATCGCCGATGCGCGGGTGTTCGACGTCTATCAGGGACCTGGCGTGCCCGAGGGCCAGAAGTCGGTCGCCCTCGAGGTGGTCGTGCAACCCCGTGAGAAGACCCTCACCGACGCCGAGATCGAAGCCCTGTCGGCCAAGGTGGTGGCGGCGGCCGAGAAGGCCGTGGGGGCCAGGCTGCGGGGCTAGTCAGACAAGCATGCGGCCCGGTTTGCCTCGCTGGCGCCGGGCCGCTAACTAGCGCCCATGTCCGACCCCAAGAGCCCCGTCCGCAAGCCGGTCGCCGAACGCTGGCTGGAAACCGGCCTTTTCCGTGCGCGCTGGCTGATGGCCCCGTTCTATGTGGGCCTGGTGCTGGCCCTCGTGGCGCTGCTCTTCATCTTCGGCAAGGAAGCCTGGCACGAGTTCTCGCACCTGCCGACCATGTCGCCTGAAGAGGCGATCCTCATGGTGCTGGCCCTGATCGACCTGTCGCTGGCCGGCAACCTGCTCCTGATCGTGATCTTCTCGGGCTACGAGAACTTCGTCTCGAAGATCGACACCGGCGACGACGAGGACCGCCCCGGCTGGATGGGCACCGTCGACTTCTCCGGCCTGAAGATGAAGCTGATCGCCTCGATCGTGGCGATCAGCGCCATCGCCCTGCTGCGCGCCTTCATGCAGCTGGCCGAGGGCAAGGAAATCCCCGACCGCCACCTCGCCTGGCTGGTGGGCATCCACATCACCTTCGTGGTGTCGGGGGTGCTGCTGGCGCTGATGGACCTGCTGGCCTCCAAGGCCGACAAGCACTAGCGGGCTGCGGGGCCCCGCGCCGTCGCGGGGCCGCCGGCGATCGCCTTAGAACGGCATGATGTTGCGCTTGCGGCTGTAGGCCAGGTAGCCGACGTTCGCGCCCAGACGCACGCCCACGCCCGCGCGGATCGGCGCGAGAGTGATGCCGTTGGCCTTCTGGTAGTTCACGCCCAGGCCGCCCACGAAATAGGCCGAACCCTCGACGCCGGGGAACCGCTGGAAGATCAGCGCCGGCTCATAGAGGTCGTACACCAGCGTGAAGACCCGGCTGGCGTTGCCGCCGAAGTCCCAGCCGACGGACGGGCCCTGCCAGTAGACCTCCATCGGCTCGCGGTCCTTCATGTACAGCAGGCCCCGACCGTAGCGGCCGCCGACTACGAACGAGCCCGAGCCCTCCTCGCCGGCGATATAGGCGGTGGGGCGGCCGTTGTTGGCGAACAGGCGCTCCACCACCCCGCCCGCCGCCTCGGCGGTGACGCCCATGAAGTCGGAGACGCCGCGGATGATCTCGTCCTGGCTGTAGGTCTTGTCCTCGCTGCGCGCGGAATAGGCCGGCGTATGGCCGGGCGGGGGCGGCGGAGCATAGGACGGATCGTAGGAATCGCTGGGGCCGCCGGCAGGCGGCAGCGGCTGGCTGGACACCGTCTGGGCGCGCGCCAGGGCGGGCGCTCCCACAAGGGAGCCGCCGAGGGTCACAAGGCCCGTGGCGATGAGCGTGCGGCGATCCATTGCGGCGTGCCTCCTTCGTAGCTGCCAGATCCCGGCCCCGAGGCTCTGAATTGCCGTTGTCAGCTTAATGGCGGATTAACCACATGCGCCGTGACGCGACGCCGCGTCCTCGCGATAGTCGCGGAATGTGCTAGAGGGCGCGCGCAATGACGACTCCCCTCGACAAGATCCGCAACTTCTCGATCGTGGCCCACATCGACCACGGCAAGTCGACGCTGTCGGACCGGCTCATCCAGGAGACCGGCGCCCTCACTGCGCGCGAGATGAGCGAGCAGGTGCTCGACAACATGGACATCGAGCGGGAGCGGGGCATCACCATCAAGGCCCAGACGGTGCGCCTGCACTACAAGGCCGACGACGGCGAGACCTACATCCTCAACCTGATGGACACGCCCGGGCACGTGGACTTCGCCTATGAGGTCAGCCGCTCCCTGGCCGCCTGCGAGGGCTCCATCCTGGTGGTCGACGCCTCCCAGGGGGTCGAGGCCCAGACCCTGGCCAACGTCTATCAGGCCATCGACAACAATCACGAGATCGTGCCGGTCCTGAACAAGATCGACCTGCCGGCCGCCGAGCCCGACCGGGTGCGCCAACAGATCGAGGACGTCATCGGCCTCGACGCCTCGGACGCCGTGGAATGCTCGGCCAAGTCCGGCGTCGGCATCCATGAGGTGCTGGAGGCCATCGTCCAGCGCCTGCCGCCGCCCAAGGGCGATCGTGACGCGCCGCTGAAGGCCCTGCTGGTGGACGCCTGGTACGACCAGTACCTGGGCGTGGTGGTGCTGGTCCGCGTCTTCGACGGCACGCTGCGCGTGGGCCAGAAGGTTAAGATGATGCAGACCGGCGCCCAGTATCAGATCGACCGTCTGGGGGTGTTCCGGCCCAAGCAGACCGAGGTGGACGAGCTCGGCCCCGGCGAGGTTGGCTTCATCACCGCCTCGATCAAGGAGGTGGCCCACGCCGCCGTGGGCGACACCATCACCGACGAGAAGCGCCCCACCGACAAGCCCCTGCCGGGCTTCCGCGAGGTGCAGCCGGTCGTGTTCTGCGGCCTCTTCCCGGTGGACGCCGCCGACTTCGAGGACCTGCGCGCCGCCATCGGCCGCCTGCGCCTGAACGACGCCAGCTTCACCTACGAGATGGAGACCAGCGCGGCCCTGGGCTTCGGCTTCCGCTGCGGCTTCCTGGGCCTCCTGCACCTGGAGATCATTCAGGAGCGGCTGAGCCGCGAGTTCGACCTCGACCTGATCGCCACCGCCCCGTCGGTGGTCTATCGCGTCAAGCTCACCAACGGCGACGAGATCGAGCTGCACAACCCGGCCGACCTGCCCGATCCGGTTAAGATCGAGAGCATCGCCGAGCCCTGGATCAAGGCCACCATCTTCACCCCGGACGAGTACCTCGGCTCGATCATCAAGCTGTGCCAGGACCGCCGCGGCGTGCAGCGCGAGCTGTCCTACGTCGGCACGCGGGCCATGGTGGTCTACGACCTGCCTCTGAACGAGGTGGTGTTCGACTTCTACGACCGGCTGAAGTCGATCTCGAAGGGCTACGCCTCCTTCGACTACCAGATCGAGGAGTACCGGATCGGCGACCTGGTGAAGATGTCCATCCTGGTCAACGGCGAGCCGGTGGACGCCCTCTCCATGCTCGTGCACCGCGACCGGGCCGAGGCCCGCGGCCGGGGCATGGTCGAGAAGATGAAGGACCTGATCCCGCCGCACATGTTCCAGATTCCGATCCAGGCGGCGATCGGCGGGCGGATCATCGCCCGGGAGACGGTGCGCGCCCTGCGCAAGGACGTGACCGCCAAGTGCTACGGCGGCGACATCACCCGCAAGCGCAAGCTCCTCGAGAAGCAGAAGGAGGGCAAGAAGCGCATGCGCCAGTTCGGCAAGGTCGAGATTCCCCAGGAGGCGTTCATCGCCGCCCTGAAGATGGACGCGGATTGAGGACAGCAGGATGAGCGACGACGAGTTCGTCTACGACGAGGCCACCGGCGAGTGGATCAGCGCGGCCGAGGCCGCCGAGAAGGCCGCTGCGGCCAGCCGCGTGGAAGTGCGCGACGCCGTCGGCAACCTGCTGGCCGACGGCGACAAGGTCACGCTGATCAAGGATCTGGTGGTGAAGGGCGCTGGCCAGACGCTGAAGCGCGGCACGGTCATCCGCTCGATCCGCCTCACGGGCGATCCGCAGGAGATCGACTGCCGGCACGAGACCATCAAGGGCCTCGTGCTGCGGGCCGAGTTCGTGAAGAAGATCTAGCTCAGAGCTGGTTGAATTCGCCGCAGCGGCACTTGACCACCACGTCGCGGAGCTTGGCCGGGTCGTTCTCGGCCAGGATCACCGCATCGCAGGCGCCGCATCGGTAGTGGGTGCCCTCGGCGCCTTCGGTGACCTCCTGGGCCATCATGACGGTGCGGCGGCCCACGAAGAGGCCGGGGAAGGTACGCATCGGGACTTCAAGCACGCGAGTACTCCATCAACGCGGCGCGTCATGTCGCACTGCACAATCGCCGTGGCAAGTTTTCCTTGCGATGCGATGACGATGTTCGGCGAATCCGCGCCGGGCTGCCGATTTCGTGGGCGGCGCCGCAATCCCGCCGCGACCTTGACTACAAGCCCGTCGTCTTCGAGTTGAAGGGGGAGCCCCCGAGGGCCTCACAGGAGAACACCATGCGCAAACTCATCGTGCTCGCCGCCGCGGCCTCGGCCCTGCTGGTCGGCGCCTGCAACACCATCTCGGGCATCGGCCGCGACGCCCAGGCCGCCGGCCGCGCCGTCACCGGCGCCGCGGAAAGCGCCAAGCGCTGATCTGATGCGCGCCCGCCCCGGCGGGCGCCCTTTCGGCAGGCGGCCGGCTGCGGCCTATGGCTGTCGAAGGCCATTCCACCCTTTCCGTAGCGGCCTTGAGCGGGCATATGGCGCGCCATGGCCGAAATCGTCCATCCGCTGTTGCGCTCGGTCGCCCGTGGCGTGCGGCACCGTTGCCCCGCCTGCGGCGAAAGCCGCCTGTTCTGGCGCTACCTCAAGGTGGTCGACCGTTGCGAACGGTGCGACCACAGCCTGGCGCAGTATCCGTCCGACGACGGCCCGGCCTATCTCACCATCGTGCTGGTGGGCCACCTGATCGTGGCGCCGCTGCTGCTGTTCCCCATCGTCTGGGAAAGCGACCCGCGCTGGTCCCTGCCGATCATGCTCTGCTCCATGGCGGCCATCACCCTGTGGCTCCTGTCCCGGGTGAAGGGCGGCTGGATCGGCCTGATGTACGCCCTGGGCGTCAACGCCCGTGATTCGCGGCTGCACACGGCCGACACGGCGGACTGATCCTCGTTTGGAACCTGCGCCTTGGGGCGCACGTTTGGCTCACCACGGCGCAGGTCGGGGCGCACGCAGGAGAGCCGAATGTCCCTGGGCACTATTCTGATCATCATCCTGATCCTGCTCCTGATCGGCGCATTGCCGAGCTGGGGCTACTCCCGCAGCTGGGGTTACTTCCCGAGCGGCGGCCTGGGCCTGGTCCTGGTGATCATCATCATCCTGGTCCTGCTCGGACGCCTCTAGCGAGGCGCCCCTTGGCGTAGGCCCCGCCGAAACCTAGCATCCCCCCGAAGAGTATGAGTTCGGGGGGATTGCATGACGGCCACTGAGACCGGCGCAGAGAGCGAAGCGCCGGCGGCGCTGACCACGGCGGGGTTGACGCCGATACAGAGGGCCAAGGCGATCGTCGGCGGGTGCGCCGGCAATCTGGTCGAATGGTACGACTGGTTCGCCTACTCGTCCTTCGCCCTCTATTTCGCCCCGCACTTCTTCCCCAAGGGCGACACCACAGCCCAGCTGCTGCAGACCGCGGCGATCTTCGCCGTGGGCTTCTTCGCCCGCCCGCTCGGCGCCTGGCTCATGGGCCTCTACGCCGACTGGAAGGGCCGCCGGGCCGCCCTGGCCATGAGCGTCAGCATGATGTGCGCCGGCGCCTTCGCCATCGCCGCCCTGCCCGACGCCCGCCACATCGGCGCCTGGGCGCCCCTCGGCCTGTTGCTGGCGCGGATTCTCCAGGGTCTGTCGGTGGGCGGCGAATACGGCGCCAGCGCCACCTACATGTCCGAGATGGCCGGCCGCGCTCGCCGCGGCTTCTGGGCCTCGTTCCAGTACGTCACCCTCATCGCCGGGCAGCTTCTCGCCCTGGCCGTGCTGGTGCTGCTGCAGAACGTCATGGACCGCGGGGCCCTCGAGGACTGGGGCTGGCGCATCCCCTTCGTCATCGGCGCGCTGCTGGCGATCGTGGTGTTCTGGATCCGCTCCGGCATGGACGAGAGCCCGTCCTACGAAGCCGCCAAGGCCGCGGGCGCCGAGCGGGCGCGGACCATGATGCTGTTCGTGAAGTTCCCCCGCGAGAGCGCCATCATCTTCGCCCTCACGGCCGCAGGCTCCTTGGCCTTCTACGCCTACACCACCTACATGCAGAAGTTCCTGGTCAACACGGCCGGGTTCAGCAAGGGCGCGGCCACGTCGATCACCGCCGTGGCCCTGATCATCTACATGTTCGCCCAGCCGCTGTTCGGCTGGCTGTCGGACCGCCTGGGCCGCAAGACCACCATCGCCTTCGCCTTCCTCAGCGGCGCGGTCGCCACCTATCCGGTGATGTCGACGCTGGCCGGCGGGCCCTCCCAGGCCACGGCCCTCGGCCTCATCGTCCTCCTGCTGGTGACGCTGTCCGGCTACACGGCGGTAAGCGGCCTGGTGAAGGCCGAGCTCTTCCCGGCCCATGTCCGGGCCCTTGGGGTCGCCCTGCCCTATGCGGTGGCCAACGCCCTGTTCGGCGGCACCGCCGAATACGTGGCCCTTTGGTTCAAGGACGTGGGAAGCGAAAGCGGCTTCTACATCTATGTCTCCGTGATCATGGCCCTGGGCTTTGTGGTCGCCGTGCGCCTGCGCGACACCAACACCCACTCGCTGATCAAGGAGGACTGAGGGCCGTGGGGCCGATCACCCTGCCAATCCCGACCCTGGACCTCGTGGCCCTGGCGGTGTTCGCCGTCGCCTGGCTGTTCTACGAGCCGATGCTGACCCTGGTGGCCCGGCGACGCGGCGGGGTGATCAACACCGACATGACGGTCATCCGCGCCGCCTGGATGACCAACATGACCGGCCGCAGCCCGCGGCTGATGGATGGCCAGCTTCTCGGCCACGCCCTGAACTCGGCCTCGTTCTTCGCCTCGTCCAACCTGCTGCTGATCGCCGCCGCGGCCGGCGCCCTGTTCGGCGGCGAAGCCACCTTCCGCTCGGTCTCGGCCCTGGAGGTGGTGCGCACGTCCTCGCGGGTGCTGTTCGAGCTCCAGCTCGCCCTGGTGCTCATCAGCCTGGCCCGGGGCCTGCTCGACTTCATCTGGTCGATCCGCCAGCTCAACTACTGCATCGCCGGCATGGGCTCGGTGCCCGATCCACTCCCCGACGAGGCCCTGCGGCGCGAGTACGGGTCGGTGATCGCCCGCATCCTCAACCCGGCCCTGTCGTCCTTCAACGCCGGGGTCCGCGGCTACTATTTCGCTCTGGCGGCGGCGGCCTGGCTGTTCGGCCCCTACGCCTTCATGCTGGCGACGATCAGCGCCGTGGTGCTGTTGTTCTGGCGCCAGCGCTCCTCGCGGGCGGCGGGCGCCATCGCCGACCTGCGCCAGTTGCTGGAGCGCTAGGCGAGGCCGAGCTCGGCCCGGGCCTTCTTCGTCAGCTTGGCCGCGATCAGGCTGTGCGAGGTGGCGATCCAGTGCGCGATGTCCTCCTCGGCCGCGTCGGCAAGATTGACGCTGACCCACTGGCCCTTGGCCAGATAGGGCGCCTGGCGGCCGGGCCCGCCCTCGGTCAGGGCCATGAAGCCGATCTCCGTCACCTTGAACGACACCGCCTCGTCGCCGCAGATGGCGAACACCTTGCCGCCCACCTTGTAGACGTCATGGCCGCCCCACTGGACAACGTGGGTGGTCGCCGGCAGGCCCAAGGCCGCCCGGGCCACCGTCTCGTGCGTCACGCCCCCCACGGCCGGCGGCTCAGGCCTCGACGCCCACGCCGATGGGGCAGGTCACGCCGGTGCCGCCGATGCCGCAGTAGCCGTTGGGATTCTTCGCCAGGTACTGCTGGTGATAGTCCTCGGCGAAATAGAACGGCCCGGCTGGGGCGATCTCGGTGGTGATGCGGCCGAGGCCCGAGGCCGACAGGGCCTGCTGATAGGCCTCCCGCGAGGCCTCGGCCTCGGCGGCCTGGGCGTCGTTGGTCACATAGAGGCCCGAGCGGTACTGGGTGCCGATGTCGTTGCCCTGGCGCATGCCCTGGGTCGGGTCGTGGTTCTCCCAGAACACCTTCAGCAGGTCGCCGTAGCTGACGACCTTGGGATCGAAGACCACCATCACCGACTCGGCGTGGCCCGTGCGCCCCGAGCAGACCTCCTCATAGGTGGCGTTGGGAGTGATCCCCTGCTGGTAGCCCACGGCGGTCACATGGACGCCCGGGATCTGCCAGAACACCCGCTCCACGCCCCAGAAGCAGCCCATGGCGAAATAGGCGATCTCCAGCCCTTCCGGATACGGCCCCTTGAGCGCCCGGCCGTTCACGAAATGGGTCTCGGCCGTGGGGATGGCGGTCGGCCGCCCAGGCAGCGCCTCCGCGGCGGTGGGCAGGTCGAGGGGCTTGTTGGCGAACAGCATGGTGATGCGCTCCGGAAACCGTCGCCCCGCAAGATAGGGGCTCCGCCGCCCCCGCGCATCCCCGACGACGCGACGGCGCTTGCCCTGACAGGCGACCTGACTATATTCGCGCCCTCTCCGCGGGAGCCGTGGGGTGAGGTGGCCGAGTGGTTGAAGGCGCACGCCTGGAACGCGTGTATACGGGAAACCGTATCGAGGGTTCGAATCCCTCTCTCACCGCCACAGAAGGCAATAATTTCAACCAGTTAGGTGCGCCAGGGTGTGCCAAGGCTGGCAGTAATCCCCGTTAATCCCACAATCCGGGTTGTCCCACATGGAGGGGTTTGAAGAAGGACCCGAACGACTCAGGGGCCTTGCTTCAGGAGTGCAGCGCCTCGATGTCGACGTCGAGGGTGGCCAAGTGCTCGTCCGGCGAGGAGCGCCTTCTGGACGGCCTCCAGGCGCGAGAAGGTGATCTTCTCGACGGGCAGCGATCCCAGGCGGGTCATCTTCCCGGCGACCTCGATCTTCAGGCCGAGAGCACGTTCACGTTGGAATTGGCGGTCGCCACGCTCTTGCAGTTGTAGACCGACCACACGGTCTTGGGGCAGCGGTCGAAGGCGGCGTCCACCGTGAATGCGCCCGGCTGGTCAGGCTCGGCCTTGCCGGTGTTGGCGGGCTTCACGTTCAGGCCGAGGATTAGTCTCGGGCGCGGATGCGGGCCTCGCCCTTGTCGCGGGCCTCGGTGGAGACGCGCCGCCGTGCCCCAGACTGTGGGTCAATGTAGTCAGCAACCCAAATGCCGCTAGGCTTCTGCTTCAGGTTCATCGCGGCCTTCTAGTGGGTAGAAATCTCACCCTTCTAGTGGGTAGAAATCTCACCGTGGGAGAGTTGGTCCACGATGGTTTGGGCGACCTCACGGCCGCGGTCGGTGAGCGTCAGGTACTTGAGGCGGCGGTCGCGGACGTCAACCACCTGCTCCAGCCAGTAGAGGGCGTCGGGGTACTCATCGACGGCTCGAAGAACAGTTGGATCGTCTTCTGGATCGACTGACCCACCTCCAAGATGATGGCACGCAACCTTATCAATGGGTGGTGTCTCAGTTTGAAATCTACACGGTCGGCCAGATCGCCGCGATCATCCGGCAGGCGGTCTCGATCTGCTGGACCCGCCGCGTCGTGTTGGCTGAGCCGTACACTACCCGACCGCGCGGTACGTCGATGACCATCGATGCTTGAGAGTGCGGCGCCCCGATGTGGGCGAGGTGTTGCGCGGCATGCATGTGGGCAATGGTGGCCAGGTGGCCGTTCGCCTCCGAGCGACGGTTCTCGGCATTCTCTCCGGTCGTCCCGATGGTACAGCGCACGAACACCTCTCCGAGTCGTTCGCCAGCGCGGGTGTTGAACCGCACGAGGGCATCCGGATAGACGGAGATTTCGACCCCCGCGACCATCAGCGATGGCGACGGGTTCGGCGCCGCCTCATATCTACCGGCGGACAGATCGAGAGCGTTAACTGAACGTTGGAAAGTCTGGACGACTTCTAGTGAACGTTGAGCATCGTCGCGCACGAGCGGGCCGTTGGCTTCGTCATCGCGACGCTGTTCAAGATTAGCGACGGTGGCCGCAACGATGTGGTTCGTGTTCTCCGGCGATCTAAGACAAGACGAAATCGCCTGACGGGCAAATTTGTACTGAATTATCTTGGGTTTGTTGTCGCTTGGAGCCTTCGCCTGGCGTAGAATCGCCATCTGACCCATCGGGGTCGGAGCCACGAGATAGTCTGCTAGCTGAGACGCCGAGAGTTTTGCATGAGTACGCGGAGACAACGCCATGGATGAGTTCCTGATTGTTGCAACGACTCCGATGGATACAGAGGTATATCTGTCGGAACTGTCCGCGAAAACCCTGGCCGACAATGGCCTGCTCCAGCCTAGTGGCGGGCTCTACCTCTATGAGGCCTGCGATGAGCCGGGGCGGCAGGGCATCCGCGTGCTCGCATCGGTGCCCGACACGGATTCCGGCTACCGGCTCCTTGAACTTCTCGGAAAGGCGGCGGCTTAGGCCGCCTTCGCCCGCGGCTTGTACGGCCCGCGCTTCTTACCCTTCGCCTGCGGCCGCCGCGCTTCGATCCGTTCCGCGAGGTCTTCCAGCGACCACAGCGTATCCGTGACGCCGGCAGCCATGGCCGGTGACAGCTTGTTCAGCGCCTTGTGCTGGCGGACGAAATTGTAGTGGAAAAAGTACAGCGCCAGCGCGTGAAGGTGGTTGTCGATCTTCTTGGAGAAGGCGTTCGTCAGGCGGGTGAAGCGGCGGTTGCCCATCCGGATCGAGAGGTTCGACCGCTCGACGTAGGACGTGGAAACGTGCGCCTCGTCCGGGTTGCCGGTGACGGTGTGCTTCTTGGCGCCAATGCACTCCGGCGGGCTGTAGCGCCCGGCCGGGCTGGTGCTGCCCTTGTAGATCTTCACCAGTTGGGCGAAGTCCACATCATCGCCGAACGCGCCCTCTACGGCCTCCACGTAGGCGCGGTGACCGTCTGAGGTGAGCTGGACCCGGTTGGACAGCCGGTCCTTCAGGTCTTCGATGAACAGCTTGGCGCACGACAGCGTGCGGTCGCCCACGGCGTAGGTGACAATCAGCTTCGTGTCAGCGTCCAGGGCCGTCCAGGTCCACACGTCGCCCGCGTCGAGCGGCGCGGCCTTCGCCTTACCGACGTTGCGCTGCTTGCAGTAGTTGAACGACCAAATCTCGTCGCACTGGACGCGGCTGGCCTTCACGTCGCGGACCATCTCGTCATGCATGGCGATGCAGGTTTCGCCGGCATCCACCAGCAGCTTCGACACCGTGTTGATCGATACATCCGCCACCCGCGAGATCGACCGCATCGAGGAGCCTTCGACCAGCATGGCGAGGATTTGGACGCGCTTCGCGAGGGGCAGCTTGTTCATGCCCCTCTTATCTGAACTTTTTGCTTGAGTGTCAAGCAATATGTTCAGGACCCAAATCTCGCTTGAGTTGGAGTCGAACTACGCGGGTGTCGAGGTATCCCCTCGGCACGCCGCACAGGCTCTCCACGTCGGCCAAGTTCAACGACAAAGCGCCCTCAATCTGTTCGCGCGTATAGACGCCATGTTCGACGAGCATCTTCACGGCGTCAGCAAGCACCGACGGCGTATTTACCGGAAAAGCCTCATCAAGCGGCTCCACCTTCCTGATCTTTTTCCAATTCATCTGTTTGAAAAGGTAAGAGAATTGATTGTCAGTGAAGATGTCGAGGTCTTTGCAGCGGTAAGCCATCGCCGCTATGGAAACACCCCAACGCTGCTTCAGCGTAGTGAAGTAACCGATGGAGGTTCCGAGAACCTCGCTGCTAAAGCTTTCGCGCGGCAACAGAAAGGCGCTGGCAAAACGGTTTGCCTGCTTCTCGATGCGATCAAGATTGTCGGAGCTTAGCTCAACGCTCGCGTGAAGAATTACATGGCCTAGCTCGTGAGCTAAGTTGTAAATGTCTCGCGGACCGCTGGTCACCTCTTCCGACAGAAGGATGAAGGGCCGAGCGCAAATCCAGCAAGACACCGCATCCATGTCATCACACGCCACGGCCTCGCGGACTATGATCGCTCCCTTGCGCTCAAGAAGCGCCGCGAGGTTGCGGATGGGGCCGCGCCCGAGACCCCAATGATCCCTGGTCGCCTCCGCCGCACGCTCAATGTCTTCCTCGTCCGCCGTCTCCGGATCGAAGGCAATGGCCGGGAAATCGACGTTCGGCAGTTCCACGAAGCGTTCGACTAGGGCGCAGATGTCTGCCGCCCACTGAAGGCGCCTAGTCACTCTCCTCCGATGATGCTGCTCCATCCGCTTCAGGCTGCGCCAGAACGGCGTTCTCAGTTCACCCGCCCGGGCCGGTACCGAAGTGAAAAATGAAAGCGGCTGAGCAGTAGATGAGATGATCTTGCCAAGAACTTCTCCGCTCGGGGAAATTTGGCCGTTTTCATACTGAGCAACCGCCTGCTTGCTGACACCCAAGGTCTCAGCGAATGCCTCCAGGGTGAGACCTCGCGCCTCCCTGGCCTCCTTGATCCTTTCGGGAATCAGCTTCGCTCGGGGGCGCGTGGCGGCACCCCCGTTCTCGGTACGCATGGTCACTCCCTTCCCCTACTTCTCGCCGTCTTCCGCAGCGTCTTCGTCTTTGCCCTTGAGGGCTTCCTCGATCTGCTCCTTGAACTTGATCTTGGCGCGCTCGGCCGGCGGCTCCGGTTCCACATGGATCTGAGCGGCCGCCAGCCGGTACAGCACGTTCGTGTGCGCCAGCCACTCCTTGCCGTCGGCGGAGGGCATCGCCCAACACAAGTGGCCCAACTGGCCGCCGGGCACGCCGAAGGTGAGCCACGCGAATAGGTCCGCCGCAGACTCGGCGGCCTCCCTCAGAGGAACGACGTTCTCGAACAGGCTCCCGTAGTTCGTCAGCCGCTCGTCTTGGCGGGTGGGCGTGTCCTCGGGAAACGCGCTCGGGCTCTCGCTGCGGCAGATGTGCGCCTTGAAGCCGCCCGACCTCATCTCGACCCAGTGGAACGGGCCGCGCGGCATCGCGGAGATGACGGACTCGAAGGGCAGATCGCCAGCCTCGCACGCCGCGTGGACCCGCGACAGGATGGCCGCGCGGCGCACGTAGCCGCGAAGGTCCTTCGCGAGGAAGGCCGCAGCCCCCTGAAGCCAGCTTTGATTTTCGATGGTGTCGTCCGCCAGGAGAATGCCCTGCTGCACCGCGCGGACGAGCTGTGCGTCGGCGCTCGCCGGAAATGCTTGATCTAGCCGCTCTTGGAGATAGTCGCCCACGCCCGAATCCTCGCCAGATGTCGATGCAAGTGGTTTTCCCTCAAACCTCTTTTCAGGTCAAGTGGTTTTCGACCACCGTTTCGCTGCCGCCTTCTTAGCGATCTCCGACCGCTCCTCCGGCGTCAGCTTCGCCGCGCGGGCAGCGCCGCCCTTCTTCCCGCCACGGCTGTGGTGGGCCTTGTCTTCGGGCGTTGGGTTATCCTCGACCTCGCCGGTCGCGATCTTGCCGACCATGACCGCAAGGCCGATGGCGTCAGCGGGGCGCTTCTCTCCGCGCGGGCCTTTAGGCATCGGAATGGTCCCTCAGGAAGCGCTCGATTTCGAGCCTAACACCGCTCGTCGCGTCCCGGAGCGTGATCCGCTGAAAACCCTCGGCGCGCATCGTCGCGACCTTCGCCAGGGCCTCCCGCGTGGGAAGCGGGTTCAGCTCTATCTCAACAGCGCTGTTCGGGCTGATGGCCTCGATGATGAACATGCCGCCATCATAGCGGGTCGCTCGCCGAGGCGCGATGCTTGTCAACGGCGGGCAAATTCAAACTGAGACACCACCTATCAATGTCTAGAACAAAATAAGAACAACAGGCCCCCTTGGGCGGAGCCAGGTGACGTCTCGACTGCCGCCACCGCCACTCTTTCCGCCGACCGTCTCCTTTCCGGATCTCCGCGCGACTGACGGGAACCCCGCCGACGTCGCGCGCAGAGGCCGGGCCGTGGCGCGGCATTGGTCGTGAAAGGGCCACGGGCGAGCAGCGGCAGAACTGGGATCCGTCGAAAGCTTCAACGGCCGGCTGCGCGGACGCCTGAGCTCTCACACAGTGATCGCAGAGGGCGGAAGGTCACGGGGAGCGACGACATGTCGCACCTCCTGGTAGTGGACCTGCAACTCTACCGCTTATGGCTTAGCCGTAAATCTTGCGCGCCTCCTGGCCAAGGATCGTGGCCCCTGGGGACGACCGAGAAAGCGAATGAAGACCTGCGCATACCGCGTGGGCGAGGCGGTTATCGCGACGCTCCGGCCTTGCCGCGTCTGAGCGCTTTCGAGGCTGGCTCCAGACGGGCGAGGAGGGCATGAGGAAGGGTTCCAGAGAACCGTGCGTCACCCGCAGAACATTCCGGTCGGAGCGGTTTCGGCTCGCCCCGCCCCGGCCACGGCCGGACTGCCGCTGACCCCTCTGGCCGCGCTCCTCCTGTGGGCGCCGGATACGGCCTTCGCCCAGTGCATCCCGGCCCCGCCAGGCCCTGTCAGCCTCGCCGCCGGCTCCTGCGAGGATGACGGCGTCACCCGCACGAGCAATGCGGCCGCCGTGCCGGCTGTCGACGTCACAGGCGGCACATACACCGGCAATTCCGTCATCCTCGAGACCACCGCGTCCGCGGCGACCGGCGCCAAGGCCTCGCAGACCGGACAGATCATCCTGAACGGCGGCTCGGTCACGACCCAAGGCGACAACGCCGCCGGCGTCCTTGTCGTGGACAATGGCTCCGTCTTCAACGGAACCGGCCTCGATATCGGGACATCCGGCGATAGCGCCTACGGCGTCACGTCGCGCGACGTGACGCAGGTCACGCTCTCCGACAGTACGATCCAGACCTCTGGAGCGTCCTCTGCATTCGGCTTGTACGCCACCACCGGAAGCCAGGTCACGCTCCGCAATGTGGCCATCTCCACCACAGGCTTCTTCAGCGAAGGCCTGTTTGCTCTCGACGCCGGCACCGAGATCGACGCCGCCGATCTCACGATCAACACCCAGGGGGATGATTCCTACGCGCTCACCATTGGGACCGGCGCAACCTTTGCCGGTCGAAGCCTGTCGATCACGACCAGCGGCGCCTTGTCAGCCGGCGCCTATGCGGCGGTTGGGGGCGTGGCGAACCTCGAGAATTCGACGGTCACCACGACAGGGGACGGCTCCCACGGCCTGAAGCTCAATGACGGCGGCTTGCTCACCGCCACCAACGTCAATGTCTCGGTGACTGGCGCTTCCTCCGCCGCCCTTTACATGGATGAGGGCACGCTGGTCGCCCCGAACCAGTTGACCGTCAACGGCGGCAGGCTGTCCGCAAGCCAGGGAGCCGTCATTCACGTCTTCGGCGGCGCCGGATCGGTCACCCTGAACGGCCCCATCGTCATCAAGTCTGGCGTCGTCGGCGGCAAGCGCCAGTTCGCATTGGTCGAGGACGACGCCGGCGTCGCCAGCAATCTCTCGCTCGACGTCAACAGCGTGAACGGCATTGAAGGCGCCTTCTCGGTGCAGGGTGTTGGTGCGGGCCATGTCGTGAACGCCGCCTTCACCGGGTCGCGCTGGCGCGGCGATCTCACGGTCGATACGGGCAACACCGCCAATCTCAGCCTGGCGAACTCCACCTGGACCGGCCTGTCCGCCGGCGCGACGGACATAACCCTCGACGCCATCAGCCTCTGGAACGTCACCGGATCCTCGAGCGCGGGCGTCGTCACCAATGCCGGGCGCATCATCTTCGAGCCTGCCGGCGCATTCTCCACCCTGACCGTGAACAGCTTCGCCGGTCAGGGCGGAACACTGCGCCTCAACACCCGGCTCGGGGACGACGCCTCTCCCAGCGATGTCCTGGTGATCGACGGCGGCGCGGCCAGCGGCACGACGCGCATCGCTATTGTCAACGCCGGCGGCGCCGGCGCACAGACCACCAGCGACGGCATCCGCGTCGTTCAGACGATAAACGGCGCCACCACCGACCCCGACGCCTTCCGTCTCGCCGGCCGCGTCGCCGCCGGCGCCTACGAATATCGCCTCTTCCGCGGCGGCGTCATGAGCACCGAGGACTGGTTCCTCCGCTCGTTCCGAAGCGCCGACCCGACGCCCCCGCCGGTCAGCCCCGGGGACGGAACCTCGCCGGTCGACCCGGGGGACGAACCCCCGCCGGTCGATCCCGGGGATGGAACCCAGCCGGTCGACCCGGCGGACGACCCCCTGCCGGCCGACCCCCTGCCGGCCGACCCCGGGGACCAGCCCCCGCCGGTCACCCCGGGGGACCTGACGCCGTTGTACCGCCCCGAGGCGGCCCTGTATGCGCCGGTTCCCGCCCTGACGCGCGCCATGGACCTGGCGCTGATCGGCACGCTGCACGCGCGCGCGGGCGAACAGACCCCCGAGGCCTGCCACAGGTTCGATGAGACCTGGGCTCACGCTGCACGCGCGCGCGGGCGAACAGACCCGGGGCGCCAATACTCAAAACGTCTGGGCCCGCGTCATCGGCGAGTACGGCGACGGCCGCTGGTCGGGCCCGGTCGACGCCCGCATGTCGCGTTCGCGCATCACCGGGGTGCAGCTGGGAACGGATCTCTACCGCTCCCACGACGACGGCCAGGATCCCCTGGGCGTTTACGTCAGCCGCATCCAGCATCGCGCGGACATCCGCGGCTTTGCGTTGGGAAGCCGCAATCTCCCCGTCGGGAAGCTCACCCTGGACGGCACGGCGGCCGGCGCCTACTGGACCCACTACACCTCATCGGGGCGCTACCTGGATGCGGTGATCCAGGGTCACTGGTTCGACGTCGAGGCCAGATCCGACTACGGCGGCGGCCTGGATGCCAGCGGGGCGAGCTATGCCGCCTCCCTCGAAACCGGCCGCGCCTTCTCTCTCGGCGGCGGCTGGAAGATCGAGCCGCAGGCCCAGATCATCGGCCAGACCCTGTCGATCGATGACAGTGCGGATGGTTTCTCCACGGTCCGCTGGCAGGAGGACGTCAGCTGGACCGGGCGTATCGGCGTGCGCCTGCATCACACCCGCTGGACCGAGAGCGGCCTCTGGCAGCCCTACGTCAAGGCCAACATCTGGCATGGCTTCAACGGCGCCGACCGCGTGGATCTGGGATCGGACGCCATCGAGAACCGCTTCGGCCAACGCGCGGTCGAGATCGGCATCGGCGTCACCGGGCGGGTCTCCTCATCGGGCAGCCTCTACGGCCATGTCGACCATCGCTGGTCCAGCGGCCGCGAGCGGCGGTCCGCGACCGAAGCTGTAATCGGCGTGCGCTTCAAACTGTGATGCTCCACAGCGGCGCCGTCCGGCCGGGAGACGCCGGACGGCGCCGCTTCGTCTGATGCGCCGAGCCGGCACGGGGGCCTGATGCGCGCAGCCGCCGCCCTGCGCGGTTGACGGCCGCTACGGCTCAGCCATCCTGTTGATGGACGTCAAGGCTCAGCCGCCCTCGGGACGGTAGCGGCACCGGGAAACGGCCGCCGCGGCCTTCGCCTCGGCCGCCGGGGTGGCGTGAAGATTGGACGGGCGGGGCGTGACAGTGCGTTTGACCATGCGGATCGTGACGCTCGTCGTCGTTGCGATGCTTGCGGTGCTCGGCGACCTCGGCTTCACCCGCAAGCGCCTCCAGATGACCGCGGGGCCGCCCGCGAGCGTCACCGTGGCCGGCGCCTGGAACGGCGTCGCCCCCTGCCTGGCCGACACCACCGCCGACTACGTGACCGCCCGGAGCGGGCCGCGGGAGAAGGCCAGCATCGCCGGCTTCAATCTCGAGGGCGCGGCCCTGGAGCTCGCCGCCTTCGAGGCCCTCACCGCCGCCGCCGAGCTGAAGGTGGTCCGCGGCGCCGAGCGGTGCCGGGACGTGAACTGCGCCGCACGCCTGCTGTTCGGCCGGGAGCACGGCCCGCGGATGCTCCGACTGGCCCTGGAATACCACTACCTCCCCTTCGGCCCCGACGGCCGGGTCACCCGGCACTGGTCGGTGGAGGAGCTGGACGAGGTGATCGCCGCCTTCGCCGACCTGCCTCCCAGCCTGTTCCCCCTGTCAGAGGACTACCGCCGCATCTGGCACGACCACGACCGGCTGCACCGCCTGGCCGCGGGCCTTGGCGCCGGGGTCGAGGTGGTCGCCCGGGCCGGCGCCGGCGTCGAGGGGATCATCATCGGCGGGGGCTGGCACAGCGCCGACGCCGCCGAGCGGCGCGCCAGCCTCGTCCACGAAATCGCCCATGAGTTCACCCGCGCCCGGGGCCGCACCTTCAACTGGCGCGACGCCTGGAAGGACCAGATGGCCGCCGACGACGCCCGCACGGGCGGCGCCTCCTCCGCCAATGTCTCGCCCTATGCGGCGGCGAGCGTCGACGAGGACTTCGCCGAGAGCGTCTCCGCCTACCGCTACCGCGCTCCGTTGTTGAAGCGCATCGCGCCCCATCGGTACGAGTTCCTGAAGGTCTGGGTCTTCGACGGCCTCGAATATGGCTCCGCCGCCGCCTGCGCCGCGCCGTCCCTCAGCCATCAGGTGGACGAGGCCGCCCGCAGCGCCCTGGGGAACGGCCTGACCCTGATCCGCGACGAGCCGGCGCTTCGCCAGTGCGCCGCCAAGCAGGGCCAGGACGCCTGCCGGGTCCAGGCCGGTTACGCCCAGGCCTTCCGCAGCCACTGGCGGGCCCTTGGGCTACAGCCGGAAGTCGCGGCGGAGTCGGCCCTCAGCGCCCTGCTCGCCAATCGACGCTTCGTCGCCGACGCCGCCGAGCGCCTCGCCGAGGAAGACTTCCACATCCCGGCCTCCGGCCGCCGCCTGACCGCTCGCTGACGCCCTGCGCAGGCTGCGAGACCTCGTGGGCGTCTCCGGCCGTTTCAGCGTGCTTTCAGCGAAGGCCGGCGCTCAACCGGCCAGCTCCTCGTCGTCCCGCCAATCGTCCGGGTTGGCGTCGATCGAGGCGCAGGCCCGCGCCATCGGTGAGCGGAGACGGCTTGCGGCGGCTGCGCGCGGCGCCTAGCTCAACCGCAAATGGTGCGGATACGCAGAGCCGAGGGGGAGTGGTTGATGCGGGCGCTGATCGGTTTTCTGGCCACCACGGCCCTGCTTGCGGGCCCTGCCTTCGCCCAGCCGGCGTCCGAGCCCTCGCCGGAGGCCGCCTACGCCCAGGCGCGACCCATGATCGCCGACCGCCAGAAGATCGTGACGCCCAACGGCGTGCAGTCGGTGGAGCAGATCCGCCTGGGCGGCATGGACCAGTGGGTCTCCATCCGCGGCGCCGACAAGTCGAACCCGATCCTCATCTATGTGCATGGCGGCCCGGGGGCGGCGGAGATGGGCCGGGCCTGGCCCTACCAGGAGGCCTGGGAGGAGTTCTTCACCGTCGTCCAGTGGGACCAGCGCGGAACTGGCAAGACCCTGCGCTCGAACGGCGCCGAGGCCACCCGCCCCACCCTCAGCCGGGCCCGCATGGCCGAGGACCTCGTCGAGCTGATCGCCCACCTGCGGCAGCGCTTCGGCCAGGAGCGCGTGGTCCTGCTCGGGCACTCCTGGGGCAACGCCATCGCCATGGACGCGGCGGTCAAGCGCCCGGAGTGGATCAGCGCCTATGTGGGCGTCGGCCCCCTGATCGCCATGCGCGCCAACGAGGCCTCCCAGTATCGCCAGCTGCTGGCCCTGGCCGAACAGCGCGGCGACGCCGAGGCCCTGGCCGAGCTGCGCGCCATCGCCCCCTATCCGGGCGAAGGGCCGCTGCCGTTCGAGAAGGTGAACGTCGTCCGCGAGTGGGTCATGAAGTACGGGGGCCTCGCGGCCTATCGCGACAACGCCGACTTCTACTTCCGCGCCGCCCGGCTCTCGCCCGACTATGACCTCGCCGACCGGCAGGCCATCGACGAGGGCGGCCAGCTTTCGGTGGGCACGCTGCTGCCCGAGATGACCCGCATCGACCTGATGACCGTCAAGCGCGTGGACTTCCCGGTGCTGATGTTCCTGGGCCGGCACGACCTGACCACGCCGTCCGACGTGGCCGAGGCCTGGATGAACGGCCTGACGGCGCCGCTGAAGAAGATCGTCTGGTTCGAGCATTCCGCCCACCTCGCGCCGCATGAGGAACCGGGCCGGTTCCTTATGGCCCTGGTGGACGAGGTCCGGCCCCTGGCGACCGGAGAGCCGAAGGCCGGAAAGCGCCGCCCCTAGGCCGCCTCTTCCTGCAGGCTCGGGATCAGGGCGTCGACGGCGGCCAGCTCCCGCGCCAGCTCCTCGCGCCGGGACAGCAGCTTGCGCAGGGCCACCTGCGTGCCCGTTCCGGCCCGCTGCTCGGCCTCGAGCACCTGCCGGATGTCGCGCAGGGGCAGGCTCACCGAACGCAGGCGCGAGATCCACGACAGCTTCTGCCGCGTCGCCCCGTCGTAGTAGCGATGGTTCAGCCGGTCGCGCCGGGCCTCGATCAGGCCCTTCTCCTCATAGAAGCGCAGGGCCCGCGGCGTCATGCCGAACAGCCGGCAGGCGTCGGCGAAGCCCAGGCGGGGCAGGTGGTGCAGATTGTCGGGGCGCCGTCCGAGCATTTCCATCTTCCCTATTTTGTTTTGCGAACTTGAGGATCACGTTCGGTAGGGGAGCAAGCGCGCTTTCGGTCTGGATTTCAAACGAGAACGTGCGAAGACTTTGCGCCTCCTGAAGCGTGTTTTGTGAAATTGTGAAATGTCGGAGAAGCTGTTCGTCGGGCCCGAGGTGCGCCGCCTGCGCCAGGAGCAGGGGCTGAAGCTTCAGGCCTGCGCCGAACGGCTCGGCATCTCGGTCAGCTACCTCTCCCAGATCGAGGCCAACCAGCGGCCGGTGACCTCCCGGGTGCTGCTGTCCATCGCCGAGGTTTTCGGGGTGCCGCCCGAGGTGTTCGAGGCGCGCGAGGACGAGCGGCTGATCGCCGACCTGCGGGAAGCGGTGGCCGAAAGCGCCCATCCCGGCGCGCCCGTGGCCCTCTCCGAAATCCGCCGGGTGGCGCTCCAGGCGCCGGCTTTCGCCCGCCGGTTCCTCGACCTGCACCGGGCCAACCAGCGCCTCGCCGAGCGGCTGAACCTCACGGAAGAGGCCGTGGCCCTGGACGAGACCACCGCCGCCAGCTCGCTGCTCCCCTACGAGGAAGTGCGCGAGTTCTTCCACGACAAGGACAACTACCTCGACCAGCTCGACCGCGCCGCCGAGGCGCTGTCGGACGCCGTTGGCCTGGCCGACGGCGAGCCGCCCGACGCGCGCCTGATCGCCTGGCTGAAGGCCCGCCAGGACGTGACCGTGGTGCGGGGCGCCTCGGGCGAGCTGATGCGGCGCTACGATCCGGCCACCCGCACCCTCTGGGTCAATCCGCGCCAGCCGGCGGAGACCCAGACGTTCCAGCTCGCCTACCACCTGGCCGCCGCCGAACTGACCGAGGTGATCGAGGCCGAGCTCGCCCGGGCCCGGTTCCGCACCGCCGAGGCGGTGGATGTCTGCCGGGTGGGCCTCAGCAACTACGCCGCCGGCGCCCTGCTCATGCCCTACCGGCGTTTCCAGGCCGCCGCCCGGGCCCTGCGCCACGACATCGAGGCCCTGGCCCTCACCTTCCACACCAGCCTCGAACAGGTCTGCCACCGGCTCTCGAACCTGCAGCGGCCGGGCCTGCGCGGGGCGCCGATCTTCTTCGTGCGCATGGACTACGCGGGCAACATCACCAAGCGCCACTCGGCCACCCGCCTGCGCTTCGCCCGGTTCGGCGGCGCCTGCCCGCTCTGGAACGTCCACCAGGCCGTGGGCGCCCCGGACCGCTTCCTGGTGCAGGTGGCCGAGATGCCAGACGGCACGCGCTACCTGTCGGTGGCCCGCAGCGTCGCCAAGCCCTCCGGCAGCTACCTGACGCCCGACCGCCACTTCGTCCTGGGCTTCGGCTGCGAGATCGGCCACGCCGACCAGTTCGTCTATTCCGAGGGGATCGACCTTTCCGGCCCGGCCGCCCGCATCGGGGTCAGTTGCCGGATCTGCGAACGCAACGACTGCCCGCAGCGGGCCTTCCCGCCCGTGGACCGCCCCCTGCGCGTGCCGCCCCACGAGCGCCGGATGGTGCCCTTCCGCCTGGACTGAGGGTCGCCCGCGCCCGGTTGCCTGCCGCCTCGTCAAGGCGCGCTCAATCTTGGGCAAACGCATAGGGAGGCGCCCCATGGGCTACGAGACCCTGCTCTACGAGGTGGAGGGGCCGGTCGCCACGATCACCCTCAACCGTCCCGACAAGCTGAACGCCTACACCAGCCGGATGGGCGTCGAACTGGCCGACGCCTTCCGACGGGCCGACGGCGACGATGCGGTGCGCGCCGTCATCGTCACCGGCGCCGGGCGGGGGTTCTGCGCCGGGGCCGACATCAGCGCCGGCGCCGGGGCCTTCGACGCCGAGGCCGAGGGTTCGGTGGCCTTCGCCGCCCCGGGACAGGCGCGGGCCGAGGACGGCGGCTTCGTCGGGGCCATCTTCAACTGCCGCAAGCCCTCGATCGCGGCCATCAACGGCGCGGCCGTCGGCGTGGGCGCGACGCTCACCCTGCCCATGGACATCCGCATCGCCGCCGAGGGCGCCCGCCTGGGCTTCGTCTTCGCCCGCCGCGGCCTGGTGCCCGAAGCCGGCAGCGCGTGGTTCCTGCCGCGGCTCGTGGGCCTGCCCCAGGCCCTGCGCTGGTGCCTCTCGGGCCGGCTGATCCCGGCCGAGGAGGCGCAGGCGGGGGGCCTCGTCAGCGAGGTGCTCCCGCCCGACGTCCTCCTCGCCCGGGCCCGGGAGATGGCCCTGGAGATCGCCGAGCACACCGCCCCGGTCGCCGTGGCCCTCACCCGCCGGATGCTGTGGCGCTACGGCGCCGCCCCCGATCCGTGGGACCTGCTGAAGCTGGACGGCCCCCTGTCCATGGAGCTGGGCGCAGGGGCGGACGTGCGCGAGGGCGTGGCGGCCTTCCTCGAGAAGCGCCCGCCGCGCTTCCCGGGCAAGGTCAGCACCCACATGCCCCGCAAGGCGGGCGACCTCGGCCGCGCGGCCTGACGCGATCCTGCCTAGGCGGCCGGCGCCGCCGGATAGGCGTCCAGCACCGGCCCGAGCGCCGCCTTTAGCGGGCCGAGCCACGGATGGTAGCTGCGCCACAGCCCCTCGTCCGCGGTCTCGTCCTCGCAGGGCCGCAGGCAGCCCACCTCGAAGGCCAGGCCGCAGTGATCCAGCAGGCGGCGGATTTCCACCTCCGGCTCCGCCGCCAGCCGCTCGTGGATCACCCGATGGACCCGCCCCGGCGCCACGGCGTCGAGATGGGCCATCAGCGCCACATAGTCGGCGTGGGCGCGGCCCAGGTGCTCGAGGTCGCAGGTGAAGCCCGCCCCCTCGGCGACGGGCTGCCGGAAGGCCGCAACCGCGCAGGCCAGCGGATGGCGCCGGACATCGATGATCCGGGCGTGCTGCAAGGCCGGCAGGATCAGGCCAAGGCGCGTCCAGTTCTCCGGCGCCGCGTCGACGAAGAACGGCCGCCCGAGCCCTGCGCGCCGCCGGGCCTCCGAGAGATAGGCCTCGCCCAGGGCCCTGAGGTCGTCCGGCGACAGCCCGGCCGCGATGTCCGGGTAATCCGGGCCTCCGCCGAGCCCCCGCACGAGCCCCATCAGGTCCGGCGGCTGCACAACCGCTTCCACCTGGCTGTGGCCGGAGAGGATCTGCGCCACCAGGGCGGCTCCCGCCCCCGGCATCCCGACGATGAAGATCGCATCCGGCGCGGGCGCGCCCTGCCCGGGCCGGGCCGCCAGGACGTCCGCCGTCAGCAGCGCCTTGCACCGGCGCACCTTGGCGCTCGTCTCCTCGGGATCGTAGGCCAGCTCGTATTTCCGCTGGGCGTTCCCTTCCGCGTAGGACCGGAACGCCTCTTCGTAGCGGCCGCCCGCCTCATGGGCTCGGCCCAGGGCGAAATGCAGGTGGACGCGGTCCTCCTCCGAAAGGTCTAGCCGGGCGAGCTGGACCTCCATGGCGGCGACGTCGTCGGGCGTGACGCCCGCTCCCAGGTTGGTCAGGCCCCACCAGGCCTCGCCCAGGCCGGGGGCGAGGGCCAGGCTGCGGCGATAGGCGTCCACCGCCTCGGCCCGGCGACCGGCGGCCCTCAGCGCGTGACCATAGCCCATCCAGGTCCTGGGACGGCGCGGGTGGGCCGCCAGCACCTGGGCGAAAAGCCGGATCGCCGTCTCGTGCTCGCCGGTCCCCGCGAGCGCGGCGGCCTTCAGGCTGAGATAGGCCGGATGCTCGGGATCGCCCGCCAGCAGCGCGTCCAGCTGGGCCAGGGTCTCGGCCGCCTTGCCGCGCCGGTGGAGCAGGGCTGCATAGTTGTGCCGCACCGGCGTGAAGCCGGGCGCCAGCTCGATGCAACGGGCCAGCAGCGCCTCGGCCTCGTCCTGAAGACCCAGGCGCATCTTGGTCTCGGCCAGCATCCGGATCGCCGCCGCATCCCCGGGCCGCGCCTCCAGCCGCGCGCACAGCATCTGCTCGGCATAGGCCAGGCGGTTGTCGACGAGGGCGTTGGCGGCGGCGATCATCTCGGCGTCCTGCACCGAGCCCTTCACCGAGCGCAGATAGGCCTCCTCGGCGGCCGCGGTCTCGCCCTGCCTGCGCAGGGCCGCGCCCAGCAGGCGCAGGGCGTAGGGATGTTCGGGGAAGGCCCGAAGAATCTCCCGGATCTGGGCCTCGGCCTGGGCGGGATCGCGAATGAGGATATTGGCGGCCCGGGCCAGGGCCGCCTCGACCGTGCCAATGGGCGCCTTGGCCTCGCTGCTCACCGTCCCCCCGGAAAGCTCCCCGGAGGATGAAGCGGCGGATGCGGCGCGGCTGTCAACTCGCCGCCGCGATCAGTCAGGCGGCTTGCACGGGATCGCCCCAGAACCCCGGCTCGGGCGGATGCAGCACGCCCCGCTCGAAGCGGCAGCCGCCCGGGCGGTCCTTCGCCAGCCACCAGGGGCCGTCCAGGTCCAGGAAGTCCGCCTCGCCCGCGAGGACGAAGGCCGGGGCGATGGCCAGGGAGCTGGCCACCATGCAGCCCACCATCAGCGACAGGCCCTCGGCCCGGGCGGCCTGGGCCAGGGCCACGGCCTCGGTCAGCCCCCCGGCCTTGTCGAGCTTGACGTTCACCGCCTGGTAGCGGCGCACGATGGTCGGCAGGTCGGCCCGGGTGTGGACGCTCTCGTCGGCGCAGATCGGCGCGGGATAGGTCAGCCCCTCCAGGACCGCATCGTCCCCGGCCGGCAGCGGCTGCTCCACCAGCACCACATTGCAGCGGGCGATCGGGTCTTCCATCGCCTTGAGGATGTCGAGGGTCCAGCCCTCGTTGGGATCGACGATCAGGCGGGCGGCGGGCGCCGCCTCGGCCACGGCCAGCAGGCGCTCGGCCGGGCGGTCAGCCGAGAGCTTCACCTTCAGCAGCGGCGCATCCGCCGCCGCGGCCGCCGCCTCGGCCATGCCGCCGGGCACGTCCAGGCTGATGGTCACCGCCGAGGGCGTCGGCTCGGGCGGCATCCGCCCCAGCATGTCGTACACCGCCTGGCCGTCGCGCTTGGCCAGCAGGTCCCAGAAGGCGCAGTCCAGGGCGTTGCGCGCCGCCCCGGGCGGCAGGCGGTCCAGCAGCACCTCGGGATCGCCGCGCAGCGCGGCCATCACCTTGCCGACGGTCTCGTCATAACGTGCGTAGGGCACGCACTCGCCACGGCCGGTCAGGCCGTCCTGGGTCAGCTCCACCACCACCACCTCGGCGTGGGTCTTCACCCCACGGGAGATGCGGAACGGGGCGCGGAGCGGGTGGCGCTCGAAGCGGACGTTCAGGGTCGGGGTCATGCGCCCCTTCTCCCCGATCAGAGGCCGTCCGTCGACCTCAACCGAACGCGAAGATGGCGAACACCAGGAGCCCGCCCGCGATCATGGCCAGAATCACCGCCGCCTGGCGAACGCGCGCACCCATGCCCCGGCAACGCCGGGATCAGGATCGATGTTCCCGTCCCGTTCGACAGCTTGGCCATACCGTGCTTTCCTCCCCGCACGAGAAACAGGGAGACGCCCCCCAATGACCGCAACCGCCGCCGTGCAGCCGGGCAAGATCGATATCGTCCGGATCATCGGCGACACCTTCCAGGTGCTCGGCCGCAACGCTCAAAACTTCTTCATCCTCTCAGCCCTACTGGCGGGCCTGCCCGGCCTGATCGTTCTGGCGACCACGCCCGACCTCGGCCCCGGCGCGGCGGGCTTCGGGGCGGGCATGCCGCTCGCTTGGCTTCTGAGCGTGGTCGCCGGAGCCGTCCTGCAGGGGGCCCTCATCTATGCGGTCATCCAGGACCTCAACGGCCAACGCCCGCCCATCACCGACCTCGTGTCCTTCGGCCTGCGCAACATCCTGCCGCTGGTCGGCGTCTCTTTCCTGCTCGGCATCGCCGTCATGCTGGGGCTGATCCTGCTGGTCGTCCCGGGGGTGATGATGGCCTGCGCCTGGTGCACGGCCACGCCCGCCCTGATCGCCGAGCGCACGGGCGTCATCGGAGCGTTCCGCCGCAGCGCCGAGCTCACCCGCGGCAACCGCTGGCGGATCCTCGGCCTGTTCGCGATCTGGGTCGTGGCCGTCCTGCTGACGAGCGGCGTCATGGGCGCGTTCGCCTTCCTTGGCCCCGCCGTCGCCGTGATCTTCAACGCCGTCCTCTCCACCGTCGCGGGCGCCGTCGGCGCCACGGCCATCACCGTGCTCTACGTGGAGCTGCGCCGCCTGCGCGAGGGCGACTCGGCCTGGCTCGCGCAGGTCTTCACCTAGGTCGCTTGACCGTGCCGCGGATGGGAGGATGCTGCGGTCCATGAGCCCGCTCGCCGACTTCATCCGCGGCCTGCCCAAGGCCGAACTCCATCTGCACATCGAGGGCAGCCTCGAGCCCGAGCAGATGTTCGAGTTCGCGCGGCGCAACCGCGTCGCCCTGCCCTTCCGCAGCGTGGAGGAGGTGCGCGCCGCCTACGCCTTCTCCAACCTCCAGGACTTCCTCGACATCTACTACCAGGGCGCCAGCGTCCTGCGCACCGGGGAGGACTTCCAGGACCTCGCCCTCGCCTATTTCCGACGGGCGGCCGCCGACGGCGCCCGGCACGTGGAGCTGTTTTTCGACCCGCAGACCCACACCGACCGCGGCTTGCCCTTCAGCATCGCCATCGACGGGCTGCTGGCCGGGATGCGGCAGGCCGAGGCCGAACTGGGCGTCAGCTCCAGCCTGATCCTCTGTTTCCTGCGCCACCTGGACGAGGACGCCGCCTTTTCCACCCTGAAGGCCGCCGAGCCCTACCTCGACCGCCTGCTCGGCGTGGGGCTCGACAGCTCCGAGGTCGGCCACCCGCCCTCCAAGTTCGCCCGGGTGTTCAAGGCCGCCCGCGAGCGCGGCCTCAAGCTGGTGGCCCACGCCGGCGAGGAGGGCCCGCCCGAATATGTCTGGGAGGCCCTCGACGTCCTCGGGGTCGACCGCATCGACCACGGCAACCGCGCCCTGGAGGACGAGGCCCTGGTGCGCCGGCTCGTGGCCGAGGGCATGACGCTCACCGTCTGCCCGCTCTCGAACCTCAAACTGTGCGTGGTGAACGACCTCGCCGCCCATCCCCTCAAGCGGATGCTGGCCCTGGGCCTCAAGGCCACCGTCAATTCCGACGATCCGGCCTACTTCGGCGGCTATCTGGCGCAGAACTGGACTGAAACCGCCGAGGCCGTCGGCCTCACCCGGGACGAGCTCGTCACCCTGGCCCGGAACAGCTTCACGGGCGCCTTCCTCGGGCCCGAGGCGGTGGCCCGCCACCTGGCCGAGATCGACGCCTATGTGGCCGGAGCGTCCGCCTCCGCCTGAGGGGCTTGCATCCCTGGCCGAACGGCGTCACCTCAAAACTGAACGGCGCGTCACGACGCCGACGACGAGGGAGGATTCCATGACCCGGCTCATGGCCGCCGCGGCGGCGTTCGCGCTCCTGGCCGGCGCGGCCCAGGCCAAGACCATCGCCGTGGCGCCCGGCCCCGATGCCCAGGAGCGGCTGCAGACCGCCCTCCTCGACGCCAAGCCGGGCGATGTGGTGGAGCTGGCCGCGGGGCGCTTCGAACTCACCGACGGCCTCTCCCTCGACGTCGACGACGTGGTCGTGAAGGGCGCCGGCCCCGACGCCACTGTCCTTTCCTTCAAGGGCCAGAAGGGCGCAGGCGAAGGTCTGCTGATCACTTCCGACAAGGTCGTCGTCCGCGATCTCGGCGTCGAGGACACCCGCGGCGACGGCATCAAGGCCAAGGGCTCGGACCAGATCAGCTTCGTCAATGTCCGGGTCGAATGGACCGGCGGCCCCAGCGAGAAGAACGGCGCCTACGGCGTCTATCCGGTCAGCTCCACCAATGTGCTGATCGACCGCGTGGTGGTGCGCGGCGCCTCCGACGCCGGCATCTACGTCGGCCAGTCCAGGAACATCGTGGTCAAGCGCAGCCTGGCCGAGTTCAACGTCGCCGGCATCGAGATCGAGAACTCCTACAACGCTGACGTCTTCGACAACGTCACCACCCGCAACACCGGGGGCATCCTGGTCTTCGACCTGCCGAACCTGCCGCAGATGGGCGGCCACTCCACCCGGGTGTTCCGCAACCGCGTGGTCCAGAACGACACCCGCAACTTCGCCCCCAAGGGCAACATCGTGGCCAGCGTGCCCACCGGCGCCGGCGTCATGGTGATGGCCAACCGCAACGTCCACGTCTTCGACAACGAGATCGACGGCAACCAGTCGGCGGCGGTGATGCTGGTCAGCTACACCGAGACGTTCGACGACGCGTCCTACAATCCCCTGCCCCGCGACGTGGTGGTCCGCGACAACCGCATCGGCCGCAACGGCTGGGACCCGACCTTCGACGGCGGCAAGCTCCTGGCCATGGTCAGCGGCGGGACGATCCCCCCGGTCCTGTGGGACGGCGTGGTCAGCTGGAACGGCGGCGAAACGGCCCGGGTGCGGCTCACGGATGGCCCGGTGCTGAACCTCAACCTTCCTGCCCCCGGCGAACTGGCCAAGGCCCGCCCCAAGGTGGCCGCCGACGTCGGCGCGGATCTTGAGCTGGCCGAGCCCCCCGCCGTGGTTCTGCCCAAGTCCCAGGCCGACCTCGGGACGTGACCGTGCGGCGTCTGGCGGCGATCGCGGCCGCCCTCCTCTGCCTGGGCGCGGCCCCGGCGACGCCGGGCCCCGACTTCGCCCGCCTGCTGGACGAGACGCCGGCTCCCAGGCTGTCCGACTATCGCCTGCCGCTGAAGAACGCGGGCCGAGCGGCGGGGCCGGGCCTGACGCCCTACGCCCTGAACGCCCCCCTGTTCAGCGACTATGCCGAGAAATACCGCTTCGTGGCCCTGCCCCCGGGCCAGTCCGCCGCCTACCGCGCCGAGGGGGCGTTCGACTTCCCGGTGGGGACGGTGCTGGTGAAGACCTTCGCCTATCCCGCCGACCTGCGCCGGCCGGACGACCAGGTGCGCTCCATCGAGACCCGCCTCTTGATCCGCAAGGCCGATGGCTGGGCCGCCCAGGCCTATGTCTGGAATGCCGACCAGACCGACGCGGCGCTCAAGCGGGCCGGAGCGCGGATGCCGGTGGAGGTCGTCGACCTGGCCGGCCGGGCGCGGACCATCGACTATGCCGTGCCCAACCAGAACCAGTGCAAGGAATGCCACCAGCTGGACAAGGCCGTGGCGCCCCTGGGCCCCAAGGCGCGCAACCTCAACGGCGACTTCGCCTATGCGGGCGGCCGCGAGAACCAGCTCGCCCACTGGGCCCGGACCGGCCTCCTGGCCGGCGCCCCGTCCGATCCTCGCCAGGCGCCCCGCACCGCCCGCTGGGACGATCCGGCCGAGCCGCTGGCGGCCCGGGCCCGGGCCTATCTCGACGCCAATTGCGCCCACTGCCACCACCCGCGGGCCATCGCCTCCAACAGCGGCCTGTTCCTGGAGTGGGAGCAGCCCGAGGGCCCGGCCCTCGGGATCGGCAAGCGGCCCGTCGCCGCCGGCCGCGGCTCAGGCGGGCTGGAGACGGCCATCGCCCCGGGACGCCCCGAGGCCTCGATCCTGGCCCACCGCATGGCCTCGGACGAGCCCGGCGTGATGATGCCCGAACTGGGCCGCTCGGTGACGCACGAGGAGGGCCTCGCCCTCGTCCGCGCCTGGATCGCCGAGATGCGCTGAGACGGGGCCTACCGGCGCGCCGGATAGAGGTCGTAGGTGCGTCCGCCCACCACCAGCCGCTCGGTCTTGATCTCCGGGGTCCCGTCGATCCGCTTGTGACCGCGGGCGGTGACCCGCGTCCCGGCCGGGATGGCCTCCAGGGTCAGGCCCGCGCGCTGGATCGCCGCTGGCGGCGCCAGCATCACGTCCCACACGCCCTGGTCGGTGCGCACCTTGATGACGCCGTGGGGCTGGCCCAGGCTGGCCGAGACCACCACCCCCGCCACCGAGGCTTCCTCGTCCGAATAGGCGGCCCAGCCATGGTGGGCGGCGGCAGGAGGGGCCATCAGGGCGAGGGCCACGGCCAGGCTCGGAAGGGCTTTCATCACAGACCTCCGTTCTGCGAGGCCAGCCTACGCCCGGCGCCGGCCGCCTGAAAGCCCCGCCAGATTCCCTGGGCTTGTCCACGGCCGCGGACGGCCCCAGGGTCCCCACCGACAAGTGAACACGATTCAGGGAGACTACGCCCCGTGGCCGAGAAGAGCCTGTTCGACCCGCTGCCCCTCACCCGCGGCAAGCCCCTCAAGAACCGCTTCATGCTGGCGCCGCTGACCAACTGCCAGAGCCACCCGGACGGCCGGCTGTCAGAGGACGAGTTCCGCTGGCTCACCCTCCGCGCCCAGGGCGGCTTTGGCCTGACCATGACCTGCGCGGCCCACGTCCAGGCCCAGGGTCAGGGCTTCCCCGGCCAGCTCGGGGTCTTCGGCGACCAGCACCTGGAGGGGCTGAGCCGCCTGGCCGCCGCCATCAACGCCACAGGCAGCCGCTCGTCGGTCCAGCTGCACCACGCCGGCAACCGCTCGCCCAAAGAGCTCGTGGGCCAGCCGGTCAGCGCCTCGGACGATCCCGAGACCGGCGCCCGGGGCCTCTCCCTCGGCGAGGTCGAGCAGCTGGTGGAAGACTTCGTGGAGGCTGCGGTCCGCTCCGAGAAGGCCGGCTTCGACGGCGTCGAGCTGCACGGCGCCCACGGTTACATCCTCGCCCAGTTCCTCTCGCCCGAGATCAACCGCCGGGACGACCGCTACGGCGGCTCCCTCGAGAACCGGGCGCGCATCCTGTTCGAGATCATCGACGGCGTGCGCCGCCGCACCGGCCCGGACTTCCAGCTCGGCCTGCGCCTGTCGCCCGAGCGCTTCGGCCTGCGCCTTTCCGAGATCGTCGAGGTGGCCCAGGAGGTGCTCCGCGACGGCCGCATCGACTACCTCGACATGTCCCTGTGGGACGTCTTCAAGGAGCCGGCCGAGGAAGCCCACAAGGGCCGCCCGCTGATGAGCTATTTCACCGAGCTGGACCGGGGCGACGTCAAGCTGGGCGTGGCCGGCAAGATCACCAGCGCCGCCATCGCCGCCGAGATGCTGGACCGGGGCGCCGACTATGTCCTGATCGGCCGGGCCGCCATCGTCCACCACGACTTCCCCGAGAAGGCCCGCGATCCGGCCTTCACCCAGACGCCGATCCCCGTGAGCGCGGAGCACCTGGCGAACGAAGGCGTCGGCCCGACCTTCATCGAGTACCTCCGCAACACCTTCCGGATGGTCGCCTGACCTGGCGGGCGGGCCGCGCGGCCGGCCCGCTGCTACACGCTCTGGGTCGCCCCCGCCCGCGGCCGGAACGGCGCCTCGGGCGTGAGGGCGGCCGGGCGCGGCCCGCCCGTCGCCCAGTCCAGCAGCTCCACGGGATGGACCACGGGCATGCCCACCGCCGGCGCGAGCTGGGCCATGCACCCCACATTGCCCGCGGCCAGCACCTGCGCCCCCGTGCGGGCGATGTTGGCGGCCTTCCGGTCCCGCAGGCGCGTGGCGATCTCGGGCTGGAGGATGTTGTAGCTCCCCGCCGAGCCGCAGCAGAGATGGCCCTCGGCGATGGGCCGCACGTCGAACCCCGCCTCGGCCAGCAGGGCCGGCGGCGCGGTCTTGATCTGCTGGCCGTGCTGCAGCGAGCAGGCGGCGTGATAGGCCACCTCCAGCCCCTGGACCTTGGTGGTCACGGGCGGCAGGCCCACCTCGGCGATGAACTCCAGGATGTCCCGCGCCCGGACGGCCGCGGGCGCCCCCGCCGGCCCCAGGGTCTCGCCATAGCCCTTCAGCATGGTCCCGCAGCCGGCGGCGGTGGCGACGATGGCCGTCAGCTCCCCCGCCCGGGACCAGGCCGCCACATTCGCCTGGGCGAAGGCCCGCGCCTCCTTGGCCCGCCCCAGATGCTCGGACAGCGCCCCGCAACAGCCCTCGCCCTCGGCGAACACCACCTCGAACCCGGCCCGGGTCAGCAGCCGCACGGCGGCCTCCCGCACCTGGGGCGACAGGGCCGGCTCCACACAGCCTTGCAGCAGGGCCACCCGTCCCCGCCGCGCCCCTTGCGCGGGGACCACGCCGGGGCGAGCCCGTCGGCCGGGCCTGGCGGGGGCGAGGCGCCGCATGGCCTTCAACTGCGCGGGCAGGAACCGCTCCAGCGGCGCGGCCAGCCGTCCGAGCCGCAGCGCCAGGGCGAGGCGCCACGGCCTTGTCAGCACCGCCGGGATCGCCGCGCGCAGCACCCGCTCGGGCCAGGGCCGCCGGTAGGTCGCCTCCACATGCGCCCGGGCATGGTCGATCAGCCGGCCGTAGTTCACCCCCGACGGGCAGGTGGAGACGCACGACAGGCACGACAGGCAGCGGTCGATGTGCGTCACCGTCGCCTTGCTGGGCGGGGCCTTGCTGGCCAGCATGGCCTTGATGAGTTCGATGCGGCCGCGCGGGCTGTCGCGCTCGTCGCCCAGCAGCACATAGGTCGGGCAGGTGGCCGTGCAGAAGCCGCAGTGGACGCAGCGGCGGATCTCGGCCCGGGCCGCGCCGTCGCCGGCGGGCGGTGCGACCGCGTTCATGACGACATCCTCCCGGGGTTGAGCACCTCCAGCGGGTCGAAGGCGGCCTTCACCCGGGCCAGGAGCGCCGCCTGGGGCCCGCCCAGGGGCGGGAAGGCCGGGCCCGCGCCGCGCAGGCGCAGGGCATGGCCCCCCGCCCTGGCGGCCGCGGCCTGGACGACGGGCGCCTCGGCCTCGGTGAGCAGCCACACCAGCCCGCCGCCCCAGTCATAGAGGGCCTCGCCCTCCACCTCGGCGGCCACGCGCCAGCCGGACGCCGGCGGAACCGACAGCCGCCACAGGGGCCGCGGATCGCCGGCGAAGGCCTCCACCTCGCGCACCCCGGCCCAGAAGTCGCGGGAATGCTGGGGATCGAGCCGCTGGGCGTGGCCGAAGGGCCGCAAGACCTCGGCCAGGCGCTCGGCCCGGGCCGCCACCGAGGCCTCGAACCCCTCCAGCCGCAAGGCCGTCACCGCCATCTCCGCCGCCGCCGCGAAGGGCGGCAGATGGGCCGCGGCCGAGACCTCGAAGGGCCCGTTCAGCGCCGCGATCATGGCCTGGCTGGCCCGCGCGTCGCTCAAGCCGAACAGCAACAGGGTGGTCTCGTCCCGCGGCGCCGGCAGCACCTTGAGGGTCACCTCGGTGAGCACCGCCAGGGTGCCCCACGACCCGGCCATCAGCTTCATGAGGTCGTAGCCGGTGACGTTCTTCACCACCTTGCCGCCGGCCTTGAACAGCTCGCCCCGGCCCGACACCGCCGAGAAGCCCAGGAAATGGTCCCGGGCGGCGCCGGCGCGGAGGCGGCGCGGGCCCGACAGATTGGCCGCCAGCGCCCCGCCGATGGTCGGCTCGCCGCCGCCGCCCAGCAGGCCCGTCCAGCGCGGCGGCTCGAAGGCCAGCATCTGGCCCTCGGACGCCACCAGCCGCTCCAGCTCCGCCAGCCGCGCCCCGGCCTGGACCGTGAGCACCAGCTCGTCCGGCGCATAGTCGATCACCCGGTCCAGCCCCGCCAGCGACAGGACGACGTCGGCGGCGACCGCGCCCACCGACCGCTTGGTGCCGCCGCCGACCACCTCGATCCGGCGGCCATGCGCCCCCGTCTCGGCGATCAGGGCCTGGACCTCGTCGGCGCTCGTCGGCAGGTGCGCAGGGATGGCGGCGGCCTGCATCAGAACCTCGGCAGGTCGGGGAAGGCGAGCTTGCCCCGGTGCACATGCATCCGGCCGAGCTCGGCGCAGCGGTGCAGGGTGGGGAACACCTTGCCGGGATTGAGCAGCAGGCCGGGGTCGAAGGCGCACTTCACCCGCTGCTGGCAGGCCAGGTCCGTGGGATCGAACATCTCCCCCATCAGGTCGCGCTTCTCGACGCCCACCCCGTGCTCGCCGGTGAGAACCCCGCCCACGGCGACGCACAGCTTGAGGATCTCGGCCCCGAAGGCCTCGGCCTTGGCCAGTTGCCCCGGCTGGTCGGCGTCATAGAGGATCAGGGGGTGCAGGTTGCCGTCGCCGGCGTGGAAGACATTGGCCACCCCCAGGCCGAACGCCTGGCCCATCTGGTGGATGGCCGCCAGCACCCTGGGCAGCTCCCGGCGCGGGATGGTCCCGTCCATGCAGAGGTAGTCCGGGGCGATCCGGCCCACCGCCGGGAAGGCCGCCTTGCGCCCGGCCCAGAACGCCAGCCGCTCGGCCTCGGAGCGCGAGACCCGGATGAAGTCGGCCCCCCGCGCCGTCGCCAGGGCCCGCACCTGATCGGCCAGGTCCGCGCATTCCGCCTCGGGCCCGTCCAGCTCGCAGATCAGCAGGGCCGCCGCCTCGGTGGGATAGCCGGCGTGGACGAAGGCCTCGGCCGCCCGGATGGCCGGGTTGTCCATCATCTCCAGCCCTGCCGGGATCACGCCGGCGGCGATGATGTCGCCCACCGTGGCCGCCGCCGCCTCCACCGTGGGAAAGCCCAGCAGCAGGGCCGCCGCCGTCTCTGGCCTGGGCAGGATGCGGACCGTCACCTCGGTGACCACGCCCAGCAGCCCCTCGGAACCGGTGACCACGCCCAGGAGGTCGTAGCCCGGGGCGTCGAAGCCCTTGCCGCCCAGGCGCAGCACTTCGCCGTTCATCAGCACCAGCTCGCAGCCGAGCAGGTTGTTGGTGGTCAGGCCGTACTTCAGGCAGTGAACGCCGCCCGAGTTCTCGGCCACATTGCCCCCGATGGTGCAGGCGATCTGGCTCGACGGGTCGGGCGCGTAATAGAACCCCTCGGCCTCCACGGCCTGGGAGACGGCGAGGTTCGTGACCCCCGGCTGCACCACCGCGCAGCGGTTGTCGTAGTCCACCTCCAGGATGCGGTTGAATTTGGAGAGGCCGACGACCACGCCGTCGGCCAGCGGCAGGGCGCCGCCCGACAGCGACGTGCCCGCCCCCCGCGGCACCACCTTCACGCCCCCGGCCGAGCACCACTTCAGGATTTCCGACACCTGGGCCGTGGTCTCGGGCAGCACCACCGCGATCGGGGTCTGCCGATAGGCCGAGAGCCCGTCGGATTCGAACGGGACCAGCCCCTCCGGCTCGGCCACCACGCCCTCGCCCGGGACGATGCGGCGCAAGGCGCGGACGATCTCGGCCTTGCGGGCGAGAAGCGCAGGGTCCGGCGCGGGCATCCTCATGCGGGCGACGGTAAGCGCAGTCGCCGGACCGCGCCACGGCCTTCTTTTGGACCCTGGTGGAACAGCGTGATCTCCGCCTGGGAGAGCTTGACCATTGGCGACCGCCGGAGGCGTCGGTTCCCGCGCCGACCCTTTTCGCAGCCCGGGTTGAACCCGGAGGCCTGGCGCTGCGCGGACTGCTCGACTGCCGCCCCTCCAACCTCCATCGGCTGGGCGCCGAGGCCCGGGCCCGCTGCGACCAGCGCCTGGCGGACGATCCCGGCCTCAGGAAGATCGGCGCGGCTGGGTCTCGGCTGAACCTCGACCCGTCCGGCCGCTTCGCCCAGGACGACGCGGCCTATCTGGCCCGGCGGCCGAAGAAGGGTTGCAAGGTCCGCGCGGGCGGCGACGCCGACGCCATGGGCCACCAGGGCCCCGCCGGCGGCATCACCTGCGCCGTCCCGTTCTAGCGGCCCTCGAAGCTGGGGGCCCGCTTCTCGTTGAAGGCGGCCACGCCCTCGCGGCGGTCATGGGTGGTGAACAGCCGGTTGTAGATTTCCAGCTCGAAGTTCATCGCGTGCGGCAGGTCGAGGTCCTGGCTGCGGTGGACGATCTTCTTGGCGCCGCGCACCGACAGGGGCGCCCGCCCGGCGATGGTCTTGGCCACCTCAAGCACCCGCGGCAGCAGCTCGGAACCGGGGGTGATCCCGTTGACCAGACCCCACTCCAGCGCCTGTTCGGCGGTGAACGGCTGGGCCGTGGTGATCAGCTCCAGCGCCCGGCGCGGCCCCACCGCCCGCACCAGCAGCGGCCCGCCGCCCAGGCCCGGCAGGATGCCCAGGTTGGCCTCAGGCAGGCCGAACCTGGCCCCCTCGGCGGCATAGGCGAAGTCGCAGGCCAGGGTCATTTCGCAGCCGCCGCCCATGGCCGCGCCGTGCACCGCGGCGATCACCGGAACCGGGCAGGCGAGCTGGGCGCGGATCATGGCCTCGAACAGCCGGTGCTGGTCGGCCCACTGCTCGTCGGTCATGCCGTTGCGTTCCTTCAGGTCCGCCCCGGCCTGGAAGTGCTTGCCCTCCCCGCGCAGGATCACGCACCGAAGGTCGTGGTCGTTGGCGAGGGAGCTCCACACCTCCAGCAACTCCCGGCCCATCTTGGTGGACAGGGCGTTGGCCACCTCGGGCCGGTTGAAGGCGATCACCTTCACCCCCGGCGCGGCCTCTTCCACCTTGATCGTCTCGTAAGCCATCAGAAACTCTTCGGTTGGCCCAGCACGTGCGTCGCCACGTGGCTGAGGATGAGGTTCGTGGAGATCGGGGCCACCTGATAGAGGCGCGTCTCCCGGAACTTGCGTTCGATGTCGTACTCCTCGGCGAAGCCGAAGCCGCCGTGGGTCTGCAGGCACATGTCGGCGGCGAACCACGAGGCCTCCGAGGCCACCAGCTTGGCCATGTTGGCCTCGGTGCCGCAGGGCCGCCCCGCCTCGAACAGGCCGGCGGCGTGGTCCACCATCAGCGCCGCCTGGGTCGCCTGGACATAGGCCCGGGCCAGCGGGAACTGCACGCCCTGGTTCTCGCCGATCGGCCGGCCGAACACGACCCGCTCCTTGGCGTAGCGGCTGGCCCGGTCGATGAAGAAGCGCGCATCGCCCAGGCACTCCGAGGCGATCAGGATGCGCTCGGCGTTCATGCCGTCGAGGATGTAGCGGAAGCCCTTGCCCTCCTCGCCGATCAGGTTGTCGGCGGGCACCTCCAGGTCCTCGAAGAAAAGCTCGGTGGTGGCGTGGTTGAGCATGGTCCGCACCGGCCGGATGGTGAGGCCCGCGCCCACCGCCTGGCGCAGGTCCACCAGCAGCACGCTCATGCCGTCCGACGGCTTCCTGACCTCGTCCCGGGGCGTGGTGCGGCACAGGAGGACCATCAGGTCCGAGTGCTCGGCCCGGCTGATCCAGATCTTCCGGCCGTTCACCACATACTTGTCCCCCACCCGCTTGGCGAAGGTGGAGATGCGGGTGGTGTCGGTCCCGGCGTCGGGCTCGGTGACCCCAAAGGCCTGCAGCCGCAGCTCGCCCGAGGCGATGGCCGGCAGATAGGCCTGCTTCTGCGCCTCGCTGCCGTGCTTCAGCACCGTGCCCATGGTGTACATCTGGGCGTGGCAGGCGCCGCCGTTGCAGCCGGAGCGGTGGATCTCCTCGAGGATCGCCGTGGCCGCCTTCAGGCCGAGGCCCGAGCCGCCGTACGCTTCGGGGATCAGCACCGACAGGAAGCCGGCTTCCGTCAGGGCGCGGACGAACGCGGTGGGATAGGCTCGCTCGCGGTCCAGGTCGCGCCAGTAGGCGCCGGGGAAGCGGGCGCACAGCTTGCGAACCGCCTCGCGGATTTCAGGGAAGGTTTCTTGGGACGGGTCCTGGGTCACGCCCGACTCTCTGCCACACGATCCCAGCGTCAGCCTAGCGGCGGCTGAAGCGACAAGCTCATTGCGTCAAATCCCCATTTCCTGGGAATACACATGCCGGATCGCGGCGATCCGCCGAAGAAATCATCCGCGAGCCAAGCCATGCTTGCAGAACTTCGCCCGGCGCCCGACAACACCGGTCCAACAGGCCAAGCCAAGAACAGGGACGGAAGCCCGCGCCGCATGAGGAAACTGCCCACCGCCGTCGATCCGGCGTCCGAGGCCTTCGCCGCCAACGCCCGGGTCAACCGGAGCCTGGTCGAGGACCTGCGCGCCCGCACCGCCCGGGCCGCCCTGGGCGGATCCGAGGACAGCCGGCGCCGGCACGTCAGCCGGGGCAAGCTCCTGCCCCGCGACCGGGTGATGCGACTGCTCGATCCCGGCTCGCCGTTCCTTGAGGTGGGCGCCCTGGCCGCGGGCGGCATGTACGGGGACGAGGCTCCCGCTGCGGGGATCATCACCGGCGTCGGCCGCGTCTCCGGCCGCGAGGTCATGATCGTGGCCAACGACGCCACGGTGAAGGGCGGCGCCTACTATCCCATCACGGTGAAGAAGCATCTCCGCGCCCAGGAGATCGCCATGCAGAACCGTCTGCCCTGCGTCTATCTGGTGGACTCGGGCGGCGCGAACCTGCCCCACCAGGCCGAGGTTTTCCCCGACCGCGATCACTTCGGGCGCATCTTCTACAACCAGGCCCGGATGAGCGCCGAGGGCATCGCTCAGATCGCCTGCGTCATGGGCTCGTGCACCGCCGGCGGCGCCTATGTCCCGGCCATGAGCGACGAGACGGTCATCGTCCGCGGTCAGGGCACCATCTTCCTCGGCGGCCCGCCCCTGGTGAAGGCCGCCACCGGCGAGGTCATCAGCGCCGAGGAGCTGGGCGGCGCCGACACCCACGGCCGTCGCTCGGGCGTGGTCGACCATGTGGCCCAGGACGACGAACACGCCCTGGCCATCGTCCGCAACATCGTCGCCAACCTGAACACCGCCAAGCGTCCTGAGGTGACGATCGAGCGACCCGAGCCGCCGGCATACGATCCCGAGGAGCTGTACGGCGTCATCCCGCCCGACGTGCGCGCGCCCTACGAGGTGCGCGAGGTCATCGCCCGCATCGTCGACGGCTCCCGGTTCGACGAGTTCAAGGCGCTCTACGGCACGACCCTGGTCTGCGGCTTCGCCCGCATCTGGGGCTTCCCGGTGGCGATCCTCGCCAACAACGGCGTCCTCTTCTCGGAAAGCGCCCTCAAGGGCGCCCACTTCATCGAGCTGGCCGCCCGGCGGAAGATCCCGCTGGTCTTCCTGCAGAACATCTCCGGCTTCATGGTCGGCGGCCGCTACGAGGCCGGCGGCATCGCCAAGGACGGCGCCAAGCTGGTGACCGCCGTAGCCAGCGTCGAGGTCCCCAAGTTCACCGTCCTCATCGGCGGCTCGTTCGGGGCGGGCAACTACGGCATGTGCGGCCGGGCCTATTCCCCGCGCTTCCTGTGGACCTGGCCCAACAGCCGCATCAGCGTCATGGGCGGCGAACAGGCGGCCAGCGTGCTCGCCACCGTCCACCGGGACGCCGAGCGCTGGACGCCCGAGGAGGCCGAGGCCTTCAAGGCCCCGATCCGCCAGAAGTACGAGGACGAGGGCAATCCCTACTACGCCACCGCCCGCCTGTGGGACGACGGCGTCATCGACCCGGCCCAGACCCGCGACGTTCTCGGCCTCTCCATCTCGGCGGCCCTGAACGCCCCGATCCCCGAAACCCGCTTCGGCGTCTTCCGGATGTAGTCATGGCCACGCGGAAAGAGATCACCTCCATCCTCGTGGCGAACCGGGGCGAGATCGCCCGCCGGGTCTTCGCCACCGCCCGGCAGATGGGCATCGGCACGGTCGCCGTCTTCTCCGACGCCGACGCGGACGCCGCCCATGTCCACGACGCCGACGTGGCCGTCCACATCGGCCCGGCGGCCGCCCGCGACAGTTACCTCGTCCCTGAGAAGATCATCGCCGCCGCCAGAGAGGCCGGCGCGGACGCCATCCACCCCGGCTACGGCTTCCTCTCCGAGAACGCCGACTTCGCCGAGGCGGTGGAGAAGGCTGGCCTCGTCTGGATCGGGCCGCCGCCGGCGGCTATCCGCGCCATGGGCCTGAAGGACGCCGCCAAGGCGCTGATGGCCAAGGCCGGGGTGCCCGTGACCCCCGGCTACCTGGGCGAGGACCAGTCCGACGCGACCTTGCAGGCCGAGGCCGACCGCATCGGCTATCCCGTGCTGATCAAGGCCGTGGCCGGCGGCGGCGGCAAGGGCATGCGCCGGGTGGACCGGGCCGAAGATTTCGCCGCCGCCCTGGCCGCCGCCAGGCGCGAGGCCGCCGCCGCCTTCGGCGACGACCGGGTGCTGCTGGAGACCTATGTCACCCGCCCGCGGCACATCGAGGTCCAGGTGTTCGGCGACGCCCATGGCAATGTCGTCCACCTCTATGAGCGCGACTGCTCGCTCCAGCGCCGCCACCAGAAGGTCATCGAGGAGGCCCCGGCGCCCGGCATGTCCGAGGCCGCCCGGCAGGCCGTCACCGCCGCCGCCGTCCGCGCCGCCAGGGCCGTAGGCTACGTCGGCGCCGGCACGGTGGAGTTCATCGCCGACGCCTCCGAGGGCCTGAAGCCGGACCGCATCTGGTTCATGGAGATGAACACCCGCCTGCAGGTGGAGCATCCGGTCACCGAGATGGTCACCGGCCTCGACCTCGTGGAGTGGCAGATCCGCATCGCCCAGGGCGAACCCCTGCCGCTGTCCCAGGACCAGATCCAGCTCAACGGCCACGCCGTGGAGGCCCGCCTCTACGCCGAGAACCCGGCCTCGGGCTTCCTGCCCTCCACCGGCCGGCTGGACCACTTCCGCCTGCCCGAGGCCGTGCGCGTCGACGCCGGCGTCGCCGAGGGCGGCGAGGTGACGCCCTTCTACGACCCCATGGTGGCCAAGCTCATCGCCCATGCCGACACCCGCGAACAGGCCATCGCCGAACTGGCCGACGCCTGCGACGGGGTCGAGGTCTGGCCGGTGAAGACCAACGCCGGCTTCCTGGTGCGCTGCCTGGAGGAGCCGGGCTTCATCGCCGGCGACGTGGACACGGGCTTCATCGAGCGCCGGCTCGAGGCCCTGACCACCCCGCTCCAGCCTTCGCCCGCCGCCTGCTCGGCCGCCGCCGATGCGGCCACCCTGACTCTGGAGGAAGGCGAGGCCGACGATCCCTGGAAGGGCCTGTTCGGCTTCCGGCTCAACCGCGAGCCCGAGGCCGGGGTGCGGCTGTTCGTGGGCGGCAAGGCGGTGGTCTGCGAAAGCCGTCCCGACGCGCCCGACCGCTCGGTCCTGGTCACCGACGAGGGCGACATCGTCGTCTTCGAGGGCGGGGAGGCCCTGGTCTTCAAGGATCATCCGCCCGCCGCCGAGGCCGACGCAGACGCCGGCGACGGCGCCCTCCGCGCGCCCATGCCCGGCAAGGTCACCCAGCTCACGATCAAGCCTGGCGAGAGGGTCGCCAAGGGACAGGCCCTGGTGGTGCTCGAGGCCATGAAGATGGAGCACGCCCTCCAGGCCCCCTTCGACGGCGTGGTCGAGGAGGTCTCGGCCAGCCTCGGCGGCCAGGTCACCGAGGGCGCCGTCCTGGTGAAGCTCTCCCCGGCCTGAGCTGGCCGCCTAGTTCCGCAGCAGGGCCATGGTCCCCTGGCCGCCGTCGGCGCAGATCGACACCACGGCCCAGGTTCCGGGCGGCATGGCCGCCAGCTCCTTCACCGCCTGGGACAGGATCCGCGCCCCCGTGGCCGCGAAGGGATGGCCGAGGGCCGTGGAGCCGCCGTTGGGGTTCATCCGCTCCACGGGGAAGCGGCCGAGGTCCGCCGTCACCCCGGCCTTGTCGCGCAGGAACTCCGGGTCCTGCAGGGCCTTGATGTGGGTCGCCACCTGCGCCGCGAAAGCCTCGTGGATCTCCCACAGGCCGATGTCCTCATAGGTCAGGCCGTGCCGGGCCAGGAGGCGCGGAACGCCATAGGCCGGGGCCATCAGCAGATATTCGCTGCGCAGGTCGATGGCGTTGACCTCGTAGTCCACCAGCCGCACCCGCGGGATGTCCGTAGGCAGCCGCGCCAGCCCCGCCTCGGTGGCCACCCACAGCGCCGCCGCGCCGTCCGTGAGCGGGCTGGAATTGCCCGCCGTCAGCGTCCCCTGGCCGCTGGTGCGGTCGAAGGCCGGCGCCAGCTTGGCCAGCTTCTCCAGGCTGGTGTCGCCCCGGACCGTGGTGTCCCGCCCGGCCTCGGGCAGGCGCAGCACCAGGTCGTCGAAGAAGCCGCGCTTCCAGGCCGCGTCCGCCCGCTGGTGGCTGGCCAGCGCCAGTTCGTCCTGCTCGGCCCGGGAGATCGACCAGCCCTTGGCCATCTCCTCGGTGTGCTCGCCCATGCTCTTGCCGGTGACGCGGTTGGCCACCCGGGGGATGTGCAGGCGCACGTCCTTCGGCCGCGTGGCGGCGAGCGTCGCCAGCCGGTCCTTCCAGCTCCTGGCGCCCATGAGCGCCCGCAGCTCGTCCGACAGGCCGGGGGTCAGGCCCACCTGCACCCGGCTCATGCTCTCGGCGCCGCCCACCAGGGCCAGGCTCCGGCCCCGGTCGTCCAGCATGCCCGCCGCCTGGAAGGCGCCCATCATGCTGGTTGAGCACGCCATCACCGTCGAGACGGCCGGGATCGACGGGTCGGCGCCCGCGTCCAGCAGCACCTCCCGGGCGATGTTCGACCACATCAGGCTCGGGATCACCGCGCCCCAGACGGCCAGGTCCGGCCTGGCCTGCTCGATCATCGCCCGGACCACCGGGACCGAAAGCTCCAGGGCGTCGTAGCGGGCCAGGGGCCCGCCGACCCGGGCGAAGGGCGTCCGCTTGCCCGCCGCCAGCCAGACGCCCGATGTCATCGCCTGTGTTTCCGCCCGCGCCATCTCGCCGCCTCGTTCGCCGTCATGACGAAGACATGGGAGCGAGGCGCCGGCCTGGCTAGCCAGACGAAGGTATCAGGCCACCACGCCCGCATCGTGCAGCCGGGCGATCTCGGCGGAGGGCAGCCCCAGCACCTCCGCCAGCACCTCGTCGGTGTGCTGGCCGAGCCGCGGCGCCGGCGCCACGGGCCGGCGTTCGTCCTGCGGAATGGTCGCCGGCGCGCCCGGGACCGGATAGGTCAGGCCGCTGGGCTGGGCGATCTCCTGGAACAGCGGATTGCCCTTGAACAGCCGCGGGTCCTCCAGGGCCGCCTCCAGCGGCTGGTAGGTCCCCCAGGTGACGCCCCCCGCGTCGAAGGCGGGCGCCAGCTCCGCCAGGGTCCGGGCGGCGAAGGCCTGTTCGAACAGCGGATAAAGCCGGTCGCGGTGGGTGAAGCGCACGCCCTCGTCCGTGGCGAACGAGACGCCCAGCTCGGCCTCCAGGGCGCTCACCGCCGCCTTCAGGCCCAGCACCTCCAGGGCCTTGGACCACTGCTTGGGGGTGATGGCGAGCAGCATCAGGGTCTGGCCGTCGGCGGTGCGGAAGTCCCGTCCGAAGGCGCCGAAGATGTCGTTGCCCATGCGCGGCCGCTGCCGGCCCCGCAGCTGCGTCTCGGCGGTGAAGCCGAGGTTGGCCATGGTCGCCGCGGCGATGTCCGACAGGGGCGCGCGGATCTCCCGGCCCTGGCCGGTCCGGTGGCGCGCCAGCAGGGCCGAGACGAGGGTGAAGGCGCAGTAGGCCCCGGTGAGCAGGTCCCAGGCGGCCAGCACATGGTTCACGGGCCGCGGATCGTCCACCGGCCCCGTCATCTGCGGCAGGCCGAGGGCGGCGTTGATCGTGTAGTCCATGCCCTGCGAGCCGTCGGCCCAGCCCATCACCCGCACGCAGATCAGGTCGGGCCGCAGCTTCGAGAGCGCCTCGTAGGAGAGGAAGCCGTCCACCGGGAAGTTGGTGACGAACAGGCCCCCGTCCGACGTCCCCGCCCGATCCGGCGCCGTGGCCAGCCGCTGGGCCAGCTCGCGTCCCTCGGGCCGCGACAGGTCGATGGCGACCGACTTCTTCCCCTTGTTCAGCCCCTCCCAGTAGAGGCTGGCCCCGTTGTCGGCGAGCGGCCAGCGCCGGAAGTCCGGCCCGCCGCCGATGTTGTCGAAGCGGATCACCTCGGCCCCCATCTGGGCGAGGTAGAGGGCGCAGGTCGGGGCGGCGACGAAGGCGGCCCCTTCCACCACGCGCAGGCCCTTGAGCAGATCGTACATGGGTCAGGACACCAGGCTAACGACTTCGGCGACGTCTTCGGGGGCGAGGGTCCAGTCGGCGGAGGCCACATTGGCGGCCACCTGGTCCGGCCGGGTCGCGCCGGCGATCACCGACGACACCGCCGGCTGGGCCAGCAGCCAGGCGAAGGCCAGCTCCAGGATCGTCCGGCCCCGGGCCTTCGCCCAGGCTTCCAGGGCCTCCACCTTGTCGAAGTTCTCGTCCGTCAGGGCCCGCTGCCCCCGCCCGGCCCAGGCCGCCAGCCGGGTGTCCGGCGGCGGCGGCTCGCCCCGCCGGTACTTGCCCGAGAGCAGGCCCGAGGCCAGGGGGAAATAGGGCAGGAAGCCGAGGCCGAAGCGCTCGCAGGCGGGCAGCACCTCGTCCAGCGACTGGCGGTTCAGCAGCGACAGCTCGTTCTGCGCCGAGACGAAGCGGTTCAGGTGTCCGGTGCGGGCGATCCAGTCGGCGTCGGCGATCTGCCAGCCCGAGAAGTTGGAATTGCCCAGGTAACGGACCTTGCCCTGGCGCACGAGGTCGTCCAGCGCCCGCAGGGTCTCCTCCACCGGCGTCTCCGGGTCGGGCGTGTGGAACTGGTAGAGGTCGATCCAGTCGGTCCCCAGCCGCCGCAGGCTGTCCTCCACCGCCTGCATGATCCAGCGCCGGGAGCCGCCCTTGCGCGCCTCGTCGCCCTGGACGGCCATGCCGAACTTGGTGGCCAGCACCACGTCCTTGCGCCGCTTGCCCAGCGCCTTGCCCAGGAACTCTTCGGACAGGGTCCCGCCGTAGATGTCGGCGGTGTCGAAGAAGGTGATCCCGGCGTCCAGGGCCGCGTCCACCACCGCCTGGGTCTGGGCCTGGTCGATCCGCATCCCGAAGTTGTTGCAGCCCAGGCCCACGGCGCTGACCTTCAGGCCCGAGTTCCCCAACCGCCGCAGCTGCATCGATCGTCCTCCGAAAGTAGCGCCGGACCCTAGCCGCCTGCCCCGGCGTCGGCCTAGCCGGATTGTCGAAGGTGATTATCCCCTTGACGCATGTATCGGCATTTCCAGCTAAACAACCCGCACTTCGCCTTGGTATGGGGTGAGCGCCGACCATGCCTCGGCCGGGATCACTTGCTGTTCCGCCCACCGCGCCGCCAGAGCCGCAAACGCTCGTTCGTCGAAGGCGAACACGTCGCCCCGCTCGAAGCCGACGGGCGGGAGTTCCCCTGATTCGGCGCGTTCGATGGCACGCTCCGAACTGACGTAGACTCGTCCAGCGCCCTCGCAAATCACTACCCGGCGCAGCGGAGCGCCGTCGAACTGGCGGACGATGACGAACGAGTGAGCCACGGGAAATCTCCTTGTTTTTCAAAGGATGATCGGCCCGGTTCGGGACTGCAAACGCTGTCTTGGCTGCGCCAATACCAAAAAGTTGCATTTGGCATTGGTATCTGCGAGGATATGCCACGTTCCAGACGGGGCTTGGGCAAATGGCTGATGCCAAACAGGACGAGGGCAAGGGGTCGGTTCCGCCGTACGTGGCGTTTTCGACCACCAAGACGTTCCTCGGGACGCTGAAGGAGCACGGGGTTCCGGGCCGCATCGACCGGAGCGTGCTCGGCAACTTCTCCGGCCAGGTGGGCAGCCAACTGATGACCGGGCTGAAGTTCCTGCGCCTGATCGACAGCGACAACCACCCGACGCAGCAAATGGTGGATCTGGTTGCCGCCTACGGGACGGACGAATGGCCCCGGGCGCTCGATAAGGCGGTGCGGGGCGCGTACGGCCCCCTGGTCGACTCCAACCTGTCGGCGGCGACGCCCGCCCAGTTCAACGACCGCTTCCGGGCGCTGTACCCCGCCGAGGGCGACACGCTGCGCAAGTGCATGACCTTTTTCCTGAGCGCGGCGAACGAGGCTGGCATCCCGATCAGCCCCTACATCATGAAGAACAAGAAGCCGCGCACCGTGACCGTCAGGCGGAAGCCGCCCAAGCCCAAGCCCAAGGATACGAAGCCGAAGGACAATGGCGATGACTTCAACGCCGACGACGGGGCGCTCGAAGCGACCAGAGCCGAGGAAGAGCGGCGGCGCCAGCAACAGCGCCAAGAGGCCCAGCAGACCCCCGAGCAGATGCTGGTGGCGATGCTGGACCCCGCGGCCATGGACGCCGCGGAACAGCAGGCGGTGTTCACGCTGCTTCTGTACCTGAAGAAGAACCAGAAGAGCGGCGGCGCCCCGTGAGGCAGCCGCCGCCCAACCGTTTTGGCCGGGGTTGGCATCCCCTGCCGGTTGCCGCCTCTCGGCGGCGCTTCCTGCGGCCCGCAGGCCCACCCGGGAGGGTAGTTCCCGAGAAGGAGGTTACGAGGATGCTTGCGTATCCTCTGCGCATGGGGCGGTGGCTCGCCCTCAAGCGCATCCTCTTGTTGCAGGCGTAACCCGAGGGGGCGGCTAGGCCGCCCCCTCTTCGTTTGTTATCATGCGCGCCGTTTTAGGTCCAACAATCAGTGGTCTAGCCGTGCTGACGCTGAAAAAAGCCATAGAAGAGAATCGCTTGGACGAGTTCATCGCCCAAGCCGAAGCCAGTGGCGTGGGGCCAGCCAACTTGTCCGACTTCAATGAAGCGGTGCGCCGGATGGCTACACCGCCCCAACCAGAAGGTCGAACATCGCGTTCTCCATCTGACGATGGTTCGACCTGAACGTGAACTCGTTCAGGTAGCGGTTCATGTACTTCGCTGAGACGTGGATATGCGTCGAGCGAACCGACCGCTTGAACAGGCTCCAGAAGGCTTCAAGATTGTTCGTATGGTGCGCGCGGCCCTGCGCATCCCAGCGCGCCCATTCCTCCTTGGAGTGGTTCACGCGCTCATGCTCGTAGCCGTACTTGGTGAGTAAGACATAGCCGCCGTGCTCGTCGGTCGAGACGAGCGTCCCGGGCTCCACGTTTTCCAGAATGAACGGCTTGAGCGACTTCGTGGAGGCGTTCGGCACGACCTGAGCGACCTTCCGGCCGCCGCGTTGCGCGAGGCCAGCGACAACGGTCTTGTTGCCGTCGTGGGCGCGCCCACGCTTGCCGCCCACCGCCTTGCCGCCCACGTACGTTTCATCGGCCTCGACATGGCCGCGAAGGGCCTCAAAGCCATCGGCCTTCGCCATGAGCTGGCGGATTTGCTGGCCCATCCGCCAAGCGGTTTTGTAGGTCACGCCGAGCTGGCGTTGCAGTTCCTTGCCGCTCACACCGTGGCGCGTCGTGACGAACAGGTAGATCGCGTAGAACCACAGCGTCAGCGGCGTGCGGGTGTCCTGAAAGACCGTCCCGGCGCACGGATAGACGTGATCACCACAGTGAGCGCAGGCGTAGGCCGGGCGGTTCGCCAGCCGGTGGAACGTGGCATCGACCACGCCGCACTTCCGGCAGGTGTGACGCAGGCCGTAGCGAACCTCCATCACATGCTGGAGGCACGCGGCGTCATCCGGGAAGCGCTTGAAGAACTCTCTGACGGTGAACTTCGGCATCGGTCGGCCCCTTCAATAAGGACATGATGCCAAAACGTTCTACTTGCGTCAAGGGGATAGTCACCTTGTCGAAACATGCTGAACGGCGCGTTCACCGCGTTTGTTGGCGATATCGCAAGCGCCCGGCCGCTAACCTCGCGATCTGAAAGAGAAATTCTCCCAAGAGCGTGAGCGGATGCGCCTCGTCACCATCGTCAGCCTCGCAGCCTCCGCCGCGCTCGGCCTGGGAGCCCTGGTGGTCGCCAAGACCGTGCTCCCGGGGGCTGCGGCGGCCCGCAGCGTGGCGGCCCCGGCCGAGGACGGCGCGCCGATCGTCGTCGCCGCCCGCCAGATCAGGTACGGCGACCGCCTCGCCCCCGGCATGCTGACCATCGTCCGGGCTCCCGCCGGCCTCGCCCCGCAAGGCGCCTTCGCCAGCGTCGAGCAGGTGCTGGCCGCCGACAAGGGCGCCCCGCCGGTGGCCCTGGTCGCCATGGCCCCCCGCGAGCCGATCCTGCCCGCCAAGATCTCCGGCCCCGGCGCCCGGCCCACCGTCGCCGCCGAGATCGGCGCGGGGATGCGCGCCTATACGCTGAAGGTCAGCGACGCCACCGGCGTCGGCGGCCACGCCCTGCCCGGCGACCGGGTGGACGTGGTGCTGCTCCGCGACCTGACGCCCAACGGCCCCGACCGCAACTTCATCTCCTATGTGGTGGTGCAGAACGTCCGGGTCCTGGGCATCGACCTCAACGCCGACCCCACCAGCGACAAGCCGGCCGTGCCCAGCACCGCCACCGTGGAAGTCTCGGTGGAGGAGGCCCAGAAGCTCTCCATCGCCTCCACCCTGGGGACCCTGTCCCTGGCCCTGCGCCGCACCGGCGAGGCCGAGGTCGCCGACGCCGGGCCCCTGCGCACGGGTGACTTCCTTGCGGGCGGCGGCGGACGCTCGGCCTCGGCTCCAGCCTTCCGCGCCGCCGCGGGACCGCCGGCGTCCCAGGCCATGTCCCGGGGCATCCTGGTGGTGGAGGGCGAGGCGGTGAAGCGCGAGCGCAAGTCCCGCCCGGCCCAGGCCGCCGCCGCCACGCCGGCCACCACCTGAGGGCGCCGCCGATGCTGATGACCCGCACCCTGCTCGGCGCCGTCGCCTGCGCCTTCGCCCTGGCCGCCGCCGCCAGCCCCTCGCCCGCCCCGGCCCAGGAGCTGCGCAGCGAGTCCGCTCCCCGGCGCTCGATCCATGTGCCGCGCGACAAGTCCCTGTCGTTCCGCCTCGACCAGCCGGCCGCCCGGATCGTCGTCGCCCAGCCTGAGATCGCCAAGGTCACCGCCACCTCGGACCGCAGCTTCTACGTCCAGGGCCTGGAGTTCGGCTCCACCAACATGCTGGTCTACGGCCCCGGCGGGCGGCTCCTGGAGGTGCTGGACATCCGCATCGGCTACGACGCCGAGGGCCTGCAGCAGGACCTCGCCGCCGCCTTCCCCGACGAGCCGCTCAAGGTGCGCAACCTGGGCGAGGCCCTCATGCTCACCGGTGAGGTCTCGGACACCGGCGTCCAGTACAAGGCCGAGGCCATCGCCCAGCGCTACGCCCCCGACGGCCTGATCTCCCGGGTCTCGGTGCGCGCCTCCCAGCAGGTGATCCTGGAGGTGCGGGTGCTGGAGGCCACCCGCTCGGTCCTGCGGGACATCGGCGTCCAGGCCCTGGTGGGGACCGGCTCCTGGGCGGTCGGCGTCGGCAACGGCCTGATCGGCGCCAGCCCGCCCGCCGGCGTCGCCACGGTGGGCGGGAGCATCGGCAACGTCGAGTTCGAGGCCACCCTGAACGCCCTGGAGGAGAAGGGCGTCATCCGCACCCTGGCCCGCCCAAACCTGGTGGCCATCCCCGGCCAGACCGCCACCTTCCACGCCGGGGGCGAATATCCCTATCCGGTGCCCCAGAGGGACGACCTCATCAGCCTTGAGTTCCGCAAGTACGGCGTCGAACTCACCTTCAAGCCCATCGTCCAGGACAACGGCCTCATCCGGCTGGAGGTGGAGCCCGAGGTCAGCCAGCTCGACTTCACCAACTCCCTGCGGGTCCAGGGCTTCACCGTCCCCGGCCTCATCGTCCGCCGCACCCAGACCGTGGTGGAGCTGAAGGAAGGCCAGTCCCTGGCCATCGGCGGCCTCTTCCAGCGCGAATACACCAACGCCCTGCGCCAGGTGCCGGGCGCGGCCGACGTACCGGTCCTGGGCGCCCTCTTCCGCTCCGCCCGCTGGAAGCGCGCCGAAACCGAACTGGTGGTGATCGTGACCCCGCGGTTCGCCAGCCCGGCCGACCACGCCCTCGCCGCCGCCACCCACGTCCCGCCCGGCCGCGAGCCCGCGGACGCCGCTCTGTTCTTCCGGGGCAAGGCCCTGGACAAGGCCATCAGCCACGAGGGGACGCCGTGATGGGCCGCGCCAAGCTCCACGGCCGGCGCATCCTCGCCCTCGGCCAGTCCCTCGCCCCCCACGCCCGGGGCGCCCTCGCCAGCGCCGACCTCGAACTGGGGGGCGTCGCCCAGCTCGGCGAGCTCGCCCTCGCCCCCCGCGACCTGGTGCTGATCGACGCCGACGCCTGGGCCGCCCCCGACCTCGCGGCGGCGGTAAAGACGCTCTCGGGGCTCACGGCCTGCCCGCCGGTCCTGCTGCTGGGCGAGAGCCTGCCCGCGGGCCTCGTCCGCAACCTCCTGCGCCTGCCCCATTCCGATGTCCTGGAGGCGCCCTTCACGGGCGAGCAGCTCGCCGCCGCGGTCCAGGGCCTCCTGACCGCCGCCGCGCCCTCGCCCGCCACGCCGTCGGCCTCGGGCGAAAGCCGCTGCTGGGCCGTCACCGGCGCCGTCGGCGGCGCCGGGGCCACCACCCTGGCCATCGAGATCGCCACCGCCCTTGCCGCCCGGGCCCGGAGGGAGCGCAGCGTCTGCTTGGTGGACCTCAACCTCGCCGACGGCGCCGCCGCCGCCTATCTGGGCGCCCAGGCCGCCATGCGCCTCGCCGACTTCGGCCAGGCCGCCGAACGCCTCGACGCGGCCATGCTCCAGGCCTTCATCACCCCCGTCTCCAGGCAGCTCGACCTCCTTGCCGAGGTGCGCGACCCGGGGGCCTTCGACGCCGTCTCCCGCGAGGCCGTCCTGCGGATGCTGGAGGTGGCCTGCGAGTGCTACGACTGGGTGATCCTGGACGTGCCGCGCCACCGCCGCCCCTGGACCCTGGAGGCCCTGGCCGGCTGCGACGAGGTGCTGGTCATCTCCGAGCTCACCGTTCCGGCCCTCCTGGCCGCCCGCGCCTATTCCGACGAGATCGAGCACGCCCTGGGCGCGAGCCTGAAGCCGCGCATCATGCTGAACAGGCTGGCCAACCGCATGTTCGGCCCCGCTCCCTCCATGGCCGAGGCCGAGCGGGCCCTCCAGCGCAAGGCCGACGCCGGGGTCGCCTCCGACTGGGAGGCCGCCGCCGCCTCCGCCAACCTCGGCGGCCCCATCGCCCAGCACCGCCCCAAGTCCAGGATCGTCAAGGACGTACGGCTCCTGGTCGACCGTCTCGCCGGGGCGCCGTCGCGCAACGCCAGGGCCGCCTGATGAGCCGCTTCCGCCTCGCCCGCGCCGCCGCCCCGACGCCCGAGCCGACGCCCGAGCCGGCGCCCGACCCCGCGCCCGCCGCCGCGCCTGCGGCTCCCGCGGCCGGCCCCCCTGCGCCCCCCGCGGAGGTTCCCGCCCGGCCTGCGCCGCCCGCCGCCGAGGCCAGACGCCTCGACCTTCGCCTGCGTCTCCACGCCCGGCTGATCGACGAGCTGGACCTCTCCAAGCTCGACAAGCTGGACGAGGCCGAGCTGCGCCGCCAGGTGATGGGCCAGGTGGTGGAGTTCGCCAGGGCCGAGCGCATGGCCCTCAACACCGCCGAACTCGAGGAGCTGGGTGCCTCGATCTACGACGAGATGGTGGGCCTCGGCCCCATCGAGCCGCTGCTGAAGGACGAGTCGATCAACGACATCCTCATCAACGGCCCCTACCAGGTCTATGTGGAGCGCCGGGGCGAGCTGGAGCTCACCCCCGTCCACTTCCGCGACAACGACCACCTGCTGCGGATCGTCCAGCGCATCGTCGCCGGGGTGGGCCGGCGCATCGACGAAAGCCAGCCGATGGTGGACGCCCGCCTGCCTGACGGCAGCCGCGTCAACGCCGCCATCCCGCCCATCGCCATCGACGGCGCCTCGGTCTCGATCCGCAAGTTCTCCAAGAAGCCGCTCACCCTGGAGAAGCTGGTGGAGTTCGGCGCCATGCCCCAGGCGGTGGCCGACTTCCTCTACGGGGCCGTGCGGGCCCGGGTCTCGACGGTGATCTCGGGCGGCACCGGCTCCGGCAAGACCACCCTGCTCAACGCCCTTTCGGCAGCCATCAGCCACGGCGAGCGGCTGATCACCATCGAGGACGCCGCCGAGCTGCAGCTGCAGCAGCCGCACGTGGTGCGCATGGAGACCCGCCCGCCGAACATCGAGGGCAAGGGCGAGATCCGCCAGCGCGAGCTGGTGAAGAACGCCCTGCGGATGCGACCCGACCGGGTGATCCTGGGCGAGGTCCGCTCGGAAGAGGCCTTCGACATGCTCCAGGCCATGAACACGGGCCACGAGGGCTCCATGGCCACCATCCACGCCAACAACCCCCGCGAGGCCATCAGCCGCCTGGAGCAGATGGTGGCCATGGGCGGGCTGAACATCAGCCCCGAGGCCATGCGCGGCCAGATCGCCTCGGCCGTCGGGCTCATCGTCCAGGTGATGCGCCTGCCCGACGGCAAGCGGAAGGTGACCTATGTCACCGAGATCGTCGGCATGGAGGGCAATGTCGTTCAGATGCAGGACATCTTCACCTTCGTGCGCACCCACACCGCCGCCGACGGCGCGGTCCACGGCGAATTCCGCGCCAGCGGCCTGCGGCCCCGCTGCCTCGACGAGATGCTGCGCCGGGGCATCCCCTACGACGTGGCCAATTTCGATCCCTCCAAGCCCCTCACCTGCCCCATGCCGATCGACGCCAATGTGGTCTTCCTGGTGCTGGTCTTCGCCGCGGTGTTCGCCGCCGCCCAGGGGCTGATCGGCCTCTTCACCAGCGCCGCCCAGAAGCGTGTGGTGAACCGCCGCCTCAAGGTCGCCGAGAAGGTGGACGGCGGCATCCAGGCCCTGGTGGTGGAGCTTCGCAAGCAGCGCGGCCTCACCGCCGCCGGCCATCGCCACGGCGGCGTGCTGCGCAAGCTGTCCGACCTGATCGTCGCCTCGGGCCTGGCCTATGACCAGCGCCGCTGGCTGACCTACGCCGGCCTCGCCGCCCTGCTCGGCGGGGCGAGCCTCGCCGTCGTCTCCCGCAACCTCTGGCTCGCCCCCGTGGGCGCCCTGGCCGCCGGCGTCGGCCTGCCGGTCCTGATCCTCAAGGTCATGGCCCGCCGCCGGGCCGCCGCCCTCGGCTTCCAGCTGCCCCAGGCCCTGGAGATCATCGTCCGCAGCCTGGAGGCGGGCCACCCGGTGCCCACCGCCATCGGCCTCGTGGGCCGCGAGATGCCGGACCCCGTCGGCACGGAGTTCGGCATGGCCGCCGACGAGATCGCCTATGGCGCCACCCTGGAGCAGGCCGTGGAGCGGATGGCCGAGCGCTGCCAGCACCCCGACGTCGATCTGTTCGCCGCCACCGTCCGGCTGCAGGAGCGCACCGGCGGCAACCTCACGGGCCTGCTGAAGCTCAACGCCTCCACCATCCGCGAGCGGCACAAGATGCGGCTGAAGATCAAGGCCGCCTCGGCCGAGGGCCGCGCCTCCGCCGCCATCCTCACCGCCGCCCCGTTCATCGCCGTGGGCCTGATCATGCTGATCTCGCCCAAGTTCTACGGCGACGTCATCCACGAGCCCGCGGTCAAGTACACCATGATCGGCCTCGTCGCCTGGATCGGCCTCGGCAACCTGGTCATGCGCCGCATGATCGACATGCGGCTCTAGCGCGCCATGACCCTCGACGCCCTCATCTATGGCCTCGGCCTCCTGCTCCTCGGCGGGGCGGCGGCGGGCCTCGTGGTCTTCGGCGTCGCCGAGCTGCGCGTCCGGGCCCTGCGCCGCAGCCGCCTGGCGGGGGCGACCGCCGGCGGCGCGCCGGGGCCGTCCCAGGCCAGGCCCGCGGGCCTCCTGCCCGAACAGGTGCTCTCCACCGTCCGCCGCCTGGGCCAGCAGAGCGCCGTGCGCGATCCGGCCAAGGTCTCGATGTTGCGCTCGCGGCTGATGCAGGCCGGCTTCTACAGCCGCGAGGCGCCGGTGATCTTCCTGGGGATCAAAGCCGCCCTCATCGCCGCCGCCACGGCCGGCGTGCTGGCCACCCTGCCGATGATGATCGGCGCCCAGAACGGCAATGTCCTGGCCCTGGGCCTGGCGGCGGGCCTGTCGCTGCTCGCCCTCTACGGCCCCGACCAGGTTCTCAAGAGCCGCCGGACCGAGCGCGAGCGGGAATACGCCGACGGCTTCCCCGACCTCCTCGACCTGCTGGTCGCCTCGGTGGAGGCGGGCCTGTCCCTGGACGCCGCGGTCAGCCGGGTCACCGAGGAGCTCGAGCGGCGCTACCCGAACCTCACCGTCCACCTGCGCTTCCTGGTGCTGGAGCTGCGGGCCGGGCGGGCGCGCAAGGACGCCTGGGCCGCCTTCGCCGACCGCCTCGGCATCGAGGACGCCCGGGCCCTGGCCACCATGCTCCGTCAGGCCGAGGAGATGGGCACCAGCCTCGGCGAGACGCTCAACGTCTTCTCCCAGGACATGCGCCAGAAGCGGATGCTGCGGGCCGAGGAGAAGGCCCTGGGGCTCTCGGCCAAGCTGACCGTTCCCCTGATCCTCTTCATCTTCCCCGCCCTGCTGGTGGCGCTGATGCTCCCGGCCGCGGTGCGGATGATCAAGGTGCTGGGCTAACCCAGGCCATAGGGCCGGTAGGGCCCGAGGATCAGCTGCTCGAACACGCCCACGCCCCGCCGCTCGGGCTCGCCGGGCGCCCGCAGCACGGCGGTGGAGATCGCCTGGATGTGCAGGTTCTCGGGCGCGGCCATGTCGGCCCGGGTCACGTCGATGTCCTCCCGGGCCACGCGTAGCTCGCCGTGCAGCCCCCCGTGGCGCCACTCCCCGCCATAGCCGATGCCGCGCATCAGGAAGGTGGAGATCGGCTCCAGGGTCAGGGTCGCCTCGCCGCCCTCCAGCGGCAGGGTCAGGGTCCCCCGCTCGGCGTGCCGCAGGCCCTGGCGCAGGGTCACGTCCATGGCCGGCGCCTCCACATGCGCGCCGCCTTCCGGCCCGGCTCCGTCCGGCAGGATCACCGCCCGGGTGTTCCAGGGCTTGCCGTCCGGGTCAGCGTTGACGTGGAAGAAGACCGACCGATCCTCGAAGTTCAGGGGCGTCCACTGCCAGAAGAAGCCGGCCACCTGGCCGCCCGGGGTCGGCTGCGGGTCGGGCGCCCCCACCGGCCGGATGCCCCAGGAGCGGTCGCGGGTGCCGAGCCAGCCCGAGGCGTCCCAGCGCTCTCCGTCGGCCTCCACCCAGCCCGAGACGAAGCAGTTCTGGGTCAGGCGCGTGTAGTCCATGAACAGCCGTGGGCCGTTGCGCTTGACGAAGCGCGGCTCCTCGATGGGGAAGGCCCGGCCCTCGAAGGTGAGTTCGGCGGCGATCCCCTCGGCCCCGTCGACGACCACCTTCAGCCGCTGCAGGGGCTCGATCACCTCGATGCGGATCGGCCCCACCGTCAGGTCCATGCGCTCCAGGTTCAGGATGCGCGAGGCGTGCAGGCAGCGCTGCGCCCCGTCCGACAGGATCGAGATGTGGGCGTCGGCCACGTTCAGCGCCGGATAGACCCCGAAGGCCACGGCCACGAAGCGCCGCCCGTCGGGCGAATAGGCGTTGAAGAAGTACCGGTCGTAGAAATTCCGGTCCGAGCCCGCATAGGCGATGGGCTCAGGGGTCTGGTGGATCGGATAGTCGTCGCCGCGCGTCAGCATGCCATTCCTCCCGCGTCCCGCGGTTGACGCGCCGTCAGTCTTGCCGGGCCGCCCCCGCGGGTATCAACTGTCGGGCAAACATAGAAAGAAACGGGAGGCGTCGTCTGCGCTGACCTCGCGTCAGCCGGAGACGGAAGATCGCGATGAGCGTGATGACCAGGCAGGACCACCGCATTCCGGACCAGCATGCGGCCCCGCTGGTGGACCCCACGGCCTATGCCGACGGCCGGATCCACGAGACCTACCGCTGGCTGCGCCAGAACGAGCCCTTCGGCCAGGCGGTGATCGACGGCTTCGATCCCTTCTGGGTGGCCACCAAGCACGCCGACATCCTGGAGATCAGCCGCCAGAACGACCTCTTCCACAACGGCGACCGCAATCCGGTCCTGACGCCCAAGGCCCTGGACGAGAAGGTCCGGGCGATGATGGGCGGCAGCCCGCACCTGCTGCGCACCCTGATCCACATGGATGCGCCCGACCACCTCAAGTACCGCAGCCTCACCCAGGCCTGGTTCATGCCGGCCAACCTGCGGAACATGGAGGACCGCATCCGGGTGATCGCCCGGGCCGCCGTCGAGCGCATGAAGGCCAAGGGCGGCGAATGCGACTTCGTCCGCGAGATCGCCCTGCACTATCCGCTGCACGTGGTCATGAGCATCCTCGGCGTGCCCGAGGAGGACGAGCCGCGGATGCTGAAGCTCACCCAGGAGCTGTTCGGCGCCGCCGACCCCGAGCTCAGCCGCACCGGCGGCGCCCCCGCCCGCCTCGAGGGCGAGCTCGACATCAGCGTCATCACCGACTTCTTCGAATACTTCCGCGCCCTCAGCGAGCGGAAGCGGGCCGAGCCCACCGACGACCTGGCCACCGTCATCGCCAACAGCGTCATCGACGGCCAGCCGATCTCGGACTTTGAGGCGATGAGCTACTACATCATCGTCGCCACCGCCGGGCACGACACCACCTCCTCGTCCACGGGCGGGGCGCTGTGGGCCCTGGCCGAGAACCCGGGCGAGCTCGCCAAGCTGCACGCCGACCCATCGCTGATCCCGGGGCTGGTGGACGAGTCCATCCGCTGGACCACCCCGGTGAAGACCTTCATGCGCACGGTCACCGAGGACGTGGAATTCGCCGGCCGCCAGCTCAGGAAGGATGACTGGCTGATGCTCTGCTACGCCTCCGGCAACCGCGACGAGGAGGTGTTCGAGGATCCCTACGCCTTCCGGGTCGACCGCAAGCCCAACCGGCACCTGGCTTTCGGCTACGGCGCCCACCTGTGCCTCGGCCAGCACCTCGCCAAGATGGAGATGCGGATCCTCTGGGAAGAGCTGATCCCGCGCCTGAAGCGGCTGGAGCTCGCGGGCGAGCCGGCCCTGAGCGAGGCGGTCTTCGTCAACGGGCCCAAGCGCCTGCCGATCCGGTTCGAGATGGTCTGAGTTCAGTCAGCGTGACGCATTCCCTGGAAGAGCGCCTCGCCGCCTACATCGCGCGCAAGATGCCGGAGGCCCGCGGGATCTCCGTCTCCGGCCTTGAGCGCATCTCCGGCGGGGCCAGCCGTGAAACCTACCGCTTCCGCCTCGCCTGGGACGGCGGCGAGCGCCCCCTGATCCTCCGCCGCGACCCCCCGGCCAGCCTCATCGAGACCGAGCGCCGGGTGGAGTTCGCCGCCTACCGCGCCTTCCACGGCTCGGCCGTCCCGGTGCCCGAGATGCTGTGGCTGGAGGAGGAGGACGACGCCCTCGACCACCCCTTCTTCATCGCCGAGGAGCTGACCGGCCACCAGGCCTCGCCCCAGGTGCTGCTGTCGGGCCTCTATGACGCCGTGCTGCCCAGGGTGGCCGAGCGCAAGTGGACCATCCTCGGAGAGATCGCCAAGGCCGATCCCGTGGCCCTGGGCCTCACCGAGGTCATGCCGCCCCCGCCCCTCGACGCCTGCTGGCGCCGCGAACTCGATCACTGGGAGGCGCTGATCGACCGCGACGCGGTCGAGCCCATGCCCGTCACCCGGGCCGCCATCCGCTGGCTGCGGGCCAATCCGCCGCCCCCGGCCCAGAAGCTCGCCGTGGTCCACGGCGACTACCGCACCGGCAACTTCCTGTTCGACGAGGCCGGCGACATCCACGGCGTCCTGGACTGGGAGATGGCCCACCTGGGCGATCCGCTGGAGGACCTGGGCTGGAGCCTGCAGCCGGTCTGGTGCTTCGGCCGCGAGGGCATGGCCGGCGGCCTCGTTCCGCCCGAGCAGGCCATCGCCGCCTGGGAGCGGGCCAGCGGCCTGAAGGCCGATCCCGCCGCCCTCCACTGGTGGACCCTGTTCAACTGCGTGAAGGGCCAGGGCATCTGGGTGGGCAGCGCCAAGGCCTTCATCTCCGGCGGCAACCGCTCGCCGATCATGGTCTATCCGGCCTGGTGGCTGATCAACGCCCAGGACCGGGCGATGCTCAAGCTGATGGGGCGCCTATGATCCCGGAAGTCCCTGCGGTCCTCGCCGAACTCGCCGGCCTGGCGGCCAAGAACGCCGACCCCGCCGTCCCGCCCGCCGAGCGGGCCAGCGACCTGATGCTCAGCGCCCTCCTCCTGGCCCTGGCCGCCGAGACCTGGGACCGGCAGGCCCATGTCCTGGTGGAGGAGAACCGCGCCGTCCGCGCCCTCCTGGGCGAGAGCGGCGAGGACGCCGACCTGCGCCTTTCGGCCCTCACCGCCGAGAACCGCCGCCTGCGAGCCCGCCTGATCGAGCGCCACGCCGAGGCCGAGGCCGCCGGCGACACGGCCGCCTGCGAGGCCATCTGGGCCGAACTCGCCGCCTCCACCGAGCGGCGGAAAATCTCGTCCGGGCCGGTCTAGAGCCGGGCCACGGTCAGCGGGTCCTCGGCCCCGTCGAAGTAGCGGTCCAGCGCCGCCCGGAACACGGGCGCGTCCGAAGCGTGGGCGAAGAGGGTCATCGACGAGCGGAACTTCAGGTCGTCGGGCGTCCCGAACACCTCCCGGGCGCTGCGTCCCGGCACGGCCAGGGCCGCCGCCGCGCACTCCAGAAGCCGCGGCCCCAGCACCGGATGGGCGAGGTAGGCCCGGGCCTCGTCCAGGCCCGAGATCGCGTAGGCCTGGGCCATGGGGCTGAAGCCCAGCCCGGCGATCTGCGGGAACACGAACCACATCCAGTGGGTCCGCTTGGCGCCCGCCCGGATCTCGGCGAGCGCGCGCGGATACGCCCCCGCCTGGGCGTCCACGAACCTTTGCAGGTTGAAGGGATCGGCCATGGGCCATCCTAGCGCCGCCGGGCCGTGCGGTGGAGCCTGTAGGCCCGCCCGCGCGTTGGCTGGCCATGGCTGACGATGCTCTCCTCGACTGCGTGGTCGTCGGCGCGGGGCCGGCGGGCCTGACCGCCGCCATCTACCTCGCCCGCTTCCGCCGCCGCTTCCTCGTGCTGGAGTCGGGAAAGGCCCGGGCCGCCTGGATTCCCCGCACCCGCAACCATCCGGGCTTCCCGGACGGGGTGGTCGGCCGCACCCTGCTCTCCCGTATGCGCCGCCAAGCCGAGACCTACGGCGCCGACATCCGCCGCGCCCGGGTGGAACAGCTGGAGCCCGCAGCCGAGGGGTTCCGCATCGGCGCCGAAGCCGGCGAGGTCCGCGCCCGCACGGTGATCCTCGCCACCGGGGTGGTGGACAACGCCCCCGACATCCCCGGCCTGGAGCGCGGGGTCGAGAAGGGCCTCGTCCGCATCTGCCCCATCTGCGACGGCTACGAGGTGACGGGCCAGAGCGTCGGCGTCATCGGCCGCGACGACCACTGCGCCCGCGAGGCGATCTTCCTGCGCACCTGGTCGGACGACGTCACCTTCATCCATGTGGGCGCCGAGCCCCTGCCGCCCGGCCTGCTCGCCGAGCTTGAGGCGGCCGGGGTCGCGGTCATGGACAGCGCCATCCAGGCCGTCGAGATCGAGAAGCGCCGCATCACCGCCTTCGACTTCGGCAAGGGCCGCCGTTGTAGCTTCGACGTCATCTATTCCGCCCTCGGCGTCACGCCCCGCACGCGCCTGGCGGTGCAGGCCGGCGCCCGGCTCGACGACAGCGGCCGGCTGGTGGTCGGCGCCCACCAGGAGACCTCGGTTCCCGGGCTCTATGCCGCCGGCGACGTGGTGCGCGGCCTCAACCAGATTTCCACCGCCAAGGGGGAGGGGGCCATCGCCGCCACCCACGTCCACAACAGCCTGGCGCGCAACCTCGCCTAGCGGTCGAACTTGGTGGACAGCACCAGAGAGGTGTTGGTCCGCTCCACCCCCTTCACCGCGCCGATCTCATCGATGATGGCGTCCATCTCGGCCACCCCCGCCGCCTCGGCCGTGGCGATCATGTCGAACGGCCCGCTCACCGACTGCAGGCGGGTGACCCCCGGCATCCGCTTCAGGGCCGCCGTCACCGCCGCCGCCTGCTTGGGCTCCACCGTCAGCATGATGAAGGCCTGCACCCGCCCCGCCGCATAGGCGGGCGCCAGCTTGACCGAATAGCCGGCGATGACCCCGCTGCGCTCCAGGCGCGCCAGCCGGCTCTGCACCGTGGTCCGCGACAGGCCCAGCGCCCGGGCCAGCTCCGCCACCGGCGCCCGGGCGTTCTCCCGCAGGCGGGCCAGGAGGTGTTCGTCCAGGTCGTCCATTCGTCGGTTCGTCCAGTCATATCGGCGATACGCCCAGGATAGCGCCGCGATTCGCCGGGCCGCCAGTTGAAAACGGCGCTCTCGCCACCGACCCTTGATCTGCAAAACAGGGAGACATCGCCATGCGCAAGGTCGCCGTCATCGGGGCAGGCAAGATCGGATCCACCGTCGTCGACCTGCTGGTCGGCTCAGGCGACTACGAGGTGCTGGTCCTCGACCAGTCGGCCGCGGCCCTGAAGGCCCTCGCCGGCCGCCATCGGGTGAGCACCGCCGTCCAGGCCATCGACGACGCCTCCGCCGTGGCCGAGCGCATCGAGGGCTGCTTCGCCGTGGTCAACTGCGCTCCCTACCACCTGACCACCGCCGTCGCCCGGGCCGCCAAGGCCGCCGAGGCCCACTACCTCGACCTGACCGAAGACGTGGCCTCCAGCCGCGTGGTGCGCGACCTCGCCCGCGACGCCGGCTCGGCCTTCATCCCGCAATGCGGCCTCGCCCCCGGCTTCATCACCATCGCCGCCTGGGACCTCGCCAAGCACTTCGACGAACTGCATGACGTGCGCCTGCGGGTGGGCGCCCTGCCGCGCTATCCGTCCAACGCCCTGAACTACAACCTCACCTGGTCCACCGACGGGGTCATCAACGAGTACTGCGAGCCGTGCGAGGCCATCGTGAACGGCAAGCTGCGCGAGACCCCGGCCCTGGAGGAGCGCGAGGAGTTCGCCCTCGACGGCGTCACCTACGAGGCCTTCAACACCTCGGGCGGCCTCGGCACCCTCTGCCACACCCTCGACGGCAAGGTGCGGAACCTCAACTACAAGACCATCCGCTACCCGGGCCACGCGGCGATCATGAAGGCCCTGCTCAACGACCTGAACCTGCGCAACCGCCGCGACGTCCTGAAGGACATCCTCGAGAACGCGGTCCCGGCCACCATGCAGGACGTGGTCATCATCTTCGTCACCGTCTCGGGCCTGAAGGCCGGCCGGCTGATGCAGGAGACCTACGTCAACAAGGTCTATGCCCAGGAGGTGAACGGCGAGGTGAAGAGCGCCATCCAGATCACCACCGCCGGCGCCATCTGCGCGGTCCTCGACATGCTGGCCGACGGCCAGCTGCCACAGATGGGCTTCATCCGTCAGGAAGACATCGCCCTGCCGACCTTCCTCGCCAACCGCTTCGGCCGCTATTACGCGCCGGAGACGATCGCGCCCCTGCGCGCCGCCGCCGAATAGTCCTCCAGAGTCCCGCAAGAGCCCCTGCATGAACGCTCCCGCCAAGATCGCCTCCGCCCGCGCCGAGGCCGCCGAGGTCCTCAAGCGCCTGGGGGTCGCCGAGCGCCTCTGGACCGGCGGCGCCCGCCCGGTCCGCTCGCCCGTCACCGGCGAGGTGATCGCCGAGGTCCATGACACCCCCGCCGCCGAGGTGGCCGCCGTGGTCGAGCGCGCCCACGAGGCCTTCCTCGCCTGGCGCACCGTGCCCGCCCCCCGCCGCGGCGAGCTGGTCCGCCTCTTCGGCGAGGAGCTGCGCGCCGCCAAGGCCGACCTCGCCCGGGTCGTCACCCTGGAGGCCGGCAAGATCGTCTCCGAGGCCCTCGGCGAGGTGCAGGAGATGATCGACATCTGCGACTACGCCGTCGGCCTGTCGCGCCAGCTGTTCGGCCTCACCATCGCCACCGAGCGACCCGACCACCGGATGATGGAGACGTGGCATCCGCTCGGCGTGGTGGGCGTCATCTCGGCCTTCAACTTCCCCGTGGCGGTCTGGTCCTGGAACTCGGCCCTGGCCCTGGTCTGCGGCGACCCGTGCGTCTGGAAGCCGTCCGAGAAGACCCCGCTCACCGCCCTCGCCGTCCAGGCCCTGTTCGAGCGCGCCCTGGCCCGGTTCGGCGACGCGCCCGAGGGCCTCTCCAGCGTCGTCATCGGCGGCCGCGACGTGGGCGAGGCCCTGGTCGACCATCCCAGGGTGCCCCTGGTCTCGGCCACCGGCTCCACCGCCATGGGCCGCGCCGTCGGCCCGCGCCTGGCCCGGCGCTTCGCCCGCGCCCTCCTGGAGCTGGGCGGCAACAACGCCGCCATCATCGCCGCCACCGCTGACCTCGACCTCGCCCTGCGCGGCGTCGCCTTCGCGGCCATGGGCACCGCCGGCCAGCGCTGCACCACCCTGCGCCGCCTGTTCGTCCACGAAAGCCTCTATGACGGCTTTGTCGCCAGCCTGAAGGCGGCCTACGCCTCGGTGCCAGTGGGCGATCCCCGCGAGGCCGGAACCCTCGTCGGGCCTCTCATCGACGAGGCCAGCTTCAACGCCATGCAGACCGCCCTGGCCGAGGCCCGGGCCGCCGGCGGCAAGGTCCATGGCGGCGAGCGCGTGGGCGACGGCGAGGCCTTCTATGTCCGCCCGGCCCTGGTGGAGATGGACGCCCAGACCGAGGTGGTGAAGCGCGAGACCTTCGCCCCGATCCTCTACGTCATGAAGTACCGCGACCTGGAGGCCGCCATCGCCCTCCAGAACGACGTGCCCCAGGGCCTGTCCTCGTCGATCTTCACCAACGACATGCGCGAGGCCGAGCTGTTCATCTCCGCCCGCGGCTCGGACTGCGGCATCGCCAACGTCAACATCGGCCCGTCGGGCGCCGAGATCGGCGGGGCCTTCGGCGGCGAGAAGGACACCGGCGGCGGCCGCGAGGCCGGCTCGGATTCCTGGAAGGCCTACATGCGCCGGGCCACCAACACCCTGAACTACGGCCGCACCCTGCCGCTGGCCCAGGGCGTGACCTTCGACATCAAGCCCGCGCCCTGACGCGCCCGCCGCCGCACGCGGCGGGGGCCTCCATGACAAACCCGGAAGGCGACGCCCGTTCGAACGGGCGTTTGCCTCCCGGGCGGGCGCTTGGCACTATCGCGCGGTTCTTTTTCCCGTGCGATTTCGAAAGCCTCCCCTTTGACCGTTTCCACGCCCGCGGCCGCCAATTCCGGCGCCGATCCGTTCGCCTCCGTCGACGCCCTGATCGAGGGTCTTGCGGGGGTCGGCTACATCGCCTCCCGCCGCATCGCCACGGCCCTCTACATGGCCGTGAACCTGCAGAAGCCGATCCTGGTGGAGGGCTCGGCCGGCGTCGGCAAGACCGAGCTCGCCCTCTCCACCGCCGCCATGCTGGGCCAGCCCCTGATCCGGATGCAGTGCTACGAGGGCCTCGACGAGTCCAAGGCGCTGTACGAGTGGAAGTACGGCAAGCAGCTGCTTTACACCCAGATCCTCAAGGACCGGATGGGCGAGGCCCTGGCCGACGCCCCCACCATGGACGCCGCCATGGACCGCCTGCACGGCATGGGCGACCTGTTCTTCTCCGAGCCCTTCCTTGAGCCCCGGCCGCTCATGCGCGCCCTGCAGCAGGACGACGGCTGCGTGCTGCTCATCGACGAGATCGACAAGTCGGATGAGGCCTTCGAGGCCTTCCTCTTGGAGGTGTTGTCCGCCTACCAGGTCTCGGTCCCTGAGCTCGGGGTGCTGAAGGCCAAGGTCCCGCCCCTGGTGTTCCTCACCTCCAACAATGTCCGCGACCTGGGCGACGCCCTGAAGCGCCGCTGCCTCCACCTGCACATCCCGCTGCCCGAGGCCGCGCTCGAGGAGAAGATCGTCGCCTCCCGGGTGCCCGGCATCGAGGCCAAGCTCACCCGCGAGCTGGTGGCTTTCGTCCAGACCCTGCGGTCCCTCGACCTGCGCAAGGCGCCGTCGATCTCCGAGACCGTGGACTGGGCCCGGGCCCTCGTCCTCCTCAACGCCGACAGCCTCGATCCCGAGGTGGTCCGCGACACCCTCAACGTGATCCTCAAGTTCGAGCAGGACATCGCCGCCATCGAACCCCAGGTCGTGGAGCTGATCCGCCGGTGACGGCCGCCACGGCCCCGCTCCTGGCCTCCCCCGCGCAGCGGCGGGAGGGCGACTATCGCCTGAAGGGCCGATGGCCGAGGGGGCAGGCCGCTTCCGCCACGCCCTGGCGCGCCCGCCAGGGAAGCTCGTGATGCAGCACACCCTGGAGCAGTTCTTCCGCGCCCTCAGGGCCGCCGACGTCCGGGTCTCCCCGGCCGAGGCTATCGACGCCACCCGGGCCGTGGCGGTCACCGGCTTCACCGACCGGGCCCTGTTCAAGGACGCCCTCTGCGCCACCCTCGCCAAGTCTGCCGAGGAGGTGGAGCGCTTCGACGCCGCCTTCGAGGCCTTCTTCGACCGGGACCGTCTCGAAGCGCCGCCGCCCCAGGCGCCCCTGAATGAGGCCGAGGCCGAACAGGTGGCGGAAAGTCCCCTCGCCCAGGCCCTGCTCGAGGGCGACTCCGCCGCGCTCCAGCAGAGCATGGAGGCCGCCGCCCAGGCCGCCGGCGTCGCCGACATCCGCCTGACCACCCAGCGCAGCCGCCTCACCCGCCGACTGCTGGAAGAGATGGGGCTGGAGGAGATCGAGGCGATCATCGCCCGCGCCCGCCGCCTGCCTGACGGCCAGGGCGAGGCTCTCGCCGATCGCCTGGAGGCCGGCCGCGCCCGCCTGTTCGACCAGGCCCGCAGCTACGTCCAGCGCCAGCACGACCTCTACGCCGCCGCTTCGGCCCAGGAACTCCGGGAAGAGCGCCTGGCGGTGAAGCAGCTCAACGCCGACGGCGGGGTCGCCCCCGCCGACTACGCCCTCATGCAGCAGCTGGTGCGGCGGATGGCCCGGCGCCTGGCCACCAAATACGCCCGCCGCCGCCGCGCCGCCCAGAAGGGTCATCTGGACGTGCGCAAGACCCTGCGCCGCTCCAACGCCTACGGCGGCGTGCCCTTCGAGATCGCGTGGAAGGTCAAGAAGGTCGAAAAGCCCGCCATCGTGGTGATCTGCGACGTCTCCAAGTCCGTCGCCGCCTTCGCCCAGTTCCTGCTCACCTTCCTCTATTCCCTGAACGAGGTGGTGGAGCGCCTGGACGCCTTCGCCTTCTCGGGCCGCCTGATCCCGGTGTCCGACATCCTCGACGCCAACGAGGTGGAGGGGGCGATCCTCAAGGTGCTGCAGGAGATCGGCTTCCAGTCCACCGACTACGGCCAGGCCCTGGCCGACTTCGCCGAGAACCACTTCGACCGCCTCGACCGTCGGACCACGGTGATCATCCTGGGCGACGGCCGCTCCAACCACGCCGAGCCGCGCCTCGACCTGATGAAGCAGATCCACGACCGCAGCCGGGCGGTGATCTGGCTGAACCCCGAGCCCGAGAGCTACTGGGGCCAGGGCGACAGCGTCATGGACCGCTACGCCCGCTTCTGCCACGTGGCCCAGCAGTGCAGCTCCCTCGCCCAGCTCGAACGCATCATCGACGACGTGCTGCGCAGCTACGTCCCCCACTGAGGGGCGCCCCCGGCCTTCCGATCAGGCCCGCCTCACCACGTATCCACCATCCGCTTCTTGCCGGGCCGCTTGGGCGGGACCGGACAGGCCTTCAGGCCGCGCACCAGCCAGGCCCGGGTCTCCATGGGGTCGATGACGGCGTCGATCTCCACCACCGAGGCCACCGAGAGCGCCTTGCCGTTCTCGTACATCTTGCCGACCAGCTTCTCGAACAGCGCCTGCCGCGCCGCCGGGTCGGTCTCGGCCGCCAGCTCCTTGCGGTAGCCCAGGCGCACGGCGCCCTCCAGGCCCATGGGCCCGAACTCGGCGGTGGGCCAGGCCAGCATCATCGCCGGGGCCGAGAAGTCGCCGCCGGCCATGGCCTGGGCGCCGAGGCCGTAGCCCTTGCGCAGCACAACGGTGAACATCGGCACGCTTACGCTGGTGGCCGCCACCATCATCCGCGAGCCGCGCCGCACCGCCGCCGTCAGCTCGCTCTGCGGCCCCACCATGAAGCCCGGGGTGTCGCACAGGGACAGGATCGGCACGTCGAAGGCGTCGCACAGCATCAGGAACCGGCCCGCCTTTTCCGCGCCCTCGCTGTCGATGGCTCCGCCCAGGCGCCGCGGGTCGTTGGCGATCAGCCCCAGGGGCCGCCCCTCGATCCGCAGGAAGCCGGTGATCATGCCCCGGCCATAGCCGCCGCGCAGCTCGATCCACGAGCCCTCGTCGGCCAGGGTGTGGATCACCTCGCGTACGTCATAGGCCCGCACCCGGTTCTCGGGGATCAGGTGCCTGAGGCGCCGCTGGTCGGCGCAGCGCCAGTCGGCCACCGGCCCCTGGAAAACGCTGAGGAGCTGCTTGGCCGCCGCCGTGGCCGCCGCCTCGTCCTCCACCAGAAGGTCGATGGCTCCGTTGGCGTAGAGCGCGTCAGAGGGGCCGATCTCGTCCGGGGTGAAGACGCCCAGGCCCCCGCCCTCGATCATCGCCGGCCCGCCCAGGCCGATGTTCGAATAGCGGGTGGCGATGGTGATGTCCGCGCAGCCGAAGAAGATGGCGTTGCCCGCGAAGCAGCGCCCCGAATTGATGGCGATCCGCGGCGCCAGGCCCGACAGCCGGGCGAAGGTGGTGAAGCTGGTGGTGTCCAGGGACGAGGCCGCGAGCTGGCCCCCATCCACGTCCCCGGGCCGCCCGCCGCCGCCCTCGGTGAACCAGACGATCGGCGCCTTCCAGTGCTCGGCGAATTCCAGGATCCGATCGGTCTTCTTGTGGTTGAAGTGGCCTTGCGTCCCCGCCAGCACCGTGAAGTCGTAGGCCAGCCCCACGCAGCGGGCCCGCTCCGCGTCGAACAGATGGCCGTTCACCGAGCCTACCCCGGTGACGATGCCGTCGGCGGGGGTGTTGATCCGAAGATCCTCCAGGCTCCGGCGCCGCCGCTGGGCGGCCACCGCCATGGCCCCGTACTCGCTGAAGCTGCCCGGGTCGAACAGGTCGGCCAGGTTTTCCCGCGCCGTCCGCTGGCCGGTCTTGCGGCGCTTGGCGACGGCCTCGGGCCGCGCCTCGTCCAGGGTCAGGCGGTGGCGCTCGATCACCTCGGCCAGGTCCGGGCGGATGGCGTCCAGGTCGATGTCCGCCTCGGCCTCGGCGGCGGCATCCTCCACCTCCCCGGGCTCGATGAAGGCCACCACGTCGCCCTCGAAGACGGTCTCCCCCGTCGCCACGGCCAGGGCGCGGACGGTCCCCCCCGTCTCGGCGGCGACCACATGCTCCATCTTCATGGCCTCCAGGATCAGCAGCGGCTGGCCCCGACGCACCGTCGCGCCCACCGCCGCCTCGATGCCGATCACCGTGCCCTGCAGGGGCGCGTGCAGCGGGCTGGTCCCGGGCGGCCCCTCCACGGCCTGGCGCGCGCCCACGCCGCCCTCCGCCGCCGAGGCGTCGAAATAGAGCTTGGGATGGGCCTCGGGCGGCCCGGCCAGCTCGCCCATGTGCGCGTCGATGAAGCGGGTGTGGACGTCCCCCGCCGCCACCTGCGGCAGGGCCAGCAGGTTCTGCAGGAAGCCCAGGTTGGAGGCCGAGCCCTCGATGCGGAACTCGGCCAGGGCCCGGTAGGCCTTCGCCACCGCCCGCTCCAGCCCGCCTTCGCCGGCGTGCACGATCACCTTGGCCAGCAGGCTGTCGAACCGCGCGCTGGTGGCGTAGCCGGCGTAGCCGAAGCCGTCGACCCGCACCCCCGGCCCCGACGGCGGCTCGAAGGCGGTCAGCACGCCCCCCGCCGGCCGGGCCTCCCCGTCCGGCGTCATGGTCTCCAGGTTCACCCGGGCCTGCACCGCATGGCCCCGGGGCGCCGGCACCGCCCCCTGGGTCAGGCCCGCCTCCGCCAGGGTGCGGCCGGCGGCGAGCTGCAGCTGCAGGCGCACAAGGTCGAGGCCCAGGACCTCCTCGGTCACCGTATGCTCCACCTGCAGCCGGGCGTTGGCCTCGATGAACACCGCCTCGTCGCCGCACACCAGGAACTCCACGGTGCCCAGGCCCCGGTAGCGGGCCGCCGCCGCCAGGGCCACCGCATGGTCGAACAGGCGCTGCCGCAGCTCGAAGGGCAGCATGTCGGCCGGGGCGATCTCCACCACCTTCTGCCGGCGCCGCTGGAGCGAGCATTCCCGGTCCCACAGGTGGATCGCCTCCGCCCCGTCCCCGGCCACCTGCACCTCCACGTGTCGGGCGTGCGGCAGGAACCGCTCCACATAGAGCCGCTCGTCGCCGAAGGCGGCCTTGGCCTCGGAGGCGCAGCGGGCGAAGGCCTCGGCCAGCTCGTCGGCGGTCATGGCCGGGCGCATCCCGCGCCCGCCGCCGCCGGCCACCGCCTTGACCATCACCGGCCCGTGGGCGGCGAGGAAGGCCCGGGCCTCGTCCAGCGTCACCGGCCCCTCGGTTCCAGCCAGGACGGGGACGCCGCAGCCCTGCGCCAGGGCCCGGGCGCGGGCCTTGTCGCCGAACAGGTCCAGGGTCTCGGGATCGGGCCCCACGAAGGTCAGCCCCGCCGCCGCGCAGGCCCGGGCGAAGGCGGGGTTCTCGGCCAGGAAGCCGTAGCCGGGATGGACGCCGTCGCAGCCCGCCTCCTGCGCCGCCGCGATCACCCCCTCGATGTCCAGATAGGCCGCCGGCCCCGCGCCCTTCAGGGCCACGGCCGCGTCCGCCCGCTTCACGTGCAGCGAGGCCGCGTCGTCCTCGGAGAAGACCGCCGCCGTGGCGATCCCCATCTCGGCGGCCGTGCGGGCGATCCGGACGGCGATCTCGCCCCGGTTGGCGATCAGCAGCTTCCTCACGAGCGTCCCCTCAAACACTTGTTTGGGGACACATCATGCAGCCGCCGCGACGCCCGCCAAGGCCAATTCGCCGCCCCGTCCGCCCGAGGCGGCCAGAACCCCTAGGCCTTCAGCATCTCCGCCGTGATCGGCAGGCTGCGGATGCGCTTGCCGGTGGCCGCGAAGATGGCGTTGGTCAGGGCCGGGATGGCCGGCGGCAGGGCCGGCTCGCCGAGGCCCGTGGGCGGGAAGTCGGTCTTCAGGAACTTCACCTCCACCGGCGGGGCGTCGGTGATGCGCATCAGCGGATAGTCGTGGAAGTTCGACTGCTGGGCCTGGCCCCCGGCGATGGTGATCTGCTGAAACAGGGCCTCGGACAGGCCGTCCAGCACCGAGCCCTCCACCTGGTTCAGGGCCCCCATGGGGTTGATGATCTGGCGGCCCACGTCGGCGGCCACCCAGACCTTCTTCACCTTCACCTCGCCCGCCGGGGAGACGGCCACATGGGCCACCTCGGCGAAATAGCCCATGTGGCTGAAGTAGCAGGCCACGCCCATGCCCTCGCCCTTGGGCAGCTTGCCCCGGTTGGCCCAGCCCGACATCTCGCCCACGGCGCGCAGCACGCCCGCCATCCGGCCGGCCGCATAGGCCGCCGGCGGCTCGCCCACCACCGGCTTGTCGCCCAGCAGCTTCAGCTGGAACGCCAGGGGGTCGGCCTGGGCCGCGTGGGCCAGTTCGTCGATGAACGACTGCATGACGAAGGCCAGGGCGTTGGAGCCCGGCGCCCGCAGCGGGCCGGTGGGCACGCCGAGCGGCATGACGCTCACGTCCAGCCGGCAGTTGGGGGTGAACCTGGCCGGGAACTCGTTGGGGCCCATGCCCGCGCTCGGGGCGAAGTTGGTCCCCTCGCCGAACGAGACGAAGTGGTCGTGGAAGGCCACGAGGTTGCCCGCCGCGTCCACGCCGCCCCGCAGGAAGTGGAAGCCCGCCGGCCGGTAGATGTCGTGGCGCATGTCGTCTTCACGCGTCCACAGGAGCTTCACCGGCGCCCCGGTCTCCCGGGCGATCCAGGCGGCCTCCACCATGTAGTCGTTGGCCAGCCGCCGGCCGAAGCCGCCGCCGCCGCGGATCATGTGGACGGTGATGTCCTCAGGCTTGATGCCCAGGGTCTTGGCGCAGAGCTGGCGGCCGGGCTCGGGGTTCTGGGTCGGCGCCCAGATCTCCAGCTTGCCGTCCTTCCACTCGGCCGTGCAGTTCTGCGGCTCCAGCGGCGCGTGGGCGAGGAATGGATAGGCGTAGGCCGCCTCCAAGGTCTTGGCCGCGCCCTTCAGCGCCGCGTCTACGTCGCCGTCGTTGCGCACCGTCCGCTGCGGCTGGCCCGCCGCCAGCTCCCTGGCCTTGGCGGCGTAGCCCTCGCTGGACTGCTCGGCGGTCGGGTGGGCGGCCCACTTCACGTTCAGCCGCTCGCGGCCCTTGCGGGCGGCCCACCAGGTGTCGGCCACCACCGCCACGCCCGGCAGCAGGCCCGCGCCGATCTGGCCGGGGGCGGGCTGCAGGGCGTTGGAGTCCCCCTTCACGATGAAGGCCTTGCGCACGCCCTTCACCGCCTGGGCGGCGGCGAGGTCGGCGCTTTCCACCCCGGCGGCGAACACCGGGGCCTTCTCGAAGGTGGCGTACAGCATCCCCGGCCGGCGCACGTCGATGCCGAACAGGGGCTGGCCGGTGACGATCTTGGCGGTGTCGTACTGCGGGATCGGACGGCCGATGATCCGGTAGTCCTTGGGGTCCTTGAGCGGCAGGCTCTTGGGGTCCGGCACCGGCACATTGGCGCACTGGGCCGCCAGGGAGCCGTAGCTCGCCTTGCGCCCGGTGCTGGCGTGGATCACCTCGCCGTCCCTTGTGGTGCATTCGCCCGCCGGGCAGTTCCAGGCCGTGGCGGCGGCCTGCACGAGCATGGAGCGGGCCACCGCGCCCACCCGGCGCAGGTCGTCCCAGTGCAGGGGCGTGGCCATGGAGCCGCCGGCGAACTGGCGGCCGTACACCTGCGGATCGTTGTCGGCCTGCTCGATGCGGACCTTCTCCCAGGGAACGTCCAGCTCCTCGGCGATGAGCATGGGCAGCATGGTCTTCACGCCCTGGCCCACGTCGGGGTTCTTGCTGACGATGGTGACGATCCCGTCCGGGGCCACCCGCACATAGGCGTTGATCGGCTGGGTCAGCCCCGCGCCGCCCTGCGCCTGGCCCTTGCCGGCGATGGAGAACGACAGGACGAGGCCGCTGGCGGTGGCGGTCTTGAGGATGTCGCGCCGGGAGGCGCCGGTCAGTTCCACGGTCATGACCTCAGACCTCCATCTTGTAGCCGCTGGGCTGGCCCGAGGCCTGCTTGATGGCGGCGCGGATGCGGAGATAGGTGGCGCAGCGGCAGATGTTCCCCGCCATGGCCGCGTCGATGTCCGCATCGGTGGGCTTGGGGTTCTTGGCCAGCAGGGCCGCCGCCGACATGATCTGGCCGGCTTGGCAGTAGCCGCACTGGGCCACGTCCAGCTGGGTCCAGGCCTCCTGCACCTTCTTGCCGACGGGGGTGTCGCCGATCCCCTCGATGGTGGTGACCTTGGCCGCCCCCAGGCTCTCGATGGGGATCATGCACGAGCGCATCGGCTCGCCGTCCACATGGACGGTGCAGGCGCCGCATGCGCCCACCCCGCAGCCGTACTTGGGGCCGACGATGCCCAGGCTGTCGCGCAGCACCCACAGGAGCGGGGTGTCCGGGTCTACATCGGCCGTCAGGGTCTTGCCGTTGACGTTGAGGGTGAAAGCCATCGACGCGTCCTCCGCTGGGCGGCCGGATGCTAAGGCTTGGCCGCCGGTTCCCGCAAGGTTGCGGACCGAAGTTACGAAAAGATCCTGCGCTCGTGAGGGGCGCTGCGCCTCCTGGGCGGCCTAGAGCCCCGTCCCCTGCGCGGCGACGGGGAAGCGCATCCGCACCCGCACGCCCTCGCGATCGAAGGCCGGCTCCACCATCCCGCCCTGGGCGCGCAGCCCCACCTCGATCAGCCGGCTGCCGAATCCCTTGCGCTCGCTGGACGCCACCGGCGGCCCGCCCGCCTCGGTCCACTCCAGCACCGTCTGTCCCGCTTCCGGGGCCGACCAGCTGAGCCGCACCCGCCCCGCCGGCGCCGACAGAGCCCCGTACTTCACCGCATTGGTCGAGAACTCGTGCAACAGGAGGGCCAGGGCCACCGCCACGTCGCCGCCGATGGTCACCACTTCCGGCCCCGCCAGTTCGAAGCGCGCCTCGTCGAACGGGGTCAGGGTGGTCTGCAGCACGTCCCGCAGCCGCACCGGCAGGCCGCCCGAGGCGGTCACCAGGTCCTGGCTGTCGGCCATCGCCTGCAGCCGCGACAGCAGCACCTCCTCGAACTCGGCGACGCTGGCGACGCCCCGGGCCGTCTGGTTGACGATGCCCATCATCACCTGGATGCCGTTCTTGCCCCGGTGGGCCAGCTCGCCCAGCAGCAGGGCGCGGCGCTCCTCGGTGGCCTTGCGCTCGCTGATGTCCAGGGTCGTGCCCACCACCAGGGCCACGCCGCCCTCGTCCTTGGCCACCCGCCCCCGGGCCTGGACCCAGCGGGCGGCGCCGCCCGGCTGATGGGCGGTGCGATGGTCCACCACGAAGTCGCGCCCGGCTCCGTCCCGGGCCCGCTCATAAGCCTCGCGCACCCGGGCCCGGTCCTCGGGGTGGACGAGGGCGCCGTAGCGCTCGATGGGCATGGTCACCCGCTCGGGCGGCAGGCCGAACAGCTCGGCGTTGCGTTCGGACCAGGTGACCTGGCCGCCGCGCACGTCCCATTCCCAGAAGCCCAGGCCCGTAGCCTCCACTGCCGCCTCCAGCCGGTGGCGCTGGGCCTCCAGGGTCTCGGCCGCCCGGCGCAGGGGGGTGATGTCCATCATCAGCCCGTCCCAGACGATGGTCCCGTCCGGCCGGGCCGTGGGCGTGGAGGTGACGCGCCGCCAGGCGACGCCCCCGGCCGCGTCCAGCATCCGCACCTCGATCCCGAAGCGCGACAGGGCGGCGGCGGCCTGGGCCTCGGCCCGCTCCAGGGCCTCCCGATGCTCGGGGAGGATGCGCGCATAGAGCCGGGCGGCGTCGTCGATCACCTCTTCCGGGGCGAGCCCCGTTAGGTCCCGGCACAGGCGGCCCACGGCGACGAAGCGGCGTTCGGAAGCGTCCTTGGCCGTGACCAGCTTGTAGGCCATGCCCAGTTGCAGAAGGTCGGCCGTCTCAATGAAAGACGGCGTGGCCGACACCCATCCCGTCCCGCCTTCATCCAATCGCGCCCCCAACGGCTGGCCTGGGCCTAGCGCAGACGTGGGTCTGCGTGGGCCGCGGACAGGGCATCGTTGACCCTGCCGGGGGCGCCCGCAAGCCCCACAAAGTTAAGAAAGCCGTCTTTTCTCGCGACTACAGGTTGGGCAGAACCGTAACCGCATCCGGAAGTTCATTGGGATTGTCGCCAGGCCGGGCGGGGAATCGTTCGGCCAGCACCTCGGCGCAAAGGCCGATGGCCGCTCGGAAGCCCTCCGCCGGTTCGCCGCGCTTCAGCCCCGCCGTGAGCGCGGCCATGGCCCGCTCCCACACCTGGGGGTCCACCTGGCCGGCGATGCCCTCGTCGGCGATCAGCTCCGCCATGTGCTCGGCGAACGAGACATAGATCAGCACGCCGGTCCGCTCCCGGGTGGCGTGCAGGTTCTTGGCCACGAACTGCTCCTGGGCCCGGCGCAGCACCCGGTCGCGCTTCAGGGCCCGGGGCGTCAGCGCCCGCCGGACCGGCCCGATCGAGACCAGGGCCAGGGTCGCCACGAACAGCACCCCCTGCAGCAGCACCGCCCCGATCAGAGCCCGCCGGGCCGCCGCCTCGGCCGCCCCCGCCGCCTGGGCCGCGGTCCAGCCGCCCAGCAGGTCGGGCGCCTGCACATGCACTCCCGCCAGCAGCAGGAGCGCCGGCCCCAGCAGGGCCACCCCCGCCGCCCAGGCGATGGGCGTCTCGCGATAGTCCGAGCTCTCCTCGGCGGCCACGCAGTAGATCTCGCCCGTGGTCCGGGCCTCGGCCTCCACCACAGCGGCCTCGATGGCCTCGAGGTCTGAAGGGCTCAGCAGCGGCTTGCTCATCTCACCAGCTCCCCGAGGATCCGCCGCCCCCGAACGACCCGCCGCCGCCAGAGAAGCCGCCGCCGCCCCAGCCGCCGCCACCGCCGCCGCCGTGATGGCGGCCTCCGCTCGACAGCAGGATCGGCAGCAGCCACCACAGGTCGCCGCGGCGCCGGCCGCGGCCGCGCCGTCCGAAGGCCCCCATCAGCCCGCCCAGCACCCAGAAGATGATGAGGATGACGAAGATCACCGGGATCGCCGAGCCGCCGTCGCTCGCGCCCCGGGCGGCCTGGGCCTGCGCCGCCTCGGCGACCTTGGCCCGCGCCTCCTCGTCAGGCAGCGACAGCTGGCGCACCAGCTCATCGGTTCCCGCCAGGATGCCCTGCTCGTAGTTCCCGCTCCGGAACGCCGGCAGGATGGCGGTCTGGATGATGATGCTCGACAGGGCGTCGGTGAGCACGCCCTCCAGGCCATAGCCCACCTCGATCCGCACCTTGCGTTCGTTCGGGGCGACGATCAGCAGGGCGCCGTCGTTGCGCTCCCGCGAGCCCACGCCCCAGGCGCGGCCGAGCTGGTAGCCGTAGTCCTCGATCTCGTAGCCCTGCAGGTCCGGCAGGGTGGCCACCACCAGCTGCCGCCCCGTGGAGGCCTCCAGCTGGGCCAGCTCCTGGTCCAGCTTCCGCTCGGCCTCGGGCGAGAGGAGGCCGGCGTTGTCCACCACCCGGCCGGTGAGCGGCGGGAACCTCGGCTGGGCGATCGCCGCCGCCGGGACCAGGACAAGGAGGAGCGCGAGGACGAGTCCCCGCGCCCCCGAAAGCAGGCTCATTGCGGCGGGGCCGATCCGGGCGTCGTCGCCGGCGCGGGCGGGGCCGAGAAGTCCACCGTGGGCGCCGACTGGGCCGCGGCCGTGGCCTCGAACAGCTGCATGGGCTTGGAGCCCGAATGGATGGTCTTGGCCCACAGCACCGTCGGGAAGGTCCGCAGGCTGGTGTTGTAGTCGCGGACGGCCTCGTTGTAGTCGCGCCGCGCCACGGCGATGCGATTCTCGGTGCCTTCCAGCTGGCTCTGCAGGGCCATGAAATTGGCGTTCGACTTCAGGTCCGGATACTGCTCCTGCAGCACCCGGAAGGGCACCAGGGCCATCGACAGCTGGTTCTGGGCCGCGGCATAGCGCTGGAAGGCCGCCGGGTCCTGGGTGATCTCGGGGCCGGACGGGGTGTTGACGATGCCGGCGCGGGCCTGGGTCACGGCCACCAGCACGCTGCTCTCCTGGGCCGCATAGCCCTTCACGGTCGCCACCAGGTTCGGGATCAGGTCGGCCCGCCGCTGATACTGGCTCTGGACGTCGGCCCAGCGCGCCTTGGCGGTCTCTTCCTTGGTCGGGATGGTGTTGATCCCGCAGGCGGCGAGCGCCAGCGGCGCGGCCACGATCAGGACCGCACGGGCGATGCGGCGGAAAAGGCTGGTCATTGGGCTCCCCATCAAGGCCAGGTCACGAACCTGGCCGATGAGTATGTGATCCCGTCCTTGATCTTGCGCAACGTGTGGCGTCCATTCCCCCTGCGCAACTGCAGTGCTTCGGGAGGCGCCAGGACGTGGCCAGGGTGCGGCCGTACTACGCCGACGGCGCCCTCAGCGCCGCCTTCTACGACGAGATCACCGCCGCCGACGCCTCCCTGGCGGGCGACGTGGACTTCTACGCCGGCCTCGTCCCGCCGGGCGGGACGGTCCTGGAGCTAGGCGCCGGCACTGGCCGGGTCAGCCAGGCCTTGGCCGAGCGCGGCGTCTTGGTGACGGGGATCGACCTGTCCCCCGCCATGCTCGCCCGGGCCGAGGCCCGGCGCTCGGCCCTGCCCGAGGACGTCGCCGCCCGCATCACCCTGCGCCGCGGCGACATGGCGGCCCTCGACCTGAAGCGCCTCTTCGACGCCGTCATCTGCCCCTTCTTCACCCTCGCCCACGTTCCGGCGGGCGCGGCGTGGCGCAACACCTTCGCCGTGGCGGCCCGGCACCTGCCGCCCGGGGGCCTGGCCGCCTTCCACCTGCCCCGGCTCGAGATCATGCGCAGCCTGCCCCCGGCCGATCCCAACGCGCCGGTGTTCAGCCGGCCGCTGCCCGACGGCCGCCGCCTGGTCCTGCGCGTTCAGTCGCGCAGCTTCCGCGAGGCGCCCGCCCGGCTGGAGCAGGTGATCGAATATCTGGTGCTCGATCCCGCCGGCCGCCCCGTCCACAGCTCGGCCGAGAAACTGACCTACTGGATGGCCGATCCCCGCCCCCTGGCCGAGGCGGCCGGCCTTGCCCTCGACCGCCCGCCCCAGGACCTCGGCGGGACCGGCGACCTCTGGGTGTTCCGCAAGGCCTGACTCCCGCCCGTTTCCGGGCTTGGCCTTGGCGGACGCCGGTCGTTAAATCCGCCCCCTCGTAGCGTTGGGGGTTCAACCTTGAAGAAATTCGTCCTGGGCGCGCTCGCCGCCGCCCTGCTCGTCTCCGCCGCCCCGGCCCAGACGTCCCAGCTCACCTTCGTCCAGGCCGGACGCGTCCTGCTCGACCCGGCCAGCGGCAAGGTCGAGACCGAGAAGACCCTGGTGGTCCAGAACGGCCGCATCGTGCGCGTGGTCGACGGCTATGCGGCCGAGCCGGGCGGCAAGGTGGTCGACCTGAAGGACAGCTTCGTCCTGCCGGGCCTGATCGACAGCCACGTCCACATCACTGGCCAGCAGGGCCCGACCTCGCGCCTCGACGAGGTGACCCAGTCCTCCGCCGACCAGGCCATGGCTGGCGCCCGCTACGCCCGCCGCACCCTGATGGCCGGCTTCACCACCGTCGCCGACCTCGGCGGCGAGAACCAGGCGGTCTTCGCCCTGCGCCGGGCCATCGCCGCCGGCGACGTCCCCGGCCCGCGGATCATCGCCGCCGGCTCGGCCATCTCGGTCCACGGGGGCCACGGCGACGTGAACGGCTACAGCGAGGACGTCATGCACGTCCTGCGCCCCGGCTCGGTGTGCTCGGGCGCCGACGACTGCCGCCGGGCCGTGCGCGAGCAGGTCTGGAAGGGCGCCGACATCATCAAGATCACCGCCACCGGCGGGGTGCTCTCCAACACCGCCGCGGGCCTCGGCCAGCAGTTCTCCGAGGCCGAGCTCGAGGCCATCGTCGACGCCGCCCACCGCATGGGCCGCAAGGTCACCGCCCACGCCCACGGCGGCGACGGCATCAAGAGCTTCCTGAAGGCCGGCGGCGATTCCATCGAGCACGGCACCTGGCTCGACGCCGAGGGCATCGCCCTGATGAAGAAGAACGGCGCCTATCTGATCCCGACCCTGATGGCCGGCGACTTCGTGGTGGGCATCGCCAAGAGCCCGAACAACTTCTTCACCCCGGCCCAGACCGCCAAGGCCCTGCAGGCCGGCCCGCTGATGCTCGACATGACCCGCCGCGCCCACAAGGCCGGGGTCAAGATCGCCTTCGGCACCGACACCGGCGTCTCCGCCCACGGCGACAACGCCGGCGAGTTCGCCCTGCTGGTCCAGGCGGGCCTCACCCCGCTGGAGGCCATCCAGGCCGCCACGGTCAACGCCGCCGCCCACTTCGACCTCTCCGACGAGATCGGCTCCCTCGCCCCCGGCAAGGCCGCCGACATCATCGCCGTGAAGGGCGACCCGCTGGCCGACGTGAACGTCCTGCGCCAGGTGTCCTTCGTCATGAAGGGCGGCGAGGTCGCCAAGCCGTAGTCATCCTGCGCGCCTTCCCCGCCCGGCGGGGGAGGCGCGTTTCCCCACGCGCCCCCCACGCGCCCCCACGCGCCGGGGGGGAAACACACCGTCACCATCCGTGTTTTGTTGGCGCAGCGCCGCAGTGGCATTCACGCGCCATGATTCCGTTCATCGACCTTCAGGCCCAGCGCGCCCGCCTCGGTCAGCCGCTGGAGGACGCCATCCTCAAGGTGGTCCATTCGGGCGCCTACATCATGGGCCCGGAGATCGCCCAGCTGGAGGCCGAGCTCGCCGCCTTCGGCCAGGCTCCCCACGCCCTCGCCTGCGCCTCGGGCACCGACGCCCTGGTGCTGCCGCTGATGGCCTTCGGGATCGGCCCCGGCGACGCCGTCTTCTGCCCGGCCTTCACCTTCGCCGCCACCGCCGAGGCCGTGCCGCTGGTGGGCGCCTCGCCGGTGTTCGTGGACATCCTGCCCGACACCTACAACCTCGACCCCGCCCGCCTCGAGGCCGCCATCCAGGCGGTGAAGGCCGAGGGCAGGCTCACCCCCAGGGCGATCATCGCCGTCGACCTCTTCGGCCAGCCCGCCGAGTACCCGGCCATCGCCGCCATCGCCGAGGCCCACGGCCTGAAGCTCATCGCCGACAGCGCCCAGGGCTTCGGCTGCACCCTCCACGGCCGGCATCCGATCCACTGGGCCGACGTCACCACCACCAGCTTCTTCCCGGCCAAGCCCCTCGGCTGCTACGGCGACGGCGGGGCGGTGCTCAGCAAGGACGCCCGCCTGCACGACCTGCTGGTCTCCCTGCGGGTCCACGGCCAGGCGGTGAAGTCCGACCTCGAGGGCCGGGTCTTCGACCACGACCCCAAGTACATGAACATGCGGATCGGCCTGAACAGCCGCATGGACACCATCCAGGCCGCCGTCCTGCTGCAGAAGCTCACCATCTTCGCCGACGAGATCGAGGCCCGGAACCGCGTCGCCGCCCGCTACGCCGAGGGCCTTTCCGACGTGGTGACCACGCCCCGGGTCATCGACGGCGGGGTCAGCGTCTGGGCCCAGTACACCATCGAGACCGACAACCGCGACGGCCTCGCCGCGGCCCTGCGCGAACAGGGCGTCCCCACGGCCGTCTATTATCCCCTGCCGCTGCACCGCCAGCCGCCCTACCGCGACTATCCCCAGCCCGGCGGCCTGCCGGTCACCGAGGCCAAGGCCGGCCGGGTGATCAGCCTGCCCATGCACGCCTATCTCGAGCCGGACGTGCAGGACCGGATCATCGCCGCCATCCGCGCCTTCGTGACCAGGGAAGCCTGAAAGCGCCGTCTGGCGCAGGGCGCGGAGCTTGGCCTAAATCCTCGCCTGGGTCCTTTCGGAGTTCGTTGCGGGGGAAGCATGGGTCCGGCCTTGCGGTTCTGCGCGCTCGCGGCCCTCGCCACGGGGCTGGCGGCGGCCGCGCCGGCCCGCGCCCAGGACGCCAACAAGGCCGACGACTGGGTCGCCACCCTGCAGATGGAGAACGAGTTCTTCATCCCCGGCCCCAACGACGATCGCTACTACACCCAGGGTCTGCAGCTGAACGTGCTCACGCCCTCGCGCAGTTCGCCCATCGCCGGCCGCGCCCGCCGCCTGCCGTTCATGGATCCCGAGGCCCGCTTCCGGGGCGGCTTCGTGCTCGGCCAGAGCATCTACACCCCGGAGGACCTCACCCGCGTCGACCCCGATCCCAATGACCGCCCCTACGCCGGCTGGCTCTATGTGGGGGGCGAGGTCATGACCTATTCCGAGAAGCAGCTCGACAGCCTGCAGCTGCAGGTGGGCATGGTCGGCCCCTCGGCCCTCGGCCACTTCGCGCAGAACACCTGGCACAAGCGGGTGAACCACATCCCCGAGGCCAAGGGCTGGGACTATCAGCTCAAGGACGAGCTGGCCTTCGTGGTCTATGGCGAGCGGCGCTGGCGGCCTATCGAGCTGTGGCCCGTGTTCCGCGCCGGCCAGGACGGCCGCCCCGAGCGCACCGAGGGGATCAGCGTCGACGTCACCCCGGCGGTCAATGTCGCCGCCGGCACCGTCCAGGTCTCGGCCGGCCTCGGCGCCACCGTGCGGGTCGGCACGCACCTGGCCGAAGACTACGGACCGCCGCGCATCCGCCCCGCCCCCAGCGGCTCGTCCTTCTTCGGCCCCGCCCGCGACTTCGCCTGGTACGCCTACGCCGGCGCCGAGACCAAGGGCGTCGCCCGGGACATCTTCCTCGACGGCAACACCTTCCGCGACTCCCGCCGGGTGGAGCGCCGCCCCTGGGTGCAGGAGGTCCAGGCCGGGGTGGTGGCCCGCATCTGGCGCCTGCGCCTCACCTATTCCAACGTCTGGCGGACCGAGGAATTCCACGGCCAGAACGGCAGGTCCCGTTTCGCCGCCGTCACCGTCGGCTACGCCTCGGGCCTGCTCGCCCGCCCGCGCTGAACCGCCCGGCCCCGCGGCCTGGCCGGGCGCGCTTGCCCGCGCCGCCGCGCCGTGCCATCCCTGCCTCAAACAGTCGTTTGAAAGGGAACTTCATGGCTCGCCTGCAAGGCCGCACGGCCGTCATCACCGGCGCCGCCAGCGGCATCGGCCGCGCCGCCGCCAACCTGTTCGCCGCCGAGGGCGCCAGCCTGGTCATCGCCGACCGCGCCGACGCCCTGTCCGAAACCGCCGACGAGGTGGCCAAGGCCGGCGGCAAGGTGGTGGCCCTGAAGGGCGATGCGGGCGACGAGGCCTTCGTCCAGAGCCTGGTGGCCAAGGCCCAGTCCGAGTTCGGCGGCCTCGACGTCTTCTGGGCCAACGCCGGCATCTCGGGCGGCTTCCTGCCCCTGCACGAGGCGACCCCCGACTACTGGGCCGAGATCCTGCGGGTGAACCTCATCGGCGCGTTCCTGGGGGTGAAGCACGCCTCGGCGGCCATGATCCCCAACGGCCGCGGCTCGATCATCTGCACCGCCTCGGTGGCCGGCATCCGCTCGGGCGCGGGCGGCGCCGCCTACTCGGCCTCTAAGGCCGGGGTCATCAGCCTCGTCCAGACCGCCTGCAACGAGCTCTACGGCACCGGCGTGCGGGTCAACGCCATCGCCCCCGGCCTCATCGAGACCGGCATGACCAAGCCCATCTTCGACGGCGCCCGGGCCCGCGGCACCGAGGACAAGATCGGCCAGCTCAATCCGCTCACCCGTTACGGCGTCCCCATGGAGATCGCCAACGCCGGCCTGTTCCTGGCCTCGGACGAGTCCTCCTACGTCAACGGCCAGACGATCGCCGTGGACGGGGGCCTGTCCACCTCTCACCCGGTGGTCCGCAAGAAGCGCTGAGCCGCCCGGAGCAGGGAGAGAAGCGGGAGCAAGGAGCGCCGGCCATGACGCATTTCCGCCGCGACGCAGGCTAAGGTGCGCCCCATGCGTCGCCTCGTTCCCGCCCTCGCCCTCCTCGCCGCCGCCTGCGCCTCGACCCCCGAGGTCGCGCCGCCGGCCGCGCCGCCCGATCCATACCTGTCGGTGATCCTGCCGGCGGCCAAGGACGCCCCGCCCGAGCAGGCCGCGGGCCTCGCCAGCGAGCGGATGCGGGTCTGGGTCTGGACCCTCGCCGCCCCGCCGTCCGCCCCCGAGCCCCAGTCCGGCTGGATCGCCCAGGGGCTCGGCGACTTCCTGGCCATCCGCGCCCGGCTGCGGGCGGGCCTGGCCACGCCGGAGGACGCCGCCCACGAATTCGACGCCGCCCTCAAGGCCCATGACGCGGCTCCGGCCGCGCCCGGCGCGGCCCGGGCCCTGCTGCTGGCCCTGCGCTGGGACGAGGCCCTGCGCGAGCGCGGCGCCGGTCAGGATCTCGACGACGTCCTCAAGGCCGCCTTCGACCGCAAGGCCCAGTTCCCGGACGAGACCACCGGCTTCCAGGACCGCCTCCTGAACGCCGCCTGGGGCGCGGCCCAGCTCAATCTGCGCGAGGACTTGGCCCGCCACGTGGCCGGCCGCGACCGGGTCGATCCGCCCGAGTCCATGTTCGGCGGCTGCCTCCAGGCCGTCACCACCATCACCCACGGTTTCGACGCCGGCTTCGACCATCAGGGCTCCCTGGCCGCCCGCACCGTCCGTGGCGTGGTCCGCAACGGCCCGGCCTGGATGGGCGGCCTGCGCAACGGCATGAAGCTGGAAAGCCTGCAGCTCACCCCCGGCGATCCCAGCCGCCAGGTCACGGCGGTCGTCGCCGACACGCGCGGCCGCAAGCGGACGATCCGCTACTGGCCCTACGCCGACGAGGACCTTGAGATCCGCCGCATCCAGCTCCGCCAGGGCCTGTCGCCCGAGGAGACCGCCGCCTGCGGCAAGGCCATCGCCGGCCTCTAGTCCGCCCCCTCCAGGGCAGGCGGCCGCTAGTGCAGGGGGCCCCGCCCCCAGCGCCAGGGCGGCAGGCCCTCCTTCCGGGGGGCGAGGTAGCGCCACAGCATCAGGCCGCCGATCGTGGCCGCCACGCCCAGCAGGAAGGCCGTGGTCGCCGCCGCCGCCGCGGCCGCCGGCACGGCCCGCTGCGGCCCGGCCTGCATCCAGTGGACGATCTCGCCGGTCGGCTCCTCGTAAAGCCTCTCGTCGGTGGGCACGGTCATGGCGAACTCCCGGCTGCGCTGCCACGCCTAACCCTTGCATCCGGCGGGGGTTCCGCGAGGCGGGGCCTTCGGGGTAGAAGCCAGCCGACTTTCCATTCCGAAGCTGATCCACGGACCATGGCCGGACATTCCAAATTCAAGAACATCATGCACCGGAAGGGCCGCGCCGACGCCGCCCGTTCCAAGCTGTTCTCCAAGCTCTCCCGCGAAATCACCGTGGCGGCCAAGTCCGGCCTGCCCGACCCCGACATGAACCCGCGCCTGCGCCTGGCCGTGGCCAACGCCAAGGCCGAGTCCATGCCCAAGGAAAACATCGAGCGGGCCATCAAGAAGGCGTCCGGCGCCGACGCCGAGACCTATGAGGCCATCCGCTACGAGGGCTTCGGCCCCGGCGGCGTCGGCGTCATCGTCGAGGCCCTCACCGACAACCGCAACCGCGCCGCCGCCAATGTGCGGGCGATCTTCTCCAAGCACGGCGGCAACCTCGGCGAAACCAACTCGGTGGCCTTCATGTGGGACCGCCTGGGCCAGATCGTCTATCCGCCCGAGGCCGGCTCCGAGGACAAGGTGATGGAAGCGGCCATCGAGGCCGGCGCCGACGACGTGGAGTCCGACGAGGACGGCCACACCGTCTGGACCGCCTTCGACGCCCTCAGCGAGGTCGCCCAGGCTCTGGAGGCCGTGCTCGGGCCGGCCAAGTCCACCAGCCTCGCCTGGCGGCCCAAGACCCTCACCCCGGTGACCGGCGATGCGGTGGCCAGCCTCATGAAGCTGGTCGACGCCCTGGAAGACGAAGACGACGTGCAGAACGTCTACTTCAACGCCGACATCGCCGCCGAAGAGCTCGAGAAGCTGGCGGGCTGATGGCCAGGCGCCCCGAGGACGATCCGCGGGTCACCGACCTTCGCCGCTACCGCAAGGCGCGCGAACAGGCCCGCCGCCAGCCGCCGCCCCGCCCGCCCCGGGTGGCCGGCCGGGGCGACCCGCAGGGCGTCCTCGGCTCCAACCCCCGCGCCGGGCTGATCCTGGCCGGGGTGGTGATCCTGCTGCTCGTCCTCTGGGTCCTGCCCGCCCTCCTCTGATCCGGAAACGGACGGCGGCGCTCTGCGCTATCCTCCCGGCCAGGGAGCCTGCGCATGGACTTCAGCCAGCTCGATATCGTCCGCTACGTCCTGCCGGTGGCGGGAGCGGCCCTGGCCGGGACGCTGATCGGCATCGAGCGCGAGTCCCGGGGTCATCCGGCGGGCCTGCGCACCCACACCCTCGTCGCCCTCACCTCGGCCCTGCTGATGCTGGCCGCGGTCCACCAGACCGACTGGGTGCCCACCATCTCCCATGAGATCATCCGCATCGACCCGGTGCGGATGGCCCACGGCATCCTCACCGGCATCGGCTTCCTCTGCGGCGGGGTGATCTTCCGCCAGGGGCTCTCGGTCCACGGCCTCACCACCGCCGCCTCCCTCTGGACCACCTCGGCACTCGGCACGCTCTACGGCGTCTCGTCCTTCGGCCTGGCCGTCAGCGGTACGGCGGCCACCATCGTCGTCCTCGTGGCTTTCCGCTGGATCGACGAGCGCCTGCCCGCCAGCAGCATCATCGACGTCACCGTCCGCTACCGGCGCGAGGCGGCGTTCCCCGAGGACGACTTCCACCGGCTGATGGGCGAGCTGAAGCTCAAGCCCCGGGCCGTCCGGCACAAGCTGGTGGGCGCCGGCGGCGCCATCGAGCTCGGCGCCACCCTCCGGGGCCCCAGCAGCGTCCAGACCCGCGCCCTCGCCGAACGCCTCTGCGAAGACCCCCGCATCCTCCGCTTCGAAATCGTCCCGCGGAACGATTGAGGCGGGCGGCCTTTGGGCCCAGCTCCGCGGGCGGGACTTGGCTCGGTTCGCACCCTTTGACCGCTTCCCCCACGCTACGGCTTGGCTACGGTCGCGGCATGGCCCACAGTGTTCCCCGAACCGCATATTCGAAAAACCGAGGGGGAAACTGATGAAGCGCCTGATGCTCGCCGCGGCCCTGGCCGCCGCGCCCGCCGCCCTGCCGGCCGCCGCCGTGGCCGGGGACTATGTCTCCATCGTCCAGGAGGCGGCGGTGAACGCCCCGGCCGAGACGGTCTGGCAGAAGGTCGGCGGCTATTGCGACATCGGGGCTTGGCTGAACACCACCTGCGAGATCACCCAGGGCGCCGACCGCGAGCTGGGCGCCGTGCGCCGCATCGCCGGCCGGGTGGAGGAGGTGATCGTGGCCCGCACCCCGCTCTCCTACACCTACGCCGACGTCGATCCGAAGATCCTCTACCACGGCACGGTGGAGGTCCGGCCGGTGGACGCCCGCAGCTCCAGGATCGTCTACACCCTGTTCTTCGACCAGGCCTCGATCCCTGCCGACCAGCGCGAGGCCAACAGCGCCCGGCGCAAGGCCATGGCCGGCGGCTGGCTGAAAACCATGGTCGGGATCGCCGAGGCCCCCTAGCGTCCGTTCGCCGCGGTTTTCCTCAGCGCTCGGGCCGGGTAGAGACATCCCGTCGGAGGGCAGATGCAAAGACGCAGGCTCGATCGCGCGCAAAGGATGCGCGCCCGTCGGATCTGGTGGGAACGCCACGGCGCCTTCGTGCGCGGGGCCCTGACGGGCAGCCTCCTCACCGCCCTCGTCGCCTGGCTGCTGCAGAGCCTGATCTGAGCCGCCGCGGCCGCCCGCGGCGGCTAGGCCAGCAGGCGGCGCACGCCGAGGATCACCAGCGCCCAGACTCCGGCGCAGAACGCCGCCGCCAGGATCAGGGCGACGAGCCTTGGAATGTGGACGCGAACACGGGGCGGCATGGGCGGCGCTCCCATACAACAAGCTGCACCGTGAACGAGGGCCTAATCCGCCTTCGCCCGTTGCGTCATTTTGGCCCCCCGCCTGTCGATTTGGCCGGATTTCCGCGCCCGCGGCCGCGCCGGGACCCTCTGGCCCGCCGCCGCGGCCCCGCCTAAGGTCGGCGCCATGCTGATCCGCCGCTCCGTCCTCGGCCTCGCCGCCGCCCTCGGCCTCGCCGCCGTCGCCCGCGCCCAGGCGCCCGCCCCCGCGCCCGCGCCCGCGCCCGCCTCGGGCGAGACGGCGGCTGAACCGCCCGCCGCGGCGCCGGCCAATCCCAGGGTCCGCATCGAGACCGCCGAGGGCGCCATCGTCCTCGAGCTTTACGCCGACAAGGCGCCGAAGACCGTGGCCAACTATCTGAAGTACGTGGACCGGGGCCTGTTCGACGGCGCCAGCTTCTACCGGGCCTCCAAGCCGCCGGGCTACGCCCCCAACGACTACGGGGTGATCCAGGGCGGGCTGCAGAACGATCCCAGGAAGGTGCTGCCGCCGGTGGCCCACGAGCCCACCACCCAGACCGGCCTCAAGCATGTGAACGGGACCATCTCCATGGGCCGCCACGCCCCCGGCACCGCCCAGGCCGACTGGTTCATCGTCATCGGCGACCAGGACTATCTCGACGCCGATCCCAAGGACCCGAAGAAGACCCCGGGCTTCGCCGCCTTCGGCCGGGTGATCGAGGGCCTCGACGTCGCCCAGAAGATCCTCGGCAAGCCCGTCGATCCCAACGCCGGGACCGGCGCCATGAAGGGCGAGATGCTGGTCCGCCCGGTCCGCATCACCCGCATCCGCCGGGTGGAGTAGCCGCGGCCGCCGTTCTGGACCCCGCCCGGCCCGGCGGGTAAATCCCCGGCCCGGATGGAGGACTGATGGCTTACCGATCGCTGCGCGAGTTCCTTGAGACCCTGGAGGCCGCGGGCGAGCTGGTCCGCGTCACCGAGCCCGTCTCCTCCGTCCTGGAGATGACCGAGATCCAGCGCCGGCTGCTGGCGGTGGGCGGCCCGGCGGTGCTGTTCGAGAATGTCATCCGCGCCGACGGCGAGCGTTCGTCCATGCCGGCCCTCGTCAACCTGTTCGGCACGGTCAGGCGGGTGGCCATGGGAGTCACCCTCGAGGGCAAGTCGCGCACCACCGCCGCCGAGCTGCGCGAGGTGGGCGAGCTCCTGGCCTTCCTGCGCCAGCCCGAGCCGCCCCGGAGTCTGAAAGACGCCTGGGACATGCTGCCCCTGGCCAAGACCGTGCTGGGGATGCGCCCGGCCACGGTGAAGAAGGCCCCCGTGCAGGAGGTGGTGCTCACCGGCGACGACATCGACCTCGCCAGGCTGCCGATCCAGACCTGCTGGCCCGGCGAGCCCGCGCCGCTGATCACCTGGCCGCTGGTGGTCACCAAGGGCCCGTCCGAGGCCCGGGAGGACGACTACAACCTCGGCATCTACCGGATGCAGGTGCTGGGCAAGAACCGCACCATCATGCGCTGGCTGGCCCACCGGGGCGGCGCCCAGCACCACCGCCGCTGGAAGGCCGAGGGCCGGCGCGAGCCGCTGCCCGCCTGCGCGGTGATCGGGGCCGATCCCGGGACCATCCTCGCCGCCGTCACCCCGGTGCCCGACACCCTCAGCGAGTACCAGTTCGCCGGCCTGCTGCGCGGCGCCAAGCTCGACCTCGTCCCCGCCAGGACGGTGCCGCTCATGGTCCCGGCCCAGGCCGAGATCGTGCTGGAGGGCCACGTCCACCTGGACGACTACGCCGACGAGGGCCCCTACGGCGACCACACCGGCTACTACAATTCCGTCGAGCGCTTCCCGGTGTTCGAGGTCACCGCCATCACCATGCGGAAGGACCCGATCTACCTGACCACCTTCACCGGCCGCCCGCCGGACGAGCCCAGCGTCCTGGGCGAGGCGCTCAACGAGGTGTTCATCCCGCTGATCCGCCAGCAGTTCCCCGAGATCGTGGACTTCTGGCTGCCCCCCGAGGGCTGCAGCTACCGGATCGCGGTGGTGTCCATGAAGAAGGCCTACCCCGGCCACGCCAAGCGCGTGCTCATGGGCGTCTGGAGCTACCTGCGCCAGTTCATGTACACCAAGTGGGTGATCGTCGTGGACGACGACATCGACGCCCGCGACTGGAAGGACGTGATGTGGGCCATCTCCACCCGCATGGACCCGGCCCGGGACATCACGGTGATCGAGAACACCCCCATCGACTATCTGGACTTCGCCTCGCCCGAGAGCGGCCTCGGCTCCAAGATCGGCCTCGACGCCACCAACAAGTGGCCCCCGGAGACCCGGCGCGAATGGGGCGAGAAGCTGTTCATGGACCCGCAGGTGGTCGAGACCGTCACCGAGAAGTGGGCTAAGCTCGGCCTGCCCGGCGACGGCAAGCCGGTGGACTAGCCGAGGCGCGCGCAAACGGGACCGGGCCAGCTGGACTGGGGAACGGGGGGAACTGGACAAGGCCATGGACGTCACCGCATCCGCGCACGCGGTCGCCCTCTGGGCCGGCCTGCACATCTTCCTGCTGCTGGTGCTGGCGGTGCTGGTCACCCGCCAGCGGCGCAAGCATCACGTCTCCCTGGGCGACGGCGGCGTGCCGGCGCTCGGCCAGGCCATCCGCGCCTTCGGCAACGCCACGGAGTATGTGCCGCCCGCCCTCGCCGGCCTCGCCGTCCTGGCCCTGGCCGGCGCCCCGCCGCTGCTGATCCACCCCATTGGCCTGGTGCTGTTCACCGGCCGGGTGCTGCACGCCGTGGGCATCTCTCGCAGCAGCGGCGCCACCCCGCCCCGGGCCCTCGGAACCCTGGCCACCTGGATCGCCTATGTGGCCGTGGGCGCGGCCCTGCTGTTCTACGCCATCCCCTGAGCTTGTTCCGCGGCCCCCGGTCGGCCATATGGCCGGGATGGACGAGAACCTGCTGAACGACGTCGTGACCGCCGCGCTCAAGGCCGGGGCCGACGCGGCCGAAGCCGTGGGCGCCGAACGGCGCAGCCTCTCCGTCAGCGTCCGCGAGGGCGACCTCGAGGAGGTGGAGCGCGAGGAATCCCGGGACCTGGGCCTGCGGGTCTTCGTCGGCCGGCGGCAGGCCGCCGTCTCCGGCTCCGACATCTCCCCCGAGGCCCGCGCCCGGCTGGTGGAGCGGGCCGTGGCCATGGCCAGGCTCGCCCCCGAGGACCCCTACGCCGGCCTCGCCGACCCCGAGATGCTGGCCCGGGGCGAACTGCCCGACCTCGACCTCTATGATCCCACCGAGCCCAGCCCCGAGACCCTGGAGGCCCGGGCCCGCGCCGCCGAGGCCGCCGCCCGCGCCCAGCCCAAGGTCACCAATTCCGACGGCGGCAGCAGTTCCTGGTCCTCGTCCCGCTGGGTGATCGTCACCAGCGGCGGCTTCACCGGCGTCCACCGCGCGTCGGGCTTCTCCATCGGCGCCTCGGCCATCGCCGGCGACGAAAGCGGCATGGAGGTCGGATACGACGGCCGCTCCACCCGCTGGGAGGCCGACCTGCCCTCGCCCGAATCCCTCGGCGCCGAGGCCGGCCGGCGGGCCGCCGCGCGCCTGGGGGCCCGCAAGATCGCCTCCACCACCGCCCCGGTGATCTTCGAGAACCGCCTGGCCGCCTCGCTGCTCGGCCCGCTGGTCGGCGCCATCTCGGGTCCGGCCATCGCCCGCGGCACCTCGTTCCTGAAGGACAGGCTGGGCCGGCCGGTGTTCGGCCCGCACGTGACCGTCACCGACGATCCGCACCGGCCCCGCGGCCTCGGCTCCACGCCGTTCGACGACGAGGGCGTGCGCAACGCCCGCCGCAACCTGATCGACGCCGGGGTGCTGACCACCTGGCTGCTCAACTCGGCCTCGGCCCGGCAGCTCGGCCTGACCACCACCGGTCACGCCTCCCGCGGCCTCGCCGGCCCGCCGGGCGTCTCTCCGTCCAACCTCACCCTCCAGCCGGGGGAAAAGGACCTCCAGGGCCTGATGAAGGACGCCGGCAAGGGCCTCCTCATCACCTCGATGTTCGGCCCCTCGCTCAACGGCAACACCGGCGACTGGTCGGTGGGCTGCGCGGGCTTCTGGTTCGAGGACGGCGAGATCGCCTATCCGGTGAGCGAGATCACCGTCGCCGGCAACCTCATCGACATCTACGGCCGTCTGATCCCGGGCTCCGACCTGGAGTTCCGCGGCGCCACCAACGCCCCGTCGCTGCTGGTCGACGGCCTGGCCATCGCGGGGCGCTGATCCTGGACGACCTCGCCCTTCTTCTGGACGCGGCCCGCGAGGCGGGCGAACTGGCCGAGCGCCTGCGCCGCCGGGGGCTGGAGATCGATTACAAGGCCGGCGGCTCGCCGGTGACCAACGCCGACCTGGCCGCCGACCGGCTGCTGAAGGAGCGCCTGCTCACCGCCCGCCCCAACTACGGCTGGCTGTCCGAAGAGACCGCCGACGATCCCGTGCGCCTGGACCAGCGGCGGATCTTCGTGGTCGATCCCATCGACGGCACCCGCGCCTTCCTCAACGACCGGCCCTGGTGGTCCGTGGCCCTGGCGGTGGTGGACGGCGACCGGCCGGTGGCCGGGGTCGTCTACGCCCCCGAAGTGGGCGAGACCTACGCCGCGGTCCTGGGCGGCGGGGCGACCCTCGACGGCGCCCCCATCCATGTGGGCTCGGCCAAGGCCCTGGAGAACGCCCGCATGGCCGGCGACCCGCGGGTCTTCACCCGGGACGGCTGGCCGGTGCCCTGGCCGCAGATGCATGTGGAGCAGCGCAATTCCACCGCCTACCGCATGTGTCTTGTCGCCGCAGGGGACTTCGACTGCGCCGTGGCCCCCGTGGCCAAGCACGACTGGGACCTGGCCGCCGCCGACCTCATCGCCACCGAGGCGGGCGCCTTCGTGGGCGACCACCTTGGCCATGCTTTCCGCTACAATCGCCCCCGGCCCGTGCAGGCGAGCCTCGTATGCGCCGCGCCGGCCCTCGCCCCATTGATCCTGGACCGGGTCCGGCATATCGGCAGCGCAAACTGACCCTTGGGGTCGCTCAAGAAGCGTAACCGAACATCATGTCCGACGACCAACAGCTCCTTCACCTCGTCATCGGCGGCGAGCTCAAATCCCTGGAAGGCCCGCCCCAGTTCCGCGACCTCTCCAAGATCGACCTCGTGGGCGCCTTCCCGTCCTACGAGGAAGCCGTCCGCGCCTGGCGCGCCAAGGCCCAGGAGACCGTGGACAACGCCCTGATGCGCTATTTCGTGATCCACGCCCACAAGCTGCTCTCGCCGTCGGCCAGCGACGGCTAAGGCGCTCAGTCCCGCACGATGCGGTCGAGGAGCGTCCCGCCACGCCACACCTCGACCGCGTCGCAGCTCTGGTGCTCCCGGAGCAGGCGCTTCGCCCGCTCCCTCAGATCGGCCAGCTCCGTCCAGACCTCCAGGTCCACGAACGGTACGACTCCATCCGCCCTGACGCAGAGCAGGGCGCAGTACTCCTCGGCCGTGTCGACGGTCGACGCCTCCTCCATGCGGCCATTCTGACACGGCCAAGCCGCCGCGTCTGTCGCCCAGATGACACTTAATCGGGCGCTTACTCTCGTCGCAGCAGCCGTTCGGTGAGCAGCGCGCCGAGCATCTGGCTGCGGAACTTCGCCTTCATGCCCGCCGGGTCGTACATCGGGCTCTGCACCCATTCGAGGAAGCTCATGCCGGCCGGCTCGCCCTCCTCCAGGTAGCGCTCGAAGGTGTAGTCCAGCACCCCGGTCTTGCCCTGCTTGATGTGCAGGTAGCGCAGGTGGAGCTGGTCCATGGCCTCGCGGATGGTCTTGCCCTTCCGGAAGTGCATGTAGAGCACGCTCATGATGCCCGCCCGGTCCGCGCCGGACTTGCAGTGCATCAGGGCCGGATATTCGATGGTCTCGAACAGGCGCTTGGCCCCCAGCACCCGCTGCACGCTGGGCACCTCCCGCGAGGTGATGGTGAAGTCCACCATGGTCAGGCCCAGGCGCTGGCAGGCGTCCTTTTCCAGGGCGTGGAAGCTGGCGTCGAACCCGCCCCGCAGGTTGATCACCGTCTTGATCCCCCGCGCCTTCCAGGCCGCCAGCTGGTGCGGCCAGGGCTGGTTGGTGCGGACCAGCTCCTCCGAGATCCAGTGGGCGTTGGAAAAGCCCAGCCGCAGATAGGCGTGGTCCTTCCACAGATAGTCCAGATAGGCCTTCAGGCGCCCGCCCGGCGTCGTCAGGTCGAAGGGGTTCTGGACCGTCTGTTCGTTCATGGCCGCTAAGTAGGGCCTCGCGCCCGGGAGAGGAAGCCGCACCGCACGGCGCTTGACTCCCGCCGCACAACGTCCGACCCCACGCCAATGAGCGAAAGCCCCCCGCCCGAGCTGTCCGGCCGCGCCGTGGCCGCGCGGGTCGCCCGGGCCTATCTGGCCCCGCGCTGGCCGGCCTGGACCGGCGCCCTGATCGCCGGGATCGTCGCGGCCTGGTTCACCACCCGCCTCGTCCAGATCCTGGAGCCGGCGGTGAACGACCTGATGGTCAACCACAAGCCCGGCGCCCTGCTGGTCCTGCCGCTGACCATCGCCGTCTACGCCGTGGCCCGGGCCCTGGCCCAGGTGGCCCAGGCGACCCTCGTCAACCGCATCGGCAACGCCGTGGTCGGCGACATCCAGGTGCAGCTGTTCGGCAAGCTGGTGCGGGCCGACCTCGCCCATCTGCGCAGCCGCCACTCCGGCGCCTACGTCTCCTCAGTGCTGTACGACGCGGGCCTGATCCGCGAGGCGGCCACCTCGGGAGTCATCAACTACACCCAGCACCTGCTGATCGTGATCGGGGCGATCACGGTCATGGTCTCCAATGACCGCAACCTGTCGATCCTGCTGATCGTCGCCCTGCCCGCCGCCGGCTGGATCATGCGCCGGTTCGCCAAGCGCACCACCAAGGCCGCCAAGGGAGCCATGGCCGAGACCTCCGCCCTCTCCACCGCCATCATGGAGAGCCTGGACGGGGTGCGCGTGGTCAAGCTGGAGAACCGCGAGGCCTATGAGGAGGCCCGGGTCAGCGAGGTGGTCCGCCGCCGCCAGAAGCATCTCACCAAGGGGGCCAACGCCCGGGCCCGGGCCGCCCCCGCCACCGAGCTGCTGATGACCCTGATCACCGCCGCGGTGATCGCCTACGCCGGCTGGCGTTCGCAGCAGGGCGGCATGACCGTGGGGGCCTTCGTGGCCTTCATCGCCGCCTTGGGGGTCGCCTCCCAGTCCCTGCGCCAGCTCGCCAATCTGCAGACCGTCTTCGCCGAGGGCCTGTCGGCCGCTCGTCGCCTGTTCGCCGCCCTCGACGTGGAGCCCGAGGTCCGCGAGAAGCCCGGCGCCGCCGCCCTGCCGCCGGGCGAGGCCACGGTGCGCTTCGAGAACGTCGGCTTCAGCTACGGCGCCGACGGGGCGCCCACCCTCTCCGACGTCACCCTGGAGGCCCGCCGCGGCGAAACCGTCGCCCTGGTCGGCCCCTCGGGCGGCGGCAAGAGCACCATCCTCAACCTGATCCCGCGCTTCTACGACGCCACCTCCGGCCGGGTGACGGTGGACGGCCATGACGTGCGCGACGTCACCCTCGCCTCCCTGCGCGACCAGATCGCCCTCGTCACCCAGGAGCCGTTCCTGTTCGACGACACCATCCGGGCCAACATCTGCTACGCCCGGCCCGGCGCCACCCAGGCCCAGGTGGAGGCCGCCGCCAGGGCCGCCGCCGCCCACGACTTCATCATGGCCCTGCCCGACGGCTACGACACCCCCGTGGGCGAGGCCGGGGCGCGTCTCTCGGGCGGCCAGCGCCAGCGCATCGCCATCGCCCGCGCCTTCCTCAAGGACGCCCCCATCCTGCTGCTGGACGAGGCCACCAGCGCCCTCGACACCGAGAGCGAGGCCCAGGTGCAGGCGGCGCTGTCGCGCCTGATGGCCGGCCGCACCACCATGCTCATCGCCCACCGCCTCTCCACCGTGCGTGGGGCCGACCGCATCTATGTCATCGACAAGGGCCGCATCGTCGAGACCGGCGATCACGCCAGCCTGGTCCGCAAGCGCGGGCTCTACGCCCGCCTCGCCAGGAGCCAGCATCTCGAGGCCGAACCGGCTTGAAGAAGATCCTGCGGAGCGATGGGGTCCAGGCCATCCTGGGCTGGCTGCTGGGCGGCTATCTGCGCCTTGTGCTGCGCACGGTGCGCTGGCGGCACGAGAACGTCGAGGCGGTGGAGCCCGTCCTGGCCGACGATTCCCGGGGGGCCATCGCCCTCTTCTGGCATGGCCGCATCCCCCTGTGCCTGGCCACCGCGCCGCAATGGTGGCGCAAGCGCACCCGCTGCATGGTCTCGCCCTCCGCCGACGGCGAGTTCATCGCCCGGGCCCTGCAGATGTCGGGCTTCCCGGCCATCCGCGTCTCCTCGGCCAAGAAGGGCGATGCGGCCAAGGCCCGGGCCGCCGTGGCCGCCATCCGCGAGGCCACCGCCTGGGTGGGCGGCGGCGGCGCCCTGGTGGTCACCCCTGACGGTCCCCGCGGCCCCAATGAGGTCATCCAGCCGGGCGCCCTGCAGATCGCCCGCCGCTCGGGCCAGCCGGTGTTCCTCATGGGCATCGCCGCCCGCCCCGCCTGGCGGCTCGAGGACACCTGGGACAAGGTGATGTTCGCCGCTCCCTTCGGCCGCGGGGCGGTGGTCTGGGAAGGCCCCCTCCATGTCCCCGCCGACGCCGGCGAGGCCGAGATCGCCGCCCTCATCACCGACTGGTCCGCCCGCCTCTCCGCCGCCACCCGCCGCGCCGAGGCCCTGGTCGGCTACTGACCCGCCCGTTGGGCGCCAAGCCGCAGACCACCCGCAAGACACAGGCCGCGCTGGCGCTGTTCCGTGGCCATGCGGGCCTTCCGGGTCCGCTGCGAAGCGGAAATCATTTGCTTTCCCGTCGTTTCTATGTTCTCGTTTTGTTCATGTTCGATCCTGCGGACATGGCCGAGCGCCACGCGCGCATCCTGGCCGAGCTCGCCGAGCTCGGCATGGGCCTCGCCCGCCAGGCCGCCCAGGACGCCGAGGCGGCCGAGAGCCCCGAAGAGCGGGCGAGGGCGGCCCTGGTGTTCCAGCGCATGTCCCGCTCCATCCGCCAAAGCCTCGCCCTGGAGGCCAGGCTGGCCCGCGACCTTGCCCGCGACGCCCGCGAGGAGGAGGCCCGCCGGGCCGAGGCCCGGCGGGAGCGCGTGAACGCCCGCCGCCGGGACATCCGCGAGGGCGTCGAGGCGCTGGTCTGGCGCGAGATGGAGGAACTGGACGAGGACGAGGCCGAGGCCTTCGAGGACCGCATCGACGACGCCGTCCATGAGGAGGTGGTCGCCGAGGGCTTCTTCACCGACCCGCTCGCCGA
>NZ_JCANTT010000015.1:0-252323 GCF_059568645.1 Phenylobacterium composti DSM 19425 | reverse complement strand
GCGCTGATCGACGGCTTGCCGCCCGCTCAGGCGCTGGTGGCCGATCGCGGCTACGACGCCCAAGCCGTCATCGACCTCGTCCGCGCCCGCGGCGGCTGCGCCCACATCCCCACCCAGAAGGATCGCAAGGTCCAGCGCTCCGTCGAGCCGGCGATCTACCGCCAGCGCAATCAGGTCGAACGCTTCTTCTGCAAGCTCAAGCACTTCAGGCGGATCGCAACGCGCTTCGACAAGCTCGCCAGGAACTTCCTCGCCGCCGTCCTGCTCGCCTCAACCCGCCTGTGGCTCAGAGCTTATGAGTCCACGACCTAGTCGAGTCCCGAGGCGGGGCCGCCGGGACGGCCAGCCAGGGCGGCGGCCCGGGCCAGGCTGCGACGGATCGCCCGGCCCCCTTCGCCGGCGGCGTCCTCCTCGGAGAGGCGGGCGATGGCCCGGCGGGCGGCGGCGTCCACCCGGTCGAGGTGCAGGTCGCGGCCGAGCCAGACCAGCCGGGCGAAGCGCGGGCGCCGGCGCATCCAGTTGTAGAGCGTCATCAGCGAGGGCAGGGCCGGGTCACGGGCGATGTGGTGCAGGGGCTCGCCCCGGGAGAGGCGCTGGAAGACCTCTTCGGCGATCAGCGGGTCATAGCCGTCGTGGCGGCCGGGGCGGTCGACGCCGCCGATCCGCCGGGCCAGGCGCACATTGGCGGCGAACTGGGGCCTCGCGCGCATCCAGGCCCGCACCTGCTGGGGCGAGGGCATGTCGGGGCGCTCGCCCAGACGGCGCAGGCTGATCCCCCGGGCGAGGCCGTAGCAGACGCGGGCCGCAACGGCCTCGGACCAGCGGACGTAGGGTTTGCGGGGCTTGCGGGGGGCTTCGGGTTCGGGGCGCGGCGCGGACATGCCCCCGCCCTTAAGCCCCCGGTGCGTCAGGGGCGGACGCCGGCCAGGCCATGGCTGATCCTGGAGCGCCGCCCCCGGCCGCCGGCCTAGAACACCGCCAGGGCGGCGCGGACGGCGAGGGCCACCAGCACCAGGGTGGAGAGGGTGAACACCGCCCAGCGGAGCATGATGATGTTCACCGTGGCCTGGACGAGGCTGTGGACCAGCCGCAGGGCCACATAGAGCCAGGCCAGCCAGGCGTTCAGCCCCTCGCCCGCGCCGGCCAGGGCCAGGGCCAGGGCCGTGGCGTAGAAGATGGTCGGCTGCTCCATCAGGTGGTTGTAGTTGTCGGCCTTCCAGCGGACCTGCGGCGGGAGCTGGGCGGCCAACTCCGCCGGGGGCCGGGTCGGGTCGAGGGGAATGTTCAGCCGCTGCATGGCCGGTATGCGGGTGGCGTAGAGCCACGCCCACATGACCAGCGACCAGATCACCAGCGCCACAACGGGCTGCAGGATCGGGGCGGCCGTCGCCTGTTCCATCGCGTTTCCTCCGAGTTGATTGTGATTTTGCGGCGAGCATGGCCGGGAAAGCTGCGCCGTACCAGCGTTCGGATCGGGGCGGCCGAGCGGCGGGCCGAGTGGCGGGCTGGGCGGCGGGAGGGGCGCTGACGGTTGCGTGACCGCGGGAACCGGCGCGCGGTCAAGCTCGTTCCAGAAGGCATGAACAGGGCTGAAATCTATCTCAGACACGCCGCCGAAGCCGAGGCGCAGGCGGCGCGGGCGCAGAGCCTGGCCGGGCGGCTGCGCTGCCTCGATCTTGCGGAAGGCTACCGGGCGCTCGCCCAGCGCATGCAGGCGATCGCCGCCGAGCCGCGGAGCTGGTCGCCGCCGGGCGCGGCCCAGGACCGCCAGACCGCCTAGCCATACCTTCGGACAGGTCGCCGCCCGCCCGGAAGGGCGCCAGGGTGGCGGCCTCATCCCTCCAAGGACGACGGGAGCTTCAAGATGATCCGCAAGGCGAGCGCGGTGTGGCGTGGAACCGGCCGGGACGGGGCGGGCGCCCTGACCTCGGGCTCGGGCGTGCTGTCCGAGACCCCCTACAGCTTCAAGACCCGGTTCGAGGGCGATCCGGGGACCAATCCCGAGGAGCTGATCGCCGCCGCCCATGCGGGCTGTTTCACCATGGCCCTGGCCTTCGGCCTGCAGCGGGCGGGCTTCACGCCCGAGGAGCTGCGCACCGAGGCCGCCGTGTCGCTCGACCAGGACGGACCGGGCTTCAAGATCAGCCGCTCGGCCCTGACCCTGCGGGCCAGGGTCCCGGGGCTGGAGGCGGACAAGTTCGAGGAACTGGCGCGGGATGCGGAGCAGAACTGCCCCATCTCCAAGGTGCTGAACGCCGAGATCACCCTGGACGCGGCCCTGGAGGGCTGAGCGCCGGGTCGCAAGGACCTCCACCGGCCGCCAGTATGGCTGGGAGGCGATTGGCTAGCCTCAAACGCCCTGCGGGCATCCCCGGCCCGCAGGGCTCTTTTTTGCCCGCCGCCGGACGGCGCGGGGCCGGCCCGGCAGATGACCGGAACCTGAACGGCGGGGTTCAGGGGCGGTTCAAGGGGCCTCTTCTAAAACGGCTCCAACACGAAGGAGCTACCCCCATGACGATGCAAGGCAAGACGTCCAAGATCGCGGTCGCGGCGCTGGTCGCGGGGGCGATCGCCCTGCCGGCCGGGACCGCGGCGGCGGGCGAGAAGACCGATCGGGCCATCATCGGGGCCCTGATCGGCGGCGTGGCCGGCGCGGCCCTGTCCAAGGACGACGCCACCGGCGCCCTGGTGGGCGCGGCCGCCGGCGCAGCCCTGGGCGCGGCCACGGCCAAGGACAAGAAGCACTATTCCTACCGGACCAGCCGGCCCTATTCGAACTACAACAGCCGCTACAACGGCTACAGCCGGTACGACCGCTACGGCCGCTACGACACCCGTTACCCGCAGTCGGGCCGCTACTACCGGTAAGCGGGCGTGACCCTGGCGAGCGGGGACGGCCCCGGCGCGGCGTCGCGGGTCCTCGGCAAGTAAAGCCCGGGATCGGCGGCGCCGCGGAAGGTTGCGTAAGACAAGATCAAGTAAGTTTGTGTTCAGCGATCTGCGATTCGCGTGTTGAGCGGGTCGCGTGCTAAGTCGGGACCTGGCCGGTGAGGCGGTCATCTATCGTCGAAGGCGCGCGGAACGCTGCGGATGCAGAAGTTCATCATCCAACAGAACATCCAGCATTTCGAAGACCTGCTGGAGGCCGCCGTCGCCCCCGAGGATCGTCAGCGCCTGGAAGCCCTGCTGGCGGCGGAGCGCGCCAGGCTGCGCGCCCTCGAGGAGGCCGGCGAGGCGGAAGCCGCCCCTAGTCGCGGCCGCTAGTCCAGGACGCAGGCCGCCAGGCCCTGGCCGCGCACGGCGGCGGCGTTGCGGCGGATGCTGCCCGAGCGGCGCTGGACGTAGGGGCCGGGCCGGGCGGCCTTCCACGACAGGGGCTTGGGCACGATGGCCGCGAGCCGGGCCGCCTGGGCGGCGGTGAGGTCCTTGGCCGAGACCCCGAAATTGGCCCGGGCGGCGGCCTCGGCCCCATAGATCCCCGGGCCCCATTCGATGGAGTTCAAATAGACCTCCATGATCCGCCGCTTGCCCCAGCCGATCTCGATGAGGACGGTGAAATAGGCCTCCAGGCCCTTTCGCACCCAGTCCCGTCGCGGCCACAGGAAGACGTTCTTGGCGGTCTGCTGGCTGATGGTGGAGCCGCCGCGGATGCGCTTGCCGTTCTGGTTGTAGGCCATGGCCTTGCGGATGGCGTTGAAGTCGAAGCCGAAGTGCTCGCAGAAGCGGGCGTCCTCGCCGGCCATCACCGCGCGCACCAGGTCGGGGGAGATGTCCTCGATCGGCGTCCACTTGCGCTGGAAGCCCTGGCCCTCGAACACCCGCTGGACCATCAGATAGGTGAGCGGCACGGGCACGAAGCGGTAGACGGCCACGGCCAGCACCGGCCCCACCCAGACCACCAGCAGCAGCGCGGCCAGGACGCCGCTCAACACCTTGCGGACCCTGCCCGCCGCCTTGCCCCGCTTCGCCACGCCGCTCGCCCCGATGGACTTGTCTTGACCTTGGGACCGGATGCTAGTCCCGCCCGCGAACCTCGGAAATCGGGATTGCCGCATCATGAACGTCAGCGAAGCGGTCGCCCGCCGCGTCTCGATCCGGGCCTTCCGCCCCGACCCGGCGCCGGCGGCGACAGTGCGCGAGATCCTTGAACTGGCCGCCAAGGCGCCCTCGGGGGGCAATCTGCAGCCGTGGCGGGTCTACGCCCTGGCCGGGGCGCCGCTTGAGGCCCTGAAGGCCGAGGTCCGGGCCAATCCCCTGGGCGAGCCGCCGGAATACGACGTCTATCCGCCGAACCTGTGGGAGCCGTTCCGCAGCCGCCGCTACCAGAACGGCGAAGACCTCTACGCCACCATCGGCATCCCCCGCGAGGACAAGGCCGCGCGCCTGCGCCAGCTGGCCAAGAACGGCGAGTTCTTCGGGGCCCCCGTGGGCCTGTTCTTCTGCCTCGACCGCAAGCTCGGCCCGCCGCAATGGGCGGACCTGGGCATGTACATGCAGACGGTGATGCTGCTGGCGGTGGAGCGGGGCCTGGACACCTGCGCGCAGGAATACTGGGCGCGCTATCCCAGGACCGTGGCCCGGGCGCTCGACCTGCCCGACGACCACATGGTGTTCTCGGGCATGGCCCTGGGCTATCGGGACGAGACCCACCCGATCAACACCCTGGTCGCCGCCCGCGACCCCTTCGAGACCTGGGCCGAGCTGAAGGGCTTCTGAGCGGCGGACCCTAGCCCGCCACCTCGGCGACGCCGGCCTCGCCCGCCTCGTCGCCCCAGGCCACGCGCCGGGCGTCCGCCGTCATGGCCAGGGCGGTGATGGGGGCGCCCTTCTCGGCCTTGAGGGGAATGACCTTCTGGCCGGTGAGGTCGCAGGCCCAGACCCGGCCGTCCTCCGTGCCGGCGGCGAGCCAGCTGGTGGCCGGGGCCGTGGCCACCTTGGTGACCGTGGTGCTCTCGTCATAGCCGACCTCGGCCGCCTGCTTGCCCATGGGGCCGGCGGGGCCGGAGAACGGCCAGATGACCACGCCGTTGGCGCCCGAGGTGGCGAGCAGCGAGCCCTTGGAGAGGAAGGCGAGGCTGCGCGGCTTGGCGGGATAGCCGCCCATGCGCATGTTCTTCTCGTCGGCCACGCGCCAGCCGTGCAGCTGATTCTCCTGCATGGCGCTGAGCAGGAACTTGCCGTCGGGGCTCCAGACCACAGCCACGTGGCTGCCGGCCCATTTCAGGAGCACCGGCTTCTGGTCGGCGATCCGGGCGTACCAGAGGAAGGCGCCGCCGTAGCTGGCCACCGCCAGGCGCCGGCCCTTGGGATCGAAGGCCACGTCCGCCACCGACTTCTCGTGGGTGAAGAGCCGCTGGAAGGCGGCGTCCCCCGCGTCGCGCACATGCAGCTCGCGCCCGGCCCCGAAGGCGATGAGGCCCGACTGCGGCGAGGCGGCCACGGTCTCGATCCACTTGCCGGGCAGGCGGGCGATCTCCTCGACCGTCCCGTCGGGCCGGACCCAGGCCAGCCGCCCGTCGTCGCCGCCGGAGAGCAGGCCCGAGCCGCCCGGATGCAGGGCGGCGGCGAGACTCGCCCCGTCGTGGACCTCCACCGTCGTCTCGCCCGCCGGGCCGCCGGCGAAACGCACGGTTCCGTCGCCCAAAGCGAATCCGGCGTTCCCCGAATTGTCGAAAAGCGCGGCCGTAACGTAGGCGTCGAAGCTCAAATTCATGGCTTCCCCCTAGATCGGGGGCTCAACGGCTGCAAGGCGCGCGCATTCACGCTTTACAAGCCCAATCCGGCTTGCCAATGGTCCCGACGAACGGGCGAGCGAAGTGGGCGCGCCCGAGGGAAGGATCCAGGACGCATGGGTGCGAAAGTCGGCGGCGGGGGCGGCAGCAAGTTCGACCTCGGCCAGAATTCGGACATGAACGTCACGCCCTTCGTGGACGTGATGCTCGTGCTCCTCATCATCTTCATGGTGTCGATCCCGGTCGCCACGGTGTCGATCAAGCTCGACCTGCCGCCGGCGGTGCCGCCGCCGCCCGGGACGGAAGTGAAGGAACCCACGCTGATCAACATCCAGCGTGGCGGCCTGTTCATCGGCGACCAGCCGACCAAGCTGGAAACCCTGGCGGGCGACCTGACCAAGCGCTTCACCGCTGACGATCCGGGCACGCCGCCCACCGAGCAGCGCGTGTACATCCGCGCCGACCGCGACGTCCGCTACGGCGACTTCATGGCGGTGATGAACGACCTGCAGGGCAATGGCTTCTATCAGGTCGCGCTGATCAACGAAGAGCTCTAAGCCCTTCGGCCAAGTTTCAAGGAAGAGCCCGCCCGGGGAGACCCGCGGCGGGCTTTTTCGTGACCTGAGCCGCCGCCGGGGAACCTCGCCGGCTCCTGCCGATTGTCGAGGCAGGAGAGTCCCATGGCCCAGCACCCCGACCAGAACCTGCAGCACGGCGTCCCCATCGGCGACGGGATGCGCGATTCGGCGACGTCCGGCGCCGGCGAGGTCGCCACGGGCGACCGCCGCGAGGAGGTCCACTATGCCCGCCGGGAGAGCGGCGAGCTGCGCGCCGACCACCTGCGGCGCCCCGATGGCCCCCTGCCGCCGCAGATGGCCACGGTGGAGGGCGCGGCGGCCGCCGAGGGTCAGCCGGTGCAGGACGTGGCCGTGGCCCCCGACGGTCCTTCGGCCTGGGACGCCCGGCCGGTGGACGATGGCCAGGCGCATCCCGGCAAACGGTGAAGCTTGCGATAACGCTGGTTGACAGCGCAAGGCGCTGCCCCCAAGTCCACGCCCTCAAGCAATAACGAACCCCGAGGGAGGGCTTCATGCGCGTCGGCGTGCCTCGTGAGATCAAGCCGGACGAATATCGTGTGGGGCTGACCCCCGCCGCTGTCCGCGAATATGTCGCCCATGGCCATGAGGTGCTGGTGGAGCAGGGCGCCGGCGCCGGCGCCGGCTATGGGGACGAGGCCTATGTGCGGGCCGGCGCCCAGATCGCCCCCAATGCGGCGGCGGTGTTCGCCGAGGCCCAGATGATCGTGAAGGTGAAGGAGCCCCAGGCGGTGGAGTGGGCGCAGCTCACCCCCGACCACATCCTCTTCACCTATCTGCACCTCGCCCCCGACCCGGCCCAGACCGAAGGGCTGCTGGCCTCGGGCTGCGCGGCCATCGCCTACGAGACGGTCACGGATGACGCCGGCGGCCTGCCCCTGCTCGCCCCCATGTCGGAGGTGGCCGGGCGGATCGCCGTCTTCTCGGCCGGGGAGACCCTGCTGAAGCACAACGGCGGCATGGGCCTGCTGATCTCGGGCGTGCCGGGCGTTCCCCCGGCCCGGGTCTGCATCCTGGGCGGCGGCGTGGTGGGCGCCAATGCGGCGGTGATGGCCGCCGGGCTCGGCGCCGAGGTGGTGATCATGGAGCGGTCGATCCCGCGCATGCGCTACATCGACGACATCTTCGCCGGCCGGGTGATCACCCGGTATTCGACCTACGACTCGGTGGAGGAGGAGATCCTCAAGGCCGATGTGGTGATCGGCGCCGTCCTCACCCCGGGGGCGGCCGCGCCCAAGCTGGTGCGCCGGGAGCACCTGGCGCGGATGAAGCCGGGGGCGGTGATGGTGGACGTCTCCATCGACCAGGGCGGCTGTTTCGAAACGTCCAAGCCCACCACCCACCAGAACCCCACCTATGTGGTGGACGGGGTCGTCCACTACTGCGTGGCCAACATGCCGGGCGCGGCGCCGCGCACCTCGTCCGAGGCCCTGGGCCACGCCACCCTGCCGTTCGGCCTGCAGCTGGCCAACCACGGGCTCGAGGCCCTGAGCGCCAACCGGCACCTGGCCAAGGGGCTGAACGTCCTGGCCGGGGAACTCACCCATCCGGCCGTGGCCGAGGCCCTGGGCAAGCCGTTCACGGACCCCTACGGCGTCTGGCGCTGAGCCCGCCGCCGCTCGCCCGCGCTTCCCTTGGCGAAATAACGCCGCAACAATCACCCCGACGCTTTCGGACGAAGAGCCAAAGGGAGAACGCGGCATGTGCGACGAGGACATCAATCCGTGGGCCGAGCCGGTCTCGCGGCGGACGGTCGGCCTGGGCGCCCTGGGCGTGGCCGCCTTCGCCCTGACGGCGGCCGAGGCCGCGGCCCAGGCCGGGGTGGTGGAGACCGACGTGACGGTGAAGACCCCGGACGGGGAGTCCGAGGCGGTGCTGTTCCATCCGCAGGGCCGCGGGCCGTGGCCGGGCGTGCTGGTGTGGCCGGACATCGGCGGCCTTCGCCCGGTGTTCCGGGACATGGGCCGCCGGCTGGCGGCCGAGGGCTATGTGGTCCTGGTGGTGAACCCCTTCTACCGCTCGGCCAGGCAGGCCGAGACCCAGAAGCTGAGCTTCGGCGATCCCGAGGGCCGCAAGGCGCTGATGGCCTATCGGCAGACCCTGGTGTCGGGGGACAATCCGTTCACGGACGCCAAGGCCTATGTGGCCTTCCTCGACGCCCAGCCGCAGGTGGACAAGCGGCGGCCCATCGGCGTGCAGGGCTACTGCATGGGCGGGCCCCTGTCGTTCCAGACCGCCGGGGCGGTTCCCGAGCGCATCGGGGCGGTGGCGAGCTTCCACGGCGGAGGGCTGAACACGCCCGAGCCCAGCAGCCCGCACCTGCTGGTGGCCAGGACCCGGGCCTCGTACCTGGTAGCCGTGGCCAAGAATGACGACGCCCGGGACCCGGAGTCGAAGGAGATCCTCAAGAAGACCTTCGCCGAGACGGGCCGGCCGGCGACCGTGGAGGTCTATCAGGGCGACCACGGCTGGACCGTGCCGGGCAGCCAAGTCTACCACGAGGCCGAGGCCGAACGGGCCTGGGCCGAGCTGCTCAAGCTGTACGGATCGGCGCTGAAATAGCCGGCGCGGGCTGGCGGGGCGGCGGGCTCTAGGCCGCCGCCCAGGCGAGGGCCTCGGGGTCGTCGAGGGCCATTTCGTCCCAGTCGAGGTCCGGGGGCGGGCTCATGGCGGCGGCGACCACGGCGCTCATCTCGGCGGCCGAGCTGACGCCCACCAGCACGGCGGAGGCCTCGGGCCGCGACAGGGCGAAGCCCAGGGCGGCCTGCAGCGGGTCGGAGCGGCCCTCGGCGATCAGGCGTCGGGCGCGGCTGATGCGGCCGGCGGCGGCCTTCAGGTGGCTGGGCGCCCGGTCCGGCGGCAGGAACAGCACGCCGTTGAGGAAGATCGAGCGCAGGTGGACCTCGACGCCCATGCCCGCCAGCTCGGCCAGGGTGCCGTCGATGAGCAGGCGCTGGTCCAGCAGCGAGGCCGGGGCCTGGACGATGTCGGGCTTGAAGCGCTTGGCCACGCCCACGGGATCGTCCGAGGCGTAGACCGAGACGCCGATGCGGGCGCACAGGCCCTCGTCGCGGAGCTTGCGCAGGCGGTCCCACAGCTGCGGCCCGAGGGGCGAGAAGAGGTCGGTGGCCGAGGGCGCCATGAGGGCGTCCACGCGCTCGACGCCCATGCGGGCTATCTGGGCGCGGATCTCGGCCTCCACCAGATCGGGGCCCCGGTCGGGGCGGACGGTGGTGAGGGTGATCCGGAACGGGCAGGGCCGCGGCAGGATCTGACCCAGGAGGCTCTCGGCGTTCTGGCTATGGCGGGCCAGTTCGAACACGCCCAGCCCCGAGCGGGCGGCGATCGACAGGATGTCGCGAGCCTCGGCTTCGCGCGGACGGCCCCGCAGGGCCGGCTGGTCGAGGCCGAATTGCCCGGACGCGAGGCCGAGCTTGCTGAGCGGGGACGTCATGGATGGCGAGGGCTTGTGTAGTCCTTATGGGCCGCCATCTTCACCTGGAAGGCCTAAGAACCGGTGACTGAGACCTTTCGTGAGTCTTAAAAGCGTGAATTCGTCACAGATCGTTCCGCAGCTCGCGCCCTTGCCGGACTGGCCGGTGTTCGGCCTGGCCGACGACGTGCGCCCCGCGCTGGCGGCGGCCCGGGCGGCGGGGGCGCCGTGCGTGCTGGCGACCCTGACGGCGGTGGAGGGCGGCGGGCCCCGGCCGCCGGGGACCCAGATGGTCTTCGCCCCCGAAGGACCGGCGGGCGGGGTCAGCGGCTATTTCTCCGGCGGCTGCGTGGAGGGCGACGTGGCGGGGCACGCCCAGGCCTGCCTGGAGGACGGAACGCCCCGCATCCTGGTCTATGGCGAGGGCAGTCCCTGGCCCGACATCCGCCTGCTGTGCGGGGCCAGGATCGAGATCTTCCTGGAGCGGATCGCCCCGGACGATGCGGCCATCGGGGAGGTGCTGGCCGCCCGGGCCGAGCGGCGGGCGGCGACCTATGTGAGCGACGGGCAGGCCCGGGCCTGCGCCGCCGAGGTCTCCCCCTGGATGGAGGCGGTGGTGGAGCGGATCTATGAGCCCACGCCTCGGCTGGTGGTGATCGGCGGCGATCCCACGGCCCTGGCCATCGCCGAGCTGGGCGCCCGTTCGGGCTTCGAGACCACCCTGGTGCGGCCCAAGGGGCCGGAAACCCCGCCCCCCGTGGCGGGGATCGCCTATCTGCGGGACGAGCCGGCGCAGGCCCTGGCGGCCATCGGCCTCGATCCCTGGACCCATGTGGCGGTGGCCACCCACGACCTGGACACCGACCGGGCGGCCCTGGCGGCGGCCCTGCCTTCGCCGGCGGGCTATGTGGGGCTGCTGGGCGCCCGGCGGCGGCTGGCCGGGCGGCTCGCCGAGCTGCGGGCCCTGGGCATGGACGAGGCGGCCATCGGCCGGCTGCACGCGCCCATCGGCCTCGACATCGGCGGCAAGGCGCCCTTCGAGGTGGCGGTGTCGGTGATCGGCGAGATCACCGCCCTGCGCTACGCCCGGGACAGCGGCAGCACCTCCGCCAGCGACCCGGCCTCGGCCGCGGGGGCGCCCGGCTGACGCCGGAGCAGGGCGTCGGCGGCGGCGAAGACGCTCACCAGGGACGAGTCCTGGTCCCGGAACGGCAGGACGCTCACCGCGCCGTCGGCGCAGGCGAGCCGGGCGCGCATCCAGTGCTCCCGGGGGCCGTTGGCGGGCAGGGGCGTCTCCAGCCGGGCGGGGATCAGGCGGGGCCCGGCCTCGGCGCCCTGCCAGCGGGCCAGGAGCGGGCGCAGGAACAGTTCGGCGCAGACGAAGGCCGAGGCCGGGTTGCCCGGCAGGCCCAGCATGAGACGCCCGTCGGCGAGGCGGCCGAAGAAGGTGGGCTTGCCGGGCCGCACGGCGACGCTGGCCACCTTCAGGTCCAGGCCCAGGGCCTCGCCGGCCTTCCGCACCAGATCGTGGTCGCCCACCGAGGCGCCGCCGATGGTCACCACCAGCTCGGCCTCGGCGGCGCGGAGGGCGGCGATGGTGGCCTCAAGATCGTCGCGCACCGGCCGGGCGCGGACGGGCTCGCCGCCGAAGGCCGCGATCATGGCGGCGAGGGCCGGGGTGGCGGAGTCGTAGATCTGGAACGGGCCGGGCCGGGCCGGGGCCTCGATGATCTCCTCGCCGGTGGAGAGCAGGGCCACGCGGGGGCGGCGGGCGACGGCGAGCTCGGCCCGCCCGGCGGCGGCGGCCAGGGATAGCCGCCAGGGATCGAGGCGCACGCCCCGGGACAGCAGGGCGTCCGCCGCCCGGAAGTCGCCGCCGGCGGGGCGGACGTAGTGGCGGGGCTCCACCCCGGGGACCGTCACCGCATCGCCCTCGCGACGGGCGTCCTCCTGGATGACGACGGCGTCGGCGCCCGCGGGCAGGGCCGCGCCGGTGAAGATCCGCACCGCCTGGCCGGCGCCGAGGACGCCCGCATGGCCGCGCCCGGCGGCGCTCTCGCCCACCACGGCCAGGGTCCCGGGGGTGTCGGCGGCGCGGACGGCGTAGCCGTCCATGGCCGAGGCGTCGAAGGGCGGCTGATGGCGCACGGCCGTCACGTCCTCGGCGAGGACCCGGCCGGCGGCCTTGTCCAGGGGGACGGTCTCGGCGGCGGGGGCCGGGACCTCGGCCAGCATCCGCGCCCGGGCCTCGTCGACGGGGAGGAGCTTCATCCTGCTGTCCTTGCGGGTCTGGCCTTGGGGGAACCTGGGCTGCGGCGGGCTCAGCGCGGACGGGCGGGGGCGCGATAGTCGCCCCCCTTGCCGCCGGTCTTCTCCACCAGGCGCACGGCCTCGATGACCATGCCCTTCTCGGCGGCCTTGAGCATGTCGTAGAGCGTGAGCAGGGCCACGGAGGCGGCGGTGAGGGCCTCCATCTCGACCCCGGTCTGGCCGGCGGTCTTCACCCGGGCGGTGACGGCCAGGCCGCCCTCGGCCGGCTCCACCCGCACCTCGGCCCGGGTGATCGGCAGGGGGTGGCACATGGGGATCAGTTCGGCGGTGCGCTTGGCGGCCATCACCCCGGCGATCTCGGCCACGGCCCGGACGTCGCCCTTGCGGCCCTCTCCGGAGAGCGCCAGGGCCAGGGTCTCGGGGGCCATGCGCAGGAAGCCCTCGGCCACGGCCTCGCGGGCGGTGACCGGCTTGTCCGAGACGTCGACCATGCGGGCGCGGCCGGTCTCGTCGAGATGGGTGAGGCGGGTCACGCTTCCATGAGCCTGGGCATGAGCTCGACCATGTTGCAGGGGCCGTGACGGCTGTCGAGCTGGGCGGAGATGACCTTGTCCCAGCCGTCCTTCACCGCCCCGTTGGAGCCGGGCAGGCAGAAGACGAAGCAGCCCTTCACGATCCCGGCGAGCGCCCGGCTCTGCAGGGTGGAGAGGCCCACCGACTGGTAGCTGATCAGGTGGAAGATGACGGAGAAGCCGTCGATCTCCTTGTCGAACAGGGGGCGGATGGCTTCGGGAGTGACGTCGCGACCGGTGATGCCGGTGCCGCCGGTGGTGACGATGGCCTCGACGCCGGCGTCCACCCAGGCCAGCACCTGGGCGCGGATGGCCTCGATGTCGTCGGGGACGATGCCCTTGCCCGCGAGCTCGTGCCCCGCCGCCCGCACCCGCTCGGCGAGCAGATGGCCCGAGGTGTCGCTCTTCTCGTCGCGGGTGTCGGAAATGGTGAGGACCGCGACCTTCACCGGCTTGAAGGGCTTGCGCTCGTCGATGCGGCCGCCGGGGGTGAAAGCGTTCATCTGTCGGTCTCCTGTTCCCAGCGCGCGCGGTCGGCGTGGTCGGCCGCGGTGGGCTCGATCCAGCGGGCGCCGCCGGGACCGTGCTCCTTCTTCCAGAACGGCGCCCGGGACTTCAAGTAGTCCATCAGGAAGTCGCAGGCCTCGAAGGCCGCCCGGCGGTGGGCGGCGGCGGTGGCCACGAAGACGATGGGCTCGCCGGGGGCGATCTGGCCGACGCGATGCAGGATCATCAGGTCGTCGAGGCCGAAGCGGCGGCGGGCCTGGTCGGCGATCTTGCCGATCTCGGCCTCGGTGAAGCCCGGATAGGCCTCCAGCTCCAGCACGGCGGTGGAGCCCCGCTCGGCCCGGGCGAGGCCGGTGAAGGTGGCCACGGCGCCGGTCTCGGTGCGGCCCTTTGCGAAGTCCGAAAGCAGGGCGCCCGGGTCGAAGGCCTGGTCGGTCAGCCGGATGCTCATCCGCCGCTCATGGGAGGCAGGAAGGCCACTTCCGAGGCCTCGCCCAGGGCCCGGTCGCCGCGCACCAGGGCCTGGTCGACGGCGACCCGGACGCCCTCGGCCTCGAGGGCCCGACCCAGCTCCGGGTCGGCCTCGGCGAGGCGGCTCTTCAGCTCGGACAGGGACGAGGCCGCCACGGCGCGCTCACGCCAGCCGGCGAGGTCGCGCAGGGGACCGAACAGCAGGACCCGGGCCATGGTCAGCCGCCCGTGGTGGACATGTGCCGGGCCACCGCCGGGGCGGGGCGGGCGAGGTCGAAGTCGTGGCCGCGGGGCTTGGCGTCCACCGCCAGGCGGATGGCCTCGATGAGGTCGGCGTCGCTGGCGCCGGCGCGGATCACGGCGCGCAGGTCGGCGCTGTCCTCCTGGCCGAGGCAGGTGTGCAGCGTGCCGGTGCAGGTCAGGCGCACGCGGTTGCAGGCCTCGCAGAAATTGTGGCTGAGCGGGGTGATGAAGCCGAGGCGCCCGCCGGTCTCGGCGATGCGGACATAGCGGGCCGGACCGCCGGTGCTGAGGGGCAGGTCCTCCAGGGTCCAGAAGGCCGAGAGGTCCTGGCGCACCCGGGCCAGGGACAGGAACTGATCGGTGCGGTCGGCGTCCACCTCGCCCAGGGGCATGGTCTCGATGAGGGTGATGTCGCAGCCGCGGCCGTGAGCCCAGGCGATGAGGTCGGGCAGCTCGGCGGCGTTGTTGTCCTTCAGGGCCACGGTGTTGATCTTCACCTTCAGGCCGGCGGCCTGGGCGGCCTCGACGCTCGCCAGCACCCGGGAAAGGTCGCCGCCGCGGGTGAGGACGCGGAAGAGGTCGGGCCTCAGGGTGTCGAGGGAGACGTTCACCCGCCGCACGCCCGCCGCCGCCAGGCGCGGGGCGAACTCGGCCAGGCGCGTGCCGTTGGTGGTCAGCGTCAGCTCGTCCAGGGCGCCCGAGCGCAGGTGGCGGGCGAGGCTTTCCACCAGCTCCATGAAGCCCTTGCGGACCAGGGGCTCGCCGCCGGTGAGGCGCAGCTTGCGCACGCCCAGGGCGATGAAGGCCGAGGCGATGCGGTCCAGCTCCTCGAGGGTCAGCACCTCGGCCTTGGGCAGGAAGGTCATGTGCTCGGCCATGCAGTAAACGCACCGCAGGTCGCAGCGGTCGGTCACCGACAGGCGCAGATAGGTCACCGTCCGGCCAAAGCCGTCCACGAGCCGGTCCGGCCGCGCCGCCCCTTGCGGCGGAATGGGATCGGTGAGCCTCATACGGCGCTGAAGATAGAGGCGATGGCGTCGTGGCGACAGAGGCGGTTGTGCTCGCGGCGGGCGCGGGCTCCAGGTTCGGCGGCGGCAAGCTGCTGACCTCCTATGGCAAGGGCGTGCTGCTGCACGGCGCCCTGGCGGCGGCCTTCGCCGCCCCGGTGCGGCGGGTGACGGTGGTGACCGGGGCGGACGGCTCGCAGGTGGCCGAGGCGGCCCTGGCCTACGACCCCAGCGTCCAGATCGTCGACGCCCACGACTGGGAGGAGGGCATGGCCGCCTCCCTGCGGGCGGGAATCGCCGGCCTGCCGGCCGACACCGAGGCCTGCCTGATCTTCCTCGGCGACATGCCGCGGGTGCCGCATGCGGTGCTGAGACCGCTGTGCGAGGCGGTGGCGGCGGGCGCCCCGGCGGCGGCGCCGGTGTTCGGGGGGCGGCGGGGCAATCCGGTGGCCCTCGGCAGGGCGCTGTTCCCGGAGCTCCTGGCGCTGCGGGGGGACACGGGCGCCCGGGGCGTGCTGGAGGCCCTGGGCGGGCGCCTCGCCCTGGTGGAGGCGCCCGACGACGGGGTGCTGTTCGACGTGGACGAGCCGGCGGACATCGCCTGAACGCCGGTCAGCTTCGGTTCATCCGCGAGGCGTCATCCCAGGCGGGCGCTCTGATCCGTCCTTAGGCAGGGCACGGCCGTCGGACACCGGCGGCATGTGAACGGTGGCGTTCGCCGCCAAGGACGGCTAAGGGGCGCCGGTCGTAAAGACACTTGGGGAAGATTACATGAACCGCGTTTCCGCCCTGGCCGCCCTGGCCGGCGCCCTGGCCCTGTCGTTCGGCGCTCCGGCTCTCGCCGCCGACGGCCAGCAGCTTTTCAACATGCAGTGCAAGATGTGCCACAACGGCGGGCCGATGGGCCCCTCGCTGACGGGCGTGGCGGGCGCCAAGATCGCCTCCAAGGACTTCGCCTATTCCCAGGCCCTGAAGGGCAAGGAAGGGACCTGGACCGACGCCAATCTCGACGCCTTCCTGAAGGCCCCGGGCCAGTTCGCCCCCGGCACCAAGATGCTGGTCGCCGTGCCGTCTGAGGAGAACCGAGCCGCCCTGATCGCCTTCCTCAAGACCCTGAAGTAACCTCGTCCGCATGGACGCCTTCCCCGCCTTCTTCCCGCTCGCCGGCCGCACGGTGGTGATCGCGGGCGAGGGCGAGGCGGCGGAGGCCAAGGCCCGGCTGTTCGAGGGCTCCCCGGCGACGGTGGTGCGACTCTCGGGCGCCGAGGCCCTGGACCGGCGGTCATACGCCGCCGCCACCCTGGCGTTCGTGGCGGCCGACGACGAGCATTTCGCCCGGCAGGCGGCCGAGGCCGCCCGGGCGGCGGGGACGCCGGTGAACGTGGTCGACCGGCCGGCCCTCTGCGACTTCACGACCCCGGCGGTGATCGACCGCGGCGAGGTGGTGGCCGCCATCGGCACCGGCGGCGCCTCGCCCATGCTGGCCACCCTGCTGCGCCATGACCTGGAGGTCCGGGTGCCCGAGGGCGCCGGACGGGTGGCGGCCCTGTTCCGCCAGATGCAGGGCGAGGTGCGCGATGCCCTGCCCGACCTGCACCGCCGCCGGGCCTTCCTGCGGACCGCCCTGACCGGCCCCGCCGCCGAGGCGGCCATGCAGGGCGACATGCAACGGGCGCGGGAGCTGCTGCGCATGGCCCTGGCCCAGGACGCGCCCCTGGAGGTTTCGGTCCGCTACATCGACGCCCGCGGCCCCGCCGACCTTCTGACCCTGCGCGCCGCCCGGGCCCTGGCCGCCGCCGACGTACTGGTGTGCGATCCCGGGGCCCACCCGGAGGTGTTGGCCCTGGCCCGCCGGGACGCCGAGCGTCGCGACGGCCTGTCCGTCGGCGACCTGTCGGTCCTGGCCCGCGACGGGCGGCGGGTGGCGCGGCTGGTGACCGGCTCAAGCTGGCGCACTGAGCAGGCCGAGCTGGAAGCTGCCGGAATCGAGACCGAAGTGCTGCCGATCGCCGGCTAGGGCCCGCACGCCGTTGACCGCCAAGGCGCCGCTTGCCAAGCCTTGGGCCATGAAGACGCTTTTCAGCACCGCCGCCTTCGCCGCCCTGTCCCTCGCCGCCGGCGTCGCCACGGCCCAGACCCCCGGCGCCCCCGGGGAGGCGCCCGACCCGAAACTGGTCGCCCGCGTGGAGCGGGTGCTGGCCAAGACCCCGCTGATCGACGGCCACAACGACCTGCCGTGGGCCATCCGCCAGCGTTTCGAGAGCAAGCTCGACAAGGTGGACCTGGGCAAGGACACCCGCGCCCTGGGGGGCGACCCGCCGCTGATGACCGACATCCCGCGGCTGAGGGCGGGCAAGGTGGGCGGCCAGTTCTGGTCGGTGTGGATCCCCGCCGGCCTCACCGGCCCCGAGGCCGTGCAGGTGACCCTGGAGCAGATCGACCTCGTCAAGCAGATGGCCGCCCGCTGGCCGCGCGACCTGGAGATGGCCTATTCGGCCGACGACATCGTCCGCATCCACAAGGCCGGGAAGGTGGCGTCCCTGCCCGGGATCGAGGGCGGGCACCAGATCAACGACAGCCTGGCGGTGCTCCGCCAGATGTATGACGCGGGCGCGCGCTACCTGACCCTGACCCACTCGCGCACCACGCCCTGGGCCGACTCGGCCACGGACAATCCCAAGCACGACGGCCTCACCGCCTTCGGCGAGGAGGTGGTGCGGGAGCTGAACCGGCTGGGGATGCTGGTGGACCTAGCCCACGTCTCGGAAGCGACCATGAAGGACGCCCTGCGGGTTTCGCAGGCGCCGGTGATCTTCTCGCACTCGGGCGCCCGGGCGGTGGCCGAGCATCCGCGCAACGTCTCGGACGAGGTGCTGGCGCTGGTGAAGCAGAATCGGGGGGTGGTGATGGCCAACTTCGCCCCCGGCTACGCCAGCACCGAGGCCGCCCGCTGGGCCTCCGACCATGCGGCGGAGCGGACCCGCGGCAACGCCCCGCCCTACGCCGGCCTCTACATCGGCCAGCCCGAGAAGGCGAAGGCGGCCCTGGAGGCCTGGGAAAAGGCCAATCCGCACCCGCCGGTGACCCTGTCCATGATCGCCGACCACGTGGAGCACATCGCCAAGGTGTGCGGGAAGGAGTGCGTGGGCATCGGCTCGGACTTCGACGGGATCGGCAGCACCCCCGAGGGACTCAGCGGGGTGGACCAGCTGCCGAACCTGCTGATCGAGATGGCCCGCCGCGGCTGGACCGACGCCGAGCTCGCCGGCCTGGCCGGGGGCAATGTGCTGCGGGTGATGCGCGAGGCCGAGGCGGTGGCCAAGCGCCTGCAGGCCGAGCGCCCGCCCTCCAGCGCCACCATCGCCGAGCTGGACGGCAAGAAGTAGGCCGGATCGAAAAAGGGCCTCCCCGGCGCGAAGCGGGGAGGCCCCTCTGTTCTGGGCCTTGGCCCTGGGCGGTCGTCAGAAGTCGAGCGGCCGGCCCCGGGTCTCGCGCATGAAGAAGAAGCAGGTCAGCACCGAGATGGCGGTGAAGACCACCGGGAACCACAGGCCCGAATAGATGTCGCCCACGGCGGTGACGATGGCGAAGGCGCTGAAGGGCACGAAGCCGCCCACCCAGCCGGTGCCGATGTGGTACGGCAGCGAGAGGGCGGTGTAGCGCACGCGGGTGGGGAACATCTCCACCAGGGCCGCGGCCATGGGGCCGTAGAGAGCGGTGGCGGCGACGGTGAAGACCAGCAGCACGCCGAAGGCGCCCCACAGGTTCATGCGTTCGGGATCGGCCTTTTCGGGATAGCCGGCCTGGGCCAGGCCCTGCTTGATGCGGGCTTCGACGCTGGCCTTCACGGCCTTGGCGGCCTCGGGCGGCAGGCCCGTGGCGCTGGCCGAGACGATGGTGGCCATGCCCACCCGGACCATGGCCGGCTGGCCGGGGGCGCCGGCCTCGTTGCGGTAGGAGACGCCGGCGTTGGCCAGGACGCCCTTGGCGATGTCGCACGAGGAGCTGAACTGGGCCTTGCCCACCGGGTCGAACTGCAGGGAGCACTCGGCCGGATCGGCGATCACCACCACCGGGGTCGAGGCGGTGGCCTCGGCGAGGGCGGGGTTGAGGGTCCGGGTCAGCATCTGGAAGCCCGGGAAATAGGCCACCAGCATCAGGGTCATGCCGCCCAGCATCACCGCCTTGCGGCCGACCCGGTCGGACAGCCAGCCGAAGAAGACGTAGCCGACGGCGCTCACCGCCGTGGCCGACAGCATCAGCAGGGTGATGGCCTCGGGCGGGGCCTTGAGGAACCGCTCCATGTAGGTCTGGACGTAGAAGAAGGCCGTGTACCAGACCGCCCCCTGCGCCGACATGATGGCGAACAGGGCCAGGAGCACGAGCTTGAGGTTGCCCCACTGGCCGAAGGCCTCCCTGTAGGGCGCCTTGGACTGCTGGCCCTCGGCCTTGAGCCGGGCGAACTCGGGGCTTTCCGAGAGCTTGAGCCGCATCCAGACCGAGATGGCCAGGAGGCCGGCGGAGAACAGGAACGGGATGCGCCAGCCCCAGGCGTCGAAGGCCTCGGCGCCGACGAACTCGCCCAGCACCAGGCGGGTGGCGAGGATCACCATCAGGGCCCCGAAGAGGCCGAGGGCGGCGGAGGTCTGGACCCAGCTGGTCGCCCAGCCGCGCCGGTCGGCCGGGGCGTGCTCGGCCACATAGATCGCCGCCCCGCCATATTCGCCGCCGAGGGCGAAGCCCTGGACGATGCGCATCAGGATCAGGAGGATCGGCCCCACCAGCCCGGCCTGTTCATAGGAAGGCAGGAGGCCGATGCAGAAGGTCGCCCCGCCCATGAGGAGCACGGTGGCGAGGAAGGCGCCCTTGCGGCCGGCCCGGTCGCCGATGCGGCCGAAGACCAGGGCGCCCAGGGGCCGGAACAGGAAGCCGGCGCCGAACAGGGCCAGGGCCGCCGCCAGGCCCGCCGTCTCGGGCAGGCCGGTGAAGAAGGTCTTGGAGATCACCCCGGCCAGGCTGCCGAAGACGAAGAAGTCGTACCATTCGAAGGCGGTGCCGGCTGAGGAGGCCGCCACGACGGTCTTCAGCGAGGTTTCCTTCGCCGGCGCGCCGGCGCCGTCAGCGGTGATCTCCGCCATCCCGACTTCTCCCCCTATGTGTTTCGCCTGCTCTAACACCGCTTTGCAAAGCGGGGAAAGGCGGCGCGCTGCGATGGCCGGGCCGCGCCGGCGTCAGGCCACCACGGGTTCGGCCTGCGGCTCGCCCTCCGCCGGCGCGCTGAGGCGGGCGATCTCGGCGAGCAGGGCGGCCGGCGATATGGGCTTGCCCACCACCCCGTCCATGCCGGCGTCGAGATAGGCCTGGCGCTGGTGCGAGAGGACGTTGGCGGTGAGGGCGACGATGGGGGTGGCGGCCACCGCCCCGCCCAGGCCGCGGATGCGCCGGGCCGCCTCCAGGCCGTCGATGCCCGGCATCTGCACGTCCATCAGGATCAGGTCGAAGCCGCCCCGGGCCGCCGCCTCGACGCCGAGGTAGCCGTCGGCCGCGGTCTCCACCGAAGCGCCGAGGTTTTCCAGCAGCTTGGTGGCGATGAGGCGGTTGGTGGCGTTGTCCTCCACCACCAGCACCCGCACGCCCTCCAGCACCGCCTGCGGCCCGGCCTCCACGGCCGCCTGGGGCTCGGCCGGCTCGGCGGCCACCTCCAGCCAGAAGGTGGAGCCCTGGCCCTCGACGGAGGTGAACCCCACCTGGCCGTCCATCATCTCGGCGAGCCGCTTGGTGATGGCCAGGCCCAGCCCCGAGCCGCCGAACTTGCGGGTGGTGGAGGCGTCGGCCTGGTTGAAGCGCTGGAAGAGGCGGGCCTGGGCCGCCTCGGGGATGCCGACGCCGGTGTCCTCCACCTCGAAGCGCAGGACGCCCGGGTCGGCCATGCGGCAGCGGACCTTCACATGGCCGCGCTCGGTGAACTTCACGGCGTTGCCGAGGAGGTTGAACAGGGCCTGGCGCAGGCGGACCGGATCGGAGCGCACCCAGCCGAGGCCGGGGCAGGTGTCGACGATGAGCTGCAGGCCCTTGGCCTCGGCCTGGGGCTTGAGGAGCCGGGCGACGCCCTCGACCAGGGCCGGCGCGTCCACCGGCTCGCAGGCCAGCTCCAGCCGCCCGGCCTCGATCTTCGAGAAGTCGATGACGTCGTTGAGCAGCTCGGCCAGCATCTGGCCGCAGGACAGGGCCTCGTCCAGCAAGGCCCGGCCCTCGTCGGAAAGCTGCTCGTTCTTCAGCAGGTGCAGCACGCCCATGACGCCATTGAGGGGCGTGCGGATCTCGTGGCTCATGTTGGCCAGGAAGGCGGCCTTGGCCTCGCCGGCGGCCTCGGCGGCGCGCTGCGCCTCCTTCAGGGCCAGCTCCTGGCGCTTGCCCTCGTCGCAGTCCTGGATCAGGCCCACGGCCTTCAGCCAGCGGCCGTTGCGGGCGACCTGCAGGTGGTGGTGCATCCGCACCCAGCGCTCGGCGCCGTCCGGACGGACGATGCGGGCCTCGAAGCTTTCGCCCGATTTCTTGTCGCCCCGGTGCAGGGCCCGGAAGGAGGCGCGCACATGGGGCAGGTCGTCGGGGTGGAAGCCGGGATAGCTGAGCTGGACCGCCTCCTCGTAGCTGGAGCCGCGGCGGCCGGTGATGCGCTCGAACTCGGGGGAGGCCCAGAAGGTGCGGGCCACATGGTCGATCTCATAGGCCCCGGCCTGGGCAGCCTTGAGGGCCATCTCCAGGCGGCGGGCGGCGGCCTGGACCTCGCGCCGGGCCTTGCGGGCCTGCTGCTCGCCGTGGCGCGCGGCGTCGCGGGCGGCGGCGAGCTCGGTGATGTTCTCGGAGATGCCCTTCAGGGCGTGGACGCCGCCGGGCCGGGGCTCGGTGGTGACGGTGGCGCGCACCACCATCCAGTGGTCCCGGGCCCAGATGCGGTGCTCGAGCTGGACCGGCGTCCCTTCGCTGGCGGCCCGGGCGAGGGCGTCCATGACCCGGCGGCGGTCGCGGGGATGGATCACGGTCCGGAACCGGTCGGGGGTGTCGACCTCGGACGTCTCGAAGCCGGTCATCTCGAGGATTTCGTCCGACCACCAGATGCGGCCCGTGGCGGGCTCGTAGCTCCAGATGCCGATGCCGGCCGAGGCGCCCAGCATCTTGCGGGTGCGCCGGGCGTCGTCGAGCTCGTGGCGGTGGGCGCGCTGCTCGGTGGCGTCGCGCATGATGACGATGTGGGCGCCGTCGGCCATCATCTGGCGGCGGGCGGCCATCCAGCGGAACGAGCCGTCCTTCAGCCGCAGGCGGGCCTCGGATTCATAGACCATGCCGACCCTGGACTGGGCGAGGCGGGCGGCGATGGGCGCCAGGTCGTCGGGATGGAAGAGGTCGCGGGCCAGGCGGCCGATCAGCTCTTCCTCCGTCCAGCCGGTGAAGTCGAGCCAGGCGGGGTTCACCAGGCGGATGCGATGGTCGGGGCCGACCACATGCATGAGGTCGCAGCTGTTTTCGAACAGCCACGTGACCAGTTCAGCCCTCTCGGCGGCGCCTGTCGCGCTCTTCCGGGCCATAGGTCTCCCCCAGCGAAGCGGGCCACGCTTACACTCAGGGGGTAAACGCAATGTTGTGGAGGGCCGCCCGATCCCGCCTGCGGGGGATCGGGCGGCTCCGGGTCAGAACGCGCTTTCGCCGGTGATGGCGCGGCCCAGGATCAGGGCGTGGACGTCGTGGGCGCCTTCGTAGGTGTTCACGGTCTCGAGGTTCGAGGCGTGGCGCATCACGTGATACTCGCCCGAGATGCCGTTGCCGCCGTGGATGTCCCGGGCGATGCGGGCGATCTCCAGGGCCTTGCCGCAGTTGTTGCGCTTCAGCATCGAGATCGCCTCGGGCACCCAGGCGCCTTCGTCGATCAGCCGGCCCAGGGCCAGGGCGCCCTCGAAGCCGAGGGCGATCTCGGTGGACATGTCGGCGAGCTTCTTCTGCACCAGCTGGCGCGAGGCCAGGGTGCGGCCGAACAGGCTGCGGCTGGCCACATAGTCGCGGCTGGCGTGGAAGCAGAACTCGGCCGCGCCCATGGCGCCCCAGGCGATGCCGTAGCGGGCCTTGTTGAGGCACGAGAACGGCCCGCGCAGACCCTCGACGCCCGGCAGCATCATGTCCTCGGGCACGAACACGTCCGAGAGGGCGATCTCGCCGGTGATGGAGGCGCGCAGGGAGAGCTTGTTCTGGATCTTGGGCGTCTCGAAGCCCTCGGCGCCGCGCTCCACCAGGAAGCCGCGGATCTTGCCGTCGAGCTTGGCCCACACCAGGGCGACGTCGCTGATCGGCGCATTGGTGATCCACATCTTGGCGCCGTTGAGGACGTAGCCGCCGTCCACCTTCCTGGCGACGGTGCGCATGGAGGCCGGGTCGGAGCCGCCGTCGGGCTCGGTGAGGCCGAAGCAGCCGACGATCTTGCCGGCGGCCATGCCGGGCAGGAACTTGCGCTTCTGCTCCTCGGAGCCGAAGGCGTAGATCGGGTACATGACCAGCGAGGACTGCACGCTCATGGCCGAGCGGTAGCCGGAATCGATGGCCTCGATCTCGCGGGCGATCAGGCCATAGGCCACGTGGTTGACCCCGGCGCAGCCATATTCCTCGGGCAGCGTCGGGCCGAGGAAGCCGAGCTCGCCCATCTCGGTCATGATCTCGCGGTCGAAGCGCTCTTCGGCATAGGCCGAGACCACCCGGGGCAGCAGCTTCTCGCGGGCGTACTGGCGGGCGGCCTCCCAGACCATCCGCTCCTCTTCCGAGAGGCGCGAGGTCAGGTCGAGCGGATCGTCCCAGCGATAGGTCTTCTGCGGTGCGCTATCGAGGGCCATGGGCGATCTCCTTGCTTGGCGCGGGGCGGCATACCGGGTTTTCGGTCATCCGTGTAGGCGTCTTTGTGTTACGCCCCCGCAACCTGGGAGACGCAGCTCAGGTCTCGGCCCACATCCGCAACAGGTTGTGATAGCTGCCGGTGAGGGAAATCACCTCGGGGGCGTCGGCGCCGATCCTGGCGGACAGCTGCTGGATGGCGACGTCCATGTTGAACAGCAGCTCGCGGCGGGCGTCCTCGCGCACCAGGCTCTGAATCCAGAAGAAGCTCGACACCCGCGCGCCCCGGGTCACGGGCGTCACCCGATGCAGGCTGGAGGCGGGATAGAGGATCATGTCCCCGGCCGGCAGCTTCACCTCGTGGGTCCCGAAGGTGTCCTCCACGATGAGCTCGCCGCCATCGTAGGCCTCGGGCTCGGTGAGGAACAGGGTGGCCGACAGGTCGCTGCGGATGCGCACCGCCCCGTCGCGGCTCTGGCGGATGGAATTGTCCACGTGCAGGCCGAAGGATTCCCCGCCCGCATAGCGGTTGAACAGCGGCGGGAAGACGATCTGCGGCAGGGCGGCGGCCACGAACAGGGGGCATTTCGACAGGGCGTCGAGGATGGCCTCGCCGGCCTTCACCGCGGCGGGCGAGCCCTCGGGCAGCTGGGCGTTGCGCTTGGCCAGGGCGGCCTGGGCGCCCGAGGTCTCGTTGCCGTCCACCCAGGGGGCGGCGTCGATCAGGGCCCGCAGCTCGGCCACCTGGGCCTTGGTCAACACCTCGGGGATATGGAGCATCATGGCCGCGTCGCCCCGGTTCGCCGTCAGTAGCGGACGTTGAGGGTGAGGATCGCCTGGCGCCCCGGGCCGTAGTCGGCGTGATGCACCCCGTTGGTCCGCGCGATGTAGGCCTTGTCACCCACGTTCTGGACGTTGAGCTGCAGGTCCACCGTGTCGTTGATCCGGTAGGCGGCGAAGGCGTCGAAGCGCCAGTAGGCGGGGGCGTAGACGAGGTTGGTCCCGCCGCCGGCGCCGCCCTGGTTGCCGCCGAAGCTCTTCGAGACATGGTAGGCGCCGCCGCCGAAGCTGAAGGCGTCGGTCAGCTGGTAGGTGGTGAACAGGCTGAGGCTGTGCTTGGGCGTGTTGGCCAGCGGGTCGCCCACATTGGCGCTGTTGTAGGCGCCGCGGACCAGCTCGCTGTCCTGGTAGGTGTAGCCGCCGAACAGATGCCAGCGGGGGGTGAGGGCGCCGGTGACGCCGATCTCCACGCCCTTGACCTGGGCCTCGCCCGCCTGGGCGTAGACGCCGTCGGCGATCTGGATCTGGGCGTTCTTGCGCTTCAGGTCGAAATAGGCTGCCGAGACGGTGAGGCGCTCGTCGAACAGGGCCGCCTTGGCGCCGATCTCGAAGCTGGTGACGTCCTCGGGATCGAGGAGGACGTTGGCGAGGTTGCCGCTGCCCACGCCCGAGCCGGTGTTCTGGTCGCCGGCGGCGATGGTCGGGGGCGTCGAGCTGGTCCCGTAGGAGACATAGACGCTGGAGCCGGCCGTGGGCTTGTAGACGAGGCCAGCCTGGTAGTTGGTGAAGTCCCAGTCGCCCAAACGGGCGGTGTAGGCGGCCCCGGTCTGGACGCCCGCGGCGCTGGTGATGGCCACGTCGGTCCCGTCGACGGAATAGCTGTCGTGGCGGACGCCCAGGTTCAGCAGCCACTTGTCGCCGATGGAGATGGTGTCGAAGGCGTAGACGCCCACCGTCTTGGTGAGGTTGCGCGAGGCCTCGGGCCGGTTGATGACGCCGGTCCAGGGATCATCGGGGTTGGGGGCGAACACCAGGGTGCAGTCCCCGACGCCCGCCGCCGTCACGGTGTTGGTGAAGCCGGCCGGGCAGGGCGAGCCCGCCGCGGTGTAGATCATGTAGGCGGCGTTCTTGTTGCGCTCGCGCGAGAGCTCCAGGCCCAGGTCGTAGCTGTGGCTGACGAGGCCGGCGCCGAACTTGCCGTAGACGTCGGTGACGTTGGCGATGGTGGTGGTGGGGTTCCAGCGCGACTTGGTGCCGCGCTTCATCCAGTACTCGCCGCCGATCAGCTGGGCCGCGCCGCCGTCGCCGGGGTTGGTGACCACATAGTCGTTGAGGGTTCTGGAGGCCCGGAAGACGTTACGGATCTTGAAGGCCTCGGAGACGTCGTGTTCGGCGATGAAGGTCGCGATGTCGGCTTCCGTCTTCTGGAAGTCGCGGGCCTTCAGGCCGTAGTAGCTGCCGCGCGGCACGGGCAGGACGCCGCTGTCGGTGCGGGCCAGGCCCGGGGTCTTGGTGAACAGCGGCACGCCGTAGTCGGGCAGCTCGTCGCTGCGCAGGTGGTAGTAGAGGAGGGTGGCGCGGGTCTCGGTCCCGATGCCCGTGGCGACGCCCGCCAGCACGCCGTACCGCTCGCCGCCGCCGGCGTCGCGGCCGGGCGCCTTGGTGTCCTGGCCCATGACGTTCAGGCGCACGGCGGTGGTGTCGCCCAGCTGATAGTTGGCGTCGATGGCGCCGCGGTAGAAGTCGGCCGTCCCGACCCGGGCCTGGCCGTTGACGAAGCTGTCGAGGCGCGGCCGCTTGGAGGTCAGGTTGATGCTGCCGCCGCCCGAGCCGCGGCCGGAATAGGCGCTGTCGGCGCCCTTGATGACCTCGACCTGCTCGAGGGCGAAGATCTCCCGGGTCTGGCCGCCGCTGTCACGGACGCCGTCGACGAAGACGTTGTTGCCCGAGGACTGGCCGCGGATGAACGGCCGGTCGGCCAGGGGCTGGCCGCCTTCGCCGGCGCCGAAGGTGATGCCGGGCGAGGTGCGCAGGATGTCCGCCAGCGAGGTGGCGGCCGTCTGCTCGATGATCTCCCGGGGGATGACGGTGACGCTGCGCGGGGTGTCCACCAGGGGGGCGGTGAACTTGGGCGATTCCGGCTCCCGCGTCCGGACGGCGGTGACGTCGAGCCCGCTCACCGTCGGCGCGGCCGAGGCGTCGGCGGCCTCGGCCGCGACATCGGCCGCCTGGGCGGCGGCGCCCATCGACAGGCCCGCGACCCCGCCTGCGGCGAACGCCAGCGCCCGCTTCTTGCGCGCGACAACCCCCAAACGCGACATGTGACCTCTCCCTCGGATCGAGATTTGAAAATGCGAGGCGTTCTTAAGTCAGCCTCTGCCGCAGCGCAATGAGAATGATTCTCAAAAAGGTGCTGCGGCCTGTGGTCGCTGGGGGGCAACCATGCCGTCGGACGGGGGTTTACGCTGCAGACCCCAGCCGGATTCCCGCCCATGACCGACGTCGCCGCCGCGTTCCGCCCCTTCCTTTGGCTGGCCGCGTTCGCCTTTCTCGTGGGCTTCGTGAGCTACCTGGCCCTCGGCCGCCCGTCCGTGGCGGCGCCGGCGGACGGCCTGCGCGCGCCTGCGAGCGTCTCGGCGCCGGTCTCGGACGAGTGGAACGTCCCAAAGCGGATCTGACGCCCTGAGCCTCGCAGCCTAGCCGCCGCGGGCGACGAACCAGCCGTTGCGGAAGCCCTTGTCCGCCTTGCCGTAGACGAAGGGCTCGCCCTCGGGCGTCTCCAGCCGCCCGCCCGCCGCGGCGATCAGGGCATGGCCGGCGGCGATGTCCCACTCCATGGTCGGGCCGTGGCGAGGATAGATGTCGGCGGCGCCCTCGGCGATCCGGCACAGCTTGATGGAGGAGTCCATCGCCTCGGTGCGGACGAAGCCGTAGCGATCCTTCAGGTTCTGGACCTGCTCGTCGGTGGCCGTGTGGCTGATGAGGCCCAGGGCCGTGGCCGGGTCCCAGGGGCGCACATGGACGGGGCGGGGCGCACCGCCGTTCACCCGCTTCCAGGCGGTGACGCCCTCAGGCCCGGCCTTGGTGAACCAGGTCTCGTCGGTGGGCGGGGCGGTGACCGCGCCCGCCACGGGCCGCCCGTCAGCGATCAGGGCGATGTTGACGGTGAAGTTGGGATCCCCGCGCACGAAGGCCTTGGTGCCGTCCAGGGGGTCGACGAGGAAGAACACCGGGCCGATGGCGTCGGGCGTCCCGAACTCGCTGGAGTCCTCTTCCGAGACCACCGGCACGCCGGGGAAGGCGGCGGCCAGGCGTTCCAGGATCAGGGTCTCGCCCCGCCGGTCCGCCTCGGTCACCGGGCTCTCGTCGGCCTTGGCGTGGACGGTCAGGCCCGAGCGCCAGAGCGGCAGGATCAGGGCGGCGGCCGCCTCGCAGATGTCGGCGAGGGTCTCGCCCACGTCGAGGCTCTGGAGCCCCTGGATGTCGGAAAGCTTCACGCCGGTCCTCAACTGCCTCGCGGATCCTCGCCGACGTATTCCAGCCGGACGACGGCGGAATCGATCGTCTGCTTGCCCGCGTTCTCGAAATTCACGGTGACCATGCGACCGGCGACGGATTGCACCTGGCCCAGCCCCCAATCGTCCTGCGTCGGGTGCCGCACGAGGACGCCGGGTTCCAGGAAGGGATCCGAGAACCGCTCCATGGCGGCTCTATAGGGAGGCCAGGGCGTTTTCCAAAGGCTCAAATCACGCCAAGGTCCGCCGCCATGACCGATCAGCCCGAGCTGCCCACCGGCCAGGCCGTGCGCCCCGCCGAACTCGCCGCCTATCTGGCGGCGCGGATGTGCCATGACTTCATCAGCCCGGCGAGCGCCATCGTCTCGGGCCTCGACCTCCTGGAGGACCCGTCCGCCCAGGACATGAAGGACGAGGCCATGGGGCTGATCCAGACCTCGGCCCGCAAGCTGTCGGACCTCCTGGCCTTCACCCGGGTGGCCTTCGGCGCCTCGGCCTCGGCCGAAACCTTCGACGCCCGCGACCTGGAGCGGCTGGCCCGGGGCGTGTTCAACCACATGCGCGCCGAGCTGGAGTGGACGGTGGAGACGCCGGCGGTGAACAAGCCGTGCGCCCGCACGATCCTGAACCTCGCCCAGATGGCGGGGGCGGCCCTGCCCACCGGCGGCACGGCCCGGGTGCGGGCGGTGCAGGAAGGGGCCCAGGCAGCCCTGGCGGTGGACGCCATCGGCCCCCGCGCCCGGCTGCGGCCCGAGGTGCTCCGCGGCCTGCAGGGCCAGGCGCTGGAGGAGGGCCTGCACGGCCACTGGGTCCAGGCCTATTACGTCCACCTGCTGGTGGGCGACGCCGGCGGCCGGGTGTTCGCCGATGTCAACGAGGAGCGGATCGTCTTCGCCGCGACCCTGCCGGCGTAAGGGGTGCGTCCAACGGGGCGTTAACCCTCTTGGGCGACAAGTCGCCGCCTAAGGGGGCGACGTAGAACCTTGAAGACCTGCCTCGTGGTCGACGACAGCCGCGTGATCCGCAAGGTTTCGCGCCGGATTCTGGAGGGCCTCGGCTTTGACGTCGCCGAGGCCGCGGACGGCGTCGAGGCCATGGCCTGGTGCCACGCCGCCATGCCCGACGTGATCCTGCTCGACTGGCGGATGCCGGTGATGGACGGGCTGGAGTTCGTGCGCCGCCTGCGGGCCGAGCCCGGCGGCGACCGGCCGCGGGTGGTGTTCTGCTCGGTGGAGAACGACCTCGCCCGCATCCGCGAGGCCCTGGACGCCGGAGCCGACGAATATGTGATGAAGCCCTTCGACGGCGAGATCCTGGCCGGCAAGCTTGCCTATGTGGGCCTGGCCCCGAGGCTGGCGGCGTGATCGGGCCGGCCGACCGCGAACTTGTGGCGGCGCTATGCGCGAGCCGGGCGGGCCTGCGGGTCGATCCGGACAAGGCCTATCTGATCGAGAGCCGGCTTACGCCCGTGGCCCGGCGCGAGAGCTTCGACTCGCTGGAGGCGTTCCTGGAGGCCGTCCGCCGGCGCGGCGAGGAGCGGCTGATCTGGGCGATGGTCGAGGCCATGGCCCCGCCGGAGACCGCCTTCTTCCGCGATCCGCAGGTGTTCGAGACCCTGGCCCGGGACGTTCTGCCCGACCTGGCCGCCCGCACCGCGGGGCCGGTGCGGGTGTGGAGCGCCGCCTGCGGGGCCGGGCAGGAGATCTATTCCCTGGCCATGCTCGTGGCCGAGACGCCGACGCTGGCCGGCCGCGTGGAGCTGTTCGCCTCGGACCTGTCCGAACGCAGCCTGGAGAAGGCCAAGGCCGGCCTCTATTCGCAGTTCGAGGTGCAGCGCGGCCTGCCCGCCCGCAAGCTGGTGACCCACTTCGAACGGGAGGGGGACTCCTTCCGCCTCTCGCCGCGCATCCGCCAGATGGTGCGCTGGCGGCGGGTGAACCTGCTGGACGACCTTTCGGCCCTGGGCCGCTTCGAGCTGGTGCTGTGCCGCAACGTGCTGAGCGGCCTGACCGGCGAGGGCCGCGAGCGGGTGCTGGAGGGGCTGACCGGCGTCCTCGCCCCCGGCGGCTGGCTGGTGCTGGGTCTCAGCGATCCGGGCGAGGCGTGGCTGGACCCTGTGGCCGCTGCGGCGGGGGTCTTCGCCGCGCCCCGGGCGGCCTGAGCCTTGGGAGAGTTCCAATGAGAAAAGCCCCGCCGGGGACGGCGGGGCCTTCCGATCGTGTCGCGGAGTGCGACCTTAGTTCTTGGCGTCCTCGGCGGTCTGGGTGACGGCCTCGCCGGCGGCCTGGACGTCGCGGCCGGCGCCGGAGACGGTGTTGCAGGCGGCGACCGCCATGCTGGCGGCCAGGGCCGCCAGGATCAGAACCTTACGCATTGGGATCTCCCGGGGTGTTTGTCTCGCGACGCCGGAACGGCTACGCCGCAGCCTGGTTCCCCGAAGCGCCGCCCTGGCTCCCCTGACCTGACGTCTGCCCGGCGCCCTGGCCGCCCGGGCCGTGGGGGGCATGGCCGCCATCGGCGCCGGGGGCGCCGTCGGCCGCTGGGGTCGGAAAGATCAGGCGAGCGGTGACCCCGCCCCGGGCGTTGCGGGCAAGTTCCGCCCGTCCGCGCAGCTGGCGGGCGAAGGCCGTCATCAGGGTGCGCCCGACGCCCGAGGCCTGGAGATCCTCGTCCGCCACCGAGCCGTCGTCGGAGATGGCCAGCTCGGCCTCGTCGCCGCGGACGGTGAAGTCCACGGTCAGCACTCCGCCGCGGCCGGCGAAGGCGTGCTTCTGGGCGTTGGTGATGGCCTCCACGGCGAACAGGGCCAGCGGGGCCAGCCGGTCGGGGTCGATGACCAGGGGATCGACCGACAGTTCGGTGCGCACCGCCGGGCCGTGGATCAGCTCGCCGGCCACCAGCTGGGCGGTGAGCTCCTCAAGGAACGGGCGCAGGTCCACCCGCTTCAGGTCCGGCCCCTGGTAGAGGGCGCGGTAGATGAGGGCGAGGGCGGTGATCCGCTGGCGGGTGTCGCTCATGGCCGAGCGGGCGGCTGGGTCGGACAGGGCCCGCTGTTGCATGTTCAGCAGGCTGGAAATGACCTGCAGGTTGTTCTTCACCCGGTGATGGATTTCGCGCATGAGCGCGTCCTTCTGGGCGAGGCTGTCGCGCAGGGAGGCGTCGCGACCGACGATGGCGTCGGCCATGTCCTCCATGGTCTCGGCGAGGTCGCGGATCTCGGGCGGCATCTGCTCGGCCTGGACCGGGCGCACGCTGAGCCGACCCCGGGCGTAGAGGGCGGCGATGCGCTGCAGGTAAGCGATCCAGCGGACCACCACGCGCTCGGTCACCACCGACACCGCCGCCAGGGCGAGGGCGAAGGTCAGAAGCGGGAAGAGGACGCCGGTGAGCGGATTGAGCCAGGCCCAGGACAGGATGCCCGGCGACTTGGCCGACAGCACCACATAGACCTCTTCCCCGACCACCGGGGCGGCGGAATAGACCCGCCGCCGCTTCTCGGCGTCGCGGCCGTACCAGACGAGGGAGCCCTCGGCCGCCACTTTGGCCCGCCAGTCCTGGGGCAGGGGCGGGAAGGCCGTGGGGCTGGTCATGCTGATGTACTGGCCCGTCTTCTCCACCAGCCCGACCTCGGCGCCGGCCGGCAGCGACGGGTCGGTGACGGCGGGCTGCAGGCTGGAGAGGGCGATGACCGCCACGAAGGCGCCGTCGAAGCGCCCGTCGGCGGTGACGGCCCGGGCCGCCGTCAGCACGGCGGGCTCGCGGGCGTAGATGGAGCCCGGATCGCGGGTGATGGCGAGGCTGTCGCCGGACGCCAGCCGCTGGAACCAGGGGCGGGCGGCCCGGGCGTTGTCGGCCGGGACGTCGCCCGCGGCGCAGACCACGCGGCCCTGCCGGTCGAAGCGGATCAGGTTGAGGTAGCCGGGTATGCGGCTCTTCACCTGGGCCAGGCGCTGGGCGCACTGGAAGCCCACCGCCCCGGGGGCGAGGGTCTGAAGCAGGATGTCGGCGCTCTCCATGCGCGCCCGGGCCGTGGCCGCCGAGCGCTCGGCGGCGAAGCCGAGGTTCTCGCGCAGCACGCGGCCCTCGCGCTGGAAGCCGATGACCGACTGCAGCACGCCGAGCATCAGCACCGGCAGCAGGGCTGTCGCCAGCGCGGCGATCAGCCGGACGCGGATGGTGCTCAGCGAGGCTGAGGTCAGGCGTAGCATCGGCGGCCCGTCCGTCCTTATCGGACGGTGCTTAGCCGCTCCGCATCCGCCAGAATAGAGCGCATGGCGTCGCCGGCCGAAGCGCCGTCCCGGTCATACGCGCCCTCGTCGAGGATGGCGTGGAGCGCGCGACGGGCGCGGCTGACGCGGCTCTTCACCGTGCCGACGGCGCAGCCGCAGATTTCGGCCGCCTCCTCGTAGGCGAAGCCGCCGGCTCCCACCAAGATCAGGGCTTCGCGCTGCTCGGGCGGCAGCATGGCCAGGCCCTGCCGCAGCTCGTCCAGGGCGACGGGCGCCTCGGGATCGTCCACGGCCACCAGGGTCCGCTCGGCGGCCTCCTGGTCGAGCTGGCTCTGGCGCCAGGAGCGGCGCTTTTCGGAATAGAACTGGTTGCGCAGGATCATGAAGGTCCAGGCCTTCATGTTGGTGCCCATCTGGAAGCTCGCCCGGGCGTCCCACGCCTTCATCATGGCGTCCTGCGCCAGATCGTCGGCCGCCGCCGGATCGCCGCACAGGGTGCGGGCGAAGGCGCGCAGGTGAGGAATCAGCTGGACCAGTTCACGCTTGAACGCGTTGTCGTCCGCCTCGGTGCGGGGGATATTCGAAGCCGCGCCCATCAGTCGTTCCCCGCGCCACGTTCGTCGGCCTTGCGCAGGATTTCGAGGAATTCCTCTGGAACCTGCTCGTTGACGACCTCATCGAACATCTGGCGCAGGCGCACGCCGATCGCCTGCTGACGCAGGCGGGCTTCGTCCAGGGCCGCGGACGGCCGGGTTCGTTCCGGTGACGGACGCTGTTCTATCATGTCGTCGGCGTTCCGCTCACGCGGTGGCCGCCCCCTCGCTGGTTCCTTGTCGCCGTCCAACGTCTCAACTCACCTTTAGGTTCCCGGGCCAGGTTCCCGGCCGGAGCGCGGGGTGTAACGCGGGGTATAGGGGGCGCCCGCACAAGATGCGGAAAACCGGCCATCAAGGGAACCGGTTCCCAAGGCCGGCGTTTTCGCATCATCATCCGGCCAAGGTCGGGGCGCGGCGTCAGGGGCGCAGCCCCCGCTGATGGCTGTCGCTATCGATCCGTTGAAAACGGGAGGGGTCAATTTGAGTCTTCTAGCCCGACTGGCGCCGCATCTTCCTTACGTGCGCCGCTACGCCCGCGCGCTCACGGGCGACCAGTCCACCGGCGATCATTATGTGCGGGTCGCTCTTGAGGCCCTGGCGGCCGGTGAACGGGTGCTCGAAGCCGACATGACCCCGCGCGTGGCGCTCTATCACGTGTTCCACGCCATCTGGTGCACCTCGGGCGCGCAGCTCGAGGCGCCGGAGGAGGAGGACGCCTCGGCCGACGACACCACCCGCCGGCTGATGCGGATCGCCCCGCGCTCGCGCCAGGCCTTCCTGCTCACCGCCCTGGAGGGCTTCACGCCCTCGGAGGCGGCCCAGATCCTCGACGCGGACTTCAGCGAGGTGGAGCGGCTGATCGCCGAGGCTCAGGCCGAGATCGACGCCGAGCTGGCCACCGACGTGCTGATCATCGAGGACGAGCCGGTGATCGCCGCCGACATCGAGGCCCTGGTGAAGGAGCTTGGCCACACGGTGGTGGACATCGCCGCCACCCGCACCGAGGCGGTGGACGCCGTCGCCCGCAAGACCCCCGGGCTGGTGCTGGCCGACATCCAGCTCGCCGATGGCAGCTCTGGCATCGATGCGGTGAAGGACATTCTGCAGCGGTTCGACGTGCCGGTGATCTTCATCACCGCCTTCCCCGAGAGGCTGCTCACCGGCGAGCGGCCCGAGCCCACCTTCCTGATCACCAAGCCGTTCCAGCCGGAGACGGTGAAGGCGGCCATCGGCCAGGCCCTGTTCTTCCATCCCCGCAAGACGAACCGCCAGGCCGCCTGACGAAGCTCTGACGGCCCAGACGAAGAGAGGGCGCCGCTCCGGCCCGGAGCGGCGCCCTTTTTTCATGTCCGCGTCCGGTCGCGGCTATTGCGGCGTGGAGGGGTTCGGGCGCGGGCCGCCGGCGGGGGCCAGGTTGTCGGGGGCGTCGTTGCCCTGGACCGCCGAGTTGATGGGGGCGGGCTCGGGGGCGTTGAACACGGCGGCGCGGTCTGACGGGCCGTCGTTGACGTTGGCGCGGTTGAGCCCGTCGCTCTGGGACAGATAGGCGATGACGAAGCCCAGGATCACCAGCAGCAGGCCGAAGCCCAGCACCAGGAGAACATGGCGGCCCGAGCGGCCCTGCCGGACCCGGGTGGCGCCGATGGCCGGCCTGGAAGTCTCGCGCGTGGAAAGCGCCATGGAGGTCTCCTCACTGATACGGAAAATAGCTGAAGGGCCCGGTGGCCGGGCCTTCGGGGACGCCGCCGGCGGTGAGCAGCCCGATCGCCGCGCTGACCAGGGCCAGCGCCGCCATGCCGGCCAGCGCCATCCAGCGCCGGCGGGCGGACTGCTGGCGCGCGTTCGGGCTCCGGACGAGCCGGACGCCCCGGTGGTCGGCGAAGGAGCTGCGCATGGCCGGAGCCTTTCGTCCGACCCAGAAACGCGCAGGTCCGAAGCCCTGTTCCGCCCATGCGGCTCAGCTTGGCCAAACAACTGATCCTGCGAGGGTTTCCGCCTCGCGCCGGGGGGCTGGGCCGCGGGCGGGGAAAATGTCGGAAAAAAGTCGGAACGGCCCGGAACGCTTGGCGCGGTCCTGTGTTTATCATCATGCGGAGGCGGCGACGCCCCCCCCGACTTGAGACTGGCGAGCATGCCAGTCTGCCGTCTCCGCACCCCTTTTCTCGATGATGCACACTCGGGCGGACCTCACGGTCCGCCCTCTTTCTTTACGCCGCCGGGGAAGGCGGTTCAGCGCTTCATGTGCAGGGTGACGTCGGCCCGGCGGCGGAGCGGCGCCGTGCGGCCATCGGCGGTCACTGCGCCCTCCTGGCCCGCCGCCGACACCCGGAATTCGGCGGCCGGCAGCTGGGCGGAGACCAGGGCGGCGGTCACCGACTGGGCCCGCCGCTTGGAAAGCTCGAGATTCGCCGCCGCATTGCCGGTGGCGTCGGACAGGCCCACCACGCTCACCCGCTCGACGATGCAGCCGCGGGACTGGCCGGCGGCGGCGGCGATGACGCTGCGGCCCTCGGGGGTGACCTCGGCCTGGTCCGGCTCGAAATAGATATGGACCGTCTGGTCCTCGCAGCGCGGCGGCGCCTTCACCCAGCGATCGCGGGCGTCGCGCACCGTCTGGCAGCCCGCCAGCGCCACAGCGACGCCGGCCATGATCAGCAGCCCGGCCTTGGTCTTCATCGGCCCCTCCTTTTGGGATCCTTCAAATCGGCCACATGGAAAAGGGCGGCCGGATGCCCCGACCGCCCTCGCCATCCATTGTCTGGCGGATCAGCCCGTCAGCGGGGCGCGCCGTTCTCCCAGTAATACCGGCCCGTGCCGGGATCGTAGTAGTAATACCGGCCAGCACGCTCGTCGTAGTACTGGCGACGATTGGGCGACGAGGCCCCGCAGCCGCCATCTTCACGGCAACCCTTGACCGCGCCGGCCACCGCGCCGACGCCGGCGCCGACGGCGGCGCCCGTGCCGACGCCCACGTCCCCCGACACCGCGCCGATGGCCGCGCCCGTGAGGGCGCCGATGGCGGCGCCGCCGATGGCGTTGCCTTCCGTATTGCCGGTGGTGGTGCAGGCTGCAGCCAGCAGGCCGGCGCCCGCGAGGGCGATAATAGGCTTGAGCATTCCTAGGCTCTCCTTCCGTGTCCCCCTAGACCGTCCAAACGCATCCTAAGCTTCACAGTTCCGCGCGCCGCAAGCGGAACCAAGGGGGTGTCGCCCCGTTGCATCGCCGAACGCCGGGGCGCCTTCGGGAGCCTCCGGGGACGAGGCCAAGGAGGCTTGATCGTGGTTGCACGCTCCATCGACGATGACCGCGTCCGCCGGGACGCGGACGACCGGGCCGACCTGCGCGAGGCCTATGAACTGGGCCGCCAGGACGCCCGCGCCGCCCGCCGGCGCCATCCGGTGCTGATGACCCTGCTGGTGATCGCCGCCCTGATCGGCGTGGCGCTGGTGGCGCTCGCCGTCGTGAACGGTTCGTTCGGCGGCGCCGGGCAGGTGGTGGACCAGAACCTCTCCACGGCGGCGGAACGGGCCGAGCCGGTGGTGCGCGGCGCGGCGGGCGACGCCAGCCGCGCTCTCGACCGGGCGACGGACGGCGATCCCGCCACCCGGCCCGCGGGCTGATCCGACGACATGGGGGCGCTCGACAAGATCCGGCGGGTCGAGGTGGTGGCCAATGTCGCCTCGGGCAGCGTGGGCGCGGACGCGCCCGAGGAGATCGCCAAGATCTTCGCCGACTTCGGGGTGAGCGCGAACGTCTGCGCGCCCGAAACCCAGGACCTCACCGACTGCCTGCGACGGGCCGTGGACGCCGGACCCGACCTGCTGGTGGTGCTGGCCGGCGACGGCACCGCCCGGGCGGCGGCCGAACTCTGCGGGCCGGACGGTCCGCTGCTGGCCCCGCTGCCGGGCGGGACCATGAACATGCTGCCGCATGCGGTCTTCGGCGTGCGCTCATGGCAGGACGCCCTGACGGTCGCCCTGGCGGAGGGCGAGGTCCGCGCCATCGGTGGCGGAGAGGTGGAGGGACACCGGTTCATGGTGGCCGCCATCCTGGGCTCGCCCGCCCTCTGGGCCCCGGCCCGGGAGGCCGCCCGCTTCGGACGGCGCAAGCTCGCCTGGATCCGCGCCCGGCGCGCCCTGCGGCAGGCGTTCAGCGGTCGGCTCCGCTACAGCCTGGACGGCGCCGCCCGGGAGAAGGCCGAGGCCCTGGTGTTCATGTGCCCCAGCACCTCGCGGGCCCTCACCGACGAGGAGCAGGTTCTGGAGGCGGCGGTGCTGGACGTCACCGGCGTGGCCGACGTGGTGCGCCTGGGGGTCAACGCCCTGGTCCGCGACTGGCGCGATGACCCCTCGGTGGAGAGCCGCCGGTGCCGGCTGGCCAAGGTGTGGTCGACGCAAGGCGTCCCGGCGGTGCTCGACGGCGAGTCGGTGCGGCTGAAGCCGGCCACCGAGATCCGCTACACGCCCAGGGTGGCCCGGGTGCTGGCGATCCCCAAGGATGTCTGAGGGCCGTGACCATCCGTCTGGCCCACCTCTCGGACATCCATTTCGGCGGTGAGAACGAGGCTGCGGCCGCGGCCGCCGCCGAGTGGCTGGAGCGCGAGGCCTTCGACCTGGTGGTGATCTCCGGGGACCTCACCCGCTTTGGCGAGACGGCCGAGTTCCGCAAGGCCCGGGCCTGGCTCGACGCCCTGCCCGAGCGGCGGCTGGTCACCCCTGGCAATCATGACGCCCCGTACCTGGCCTGGGGCGAGCGCATCTTCGCCCCGTTCCGCCGGTTCGAGCGCTGGATCGGCCCTGCGCCCGTCCAGACCTTTTCGGGCGGCGGCTTTGCGGTGCGCGGGGTGAACACCGCCCGGGGCGCGCAGCCCAGGCTCAACTGGTCCAAGGGCCAGATCTCGGTCCGGCAGGCCCAGGCTGCGGCCGACTGGTTCGACACCCAGCCCCCCGAGGACGTGCGCATCGTGGTGGTCCATCATCCGCTGATCGAGATGATCGGCGGGCCCATGACCGCCCGCGTCTGGGGCGGGCGGCAGGCGGCGGAGCTGTTCGCCCGGGCGCGGGTGGACCTGGTGCTCTCGGGCCATATCCACGCGCCCTTTACCTGGCCCTATCCCTACGGCGACGGGCGCACCTATGCGGTGGGGGCGGGCACCCTGTCGGTGCGCGAGCGGGGCGTCCCCCCCGGCTTCAACATCGTGGAGGTCCGGGAGGACTGCTTCCGGGTGATCGCCCAGGCCTGGACCGGCTCGCGCTACGAGCCCTACCGCACCTGGTCGCTGGACCGGCGGGCGCGGCGGGGCGACTAGGCTATTTGGCCTCGGGCTTGCCCGCGGCGTTGCCGGCCAGGAAGGCGCTGATGATGGCCGTGAGCACGCTGGGATTGCGCACCAGCACGGCCACCACGGCGGCCGCGGCCCCGGCGGCCACCAGCGGCCGGGCCTTGGCCAGTTCGATCAGCCGCTCCACGAGGCCGGTCTCGTCCGCGGGCTCGGGCGGCGGGACCTTGCGGGTGACGAAGGCGGCCACCCCGGCGGCCACGGCGGCGAAGGCCACGGCGACCACGGCCGCCGCTCCCGCCGGCCCCAGCCAGACCCGGGCCACCGCATACAGCGCGAAGGCGGCGGCCACGATGCACACCAGCACCGCGGCGATCACCGTGGCCCCGGCGACGGCCAGGGCGAACAGGCGACGCAGGTTCAACGGCGCGAGCCGGCCTGGGCCAGCAGCAGGCCGATGGCCACGCCCACGCCGAGGGCGAGGCCCGTCGCCGCGAGCGGGCGGGCGCGGACCTGTTCGCTGACGTACTCGCCGGCCTCCTCGATCTGCACCCCGGCGGCGTCGGCGGCCACCCGGGTCTGGGCGCGGAGCTGCTCCAGGCCCTGCTGGACGGCGACCTCGATCTGCCGGGCGGCCTCGGTGAGCATCCGCTGGGCCTCGGCGGCGAGGCGCGCGCTCTCGCGGGCGACGGCGTCGTTGGCGGCGGTTTCGTCGGGCGTGAGCTCGTTGGCCTTGGCCATGGGGGGAACCTCCTGCGGGCGCTCCGGAGAGCTTGAGTGTCGCCGCCAAGATAGGCCGCCCGCGCCGCGACGCAAAGGCAGGCCGACTTGCTGTGCATAGGGCCGCGAAACCGTTCGCGCGTCCGCGAACCTGTGCCTATGCTTTGCGCATGACGCGCCCCGAGGCTCCGCCCCCGGACAGACGACGCCTGGACCTCGCGCTGCAGGCCGCGGGCCTGGGCGAATTTGAATTGGACCTCGTCCGGGACGTGTTCATCGTCAGCGAGCGCATGGGGGTCATCCTCGGCCTGGAGCCGGGCGAGTGGCCGGCCCAGGGCGGCAGCGTGATGGACGCCTTCGTCCATCCCGACGACGTGCCGGGCCTGGCGGCCCAGCGGGCCACGGACCTTGCGTCGCGCGACCGCTTCGAGGTGGAGTTCCGGCACATCCGTCCCGACGACGGGCGGGTGCGGTGCATCCGCTCGGCCGGGATCATCACCCGCGGGCCGGACGGCCGGGCGCGCACCGTCACCGGCATCGTCCAGGACGTCACCGCCCGCCGCCTGGAGGAGGACCAGCGCAACGAGCTGATGAGCGAGCTGGACCACCGGGTGAAGAACGTGCTGGCCACCGTCCAGTCCCTGGCGGTGCAGACGGCCCGGGGGACCACCTCCCTGCAGGCCTTTCTCGCCAATTTCAGCGGCCGGCTGAAGGCTTTGGCCTCGGCCAACGAGCTGCTGACCGCCGCCCGCTGGCGCGGGGCCGCCGTGGAGCACCTGGCGACCGCCGTGCTCAAGGCCATTGCGCCGGCCCAGACGCGGCTCGAGGGGCCGGAGGTGTTCCTGACCCCGCGGGCGGCCAACGCCCTGTCCCTGGCCCTGCACGAGCTGGCGGCCAATGCGGTGAAGTTCGGGGCCCTCTCCACCGAAGCCGGCCAGGTGGACGTGCGCTGGCGGCTCACCTCGGACGGCGGCTTCGAACTCACCTGGATCGAAAGCGGCGGGCCCAGCGTCGCCCCGCCGACCCGCCACGGATTTGGCTCGACCCTGCTGGAGCAGGTCACCGGCCGGGAGCTGAACGGCGAGGCCAGTATTGAATTCCCCCCGGCGGGGGTGCGGGTGCGCCTGCGCGCCGGCCCACAGGCCATAGCGCCGCGTCCCGACACCCTGCCCGACGCGCCGGCCCGGGTGGTGGAGACGGTGGCCGCCTCGGCGGGGCCCGCCAGCCTGAAGGGGGCGAGGGTGCTGATCGTGGAGGACGCCGTGCTGCTGGCGCTGGAGCTGGAGACCGGGCTCTCCGAAGCAGGCGCCGAGGTGCTCGGCCCGGCCTACGAGCTGGAAGAGGCCATGGCCCTGCTGAACCGGCCCATCGACGCGGCGGTGCTGGACGCCAATCTCAACGGCAGGTCGGCGATCCCGGTGGCCGAAGCCCTGGCCCGGCGCGGCATCCCCTTCGTCTTCGCCACCGGCTATGCCGAATCCGGCGGCCCGCCCGGCGGGTTCGACGCCCCGGTGATCCGCAAGCCCTATGATGTGACCGAGGTGGCCGCCGCCGTGGCCGGGCTTCTCGCGGCTTCCTGACGCGCGGCAGTCGGGCCCTGAGACAAGGCGTCGCCTCGGCGCGGTCGAGGCCATGTCCTAGTCATCCCCCACGGAGGCCCGCGGCCATGTCGCGGGGGCCGGTCCGGCGGCCGACGGATATCGCCCGGATCATGCGACCCCACTCCAGGACGAGGTCTGCGGCCCAGTCGCGGACCTCGTCCCAGGCCGCTTCCCCTGCGTGGGGTTCACTTCGGCGTGGCGGAGGCCTAAAGCCGAGGCATGGCCGACTTCGTGTTTCCTCCCGCTTCTATCCCCGCTGTCCCGGTCGAAGGGGAGGCCGCGGCCTTTCCCGTGCGCCGGATCTTCTGCGTGGGCCAGAACTACGCCGCCCACCGCCGCGAAATGGGCGGGGACGACCGCAAGCCGCCCTTCTTCTTCACCAAGCCGGCCGACGCCGTGGTCCCGCCCGGGCGCGATCCGGCCTATCCGCCGCGCACCGCCAACCTGCACCACGAGATCGAGCTGGTGGTGGCCATTGGCCGGGGCGGCGCAGACGTGGCCCCCGAGGCGGCCCTGGACCTGGTGTTCGGCTACGCCGTGGGCGTCGACCTGACCCGCCGCGACCTGCAGGCCGAGGCCAAGGAAGGCGGTCGCCCCTGGGACGCCGCCAAGGGCTTCGACGCCAGCGCCCCGATCTCGGCCATCCGCCGCTGGACCGGCGCGCCGCCGCAGGGCCGCATCGCCCTGTCGGTGAACGGCCAGGTCCGGCAGGACGGCCTGGTGGCGGACATGATCTGGAACGTCGCCGAGATCGTCGCCGAGGCCTCCAAGCTGTGGACCCTGGCGCCCGGCGACCTGATCTTCACCGGCACCCCCGAGGGCGTCGGGCCGCTGGTCCCCGGCGACCGGGTCGAGGGCGAGGTCGACGGCGTCGGCGCCCTGGCCTTCACGGTGACCGGATGAGCCTGACCCTGCACAGCTACTGGCGGGCCACCGCGCCCTACCGGGTGCGGATCGGCCTGAACCTGAAGGGCCTGCCCTTCGATTATGCGCCCGTGAATCTCCTCAAGGCCGAGCAGAACGCCGAGGGCTACAAGGGGCTCAACCGCCAGGGGCTGGTGCCGGCCCTGGAGACCGGCGAGGGCCAGGTGCTGACCCAGAGCCTGGCCATCCTGGAGTGGCTGGAGGAGACCCATCCCGAGCCGCCGCTGCTGCCGGGCTCGGCCTTCGACCGGGCGCGCGTCCGGGCCATGGCCGCCATCGTGGCCTGCGACATCCACCCGCTGAACAACCTGCGCATCCAGCAGCAGCTGTCGGCCCTGGGCGTGGACGACGCCGGGCGCGCCGCCTGGACCCAGCGCTGGATCAACGACGGCTTCCGCGCCCTGGAGCCCCTGGTGGCCGAGTACGGCCGCGGCTTCGCCTATGGGGAGACACCGACCCTGGCGGACTGCCTGCTGATCCCGCAGGTCTATTCGGCCGAGCGCTATGCGGTGGACCTGGCCCCCTATCCGGCGATCCGGGCCGTGGCCGAGCACGCCGCCGGCCACCCCGCCTTCGCCGCCGCCCATCCCGACAACCAGCCCGACGCGGTCAAAGCCTGATGCTGAGCGACCTGCTTGCCAACAACCGCCGCTGGGCCGAGCGCAAGATCTCGGCGGACCCCAGCTTCTTCAAGCGCCTGGTGGGTCAGCAGGCGCCCGAATATCTGTGGATCGGCTGCTCCGACAGCCGGGTGCCGGCCAACGAGATCGTCGACCTCGATCCGGGCGAGCTGTTCGTTCACCGCAATGTGGCCAACCTGGCCCCGCCGCAGGACGCCAACTACCTGAGCGTGCTGCAGTTCTCGGTGGACGTGCTGAAGGTCAAGCACATCCTGGTGGTGGGCCACTACGGCTGCGGCGGCGTGGCGGCGGCGGTGGACGGCAAGCGCCGGGGCCTCATCGATCACTGGCTGCACCCGATCCGCGAGGTGCATCACGACCACCGCCACGAGCTGGAGGCCCTGCCGGACGACCGCGCCCGCTGGGACCGGCTGGTGGAGCTGAACGTGATCCGCCAGGTGCGCAACGTGGCCTCGGACGTGTTCGTCCAGGACGCCTGGGCCCGGGGCCAGGAGCTGAACGTCCACGGCTGGGTCTATTCCATCGCCAACGGCCTGGTGACGGACCTGAACGTGACCGTCTCCAGCACCGAGCAGGCCACGGCCCTGGACCGCTTCCGGAGCATACCGCCGAGCGAGTAGGGCGGACCGCTCAACTTGACGGCGCGGGCGCGGGCGGCTTGTCTCGCCTCAAACGGCGAAGACGCCGATGCAGAAACGCTCAGGATACCGTCAATGAAATCCATGCTGATGGCCGCCGCAGCGGCGGCCGCGCTCGCGGCCGTGGACCCCTCGGCCGCCCAGGGGCCAGCCCAGGGGCCGGCTCAGGGTCCGGCTCCCGCGCCAACCGCCGCCCGGCCCACCGCCGCCCAGGCCAAGGCCTTCGTCGAGGAGGCCGAGGCCCAGCTCGAGAAGGCCAACGCCTTCGCCGCCCGGGCCGCCTGGGTCCGCGCCAACTTCATCACCGCCGACACCCAGTGGCTCGAGGCCAAGGCCAGCGCCGAGCAGAACGAGCTCGCCACGCGCCTGGCCAAGGAAGCCGCCCGCTTCGACGGGGTGGAGGTGGACCCGGTCACCGCCCGCAAGCTGAAGCTGCTCAAGCTCTACATCGTCTCGCCGGCCCCGGACCGGCCGGGCGCGGCCGACGAACTGGCCAGCCTGCTGACCAAGCTCGACAGCATCTATTCGACCGGCAAGTTCGCCTACAAGGGCAAGCAGATCACCCTCAACGACGCCGAGGACGTGCTGCGTGAAAGCCGCGATCCGGCCGAGCTGAAGGCGGTCTGGGAGGGCTGGCACTCCATCGCCCCGCAGATGAAGGCCGACTACGCCCAGTTCGCCAAGCTCTCCAACGAAGGGGCGGCGAGCCTGGGCTACAAGGACACCGGCGCCCTGTGGCGGTCCAACTACGACATGGATCCCGACGCCTTCGCCGCCGAGACCGACCGTCTGTGGAAGCAGGTGGAGCCGTTCTACCGGAACCTGCACTGCTATGTGCGCGCCCGGCTCAACGAGCGCTATGGCGACGCCGTGCAGCCGCGCACCGGCCCGATCCGCGCCGACCTCCTGGGCAATATGTGGGCCCAGCAGTGGGGCAACATCTATGACGTCGTCCAGCCCAAGGGCGTGACCTCCAGCTACGACCTCAACAAGCTGCTGGTGGACAACGGCTACGACCCGGTGAAGATGGTGAAGACCGGCGAGGCCTTCTATTCGTCCCTGGGCTTTTCGCCGCTGCCGCAGACCTTCTGGGAGCGCTCGCTGATCACCCGGCCGCGGGACCGGGAAGTCGTCTGTCACGCCTCGGCCTGGGACATCGACGACAAGGACGACATCCGCATCAAGATGTGCACCAAGGTGAACGCGGAGGACTTCCAGACCGTCCACCACGAACTGGGGCACAACTATTACCAGCGGGCCTACAAGGATCAGCCGGTGCTGTTCCGGGGCGCGGCCAACGACGGCTTCCACGAGGCCATCGGCGATTTCGCCGCCCTGTCGGCCTCGACGCCGACCTACCTCCAGCAGATCGGCCTGCTGGACAAGGTTCCGGGCGAGCAGGAGGACATTCCCTTCCTGCTGAAGATGGCCCTGGACAAGATCGCCTTCCTGCCGTTCGGCCTGCTGGTCGACCGCTGGCGCTGGCAGGTGTTCGCCGGCGAGACCACGCCCGACGCCTACAATTCCGACTGGTGGAAGCTGCGGCTCAAGTACCAGGGCCTGATGCCGCCGGGCGAGCGTCCGGCCGACGCCTTCGATCCGGGCGCCAAGTACCACGTGCCGGGGAACACGCCGTACACCCGCTACTTCCTGGCCCACATCTACCAGTTCCAGTTCCACCGGGCCGCCTGCAAGCAGGCCGGCTGGAAGGGCCCGCTGCACCGTTGCTCGGTCTATGGGCAGGAGGAAATGGGCAAGAAGTTCAACGCCATGATGGAGCTCGGCCAGTCACAGCCCTGGCCGCAGACCCTGGCGGTGTTCACCGGCGAGACGCGCACCGACGCCAGCGCCGTGGCCGACTACTTCAAGCCCCTGAACGCCTGGCTGACCCAGCAGAACAAGGGCGAACGCTGCGGGTGGTGACCTAACCCGGCGGGCAGGCGGGGCCGCATGGCGCCATGCGGCCCCGTTTGCGCAATCAGGCCAGCTTGATCTCGCGCAGGCGCTCCTGGAGGTACTCGTCGGCCGTGATCGGCGTCGGGTAGCGGTCCGGGTGCTCGGCGTCGATGCAGTTGGGCAGGGTGCGGATCGAATAGTCCGCGTTGAAGTGCAGGAAGAACGGCGTCGAGTAGCGCGGGAAGCCGCGACGCTCGGGGGCCGGGTTCACCACCCGGTGGGTGGTGGACGGCAGGCGGTGGTTGGTCAGCCGCTGCAGCATGTCGCCGATGTTGATCACCAGCGCCCCGGGCGGCGGGTTGATCGGGATCCAGCGGCCGTCGTGGTCCTTGACCTCCAGGCCCGCCTCCTCGGCGCCGAGCAGCAGGGTGATGACGTTGATGTCCTCATGGGCGCCGGCGCGGATGTGCGGCCCGTCCTCGGGCACCGGCGGATAGTGCAGGAGGCGCAGGATCGAATTGCCGAAGTCCACCGTCGGATCGAAGAAATGGCGGTCGAGGCCGAGGTAGACGGCGATGGCCTCCAGCACCTTGAGGCCCATCTGGTCGAGGGCCTGGTAGAGCCAGCTCACCCTGGCCCGGAACTCGGGCAGTTCGGCGTCGGGCCAGACATTGTCGGGCATGTGGGCGCGGAACCGATGGCCGGGGGGCAGGTCGCGGCCCACGTGCCAGAATTCCTTGAGGTCGTAGTGGGCGTGGCCCTTGGCGGTCTCGATGCCGAAGGGCGTGTAGCCCCGCTGGCCCATGAGCGGCAGCTTGTACTTGAGCTTGGTCTCTTCCGGCAGGGCGAAGAAGGCCTTGGTCTGCTCGAGGGCGGCGTCCACCCGCTCCTGCGGCAGGCCGTGGTCCTGGAGGACCGCAAATCCCCAGCGCTGGAAGCTGTCGCCCAGGGCCTGGACGAAGGTTTCGAAGTCCTTGTCGACGAGGGTGAAGGAGACCGGCTCGATGCGGTCCGGCAGGGCGGCGGCTTGGCTCATGGGCGGCTTCTACACCCGCGGGCGAGGCGGGAGAACCGGTTCGGGGGCGGGGCAGGGCGTCGCGCCCTTCCCAGGACCCCGCCTGTTGGGCCATGAAGGGGCCCTGAAGTTCGAGGGGGCGGTATGCGTATCGGGGGGATCGTCGCGGCCTTGGCCATTGTCGCCGCGTCGTCATCGCTGGGGGCGGCGGCGGCGCAGGGCGCGCCGGAAGACAGGGGCTCGGCGCCGAAGGACAAGGTGGTCCTCTACCGCGGCGCGACCCTGATCGACGGGACCGGCGCGGCCCCGAGGCCGGGCGTCAGCATCCTGGTGGAGGGGCCGGTCATCCGGGCGGTGGGGCCGGGCCTCGCCGCCCCGGCGGGGGCCGAGGTCGTGGATGCGGCGGGGCTCTATGTCGTGCCCGGCCTGATCGACAGCCACGTCCACATGGCCACCCCGCCCGAGCCGGCCAAGGCCGAGGCGCTGATGCGCCGCCAGCTCTATGCGGGGATCACCGCCGTGCGCGACATGGCCGACGACACCCGCTCCATCGCCGAGCTGCAGCGCCGGGCGCGGGTGGGCGAGATCCCGGCGCCGGACGTCTATTTCGCCGCCCTGATGGCGGGGCCGAGCTTCTTCGATGATCCCCGCACTATCGCCGTCAGCCAGGGCGACACCCCCGGCAAGGTCCCGTGGATGCAGGCGATCACCGACGAGACCGACATGCCGCTCGCCGTGGCCCAGGCGCGGGGAACCTACGCCACGGCGATCAAGATCTACGCCAACCTGCCCGGCCGGCTGGTGAAGAAGATCACCGAGGAGGCGCACCGCCAGGGCGTGCGGGTGTGGGCCCATTCGGCGGTGTTCCCGGCCAGCCCTTCGGAGGTGATCGCAGCCGGGGTGGACGTCAGCTCCCACGTCTGCCCGATGGCCTATGAGCTGAATGACGCCATGCCGCCCACCTACCAGGACCCGACGCCCACGGCCGAGGCGCGGCTGGGCGAGGGCGACCATCCCGTGATGGGCGGCCTGTTCGACCGGATGAAGGCCGGGGGCGTCATCCTCGACGCCACGGTGCGGGTCTATGAGGAGCACGAGAAGGCCTACGCCAAGACGCGCAAGGGCCGTCCGCCCCGCTGCTCAGCGGCGACGGCCTACCGCCTGACCAACCTCGCCTTCCGCCGCGGGGTGGAGATCTCGGCGGGCACCGACGGCGAGGCGCCTTGGACCGATCCCTGGCCCTCGCTGCACGAGGAGCTGGAGCTGCTGCAGGACAGGGCCGGCCTGCCGCCCCTGCAGGTGATCCGCGCCGCGACCCTGACGGGCGCCCGCACCCTGGGCCGCGAGGCCGAGATGGGCACGGTGGAGCCGGGGAAGCTGGCCAATCTGGTGTTCGTTTCGCAGGACCCGTCCAGGGACGTGCGCGCCCTGCGCAGCGTCGCCTTCACCGTCAAGCGCGGGCGGGTGTTCCCGCGCACCGAGTACCAGCCGATCACCGAGGCCGAAGGAGCCGACCGATGAGCGCGTTCAACCGCCGGGCGCTGCTGGCCACGGGCGCAGCCGCCCTGGCGGCGCCCGCCCTGCCTTCGCCCGCCCAGACTTCACCCGCCCTGGCCAAGGTCGATCCGCGGCCCTGGAAGGACGCCGTCATCGTCAACGCCCTGGGCGGCGTCGACAATCCGAACGTGGATGAGAACGGCCGGGAAAGCTCGGTGGCCCGGGGCGTGCGCCAGCCCCTGCGCCTCGACGACCGGGTCCTGGCCGACCTGAAGGCCTCGGGCGTCACGGCCATCAACTGCACCCTCGGCTATGTGGCCGGCGAGGGCGATCCCTATGAGGTGACCATCGCCTCCATCGCCCAGTACGACCGGATGATCCGCGAGCAGTCCGACCACCTGCTGAAGGTCTATGCCGCCGCCGACATCCTGCGGGCCAAGCGCGAGGGCAAGGTCGGGCTGATCTATGGCTTCCAGAACGCCGTGCAGGTGGGAACCAACCCCGAGCGGATCGACGTCTTCGGCGACCTGGGCGTGCGGATCGTCCAGCTCACCTACAACCCGGCGAACCCCCTGGGCGACGGGGCGACGGCCCCCGAGAACCGGGGCCTGACGCCGCTGGGCCGTGAGGTGGTGGACCGGCTGAACGCCAACCGGATCATGGTGGACCTGTCGCACAGCGGCCAGCGGACCTGCCTCGACGCCATCGCGGCTTCGAAGCAGCCGATCTCCATCAATCACACTGGCTGCCGGGCGCTGATCGACCTGCCGCGCAACAAGACCGACGAGGAGTTGCGGCTGGTGGCCGAGAAGGGCGGCTTCGTGGGCATCTACTTCATGCCGTTCCTGAACCCCGAGGGGAAGGTGCGGGCGGCGGACGTGGTGCGCCACATCGAGCATGCGGTGAACGTCTGCGGCGAGGACCACGTGGGCATCGGCACCGACGGGCCGATCACCCAGATCGACGACCTGGAGGGCTACAAGGCCGCCCTCGCCAAGGAGGTGGCCGACCGCAAGGCCCGGGGCATCGGCGCGCCGGGCGAGGGGCCGGAGACCTTCCCCTTCGCCGTGGACCTGCGCGGCCCGACCCAATTCTACGACCTCGCCGGCCGGCTGAAGGCCCGGGGCCATTCCACCACCCGGATCGAGAAGATCCTCGGCGGCAACTTCGTCCGCTACGCCCGCGACGTCTGGGGAGCCTGAGGACCTATGCCGCCTGAAATCGTCACCCTGGTGAACACGGTCATCGTCCCCATCGGCCTGGCCGCCATCATGTTCAGCATGGGGCTGTCGCTGACCGTGGCCGACTTCCGCGAGGTGGTTCGCAACCCCAAGGCCGTGGCCGGCGGCCTGTTCGGCCAGCTGATCTGCCTGCCGCCGCTGGCCCTCGCCCTCGCCTGGGCCTTCCGCCTGCCGCCGGAGATGGCCATGGGCCTCTTCATCCTGGCGGTCTGCCCCGGGGGCATCACCTCCAACGCCATCACCTACGCCGCCAAGGCCAATGTCGCCCTGGCGGTGGTGCTGACCTCGCTTTCCAGCTTGATCACCGTCTTCACCATCCCGCTGCTGGTGAGCTGGGCCCTGGGCTTCTACTTCCAGGGCGGCGAGGCGCCGGTGATGTCGGCGTCCAAGACCATGCTGCAGCTGGGCGAGATGACCGCCATCCCGGTGCTGGCGGGCATGGCCCTGCGCCGCTTCAACACCGCCTGGGCCGACCGGGCGACGGTGTGGCTGCGCCCGGCTTCGCTGGTGGTGCTGATCGCGGTGATCGGCTTCTCGGTGTTCGTGAGCCTGGAGCTGGTGGTCCAGAACGTGCTGCGCGCCGGTCCCGCCGCCTATGTGCTGAACGTGGCCAGCATGGCCCTGGGCCTCGGCCTCGCCACGGCCCTGGGCCTTGTCCGGCAGGACCGCCTGACCATCGCCATCGAGGTGGGCATCCACAACGCCACCATGGCCACCTTCCTGTCGCTGTCGATCCTGAAGGACGTGGCCCTGGCCATCACCCCGACCATCTACGGCATCATCATGGTGGTGAACGCGGGGCTCCTGGTGCGCTGGTTCCGCCGCCGGGTCGCCGCCGCCGCGGCCGCCGCATGATCGTCATCGGCCGCGAGGAGGTCCGCGCCCGCCTCAGCTACGCGGCGTGCATCCCCCTGGTGCGCGAGGCGATGATCGCCCTCTCCCGGGGCGTGACCCGGCAACTGCCCCGGCAGATCATCGACCTCGACGCCGGCCGCGCCTTCGGGGTGATGCCAGGATCCATGGGGCCCGGCGAGGTCTTTGGCGCCAAGCTGATCAGCGTCTTTCCCGAGAACGGCGCGCGGGGGGAGCAGACCCATCAGGGCTTCGTGGCCCTGTTCGATCCGCAGAGCGGGGCCCTGGCCGCCCTGGTCCACGCCGGGGAGGTGACCGCGGTCCGCACCGCCGCCGCCTCGGCCGTGGCCACCGACGTCCTGGCCCGCCCCGACGCCAAGGTGCTCGCCATCCTCGGCTATGGCGAGCAGGCCCACACCCACGCCCACGCCATGCTGCAGGTGCGGCCGGTGTCGGAAATCCGCATCTGGGGCCGCTCGCCCGAGCGCGCGGGCGCGTTCGCCGAGCGGCTGACCGCCGAGCTCGACCGGCCGGTGCGGGCCTGCGCCTCTGTCCGCGAGGCGGTGGCGGGCGCGGAGATCGTCTGCACCACCACGGCCGCCGCCGAGCCGATCCTGCAGGGCGCGTGGATCGCGCCGGGGACGCACCTGAATCTGGTGGGCTCCAGCCGCGCCGGACCTGCGGAGGTGGATGTGGAGCTGGTCGCCCGCTCGCGCTTCTTCGCCGACCACGCCGAGGGCGTGCGCCTGCAGGGGGCGGAGTTCCTCTATGCCCTGGAAGCTGGCCGCATCGGCCCGGACCATCTGCTGGGCGAGATCGGCGAGGTGCTGGACGGGACCCTGCCGGGCCGGGTCTCGCCGCAGGACGTCACCGCCTACAAGTCCCTGGGCAGCATCGTCCAGGACCTGGCCGCGGCCCGCTGGCTGGCGGACGCCGCCCGCCGTGACGGCTTCGGAACCCCTGTCGCCTTCTGAGCGAGCCTGCCCGGAAAACCGGGCCGACTTTTAGTTTTTCTGGCGAGACTCAAATCCCACTCATTCAATAGGCTTTAGTGGCGCGGTGATCATCCTCCCCTGATCGCCGCAGCGGAATGCGGCGCGCCGGCGACATCCCCTCGCCGGCGCGCCCAGGCCGAAAACCGCAGGAGCGACGAGTGATCCTACGTCTGTCCGCCATGCCGGGGCGCTGTAGCCCCTGATCCGCCCGCGCGTCCGTCGCGCACCGCCCTCCATCTCTCGCACATATGACGCCGCCGCCCCGCGGACGGCGAAGGGGGTTGCTTTGCTTTCAGGAAAACTATTGCTTCTCGCCTCGTCGGCCGTGGCCGTCGCGGCCCTGGCCCGCGCCCCGGCCGTCGCCGCCGAGGCGCCCGCCGTCACCGCCATCGCCGCCGACGCCGCAGCCGAGGTGGACGGCCTGGTGGTCACCGCCCGCCGGCGGGCGGAATCCGCCCAGGAGGTGCCCATCGCCCTGTCGGTGCTCGGCGCCGAGACCCTGGAGAAGACCGGGACCTACAACCTCGCCCAGGTCGTCCAGCTGGCGCCCAGTCTCTACCTGGGCTCGTTCAATCCGCGGAACACGACGGTGAACATCCGGGGCCTGGGCAACAACCTGGGCCTGGCCAACGACGGCCTGGAAGCGGGCGTCGGCCTCTATATCGACCAGGTCTATTTCTCGCGCCCGGCGGCGGCGACCTTCGACCTGTCGGACGTGGAGCGGATCGAGGTGCTGCGGGGGCCGCAGGGCACCCTGTTCGGCAAGAACACCACCGCCGGGGCCATCAATGTGACGACGCGGCTGCCGGTCTTCGAGCCGGAGGGCCGGCTGGAGCTGAGCTACGGCGAATACGGCTTCGTGCAGGGCAAGGCCTCGGTGGCGGGGCCGGTCTCGGACGCCGTGGCCTTCCGCCTCTCGGCCGCGGCCACCCGGCGCGACGGCCTGACCAAGCACGTGGTCACCGGCCAGGACTACAACAACCTCGGCAACACCTCGGTGCGCGGCCAGGTGCTGTTCAAGCCCTCCGAGGCCTTCTCCCTGCGCATCGTCGCCGACTGGAACCGGCAGGAGACCGACTGCTGCGTGCTGGTCCACGCCGGCTATGGCCCCACCCTGAAGCCGGCCGCCGCCCAGTATCCGGCCCTGGCGGCGGGACTTGGGTACACGCCCCCCGGCCGCAACGCCTTCGACCGCCTCACCGACATCAGCGCCCAGGCCCACGCCAACCAGACCCTGGGCGGGGTCTCGGCCATCGCGGAGTGGGACCTGGGCTTCGCCACCCTGACCTCGGTCACCGCCTGGCGCTACTGGGACTGGGACCCGGCCAACGACGCCGATTTCTCCCGCCTGCGCATCCTCGAGCGCAGCGAGAACGCCGACCAGCAGGACCAGTACAGCCAGGAGCTGCGCCTCGCCTCAAACGGCGACGGTCCCGTGGACTGGATCGTCGGCCTCTACGGCTTCCGCCAGGCCATCGACGCCCAGGGCGTGGCGCTCTATGGCGCGGACGCGGCCTACTGGCTGCTGAGCCCCACCGTCCCGGCGGCGGTGCTGGACGGCTATCGCGCGGACTTCGGCGCGTCCTCCACCACCAAGAGCTACGCCGTCTTCGGCCAGGCCACCTGGCGGGTCACCGACCGGCTCTCGATCACGCCGGGCCTGCGCTACACCTGGGAGGAGAAGGACGCCGCCTTCGTGCAGGTGGTGTCCGGGGGGCTGGCCAACGCCCCGCCGGCGCTGGAGGCGCTGAAGCTGGCGGTGGCCCGGCCGCAGGCGTGGCAGGCCAGTGAGAGCGACGGCAAGCTCTCGGGCCAGCTGAACATCGCCTATCAGGCGACCCCGGACCTGCTGGTCTATGGCGCCTACGCGCGCGGCTACAAGTCGGGCGGGCTGAACCTGGCCGGCGTGCCCCTGGATGCGGCGGGCGAGCCGATCCTGGCCCGGGCGACGATCGATCCCGAGCGGACCGACGCCTGGGAGGTCGGGGTGAAGAGCCAGCTCTTCGACCGGCGTCTGACCTTCAATGTCGCCGCCTTCTGGAGCGAGACGCGGGACTACCAGGCCAATGTGGTCGACACGGCCGGGACGACCCTGCGCCAGTTCCTCGACAACATCGACAAGGTGCGCTCGCGCGGGCTGGAGGTGGACGCCCGCCTCGCCCCGATCGGCGGCTTCAGCGCCTATGCCTCGGCCGCCTACACCGACGCCGAATATGTGTCCTACGCCAACGGCCCTTGCCCGCTCGAGCTGATCGGGACGACGACCCAGGCCTGCGACCTGTCGGGCCGCCCCCTGCCGGGCGTCTCGAAGTACGTCGTCTCGCTGGGCGCGGAATACCGCAAGCCGGTGCGCCTGGCCGGGCGTGAGGGCGAGGCCTATGTGGGCGCCGACTGGAACTGGCGCTCGGGCTTCTTCTCCACCGCCTCGGACAGCATCTATTCGCGGATCGACAGCTACGGGCTTCTGAACCTGCGGCTGGGCTTCAAGGCGGACGACCGGTGGGACGTGTTCGCCTGGGTGAAGAACGCCACCGACGAGGCGTACTTCCAGTACATCTCCGGCCACCTTGGCAACACCGGGGCGCTGTACGGCAACCCGGGCGACCCGCGCACCGTGGGCGTCACCCTGCGGGCGTCGTACTGAGATGGCCCGCGCCGCCCCCGCCACAGGCGCGCTCACCCTCGGCCCGCCGGCCTGGCGGCTGGGGGCCCTGGCCGGCCCGGCCCTGCCGCTGGCGGCCGCCGGCCTGCCGCTGAGCGTCTATCTGCCGCCCTACTACGCCACCGAGCTCGGCCTCGGCCTGCCGCTGGTGGGGGCGATCTTCATGCTCTCGCGCATCTGGGACGCGGTGAACGATCCGCTGATCGGGGTGCTGTCCGACCGCACCCGCACGCGCTTCGGCCGCCGCAAGCCGTGGATCGCCGCCGGGGCGCCGCTGTTCGTCCTGGCCACCCTGGCGGTGTTTGCGCCCGGGCTGTTCGGGGTGACGCCCGGGGCCGTCTGGCTCGGGGCCTGGCTGTTCGTCTTCTACCTGGGCTGGACGATGATCCAGATCCCGCTGTCGGCCTGGAGCGGCCAGCTCGCCGCCCAGTACCACCAGCGCAGCCGCATCCAGACCTTCATGCACGTCTCGGCGGCCCTCGGGCTCCTGACCGTGCTGGTGCTGCCCGCGGCCCTCGACGCCATCGCCCACCGGGCCGGAGAGGCCGCCGCGGCGGGGCTGAAGACGGCCCTGATGGGCGGTTTCGTGGTGGCGGCCCTGGTCCCGACGGTGATCGCCGCCCTGGCCTTCGCGCCCGAACCGCCGGCGCCGCCCCCGGTCGCCGAGCGCATCCCCCTGCGCCGGGCCTTCGGCCAGCTCGCCCGCGAGCCCCTGCTGCTGAAGGTGCTGGCCTCGGACTTCGCGGTCACACTGGGCCAGTCGATCCGCGGCTCGCTCTTCGTGTTCTTCGTCTCGGCCTACGTGGGCCGCCCCGACCTCGCCGCCGGCCTGTTCCTGCTGCAGTTCGTGTTCGGGGTCTTCGCCGGGCCCATCTGGCTGCGCATCGGCTACCGCCTGGGCAAGCACCGGACGGTGGTGACGGGGGAGCTGGCCCAGGTGGCCATCAACCTCGGCCTTTTGCTGGTGGTCCCGGGCCAGCTGCCGCTGCTCGTCGGCCTGACCATCGCCCAGGGCCTCGCCCAGGGCTCGGGCAACCTGATGCTGCGGGCCATTGTCGCCGACATCGCCGACAAGCAGCGGCTGGAGACCGGCGAGGACCGCACCGGCCTGTTCTTCTCGGTCTTCAGCCTGGCCGGGAAGGCCGGTCCGGCGATGGCGGTGGGCCTGGCCCTGCCGCTGGTGTCGGCCCTCGGCTTCCGGCCGGGCGCGGCCAACACCCCCGAGGCGCTGGAGGCGCTGAAGTGGACCTTCGCCCTGGGCCCGGCCCTGGCCCACGTGCTCTCGGCGGTCCTGGTCGCCCGCTTCGACCTCGACGAGGCCCGCCACCGCCAGATCGCCCGCGCCCTGCAGGCGCGCGACGCGGCCCTCACCCCTTCGGCGGGGCCCGTTTCCGCCCCCGCCGAATAGTCCCCCCGCTCAGATCAGAAGGAGATCCCCATGAGCGCCGACGGTCATGTGCAACACGCCACCCAACTGGACATCGCCCCGGTCGCCGGGGTGATCGGGGCCGAGGTGCGCGGCGTGCGCCTCTCGCCCGACATCAGCGCCGACCAACTCGCGGCCATCGAGGACGCCCTCTACCGCTACAAGGTGCTGTTCTTCCGCGACCAGAGCCACCTGGACGACGCCGCCCAGGAGGCCTTCGCCGCCCGCCTGGGACCGCCGACGCCGCATCCCACCGTGCCTGTGCGGGAGGGCTCGTCCTACCTGCTGGAGCTGGACAGCCACGCCGGCGGGCGGGCCAGCTCCTGGCACACGGACGTCACCTTCGTGGACGCCTATCCCGCCGCCTCGATCCTGCGCCAGGTGGTCAGCCCGGCGAGCGGCGGCGACACCACCTGGGCCAACACGGCGGTCGCCTATGAGCGCCTGCCCGAGCCGCTAAAGGCCCTGGTGGACAATCTCTGGGCCGTCCACACCAACGCCTATGACTACGCCGCCACCCGGGCCGACGTGGACCCGGCGCGGCTGGAGCGGCACCGCAGCGTCTTCGCCTCGACCGTCTATGAGACCGAGCATCCGGTGGTCCGGGTCCATCCGGTGACCGGCGAGCGGACCCTGGTGCTGGGCCACTTCATCAAGCGGTTCGTGGGGCTGTCGAACCACGACAGCCAGGTGCTGCTGAAACTGCTGCAGGACCATGTCATCCGCCTGGAGAATACGGTCCGCTGGCGCTGGCGCGCGGGGGATGTGGCCATCTGGGACAACCGCGCCACCCAGCACTACGCCGTGGACGACTACGGCGACCAGCACCGGGTGATGCGGCGGGTGACCATCGCCGGCGACGTGCCCGTGTCGATCGACGGACGCCGCAGCCGGGTGCTCAAGCCCGAGCCGCGGGCGGCGGCGGCCTGACGGGGAGGCGCGGCGGCGGGATCGACGCCTCCCGCCGCCGCGCCCAACCTGCGGCGGTTGCGCCCGGGCGCCATTGGTCCCCACATAGCCGGGAGACTTTCCCGGAGTGACGATGGCTGAAGCAGCGGCGGGGGTGAACCTGGGCCACGCGGTGGCGCTGATGGGCGCGGCCGTCGTCGCCGTGCCGCTGTTCCGCAAGCTCGGCCTGGGCTCGGTGCTGGGCTATCTGGCGGCGGGTCTGGTGATCGGTCCCTTCGGCCTGAAGCTGTTCGCCGACCCCGAGGCCATCCTGCATGTGGCCGAGCTCGGGGTGGTGCTGTTCCTCTTCCTCATCGGCCTGGAGATGCGGCCGGCGCGGCTGTGGGCGCTGCGCAAGGAGATCTTCGGCCTCGGCGCGGCCCAGGTCCTGTCGTGCTGCGCCCTGCTGTCGGGCGTGGCCATGCTGGCGGGGCTGCCTTGGCAGGCGGCGGTGATCGGGGCCTCGGGCTTCGTCCTCTCGTCCACCGCCGTGATCATGAAGATGCTGGACGAGCGCGGCCAGACCGCCACCGACGCCGGCCAGCGGGCGATCTCGATCCTGCTCCTGGAAGACCTGGCGGTGGCGCCGCTGCTGGCCCTGGTGGCGGTGATGGCCGCGGCCGAAGGCTACGCCGATCCCGAGGCCAGGCCGCTCTGGCTGTCCCTGGCCATCGGGCTCGGCAGCGTGGTCGTCCTGGTGGCTGCGGGCCGGTGGCTGCTCAATCCCCTGTTCCGGGTGCTGGCCCGCTCGGGCGCCCGGGAGATCATGACCGCCGCCGCCCTCATGGTGGTGCTGGGCTCGGCCCTGTTCATGGAATGGGGCGGCTTCTCCATGGCCATGGGCGCCTTCCTGGCCGGGGTGCTGCTCTCGGAGAGCGTCTTCCGGCACCAGCTGGAGGCCGACATCGAGCCGTTCCGGGGCATCCTGCTGGGCCTGTTCTTCCTGTCGGTGGGCATGTCCCTGGACCTCGCGGTGGTGATCGACGAGTGGGGTCAGGTGCTGGCCGGGCTCGCCGCCTTCATGGCCGCCAAGGCCTTCGGCATCTATGTCGTCGCCCGGCTGTTCCGGGCCGGCCCGCGGGAGGCGGTGCAGCGGGCGGCGCTGTTCGCCCAGGGCGGCGAGTTCGCCTTCGTCCTCTACGCCGCGGCCGTGGCGGACGGGGTGATGACCCCGCGGGTCAGCGCCCTGATGACGGCCATCGTCATCCTCTCCATGGCCGTCACGCCGCTGGTGGTGATCCTGCTGAACCGGCTGATGCCGCCGCCCAAGGTTTCGCTGGACGGGGTGGAGCCGCCCGACGGCCTGAACGGGCGGGTCCTGCTGGTCGGCTTCGGCCGGTTCGCCCAGGTGGTCTCCCAGCCGCTGCTGGCCAAGGGCATCGAGATCTCGCTGATCGAGTCCGACGTGGAGATGATCCGCGCCGCCGAAAGCTTCGGCTTCAAGGTCTATTACGGCGACGGCACGCGGCTGGACGTGCTGCAGGCTTCGGGGGCCGCCCGGGCCGAGGCGATCCTGGTCTGCGTGGACAAGCCCGAGGTCACCGACCGGATCGTGGAGCTGATCCGGGCCGAGTTTCCGCTGGTGAAGGTCTACGCCCGGGCCTTCGACCGGGGCCACGCCATGCGCCTCGTCCAGGCCGGGGTCACCTACCAGATCCGCGAGACCTTCGAGTCGGCGCTCAAGTTCGGCCGCCAGGTGTTGCTGGACATGGGGGTGGACGAGGTGGAGGCCGCCGAGGTGATCCGCGACGTGCGCGAGCGGGACAACGAGCGCTTCCAGCTCCAGCTCACCGGCGGGCTGGAGGCCGGGCGCTACCTGATGCGCGGCAACCTGCCGACCCCGACGCCCGAACCCTTCTCGCGTCCGCGCCGGGGCGGCGAGGCGGGCAATCCGCAGGCGGCGGACGTCCTCGCCGGGCGCGATGCTCCCCCCGCGGCCGAGGCGGCGGCCGCCCAGGGCGCGGACTGAGGCGCCTGTTCATCAGCTGATGAATTTTTTCGCCTGACACGGTTCTCAATCCCGCCGTTGCGGCGTATTGGCGGGTCATGGCGGACAAGGTTCGAAACGACGCGGTCGAGGCGCTGGCTGGCCTGCTCTTCGACGGCATGACCATCATGGCCGGGGGCTTCGGCCTCTGCGGCATTCCCGAGAACCTGATCGCGGCGATCCGCGCGGCGGGGACCCGCGACCTCACGGTCATCTCCAACAACTGCGGCGTGGACGGCTTCGGCCTGGGCGTGCTGCTGGAGGGCGGGCAAATCCGCAAGATGATCTCCAGCTACGTGGGCGAGAACAAGCTGTTCGCCGAGCTCTATCTGTCCGGGAAGCTGGAGCTGGAGTTCAATCCGCAGGGCACCCTCGCCGAGCGCATCCGGGCCGGCGGGGCGGGCATCCCGGCCTTCTTCACCAAGACCGGGGTCGGCACCCTGGTGGCCGAGGGCAAGGAGGTCCGCGAGTTCGACGGCGAGCTCTATGTGATGGAGCGGGGCCTGACCGCCGACCTGTCGATCGTGAAGGCCTGGAAGGGCGACCGCGAGGGCAACCTCGTGTTCCGCAAGACCGCCCGCAACTTCAATCCGATGATGGCCACGGCGGGCAAGGTGACGGTGGCCGAGGTGGAAGAGCTGGTGGACATCGGCCAGATCGACCCCGACCACATCCACACGCCCGGCATCTATGTCGATCGCATCGTCCAGGGGACGTTCGAGAAGCGCATCGAGCAGCTCACCGTCCGCAAGCGCGAGGAGGCCTGAGGCATGGCCTGGACCCGTGACCAGATCGCCGCCCGCGCCGCCCAGGAGCTGCGCGACGGCTTCTATGTGAACCTCGGCATCGGCATCCCGACCCTGGTGGCCAACTACATTCCGGCGGGGATGCAGGTGACCCTGCAGTCCGAGAACGGGATGCTGGGCATGGGGCCGTTCCCCTTCGAGGGCGAGGCCGACCCCGACCTGATCAACGCCGGCAAGCAGACGATCACCGAACTGCCGAGTTCGTCCTACTTCAGCTCGGCTGACAGCTTCGCCATGATCCGCGGCGGCCACATCGACCTGTCCATCCTGGGGGCCATGCAGGTGGCGGCCAACGGCGACCTCGCCAACTGGATGGTGCCCGGCAAGATGGTGAAGGGCATGGGCGGGGCCATGGACCTGGTGGCCGGCGTCAAGCGCGTGGTCGTGGTCATGGAGCACGTGGAGAAGTCCGGCGCCTCCAAACTGGTGAAGGCCTGCACCCTGCCGCTGACGGGCGCGGGGGTGGTGGACCTGGTGATCACCGACCTTGCGGTGTTCGACGTCGCCCGCGGCAAGCGCCCTCTGACCCTGCTGGAGCTGGCGCCGGGGGTGAGCCTGGACGAGGTGAAGGCCAAGACCGAGACCCCGTTCGAGGTGGCGGCCGGCCTCGCCGCCTGATCCCGCCGCTCGCCGTTCCCGGAACATTGGCGCCGGACGGCCGTGGGCACATATTGGGGGCATGAAGACGTTCAGCCTCGCGGCCGCCGTCGGCGCCCTGGCCCTGACGGCGACCCTGGCAGCCGGGACCGCCCCGGCCGCCCCCGCCACCCGCACGGCGATCTTCGCCGGCGGCTGCTTCTGGTCGATCGAAAAGCTGTTCGAAGCCAAGGCCGGGGTGGTGGATGCGGTGTCCGGCTATTCGGGCGGAACCTCGCGCAATCCGACCTATGAGCGGCACGAGGGCCATCTGGAGGCGGTGCGGGTCACCTACGACCCGGCCAAGGTCTCCTACGCCCAGCTGGTGGACTACTTCTTCCACAACATCGACCCGACCGATCCCAACGGCCAGATCTGCGACAAGGGCCCGGCCTACCGGACGGCGATCTTCGTGGCCAACGCCGAGGAGCGGCGGATCGCCGAACAGGCCAAGGCCCGGGTCGCCCGGGAGCTGAGGGCGAAGGTGGCCACCCAGGTGCGCGCGGCCGCGCCGTTCTGGAAGGCCGAGGCCTATCACCAGGACTTCGCCAAGAAGAACCCAGCCCACTACGAGCGCTACCGCATCGGCTGCGGCCGCGATCCGTGGCTCAGGAAGATCTGGGGCGGCCGGTCGTAGGATCGCGCGGCTTCGGCGCGAAGCCCTCGCCCACGAACATCTCGATCCGGCGCTTGCGGCGGGCGTCCAGCCAGACGCTGGCGATCTCGAGGCCCGAGTGGGCGCGGAAGTCGCCCTCCATCTCGGCCCGGTAGGCGCCCTCCATGGACACCGCCAGCACCCGCCGGCCCTCGGCGGGGGTGAGGGCGGCGCTGGCCTCGGCCTGGTTTTCGGGCTCGCCGGTGAGCAGCCAGCTGCGCAGGGGCGGGGCCGCGCCGATGGCGTCAGGCCCCAGGACGTCGCGGCCGTAGTAGCTCATGGCGTAGTAGAGGAAGCGGTTGTTCACCGCGATGGCCGACAGGTCGGGCTCCAGGGCCGCCCGGCGCAGGACCATGTCGGTGGTCTCGGCCCAGCCCTTGGCGCGCTTGAAGCTGTTGCCGAGGCCGGTCTTCTCGGAGAGGCGCGGGGAGATGGCCACGGCGAGGAACAGGCCCGCCACCACCGCCTGGATGGCCAGGGCCGCGACCAGCCAGCGCCGGGCCCGCCAGCGGATGAGCCAGGCGCCCACCAGGACCGCCCCGGTCAGATAGCCCGCCCCCGACCAGTTGGCGTTGGCCCGGCTGATGAAGGCCTGGCCGGTCACGATGAGCAGCGGGGGCAGGGTGAAGCAGGCGAGCAGCAGGTCCTCACGCGAGAGCCGCCGCCGGACCGCGGCCAGGACGCAGCCCGTGATCAGCACGCCGAGCGGGATGGGACCGAAGACGCCGAACTGCGACAGCAGGAATTCGCCGAGCTCCGGCAGGTTGAAGAGCTGTCGCCCGCCCCAGGCGGCGTTGGCCGCCGTGTGGTGCAGGGTGGCGAAGCCGTGGGTGGCGTTCCAGACGACATTGGGGGCGAGGATCGCCGCCAGGGCCAGGATCGCCGCGCCCGCCCGGACCGGCGTCCAGGCCGCGCGGGCCTCCCGCGAGGCGGCCAGGTGCACGGCGAGGCCGATGACGAAATAGACTGCGGCGTACTTGGAGAGGAACGCCAGGCCCAGGCCGGCGCCCACCGCCACCGAAAGGCCCAGGGCGCGCCGGGCGTTCTTCGCCCGCGCCGCCTCCAGCAGGGCCACATAGGCGAGGATCGTCAGGCCCAGGAAGAACAGCAGCGGCGCGTCGGTGGCCGCCACCAGGGAGGAAAGCTGCACCCCGGGCATCAGGGCGTAGAGCGTCGCCCCCGAAAGGCCCGTGGCCGCTCCGTACAGCCGCCGCCCGAGGGCGAAGACGACGAGGGTCGCACCCGCCTGGAACAGCACCGCCGAGATCCGCACCCAGGGCTCGGCGTCGCCGCCCAGGGCCGTGGTCGCCCAGATGGCCCAGGCGATCATCGGCGGCTTGGAGTAGTAGCCGAAGTCGAGGGTGCGCGACCAAAGCCAGTACTGGGCCTCGTCCGGGTAGAGCTCCAGCGGGCTGGTGAACAGCGCCACCAGCCGAACCGCGGTGAGAGCCGCCACCAGCAGGATGGCGGCGCGCCAGTCATCCGAGGATCGGTCGCGGGTCGGGTCGGTCATGCGGGTCCTAACGGGCGGCGGACGGTAGCGGGCGATCGTTGCGTATAAAGCACATGGCGCCGCCTTTCGCCGCAGACTGCGGGTCTCTGAGGAACCGTAACAAATGCGTCACCAACAGTCGCAAAATCCGCGCTATAGGGCCGCCAACTCGGGAGCCGCCAAATAAAGGGGTGTCGGCTCACCGGGAACGATCGAGAGGGGTTCCTTTTATGAAACTGCAACTGAGCCGCGCTCTATGCGCGAGCACGGCCCTTGCCACCGGCCTCCTGGTAGCCGGCTCGGCCATGGCGCAATCGACCGGCACCGCGGTCGTCGAAGAACTGGTGGTCACCGGCGCGGTCGGCCCGCGTTCGATGGAAGGCACGATGGTGGCCGAGCGCGAGCCCAAGTCGCGCGCCTCGCTGACCTCGGAGTACCTCAGCACGCAAGTGCCCGGCCAGACCGTGCTCGACACGATCAACATGCTGCCGGCGGTGAACTTCACCAACAACGACGCCTTCGGCTCCTCGGGCGGCGACGTGACCCTGCGCGGCATTGACAGCCAGCGCATCGCCCTGCTGCAGGACGGCGTTCCGCTGAACGACAGCGGCAACTACGCGATCTATCCGAACCAGCAGCTGGATTCCGACCTGATCGACCGCGTCACCGTGAACCTCGGCACGACCGACGTGGACAGCCCGACGGCCGCGGCCGCCGGCGGCACCATCAACTACATCACCCGTCGCGCCTCGCGTGACTTCGGCGTCCGCACCGAACTGGGCCTCGGCACCACCGACTACCAGCGCTACTACGCCACGGTCGAAACCGGCGAGATCGGCCCGTTCGGCACCAAGGCCTGGATCAGCGGCCTCTACACCCGCAACGACATCTTCCGTCCGCATGACGCGACGGTCGACCCGGCGGGCAAGATCCAGAAGAAGCAGTTCAACGCCCGGATCGACCAGGACTTCGGCTCGATCGGTGAAGCCAGCCTGCTGTTCCACTACAACGAGAACCGCAACGCCTTCATCAACCGCATCAGCCTCGCCAACTACCAGAACCACATCGCGCCGGTGAACAACGAGGCGGCCGCGAACATCAACATCAACCCTTCGAACACCGGCAACATCCGCGGTCTGTCGAAGTGGAACCTGTCGGACACCCTGACCCTCACGGTCGACCCGTCGTTCCAGTACACCCTGGCCAACGGCGGCGGCAGCGGCACCTTCAACGAGCGTGACCTGCAGCTGCGCGGCAACAGTGGCGCGGCCGGCGTCGACCTGAACGGCGACGGCGACCTGGACGACACCGTCACCCTGCACCGCCCGAACACGACGAACACCCGCCGCTACGGCGTCACCTCGTCGCTGATCTGGAAGTTCGCGGACAACCAGAGCTTCCGCGTCGCCTACACCTTCGACCGCGCCAAGCACCGTCAGACCGGCGAAATCGCCCGCTTCGAAGCGGACGGTTCGGTCGAGCACGTGTTCGCCGGCAAGGACGGCTACGGCACCCCGATCAGCCTGCCCGACGGCACGATCCTGCGCCGTCGCGACCGTCTGTCGGTCGCCCTGCTGAACCAGGTGTCGGCGGAATACCGCGGCCGCTTCGTGGATGACCGCCTGCTGGTCAACGTCGGCGTGCGGGCGCCCTTCTTCAAGCGCGACCTGAACAACTTCTGCTACCAGCGCGACACGTTCAACGCCTACTGCACCACCCAGACCCCGTTCGAGGTCCCGGGCACGGATGACGGCACCGGCCGTCCGCTGGTGGTGTTCCCGGGCGGCGCGGCTCTCGGCGGCACGGCCTCCGGCTCGCAGGTCCTGTCGGGCGCGGCCCTGGCCGCCTACCAGGCTTTCTACGGCACGACCGCCACGAACAGCCCGTTCTACGGCCGTCCGCGGGAGTTCACCCGCAAGTACGACGACGTGCTGCCGAACGTGGGCGTCAGCTTCGACGTCAACGACGACCTGACCGTCTACGCCAGCTACGCCGAGACCCTGTCGGCGCCGCGGACCGACGACCTGTACGACCGTAACGACGTCGATCCGGGGCCGGAAACCAGCAAGGTCATGGACCTGGGCTTCCGCTACGCCACGGGTTCGCTGATGGCCTCGGGCGCGGTGTGGTTCAACAAGTTCTCGAACCGCATCGAGCGCGTGTTCGACGAGCCGTCGGGCATCGCCTTCTCGGCCAACGTCGGCGACGTGGAGCTGTGGGGCGTCGACCTGCAGGCCAGCTACGACGTCAGCGAAAAGCTGAACTTCTACGCCTCGACCTCGTACATCGAGTCCGAGATCCAGAACGACATCCTGGACGGCGCCACGGTGCGTCCGACCAAGGGCAAGTCGCTCTACGAGACCCCGACCTGGCAGGCGGTGTTCCGCGCCACCTACAAGCCGACGGAGTCGCTGTCGTTCGGCTGGCAGACCAAGTACGTCGGCGCCCGCTGGTCGAACCTGGTCAACACCGAGAAGTTCCCCGACTACGTCCTCACCGACGTGGACGCCCGGGTGAAGCTCGACAAGCTGGGCCTGGAGAACACCTACCTGCAGGCCAACATCCGGAACCTGTTCGACGAGCGTTACCTCGGCGACCTGACGACGAACCTGACCGGCACCGGCCTCGGCCAGCCCGGCTACCGTCGCTCGTTCGTCCTGACCCTGCACGCCGAGTTCTAAGGCGCACGGGGCCAAGACGGCTCGAAACGGAGGGGCGGCTGCGGCGACGCGGCCGCCCTTTCTCTTTGTCGCACATGCTTGACGCAGCCCCCCCGGGGGGCCATCTGCGCCCGGCTTCGAAAACCGAGGGGTCGAATGAGCTTCACCGTTCCCGCCGAATGGGCGCCGCACAAGGCGATGTGGCTGGGTTTCCCGAGCCACGCGGACCTGTGGCAGGAGGACCTGGACGCCGCCCAGGCCGAAGTGGCGGCCCTGGCCAGGGCCCTGGCGGGGCCCGGGGGCGAGCGGGTGCGCCTGATGACCGGCCATCCCGACGGCGAGGCGGTCGCCCGGCGGCTGCTGGGCGACGTGGACGGGATCGAGATCGTCCCCGGCCGTTTCGGCGACATCTGGCTGCGCGACACCGGCCCGATCTTCGCGGGCGGCAAGGCCCACGCCTTCCGGTTCAACGGTTGGGGGGGCAAGTACGACCTGCCGCATGACGACGAGGTGGCGGCCCAGATCGCCGAGGCCTCGGGCGCCGAGCTGGTGCGGCACGACTTCATTCTGGAGGGCGGGGCGGTGGACCACGACGGCTTCGGCACGGTGCTGACCACCGGCCAGTGCCTGCTGAACGTCAACCGCAACGCCGGATGGGACGACGCCAAGGCCGAGGCGGCGCTGGCCGCGGCCCTGGGCGCGAAGAAGGTCATCTGGCTGGGCGACGGCCTGCAGAACGACCACACGGACGGCCACGTGGACAACCTGGCCCGCTTCGTGGCGCCGGGCGTGGTGGCGACGCCGGTGGCCTGGGGCCGGGGCGATCCCAACGCCGAGGCCTATGACGACGCGGCCCGGCGCCTGGCCCGCCAGACCGACGCCCGCGGCGAGCCGATCAAGGTGGTCCGCATTCCTTCGCCCGGCTGGGTGGAGGGCGAGCCGGGCGAAGGGCCGATCCCGGCCAGCCACATGAACTTCCTCATCGCCAACCAGGCGGTGATCGTACCCATCTACGAGCAGCGCCCCGGCGAGTTCGCCATCCAGGCGCTGGAGCATCTGTTCCCCGGCCGCAAGGTGATCGGCCTGCCGTCGACCGCCATCCTGACAGGGGGCGGCTCGTTCCACTGCATCACCCAACAGGAGCCCGCCGCCTGATGACGCGCACGCTGAAGGTCGCCGCCATCCAGACCTCGTACGGCGAGGACATGGCGGCCAACATCAAGAAGACCGAGGGCTTCATCCGCGCCGCCGCGGCCGAGGGGGCGCAGGTGATCCTGCCGTCGGAGCTGTTCCAGGGGCCGTACTTCTGCGTCGCCCAGGAGGAGCGCTGGTTCGCCACCGCCTATCCGTGGCGGGAGCATCCGGCGGTGACCGCGCTGCAGCCCCTGGCCAAGGAGCTTGGCGTCGTCATCCCCGTCTCGATCTTCGAGCGGGAGGGGCCGCACTATTTCAACAGCCTCGTCATGATCGACGCCGACGGTGCCCTGATGGGCGTCTATCGCAAGAGCCACATCCCCGACGGCCCCGGCTACATGGAGAAGTACTACTTCCGGCCGGGCGACACCGGCTTCCGGGTCTGGGATACGAAGTTCGGCCGCGTGGGCGTCGGCATCTGCTGGGACCAGTGGTACCCCGAGTGCGCCCGGGCCATGGCGCTGATGGGCGCCGAGGTGCTGCTCTATCCCACCGCCATCGGCTCGGAGCCGCACGACCCGACCCTGGACACCGCCGCCCCCTGGCGCCGGGCCATGCAGGGCCATGCGGTGTCGAACGTGATCCCGGTGGTGGGCGCCAACCGCACCGGTTTCGAGCCCTGGGAGGGCTATCCCAACGGCGGCCAGCAGTTCTACGGCTCGAGCTTCATCGCCGACCACCGGGGCGACCTGGTGGCGGCCCTGGGGCGCGAGGACGAGGGCGTACTCACCGCCGAGTTCGACCTCGACTTCCTGCAGACCCACCGGGCGGCCTGGGGCTTTTTCCGCGACCGCCGCACGGACCTCTACGGCGCCCTGACCAGCCCGCGCCCGGCCTAAAATAAGGCGGCCTCCCCCGTCACCGGGGGAGGCGCCGGATCAGCAGCCCTGCGCCGGCGGGGCGCTGGCGAGTTCGCGCTTCATCTCGGCCAGGTCGGCGTTGAAGGCCGGCTCGGCGTGCAGGCGGGCGACCATGCCGGCCCCGAGGGTGCGGCCGGCCTCCACGTCGGTGGTGAAGTGGACGCCGCAGATCACCCGGCTCTCGCCGGATTCCTGGCCCAGCCGCAGCAGGGCGTCGGCGCGCTCCGGGGCGGCCTCGGTAAGGACCAGGGCCCAGGCCCAGGCGACCATGGAGTGGCCCGAGGGATAGGAGGCGTTGGTCCGCATCCAGTCCGCCCGCGGCACGCAGACCGGCTTGTCGTTGCCGATCGCCGGGCGGGTGCGGTTGAAATGATCCTTGGGCGGCGTGCCCACGGTGCGCACGTCCAGCTCGATCTTGTGCAGCAGGCGCCAGGCCGCCGGCGTCGACCTGGCGCTGATCTCCTTGCCGATGGCGCAGGCGTAGCGCTTCAGGGCGCCGCCTTCCCAGAGGTCGTTGTCCTGCTGGGCGAGCTTCCAGCGCTCGGTGCCTTCCAGGGCGCGGGTGGCGTCGTAGTTGGCGCGGTCGGCCACGTCATAGGGCGTGCCCGGGGCCGGCGGCCCGGGGAGGATGTCCTTGCCGTTCAGGGCGCTCGCCGCGAGGTAGCCGGAGGTCTGGCCGCCGGGGGCGCTCGGGATGACGACGGGGGCGGGCGCGGCGACCGGCGGCGCGGCCGCGGGGGCGGCGGCGCAGGACGCAAGGGCGGCGACCGCGCAGGCGGTCATCAGCGGACGGATCAAAGTGGTCTTCCTCAGGATCGCAGAACGGTCTTGCCGTTCTTGATAACGGTAACTCCCCGCTCCTTAACCCGCGCCTCGAACGAGATCACGTTCGCATCTCGCCACAGGTCCACCGTGATCACATCGCCGGGGAAGACCGGGGCCGAGAACCGGGCCTCGTGGCTCTGGATGACGGTGGGGTCGAAGTCGGTGATCGCCTGCAGCACCGCCCGGCAGGTGATCCCGTAGGTGCACAGGCCGTGCAGGATCGGCCGGTCGAAGCCGGCCATCTTCGCCACCTGCGGGTCGGCGTGCAGCGGATTGCGGTCGCCGTTCAGCCGGTAGAGCAGGGCCTGGTCCGGGCGGGTGGGGAAGTCCACCGACAGGTCCGGGGCCCGCTCGGGGACCTTATGCGGTTCGGGCGCGCCTTCGCTGGGGCCGCCGAAGCCGCCGTCGCCGCGGGCGAAGGTGGAGCTGGTCAGGGTGGCGACCTTCTCGCCCTCGGAGTCGGTCCAGACCGTCTCGTTGATGATCACCGCGCCCTTGCCGGGGCCCTTGTCATAGGCGCCCACCACCCGCATCTCGGCGGTGAAGGTCCCGTAGTCGGGGAGCGGGCGGTGCAACTCCACCTTCTGCTCGCCGTGGACCACCATCAGGTAGTTGATCTCGCTCTGCCGCCAGCCGTCGCGGGGCGGGGCGCTCTGGGTCCGGCCGGCCGGTCCGACCCCGGCCGAGGAGAGCACCGTGGCGGCGGTGGGCACCACCTTCAGCTCGCGCTCATAGACGAAGGGCAGCTCTCGCGGATCCAGCGGATCGGCGCCCAGGCCGATGCCCAGGGCGTAGAGCATCACCTCCTTGTCGCCGTAGGTGAAGGTCCAGGTGGTGGGCGGGTTTTCCAGGATGTCGGGATAGTAGATCGGCATGGGCGCTCCGCGGGCGGGTCCCAGGCAGATTGAGGGCTTCGCGCCGGGGCAGGCAAGGGGCCGGCGATCGGCCTTCGGCGCGCAAGCCCATTTGCCGGTCTTCCGCGGATCGGCTAGAAGCGGCCCCTTCACGCTAGGCGGGCCAGGGGGCCCCGTCGGCGTTCCTGAGATTCGAAGGTTTATTCGATGTCCGAACCGACCCAACTGCCCGCGGGCGGCGAGCTGACCGGCAACGTCCTGTTCTACAACAAGCCCGAGCCGCTGGCCCGCGAGCTGCACGGCAAGCTCGGCGTCAAGCGCATGGACGGTCCGTTCGGCTTCGCCAAGGCCGGCCACGCGATCCCGCTCACCGTCGGCGAGTTCCCGCTGGCGGCCGTCACCGGCCCGATCATCTTCGTCGGCGAAGAGAAGCTGCCGATCGCCGTCATGGGCCTGAACGCGAACGAGAACATGTTCGTGCAGGACAACGGCCTGTTCGAGCCGGGCGTCTACATTCCGGCCTATGTGCGCCGCTATCCGTTCGTGTTCGCCAACGACACGGCGAACAACCAGATGATCCTGTGCGTCGACCGCGCCGCCGAGTTCGTGGTGGAAGGCGGCGACCTGCCGTTCTTCGACGAGAAGGGCGAGCCCACCGACTACACGAGGAGCTGCATCGAGTTCTGCAACAACTTCGAGCTCGAGCGTCAGCGGACCATGAGCTTCATCCAGCTGCTCAAGGACCTGGACCTCTTCGAGGTGAAGACCGCCCAGTTCACGCCCACCAACCCGGACGGCACCCCCGGCCAGCCCCAGAAGATCGCCGAGTACTTCGCGGTCTCCGAGGAGAAGCTGAACAAGCTGCCGCCGGAGAAGCTGGTGGAGCTGCGCGACAACGGCGCCCTCGGCCAGATCTACGCCCACCTGCTGTCGCTGGTCGGCTGGGATCGCCTGGTGGCCATCGCCCTGGCCCGCGCCGCGAACCAGCAGCCGGTCGCGGCCAACGCCTGAGCCTGACGGCGCCCTCCTGGTTCGCGGGGAGAGGCAAGCCCGAGGCGGCGGAGAGATTTTTCTTTCTCCACCCGGCTCCGGCCCAGCCGGAGCCACAACCCTCCCCTCACGCTTAGGGGAGGGTCTTTTTTTGGCTCAGCGGCTGAAGACGCTGCGGGTCAGGCAGGAGAAGACCAGCCGTCCGGCCTCGTCGAGAAGGTCGTGCTGGGCGATGACGATGCCCTTGCCCTCGCCCACCGGGTCCTTGGCCATGATGGTCATGCGCCCGCGCAGCAGTTCGCCGGGGGGCGGGTTGCGCAGCCAGCGCAGGGCGTCGACCCCCAGGCGCTTGGTCTGCGGCCAGGCCGCGCCGGCGGCGGCGTCCAGCTTGGCCCACAGGGCGTAGATCATGGCGTCGGGGGCGCCCCGGTCGGGCGTCCAGCCGGGGGTGAAGTCGGCGCAGAAGGCCTCCAGGGCGGCGGCGTCCACCGTGCAGGCTCCCAGCGATACGACCTGTCCGATGTCGATGTCGTCGAACCTGGCGGGCACGCGCGCTCCTGTGGCTGGGGACTGCGGCTGAGTCGGGATCGAGAATGGACAACGCCGTCCACCCAAGTCGAGCCCTGCTTTGCGCGCGCCCGCTTTGCCAGCGGGACACACGCAGGCCATATAGCGGGCGTATTCGAGCAGGTTGGGTGTTTCAGGGAGTGACGATGCGGCTGCTGGCGAGCTTCCTTGCCGCCCTGTCTCTTGCGGGGACCCTCGTGGGCCTCGGCGCCGGCGCGGCGGCGGCCGCCCCGGTGAACACCGGCCACCTGACGGCGGAGCTCGCGGCCGAGGCGCGGGGCGTGGCCCCCGGCCAGACCGTCCACGTCGCCCTCGTCCAGAAGATCCAGGACGGCTGGCACACCTACTGGCGCAATCCGGGCGATTCCGGCGAGCCCACCACCATCGCCTGGGAGCTGCCGCAGGGCTGGACCGCGGGCGAGTTCGTCTGGCCCGCGCCGCACCGGCTGCCGGTGGGGCCGCTGGTGAACTACGGCTTCGAGGGGCAGGTGGTGCTGCCCGTTCCGCTCACCGCGCCGCCGACCGCCCGGCCGGGCGAGACCGTCTCGCTGAAGGCCAGGGCGAACTTCCTGGTCTGCGCCGAGATCTGCGTGCCGGAGAGCGCGGACCTGACCCTGGACCTGCCGGTGACCGCGGTCCCTGCGCCCGACGACAGCCGCTGGGCGCCGGTGATCCGCAAGGCCCTGGCCGACACGCCCAAGCCGGCGGGCCTGACCGCCGCCTTTGCTCGCGACGCCGCCGGCCTGAAGCTGGCGATCGTCGGCGGGCCGCTGAAGGGGGCGGACGTCTCCCAGGCCTATTTCTTCCCGTTCTCCGGCTCGGCCATCGATCACGCCGCGCCCCAGGCCATCGAGCGCGGGCCCGAGGGGCTGACCCTCACCCTGGCGCCCGGCGTCGACTTCCAGGCCGGCGAGGGGCCGGACGAGATCGCCGGGGTGATCACCCTGGGCGCGGCCGCCTATGAACTGACGGCCGTCCGCGGCCCGGCGCCGGCGGGCGCCGCGGGCCTCGGCCCGCCGCCGGCCCGGGCGGGCGGCGGCGAGGGCGGCGCCGGCGGCCTTGGCATGGGCCTTGTGGGCGCGGCCGCCTTCGCCCTGCTGGGCGGGCTGATCCTCAACCTGATGCCCTGCGTCTTTCCGGTCCTGGCCATGAAGGCCGCGTCCCTGGCCGGTCACGGCGGCGGCGGGGCCGCCCGGCGCGAGGGCCTGGCCTTCGGCGCGGGCGTGCTGGCGACCTTCCTGGTCCTCGCGGGCCTGCTTATCGCCCTGAAGGCGGCGGGCTCGGAGATCGGCTGGGGCTTCCAGCTGCAGTCGCCGCCGGTGGTGGCCTTCCTCGCCCTGCTGATGCTGGCGGTGGCCCTGAACCTGTCCGGCGTCTTCGAGGTGGGCGGCTCGCTGCAGAACCTGGGCTCGGGCCTGGCCGGCAAGGGCGGCGTCGCGGGCGCCTTCTTCACCGGGACCCTGGCGGTGGTGGTCGCCGCGCCCTGCACGGCGCCGTTCATGGGCCCCGCCCTCGGCTGGGCCCTGACCCAGCCGGCCGCTGCGGCCCTGGTGGTGTTCGCGGCCCTGGCGGCGGGCTTCGCCGCACCCTTCGTGGCCGTGGCCTTCGCCCCGGGGCTCCTCGCCCGCCTGCCGCGGCCCGGCCCGTGGATGGACGCCTTCCGCAAGGCTCTCGCCTTTCCGATGTACGCCGCGGCCGCCTGGCTCGCCTGGGTGCTGACCCAGCAGGCCGGGGCGGACGGCCTCGGCCGCCTGTTCGGCGCGGCCCTCATCCTGGCCCTGGCGGCCTGGCTGGCCGGCATCGCCCAGCGCCGGGCGATCATGGGCGCGCGCCCCCTGGCCCAGGGGCTGGCCGCCGCGGTCCTGGCGGTGGCGGCCGTGGTCGCCGCCGTGGGGCCCCGCTACGCCCTGGCCGAGACCGGGGCCGCGCCCGCATCGGCCGAATACGAGCCCTATACGCCCGAGCGCCTGGCGGCCCTGCAGGCCGAGGGCCGGCCGGTGTTCGTCAACTACACCGCCGCCTGGTGCGTCTCGTGCCAGGTCAATGAGAAGGTGGCGCTCTCCACCAAGGCCGTGGCCGAGGCCATGTCCCGCAACGGCGTCGCCTATCTCAAGGCCGACTGGACCAAGAAGGACGCGGTGATCGCCGAGGAACTGGCCCGTTTCGGCCGGGCCGGGGTGCCGCTCTACCTTGTCTATGGCGCGAACGGCGGGCCGCCGAATATCCTGCCTTCGATCCTCACCGAAGGGGCCGTGGTGAAGGCGCTCGACGCCGCCGCCAGGTCCAGCTGACCCGAACGCCCACGAAACCAAGGAGCCGTCCCATGTTCCGAGCTTTCGCCATCGCCGCCAGCGTCGTCGCCATCTCGGCTCCGGCCTTCGCGGCCCCCGTGATCGGCCAGCCGGCCCCGGCCTTCCAGGTGAAGGACGCCGACGGCAAGACCCGCTCGCTCGCCGAGTTCAAGGGCAAGACCGTGGTCCTGGAATGGACCAACGAGGGCTGCCCTTACGTCCAGAAGCACTACAACTCGGGCAACATGCAGGGCCTGCAGCGGCAGGCGGCCAAGGACGGGGCCGTCTGGCTGACCATCATCTCCTCGGCTCCGGGCACCCAGGGCTACAAGGAGCCCGCCGAGGCCAAGGCCTGGAAGGCCAAGGTCAAGGCCGCCCCGACGGCGATCCTGCTCGACCCAGACGGCAAGGTCGGCCGGGCCTATGACGCCAAGACCACCCCGCATATGTACATTGTCGATAAGGCCGGGACCCTGGTCTACATGGGCGGCATCGACGACAAGCCCACCGCCGATCCGGCCAGCCTGAAGGGCGCCAAGAACTATGTGCTCGCGGCCCTGGCCGATGTGAAGGCGGGCCGCGCCGTGGCCCAGGCCGCAACCAAGCCCTACGGCTGCAGCGTTAAGTACGCCTCCGCCGACTGACCGCTGCCCTCGAGGGGACCTTGACCGACACCGCCGCCGCCTGGCGCGCCCTGACCCGGGCCGCCGAAGCCGCCGCCGCACGACCGATCGCGAGCCTGTTCGAGGCCGAACCCGACCGGCTGGCGCGGCTGACGCTGGAGGCGGCGGGCCTAGTGCTCGACCTGGCCAAGCAGCCGTGGGACGAGGCGGGCCTCGCGGCCGCCCTTGACCTCGCCCGCGCCGCCGGGATCGAGGCCGCCCGCGACCGCCTGTTCGCCGGGGAAATCGTCAACGCCTCCGAGCAGCGTCCGGCCCTGCACATGGCGCTGCGGGCGCCGGACGGGGCCGACTTCCGGGCGGCGGGCCGGCCGGTCTCGCGGGAAGTCGAGGCTGCCCGGGCCCGGATGCGCGCCTTCGTCGAGGCCGTGCGTTCGGGCCGGAAGACGGGAGCCACCGGCAAGCCGTTCCGCGCCGTCGTCCACATCGGCATCGGCGGCTCGGACCTCGGGCCGCGGCTGGTGTGGGAGGCGCTGAAGCCGCTGGCGCCGCAGATCGACCTGCGCTTCGTCGCCAATGTCGATCCCAATGAACTGGCCCAGACGCTCACTGGCCTCGATCCGGCCGAGACCCTGGTGGTCACCGTCTCCAAGACCTTCACCACCCTGGAGACCCTGACCAACGCCGAGGCGGCGCGGGCCTGGCTGCGGGACGCGCTGGGGCCGGCGTCAGACGCGCATCTGGTGGCCGTCTCCGCCGCGCCCGACAAGGCCAGGGCGTTCGGCGCGCCCGACGATCAGGTGTTCGGCTTCTGGGACTGGGTGGGCGGCCGCTACTCGCTGTGGTCGGCGGTGGGCCTCTCCTGCGCCGTCGCCCTGGGCTACGAGGTCTTCGAGCGGCTGCACGCGGGGGCCGCGGCCATGGACGCCCATTTCCAGGCGGCGCCGCTGGAGCGCAACGCCCCGGTGATGCTGGCCCTGGCCCATGTGTTTAACCGAAACGGCCTCGGCCGCCCCGTCCGGGCGGTCGTGCCCTACGCCCAGCGGCTGCGCCTGCTTGCGCCGTTCCTGCAGCAGCTGGAGATGGAGTCCAACGGCAAGCAGGTGACGGCGGACGGCCGGCCCGCGCCGCAGCCCACCGCCGCCGCCGTGTTCGGCGAGGCAGGCACCAACGGCCAGCACGCCTTCTTCCAGCTCCTGCACCAGGGGACCGAGGTCATCCCGGTGGACATCGTCGCCGTAGCCGAGGGCTCGGAGGGCGACCCGGCGGCGCAGCGCAAGCTCCTGGCCAACGCCATCGCCCAGGCCGAGGCGCTGATGGTGGGCCGGCCCATGCCCGAGGATCCCCAGCGGCGCTTCCCGGGGAACCGTCCGACCAGCTTCCTGCTTCTGGAGGCGCTCACCCCCGAGGCCCTCGGCGCCCTCATCGCCCTCTATGAGCACAAGACCTTCGTGGAGGGCGTGCTGTGGGGGATCAACAGCTTCGACCAGTGGGGCGTGGAGCTGGGCAAGACCCTGGCCGCCCGCATCCTTGAGGATCTGGAGGGGCGGGCCGACCATCCGCATGATCCCTCGACCCGCGCGCTGATCGCCCGGCTCAAGGGGGCGCCTCGCGCCTCCGGCGGGTGACTCGCGCCAAGGCCTCGGCTATAGGCCCCCCGTCATGACGCGTTCCGCGCACCATCACGGCCGCCACCACCATCCGACCCCGGCGGGTTCGGACGGCGGTCGCGCGGCCTGACGCGACGCCCCGAAGCCCCGCCGAAGCGGACGGGGCTTGGTTCTTCAGCAGCAAGCGCCGTCCGTCCCTCAGACCTTCCGAGAGACGACGATGAGCGACCTTCCTTCCGATGCTTCCTTGAGCCCGGACGCCGCAGCCGGTAAGCGGCCCGGCATGTCCAGCGATGCTCCCCAACGCCCTGAAGCCCGCACGCCCCGCGGGTTCGTCGATCGCCGCGCCCGTGACGTCGTCGCCGAGCGGCGGATCCTGGCCGCCGTGTCGGGGGTCTATGAGCGATGGGGCTTCGAGCCGCTGGAGACCGGGGCGTTCGAATATGCCGACGCCCTGGGCAAGTTCCTGCCTGACGCCGACCGGCCGAACGAGGGCGTCTTCGCCCTGCAGGACGACGACGACCAGTGGATGGCGCTGCGCTACGACCTGACCGCGCCCCTGGCCCGCTTCGCCGCCCAGAACTGGGAGACCCTGCCCAAGCCTTTCCGCCGCTACGCCTACGGACCGGTGTGGCGCAACGAGAAGCCGGGGCCGGGCCGCTTCCGCGAGTTCGTGCAGTGCGACGCCGACACGGTGGGCTCGGCCCGCCCCGAGGCCGACGCGGAGATCATCGCCATGGCCGTGCAGGGGCTGGAGGCTGCCGGCCTGCCGGCGGGTTCCGCGCTCATCAAGATCAACAACCGCAAGCTGCTGAACGGCCTGATGGCCACGGCGGGGGTCACCGACGAGGCCCAGAAGCTGGCGGTGCTGCGGGCGGTCGACAAGCTGGACCGCCTGGGCGCCGAGGGCGTGCGGCTGCTGCTGGGCGAGGGGCGGCTGGACGAGTCCGGCGCCTTCACCAAGGGCGCGGGGCTGAACGCGACCGCGGCCGACCGGGTGCTGGCCTTCACCGCCGCGGGCGTGGGCGGCCGGTCCGAGACCCTCGCCAAGCTCGCGGACGTGGTCGGCGGCTCGGCCGAGGGCGACGAGGGGCTGGCGGAGCTGGCGGCCATCGATGCGGCCCTCACCGCCCTGGGCGTCGGTCCCGACCGGGCCATCGTCGATCCCTCGGTGGTGCGGGGCCTGGAGTACTACACGGGCGCGGTGTTCGAGGCCGAGCTGCTGCTCGCCACCACGGACGACAAGGGCCAGAAGGTGACGTTCGGCTCCATCGGCGGCGGCGGCCGCTATGACGACCTGGTGGCCCGGTTCACGGGGGAGCGGACGCCGGCCACCGGCTTCTCGTTCGGGGTCTCGCGTCTGGCCGCGGCCCTGCGCGCCGCAGGCCGCGACGCCGCCCAGGCCGTGCGCGGCCCGGTGGTGGTGATCGCCTTCGACCAGGCCCGGATGGCCGACTACTTCGCCCTGGCCGGGGAAATCCGCGCGGCCGGCATTCCGGCCGAGGTCTATCTCGGCCAGTCCGGGATGAAGGCGCAGATGAAGTACGCCGACCGGCGCCTGTCGCCCGCGGCGGTCATCGTCGGCGAGGACGAGCTCGCCGCCGGCACGGTGACGGTGAAGGACCTCGACCTCGGCCGCGAACTGGCCAGCAAGGTCGCCGACAACGCAGCCTGGCGCGAGCAGCGGCCGGGTCAGCAGACCCTGCCGCGCGCCGAGCTGATCCCCGCCCTGCGCCGCATCCTGGAGGCCAGCTGATGCGGGTCGAACCGCCGGTGCCGGCGGAGGCCCTCGCCGCCATCCGCGCGCCCCTGGACGCCGCCGGCGCGACGCCGGCCGACGCGCCGCTGCTGCAGCCGCTGAACCTGCTGCTGGACCTGGCCGGCGAGGCCATGCGCGCCCGGCTGTTCGTGGTCCAGGCCGAGGGCGGGGCCGAGGCGTGCCTGCGCCCGGACTTCACCGTGGCCATCGCGCGCCAGCACATCGAGGCGGGCGCCGCCGAGGGCCGCTACGTCTATCAGGGCGCCGCCTTCCGGGCGTCGGCCGGCGCCGAGCGGCCGGAAGAGTTCCTGCAGGTGGGGCTGGAGCTGTTCTCCCCGCCCGGCGGCGACACGGCGGCCGCCGACGCCGAGATCGCGGGCCTCGCCTGGCGCGCGGCGGCGGCGGGCGGGCGTTCGGACCTGACCCTGCGCCTGGGCGACGTCGGCCTGTTCGGGCCGTTCATCGAGAGCCTGTCCCTGGCCGACGCCCTGGCCGCCCGGCTGAAGCGCGTGGCCGGCCGGCCGCGCCTGCTGCAGGCCGAGCTGTCGCGGGTGGGCGAGGCGGCCGGCGGGCAGGGCGGCAGCCTGGCGAACATCCTCTCGGGCCTCACCGAGGCCCAGGCCGGCGCCCTGCTGGAGGAGGTGTGGAGCCTCGCCGGCGTGCAGCCGGTGGGCGGGCGCGGGCCCGCCGAGATCGCCGCGCGGCTGGTCCGCAAGGCCGAGGCGGCCTCGGCCCCGGCCCTGACCGAGGGCCAGGCGGCCGCCATCCGGGCCTTCATGGCCATCGACGACGCCCCCGACGCGGCCCTGGCCCAGGTGGGCGAGCTGGCCGGGCGGGGGAACGCGGCGCTGAAGGCCGCCCTGGAGGGCTGGGCCGCGCGTCTGGGCGCCCTCGCCAGGGTGGCGGACCCGCACCGGATGTCGTTCGCCCCGGCCCTGGGGCACGCCTTCGACTACTACGACGGCCTGACCTTCGAGGTGGTGAGCGCCGCCCTCGGCCCTGACCGGCCGGTGGCGGTGGGCGGACGGTACGACGGGCTGTTGAGCCGCCTGGGCGGCGCAGGCGGCGGGGCCGTGGGCTGCATGGTGCGGCCGTGGCGCGCCTGGAAGGGGGGCGAGCAATGAGCGAGCTGATCATCGCGATCCCCTCCAAGGGGCGACTGAAGGAACAGGTGGAGGCCTGGCTGGCCGACAGCGGCCTGCCGCTGTCCGTCTCGGGCGGAAGCCGCGGCTACATGGCCAGCCTCAAGGGCCTGGCGGGCGCCCAGGTGCGGCTGCTGTCGGCAGGGGACATCGCCGAGGCTCTGGACGCCGGCGAGGTCCATCTGGGCGTCACCGGCGAGGACCTGCTGCGCGAGCGCGGCGAGGACCTCGGCGCCCGCGTCCTGCTGTTGAAGGCCCTGGGCTTCGGGCGGGCCGATCTCGTCGTGGCCGCGCCCCGCAGCTGGCTGGACGTGGACACCATGGCCGACCTCGAGGAGGTGGCGGCCGAATATCTCGCCCGCACCGGTCGGCGGATGCGGGTGGCCACCAAATACCTGTCCCAGACCCGGGCGTTCTTCGCCCGGCACGGGGTGGCGGACTACCGGATCGTGGAATCGAGCGGCGCCACCGAGGGAGCGCCGGCGGCGGGTTCGGCCGAGCTGGTGGTGGACATCACCACCACCGGGGCGACCCTGGCCGCCAACGGCCTGAAGGTGCTGACCGACGGAGTGATCCTGAAGAGCCAGGCGCAGCTGGCCGCCAGCCTGCGGGCGCCCTGGAGCGAGGTGGCCCTGGCCGCCGCCGAGCGTCTGCTGCGGGGCGTTGAAGGGCGTGCGGCGGCCCTGCGCTCGGCCACCCTGAGCTGGCCGGCCCGGGGCGACGCCGCCGAATCGGCGGTGGTGGACGAGCTGGTCGCCCGGGGCGCGTCCCGGCGTCCCGGCGGGCTGCTGGCGGAGGTGAATCAGATCGCCAACGCCGCTCAGGCCCTGACCGCCGCGGGGCTCGGCCCGGTCACCGCCGTCCGGCCCGAATTCGTGTTCGACGTGAGCTGCCCGGCTTTCGACATCCTGAAGGCGAGTGTTTTTGACTCCTCGGTCAAAAATTAGGCGGCAAAATCATGGTGATCGCGAAATTCTGATCGCGCAGTGCAGCTAAGCGGCGTTGCGCCGTTGACTCGCGCTGAAAATTGCCGTTCTGTCATGGGGCGAGAGACATGACGGCGCTAGTCCTAAGGTCTCCGGCGTTTCGGGGAGGAAACGCCCGCTCAATCAGAGCGACTGCTCAAGACGGCCCGCTGAGATTATCCCCCTCAGCGGGCCGAACTTTTTTCAGCCTCGGTCAAATTTTGACGAATAAGTCAAAATCTGTATCGCCGAGCGTGACGCCGTCCCGCGGCTGCGGGGCTTTCCTGATCGCGTCGATCGGAATCGCCCTCCCCGTGGCGGGGAGGGCGGGTTCTGCGCCCTACCAGATGCGGACGCGCTGCTCCGGCGGGATGTACATGGCCTCGCCCGGCTTCACGCCGAACGCCTGGTAGAAGGCGTCGATGTTCCGCATGGGAACGTCCACCCGAGCCTGGGGCGGCGAGTGCGGGTCCGACACCAGGATCTGTTTCATGAAGTCCTCCCGGTACTTGGCCCGCCAGACCTGGGCCCAGCCGAGGAACACGCGCTGGTCGCCCGTGAGGCCGTCCAGAACGGGCGGCGTCTTGCCCTTCAGCGACAGGTGATAGGCGTCGAGGGCCAGCAGCAGGCCGCCCAGGTCGGCGATGTTCTCGCCCATGGTCAGCTCGCCGTTGATGTGGGCGCCCGGCAGGATCTCCAGGGCCTCGTACTGCTTGCCGAGCCGGGCGGCCTGGGCCTGGAACTTGGCCGCGTCCTCGGCGGTCCACCAGTCGGTGAGCCGGCCGTCGCCGTCGGACTTGCGGCCCTGGTCGTCGAAGCCGTGGGTGATCTCGTGGCCGATGACGCCGCCGATGGCCCCGTAGTTGATGGCCGGGTCGCCCTCGGGATCGAAGAACGGCGGCTGCAGGATGGCGGCCGGGAACACGATCTCGTTCTTGGTGGGCGAGTAGTAGGCGTTGATGGTGGGCGGGGTCATTTCCCACTCGTCGCGGTCCACCGGCTGATTCAGCCGGCCCGCGACCCGGGCCCAGTCGAAGGCGATGGCCCGCTGCACATTGCCGTAGAGGTCGCCCTCCTTGATCTCGAGGCCGGCGTAGTCGCGCCAGGCGTCGGGATAGCCGATCTTCACCCGGAACTTGGCCAGCTTCTCATGCGCCTTGGCCTTGGTGGCCGGGCTCATCCAGTCGAGCCTGTCGATGCGCGCGGCCATGGCCGTCTTCAGGTCGGCGACCAGGGCCTCCATCTTGGCCTTGCTGTCGGCCGGGAAGTAGGCCTCGACGTAGAGCTTGCCCAGGGCTTCGCCGAGGAAGGTGTCGACGGCGGTGACGCCCCGCTTCCAGCGCGGCAGCTGGGCCGGAACCCCCGACAGGGTCTTGGAGCGGAACTCGAAGCGGGCGTCGGCGAAGGCGTCCGAGAGATAGGGCGCGGCCTGGTCGGCCACGGTGAAGGCGAGCCAGGCCTTCAGGGTCTCCACCGGCGTCTGGGCGTAGATCTCGGCGATCTTCGGGAAGGCCGTGTTCTCGGCCACCACCACCCGCCTGGCGGCCGACAGGTCGGCGCCGGCCAGGAAGGCGTTCCAGTCGAAGCCGGGGGCGAGCTCGGCGAGCTTGGCAACCTCATAGGGGTTGTAGGTCTTGTCGTCGTCTCGGCGCTCGGCCCGGGTCCAGGAGACCTCGGCGATCCTGGTCTCCATGGCGAGGATGGCCTTGGCCTGGGCCTCGGCGTCGGGCCAGCCGGCCAGGGTCAGCATCCGGGCCACATAGGCCTCGTAGGCGGCCTTCTGCGGCGCGAAGCGGTCCGCCAGGTAGTAGTCGCGGTCGGGCATGCCGAGCCCGGCCTGGCCGAGATAGACCGTGTATTTCAGCGGGTCCTTGGCGTCGTCATAGACATAGGCGGAGAAGACCGAGCTGCCGAAGCCCTTGGCGCTCTCGCCCATCAGCCGGGCGAGGTCGGCGTGGGTGCGGGCGGCGCGCACCCGGGCAAGGTCCGCGGCCAGGGGCTGGGCGCCCAGGGCGTTCACCCGGGCCTCGTCCATGAAGCTGCGGTAGAAGGCGCCCACCTGGGCCTGGGCGCCTGCGGCCTTGGCGTCGGCCGCAGCCTTCTCGACCACCGCCCGCATCCGCTCGCGGGACAGCTCGTCCAGGGCGTTGAAGGCGCCCCAGGTGGAGCGATCGGCCGGGATCTCAAGCTGCTTCATGTAGCCGCCGTTGGCGTAGGCGAAAAAGCTCTGGCCCGGGCTGACCGAGGTGTCGCGGCCGGCCAGGTCGAAGCCCCAGGTCCCCATCCGCGGAGCCTTGGTCAGGTCCTTGGGCGCGGGGGCGTTGGCGGCCGCCGCATCGGCGGCGAGGGCGGGCTGGGCGGCGATGGCGAGGGCGGCGGCGCAGGCGGCGGCCAGCCAGGCGGTCTTCATGGGCGGTGCTTTCCGTATGACGCAATTGGCGGCGACCTTTGCCGGGGCCGCCGCCGTCACGCTCGTTACATTTTCGTCAGGAAGATCAATGGTGATGGGCGGTCGCGGGCGGCGAGACCCGCACCTCGAAGTCGGCCTTCACCCGCGCCCCGCTGGCGAAGACCAGGGTGGCCGGCAGCCGGTCCCCGGTCTTCAGGGCGGTCTTGAGCCCCATGAACATCAGGTGATGTCCGCCCGGGACGAACTGCACCCGGCCGCCGGGGGGCAGGTCCACGCGGTTCAGCCGCTGCATCGAGCTGACGCCGCCGCTCATGGTGGAGCGGTGGATTTCCACGGCCCGGGCGGCGGGGCTTTCCACAGCCACCAGCGCGTCCGCCGCCTTGCCGGGATTGGCCAGGGTCATGAACCCCGCGCCTGTGGTCCCGGCGGCGGCCGGGCGGCTCCAGGCGGCGCTCACCTGCGGGGCGGCCACGGCGGGCCCCGCCGTCCCCAGCACGACGCCGGCGGCGAGGCCGATCTTCAGTAGGTCCATGTGACGCCTCCGAACACGGAACGCCCGTCGCCGGGCCAGTAGGCGGCGCTGGCGGCCGTGGCCGCGACCTGCGCCTGTACGTTGGAGATATAGGCCTTGTCGGCCAGGTTGCGGACATCCAGGAAGAGCGACAGCCGGTCGCTGGCCCGCCAGCCCGCGCCAAGGTTCCAGACGGCGTAGGACGGCGTCCGGGTGCTGTTCACATAGTCCACCCAGATTTTCGAGGACCATTCCAGCGACGGGGCGATCCACCAGCCCGCCGGGTGCTCGTAGCGCAACTCGGCCCGGTACAGGTGCTTCGGAACGATGGGCAGGCGGTTGTCGCCGTAGTCGCGGTCGCCGTCGAAGCGGAAGTCCGACCAGGTCCAAGTCTGCCGGAGGCGAAGCTCGGGGGTCGCCTGCCAGTCCACGGCGGCCTCGATCCCCTGGTGGATCGTCCGGTCGGCGTTGAAGGTGGCGGCCGGGCGGTCGGCGCTGACGGCGAACTGCAGCATCTCCCCGTCCAGGCGGGCGCGGTAGTAGGCGAGGTCCCACAGGACAGAGCCCGCCCGGCCGCGCGTGCCGATCTCGGCTGTCCAGGCTTCCTGGGGCCGCACGGGGGCAAAGCCCTCGCCGGTGGGCGACAGGGAGCCGTGGTTCGGCGGTTCCACCGAGCGGGTCAGGTTGGCGAAGGCCTGGACGCCGTTTGCGCCTTCCCAGAGGAGGCCCACCCGCGGGGCGAACCAGTCGTATTCCCGAGAAGCTTGAAGGTCGAAGGTGGCGGGCTGGCCGGGGATGGCGAACTGACGATAGTCGCGCTCGGTCCAGCCCCAGGCGGCCCCGCCCACCAGGGCCAGGCCGTGGGTGACGAACAGCCGCCCCTCGCCGAACAGGTCCAGGGCCTGGGCGTTCTGCTGGGTGCGGGACGTGGGCGCGCCCCGGGCGCCCTTCAGATTGACGTAGAAGTTGGAGTCCAGGTCGCCGGTGCGCAGCCAGAGACCGGCGAAGGCGTCGGCCCGGCGGCCGGCCACCTCGCCCTGCCAGTCCAGCCGGCCGAAGGCGCCCCAGTTGCGGCTCTCCTGGTCGATGACCTGGAAGATCGGATGGTCCAGGTCCTTCCAGACCCCATAGACCGCGCCCTCGAAGACGGCGGCTTCGTTCAGCCGCCAGGTGGTGCGCAGCGAGCCGCGCAGGCCCCGCTGGTCCCGCGCCTGGTCGTTGGCGTAGTTGCCCGCCGCCGCCTGCCCGGGATCGGCGTCGAACTGAGCCCGGGTGAGCGCGCCGGGAATCTCCTGCTTGATGTTCGAGCCGTTGAGGATGAACCGCACCTCGCGGTCCTCGCCGAAGCTGCGCCCGACGTTGAGGGTCCCGAACTGGATGTTCTGCTGGCTCTGCGGGCGCCAGCCCTGGCCGGTCTGGTTGGTGGCCGAGGCGTAGATGTCCCAGGCGCCGTGGACCCGGGCGAGGGCCAGGTGCTCGCGCAGCAGGCCGAAGCTGCCGCCGTCCAGTCGGGCCTTGGCCTCGAAGCCGGCGGTGCGACCCGTGGGCGTCGCCATGTTCACCGCCCCGCCCAGCAGCGCGCCGCCGAAGCGCAGGGCGTTGCCCCCGCGCCAGACCTCCACGAAGCGGGTGTTCAGCGGATCGGCCACCTGGCTGTCGCCATAGCCATCGGCCTCGTTCAGGGGCACGCCGTCCTGGGCGATGAGGAGGCCGCGGTTGTGGTTGGCGTTGCCGATCCCCGAGCCGCGGATCGAGAGGCGGATGTCGCCGCCCCACTTCTTCTGGGCATAGACGCCGGGGGCGTCCCGCAGCATGTCGTCCAGGGCCACGGCGAACCGCCGCTGGAAGCTTTCCTGGCTGATCACCGAGACGCCGCCGGGGGTCTCGGCCAGGCGGCGGCGGGCGTCCTGCACCACGGGCGGGTCCTCGGGGTTGGGACGGGCGGTGACGATCACCGCATCGACGGTGGCGGAGGCGCGGGTCGGGGGCTCGTCGGCGTGCGCCGCCAGCGGCCAGGCGACGCCCAGCATCAGCGCGCCCCGCAGGGCGCAGGTCTTGAAGGTCATGTCCTTGAAAATCCGAACGTACTGAGACAAGGCGCACGACGGAGCGCGCGCCGACGCGGTCGTCAGGCGTTCGGGGCGGGCGGGCCCTGGCCGAAGGGGCGTGGCGGCGCCCGGGCGGGGGGCGGCGCGGCCGTGGGATCGGCGGGCCTGTCGTCGAGGACGAGGGCCAGGCGCACGAGCCCGGCCGCGAGCGGCGCCGGCGGCGGGGCCGCCGTCGGCGGGCAGACGCACTTGTCGCAATGGCCGCCGCCCGGGTCGGGCGGCGCATCGCCGGTGGGAACCACCTGCAGCCCGTGGCTGGTGCAGATGGCCGTGACGTCCGGCCCGATGGGCGCTGCGCCCGCCAACGACGGGACCAGGGCCTGAACCAGCAGGGCGAACACCGCCACCAGGGCGATCATCGCCCGGCGTTCGGCGCGCGCGCTCATGGGCTGGTGCGGCAGCGGTTCCACGGGGCGAGGCCTTTAGCCCCGTGGCGGGATTCCGCAAGAGGCCGCGAGGCGCCATAGTGCGCGCTCCAGCCAGGAGAGCGGATGGAAGGCCACGTCGAAACCGGCGCTTACAAGGACGTCGTCCTTTTTCTTGCGACCGCCGGGGTCGTGGTTCCCTTATTTCGCCGCTGGAAGATCAGCCCGATCCTCGGCTTCCTGGTGGCCGGGGTGCTGCTCGGCCCCAGCGGCCTGGCCCCGCTCGCCCGCCAGTTCGAGTGGCTTTCGGCCATCACCATCGAAAAGCCCGAGGAGCTGTCGCAGCTCGCCGAGCTGGGGGTCGTCTTCCTCCTGTTCATGATCGGCCTGGAGCTGTCGTGGGAGCGGCTTCGGGCGCTGCGCCGCTACGTCTTCGGTCTCGGCGCCCTGCAGGTGACGACCTGCCTGTCGGCGGCCATGGGGGTGGCGATGCTGGCGGGGCAGCCCTTGGCGGCGGCCTTCGCCATCGGCGCGGCGGTGGCCCTGTCGTCCACCGCCATCGTCATGCCGATCCTGACCGACCAGAAGCGGCAGCACTCGGTGGCCGGGCGCGCCACCTTCTCGGTGCTGCTGTTCCAGGACCTGGCGGTGGCGCCGATCCTGATCACCCTCACCCTCCTGGGCCGGGGCGCCGGCGAGGACTCGCTGGCCGAGCGGCTGCTTCTGTCCCTGGCGCCGTCGGCGCTAGGCGTCGTGGTCCTGCTGGTCCTTGGCCGTCTCCTGCTGCGGCCGATGCTGCGCTCGGTAGCCAAGGCCAAGAGCGAGGAGCTGTTCGTCGCCGCCTGCCTGCTGGTGGTGATCGGCTCGGGGCTGGTGAGCGCCCTCACCGGCATGTCCATGGCGCTGGGAGCCTTCATCGCCGGCCTGCTGCTGGCCGAAACTGAATTCCGTCACGAGGTCGAGGTGCGGGTGGAGCCCTTCAAGGGACTGCTGCTCGGCGTCTTCTTCATCTCCGTGGGGCTGCAGCTGGACGTGCCCCTGCTGCTGGAGCGGCCGGGCGTGATCCTGGCCGCGGCCGCGGCGATGATCGTCTTCAACACCGCGGTGATCTACCTCCTGGCCCGGCTGTTCGGGCTCAAGCGCCAGTCGGCGGTCGAGGCCGCCCTGCTGCTGGCCGGGGCCGGCGAATTCGCCTTCGTCATCCTGGGCCAGGCCATGAGCGGCGGGCTGGTCGACCCGGTCACCGGCCAGACCGCCCTGGTGGCGGCCACGGTCTCCATGTTCTGCATCCCGCTGCTGGCCATGATCGGCCTGCGCCTCGGCGGACGACGGGTGGCGCCCGGCCAGCTGCCCACCGATCCCGAGCAGGCGCCGCCGGCCGCCGCCGAGGAAGACAAGCCGCCGGCCCCCGTGCTGGTGATCGGCTACGGCCGGGTGGGGCGGCTGGTGGGCGACATGCTCAACCGCCACCAGATCCCCTGGGTGGGCGCCGACCTCGACCCGCGCCACGTGGAGCGCGGCCGCCGGGCGGGCGAGGCGATCTATTTCGGCGACGCCTCGCGGCCCGAACTGCTGGAGCGCTGCGGCCTGGCCGAGGCGCCGGCGCTGGTGGTGACCATGGACAATCCCGAGGGCGTGGAGACCGTCGTGGCGGTGGCCCGGAGCCTTCGGCCGGACCTGACCATTGTCGCCCGGGCCCGCGATGCGCGGCACGCCCAGCGCCTCTACGACCTGGGGGCCACCGACGCCGTCCCCGAGACGGTGGAGGCCAGCCTGCAGCTCTCCGAGGCCCTGCTGGTGGAGATGGGCGTGCCCATGGGCCTGGTGATCGCCTCGATCCACGAACGCCGGGACGAGTTCCGCGCCGCCCTCAACCGTCCGGACGCCATGGGCGGGCGCGCCCGGCGGTTCCGTAGGGCGCGTGGCGAGGCCTGACAGGCCGCGCTCGCCGCCCGGGGCGGCGCCGAAACCTGGGCGCGATTTCGGCGTGGAAAAATTTTGTCAGCTCACGTTCATTGTCGGGAACCAAGCATAAGCGTGGCCGTTGTGGGCCATGGCGCGACTGGGGCGCGCAGCTTGAAGAGGGGATCATGCCGGCGCAGAGCCAGCATTCACGGACGTGGAGCGCGGACCGGCGTCCGCCGTGGCGGCCCGCGTCGATTTCCCTACTTCACAAATATTCTCAACGGCTTCCCCGAGCATTGGACCGGCGTTCGGCAAAGCTCGCTGTGGAACAACGGAGGTGTTCGGTTTGAGGTTTTCCGGCAGACCGGGCAGAAGCCCGGTCCGCAGCGGGACTGTTGGAACGCGATTAGCTCGTGTTAGTGAGTCCTTCATTGCGAAGGATCATCCAGCGTCCTGCCAAGGCCGGGAGAGGGGGCCAGATTGGGGTGGGAGTGTGGCTTCGGCGACACTTACGCAACCAGACGGCCTTGTTATAACGCGGCTGGGTCGATAGGCCGCACCACCTGAGGGCAACGAGAGGGCTCTGATTATGAAGTTGAAACTCCTGGCAGGCGCCGCGATGGCTGCGGCGTTCGCCGCATCCGCCGCCCAGGCGCAAGGCTGGTATGGCGCGGTCGATCTCGGCTACCACTGGCCGCAAGAGTTCGAGATGTCTTCCTCGAACAACGCGCCGAACGGCAATCCCTACAACTGGGATTTCAATCAGGAAGATGACTGGGCCGGCTTCGCCCGTCTCGGCTACCAGCTGAACGACAACTGGCGCGTCGAACTCGAGCTCGGCTATCGCGGCGGCGACATCGAGTCGATCCGCGGCGGCTCGAACCAGGCGGTCCTCGGCCTCTGCACCCCCGGCGTCGTCCGCACGGCGGCGGCTCCGGCCTGCAACTCGCCGGACGGCGACGTGACCTCGTGGACGGTCATGGGCAATGTCATCTACGACATCCTGCCGGGCTCCACGATCAACCCGTTCATCGGCGCCGGCATCGGCATCAACCACACCTCGGTTGAGACCGTCGGCCAGTTCTCGAACGTGCCGAACGCCATCACGGCGGCGAACCCGGCCATCCAGAACCTGACGATCGACGACGACGACACGGCCTTCGCCTGGCAGCTGATCGCCGGTCTGGCCTGGCGCGCCACCGATCGCCTGAACGTCGACCTGACCTACCGCTACCTCGGCGGGTCGGACCTCGACTTCGCCTCCACCGGCTCGTCGGCCGGCGGTCTGCAACCCGGCGTGTTCGGCGGCGAATACCGCGACTCGTCGGTGACCCTGGGCCTGCGGTACTCGTTCGCGCCGCCGCCGGCTCCGCCGCCGCCGCCCCCGCCGCCCCCGCCGCCTCCGCCGCCGCCTCCGCCGCCCCCGCCGCCTCCGCCGGCGCCGGCCTATGAGGCCCGTCAGTTCATCGTCTACTTCCCGTTCGATCAGTACGTGCTGACGCCGGAAGCCCAGACGGTGGTTTCGGAAGCTGCAAACTACGCCAAGGCCGGCAACGCCACCCGCGTCGTGGTCGTCGGCCACGCCGACACCTCGGGTTCGGCCGCCTACAACGTCCGCCTGTCGGAACGTCGGGCCAAGGCCGTCGCCGACGCCCTGGTGGGCGCTGGCGTGAACCAGACCTCCCTGTCGGTGGACTGGAAGGGCGAAAGCCAACCCGCGGTCGCCACCGGCGACGGCGTGAAGGAACCGCTCAACCGCCGTTCGACGATCGACATCAACTTCTGATCTCGATCGCCGGCGACAGTCGGTATCTAAGCGAGGGCCCGGCGGCGACGCCGGGCCCTTTGCCGTTTCAGCATCCGGCGACAGGGCCGCGCTGGCGCCCCCCGGAACCGCTGTCGAAAACTGTTCACAGTCTCGTGAGCGACCTGTGGACGGCTGTTGGCAACCGATTGATCTGCCGAGGGGCGGGCGCCCAGATTAACCACTGGTTTACGAAAAAGGCTGTGGGCGGCGGGCCCGCCTCATTGACGAGTCATTAGCCAAGTGTCCCCATATGTGGGCTGGTTCGCGGGGGTGAACCACAAGATGTAGGGCACGGGCGGCCGATGAGCCGTCAATCGAGGGCTAGGGTAGGGACATGAGCGAAGCGGCTAAGGTTGGGATTGCCGAAGCTTCTGAACGGGTTGCGCCATCCCAGGCGAAGCCCCAGCTGCAACTCGTGCGTAAGGTCCAGGTGGACCGCAGTCGCGACGCCCTGCTGACCGAATTCGGCAAGACCACCCTCGAAGACCGCTACCTGCTGCCCGGCGAGAGCTATCAGGACATGTTCGCGCGCGTGGCGACGGCCTTCGCCGACGACGCCGACCACGCCCAGCGGATCTACGACTACATCTCGCAGCTCTGGTTCATGCCGGCCACGCCGGTGCTGTCCAACGGCGGCGCCTCGCGGGGCCTGCCGATCTCGTGCTTCCTGAACGCGGTGCCCGACAACCTCGCCGGCATCGTCAGCGTGTGGAACGAGAACGTCGCGCTGGCCTCCAACGGCGGCGGCATCGGCACCTACTGGGGCGGCGTCCGTTCCATCGGCGAGAAGGTGAAGGGCGCCGGCCAGACCAGCGGCATCATCCCCTTCATCCGGGTGATGGACAGCCTGACGCTGGCCATCAGCCAGGGCTCGCTGCGCCGCGGGTCGGCGGCGGTCTATCTCGACGTCCACCACCCCGAGATCGAGGAGTTCCTCGAAATCCGGAAGCCGTCGGGCGACTTCAACCGCAAGAGCCTGAACCTCCACCACGGCATCTCGATCACCGACGAGTTCATGGAGGCCGTCCGTGACGGCGCCATGTTCGCCCTGCGCTCGCCCAAGACCGGCGAGGTGATGCGCGAGGTGGACGCCCGCTCGCTGTGGCAGAAGATCCTCGAGATCCGCCTGCAGACCGGCGAGCCCTACCTGATCTTCTCCGACACGGTGAACCGGGCCATGCCGCAGCACCAGCGCGAGCTGGGCCTGAAGGTGCGCCAGTCGAACCTGTGCTCGGAGATCATGCTCCACACCGGCAAGGACCACCTGGGCAACGAGCGGACCGCGGTCTGCTGCCTGTCGTCGGTCAACGCCGAGAAGTTCCTGGAGTGGCGCGACCACCCGACGTTCATCGAGGACGTCATGCGCTTCCTGGACAACGTGCTGGAGGACTTCATCCGCCGGGCGCCGCCCGAGATGAAGAACGCGGTCTACGCCGCCCAGCGCGAGCGCTCGGTGGGCCTGGGCCTGATGGGCTTCCACTCGTTCCTGCAGTCGCAGAACGTGCCCTTCGAGAGCGCCCTGGCCAAGAGCTGGAACATGCGCCTGTTCAAGACGCTGCGTCGCCAGTGCGACGCGGCCTCGCGGACCCTGGCCGCCGAGCGCGGGCCCTGCCCGGACGCGGCCGAGCGCGGGGTCATGGAGCGGTTCAGCCACAAGATCGCCATCGCGCCGACGGCCTCGATCTCGATCATCTGCGGCGGCACCTCCGCGGGCATCGAGCCGATCCCGGCCAACATCTACAGCCACAAGACCCTGTCGGGCACCTTCGCGGTGAAGAATCCCTACCTGGAGCGCCTGCTCGAGGAGAAGGGCAAGAACACCTCGCAGGTGTGGGACTCGATCCTGCAGAACGAGGGCTCGGTGCAGCACCTCGATTTCCTCACCCAGGACGAGAAGGACGTCTTCAAGACCGCCTTCGAGATCGACCAGCGTTGGGTGGTGGAGCTGGCCGCCGACCGGACGCCAGACGTCTGCCAATCGCAGTCGGTGAACATCTTCCTGCCCGGCGACGTGGATAAGTGGGACCTGCACATGCTGCACTGGACGGCGTGGGAGCGGGGCTGCAAGTCGCTCTACTACCTGCGTTCCAAGTCGGTGCAGAGGGCCGCCCACGCCGGCGGCGAGGGCGTCGTCGCCATGGAGATCCAGGCCGAAGGCAAGACCGACTACGAGGAATGCCTGGCCTGCCAGTAGGCCGAGGCCTCAAGACAGATCGCCGCCCCGAGGCGGCCGGGAAGGCCGGCGGAGACGCCGGCCTTTCTTTTGATGTTGTCCTCGGTGCGGATCGTGAAACTATGGCCGCTCAAGACCCGCCCCAACGGCGGGTCGGGAGTGGCGCATGGCGCGGCGAGCGGTCCTTCTGGCCATCGTCCTGGGGTGCGGCGCGGCGAACGCCGCCGCGGCCCAGGGGCTCCCTGGCCCGGCATCGGTCCCAGAAAATCCTCCGGCGGGGCCGCTGATGGGGCCTCTGATGGGCCCTCTGGCGGGTTCCCTGGCCGACCAGCTGACCGGCGCCGCCGTCCTCGACCGCGAAACCTATGCCACGCGGCAGGGCCTGGCCCGCCGCAGCACGAGCCTTGCCCGGCTCGGCCGAAGCGGCGGGGCGGTGGACTCCCTGCGCATCCGGGTGGACGGCGTGCTGCGCACTCCCGGCGGCCTGCCGCTCGGCCGAGACCGGGCCGAGTTCGACGCGCAGGCCTATGACATCAGCCTGATCCGCGCCTGGCCCCGGGCGATCAACCTCACCGACGGCCGGTACGAACTCGACATCTCGCCTCACGCCGGCTTCGGCGTGGGTTCACGCGGCGGCTCGGCCGAGGCCGGGGCCATGCTGACGGTGGGCGAGCGGCGCGAACAGCGGGCGGTGGAGGCGCTCAAGGGCCTGGGCGTGCGCGAGGGCTCGGCCTATGGCGACAAGGGCCGTTGGTACCTGTTCGCCGCCGCCAGCGGCCGGGCCGTGGGCCTCAACATGCTGCGCAGCGACGGCGACTGGCGCCGCGGCGACTGGACCACCGACGACACCGGCGAACTGGTGGGCGACGCTCAGGTGGGCGTGGGCTGGCGCAAGGGCCAGATGCAGAGCTCGTTCGGAGTGATCCACCGGGAGGTGAAGGGCGACCATATGGTCTTCGGCCAGCACACCCGCGACGATACGGTGGCCGCCTTCACCTTCTCGATCCGGCCCCAGAACTAGGCGTCGGCCTCGTCCCCGGCGAAGGGAAAGCGCCGGGGCCAGAGGTCCGCCAGGCCCGGGTGGGCGTCGATGGCCCGGGCGATGGGCGCAAGGCCCGGGGCGGCCGCCTCGAAGGCCTCCCGTCCCGGCCGCCAGCGCGAGACGACCGCCAGATAGAGGTCAAGGACGCTCGCCTCGTCGCCCAGCAGGAAGCGCCCCTCGGGCCGGACCTGGGCGTCCATCATCCGCCAGCAGTCGAGAATGCGCCGGGCCGTGCGCTCCAGGATCACCGGCTCATGGGCGGCGTCGGCGGCCAGGCGCCGGACGTCGTCGCGGATCCAGTAGAGGGCGTAGATCTGGGCCGAGATGTAGCTCATCCACCGGAGGAAGCGGGGCCTCAAGGGATGGCCTGCGGGCGGGCCGAGCCGGGCGTCCGGGTGGGCCTCGGCGAGGTGGATCAGGATGGCCGCGCTCTCGGTCATCAGTTCGCCGGACGGGAGCAGCAGGGCCGGGGCCTGGCGCTGGGGATTGACCTGTTCGATCTCCGGCCCGGCGTCGGCCTCGCCCACCCGCCATTCCACCAGGCTGTAGGGCGCGCCGGCGAGGGTCAGGGCCGCCTCCACGGCCACCGAGCCGGAGCCTTCGGCGCCATAGACCACATAGCCGCCAGCCATGATCGTCCTCCGGTTTCCTTCACAACATCTTGGGCGCGGTGGCCAACTTGCCTCTAGATGTGGGGGCGATTTGGCGCCTATCGTACCCCCAAGAAACGCTTCTCCTCGCGCGTACGGGAATCAAAAGTCGTGACCGCCTCGAACGTCAAAGCCCTGCCGGGCCTGCTCACGCCCTCCTACGCCTACAAGCCCTTCCGCTATCCCTGGGCCTTCGAGTTCTGGCGCCGCCAGCAGCAGGTCCACTGGATGCCGGAGGAGGTGCCGCTTGGCGAGGACCTCAAGGACTGGGCGGTCAAGCTGAACGACCGCGAGCGCAACCTGCTCACCCAGATCTTCCGGTTCTTCACCCAGTCGGACGTCGAGGTGAACGACAACTACATGGAGCGCTACGCCCGCGTCTTCAAACCCACCGAGGTGAAGATGATGCTGGCGGCGTTCTCGAACATCGAGACCGTCCACATCGCGGCCTACGCCCTGCTGCTGGAAACGATCGGGATGCCGGACTCCGAGTTCACGGCCTTCCTCGACTACCAGGCCATGCGGGACAAGCACGACTACATGCAGCAGTTCGGCGTCGACACCGAGGCCGACATCTGCCGGACCCTCGCCATGTTCGGCGGCTTCACCGAGGGGCTGCAGCTGTTCGCGTCGTTCGCGATGCTGATGAACTTCCCGCGCCACAACAAGATGAAGGGCATGGGCCAGATCGTGTCCTGGTCGGTGCGGGACGAGAGCCTGCACTGCGAGGGCATCATCAAGCTGTATCACGCCTTCAACAAGGAAACCGGGGCGGTGACCCCGGCCGTGGCCGACGACATCGTCGACTGCTGCAAGACCGTGGTGGGCCTGGAGGACAAGTTCATCGACCTGGCGTTCGAGGCCGGCGAGGTCCAGGGCATGACCCCGGACGACATCAAGCAATACATCCGCTTCATCGCCGACTGGCGCCTGCGCCAACTGCACCTGCCGGAAGTCTACGGCATCAAGGAAAATCCGCTGCCCTGGCTGCAGTCGATGCTCTCGGGCGTCGAGCACGCCAACTTCTTCGAGGCTCGGGCCACCGAGTACTCGAAGGCCGCCACCAAGGGCCAATGGCATGGCGAGTCCGGCGTCTGGGCCGAGTTCGACCGCCTCCAGGCCCGCCGCGCTACGGAGAACGTCCCGGCGGAGTGAGTTTTCGCGCCTCGCTTGAGGTCGGGCGTCCAGACCGCAGCGCCAGCGCGAAGGCCGCGGAGGCCTTTGCGCGTCTCTGACATTTTGAACTCGTAGAATTGTGCGACGGCGGCTGCGTTGTGCGCACCGTTCGGCGTGCGCTGACGCGCCAAGTATTTCAATTTTGAACAAGCTGAGCCGTACCCTCCGTAAACATCTTGGGCGGGGATGGCCATGATTGGGCCAAGTTCTGGCCGCCGACGCTTCCCACAGGTGGGCGCTTCCGAACGAGGAGGCAGGCGATGGCTGGCAGCACCGGGAGCGCCGCCGCAGCCCAGGCGGACGGCGGGCGCGCCGCATCCTTCCGCATCCGCGGGCGCAACTTCATGGCCCTGGTGCTGGCGCCCGAGTTGCCGGCGACGCCGTGGTTCGCGGCCCTGGACGTCCAGCTGAGCGAGGCCGGCGCCGTGTTCCTGGACCGGCCCGTGGTGGCCGACCTGGGCCTGGCCGTGGCCCAGGCCGGGCCGGACGTGGCGCCCCTGTTGCTGGAGGGCCTGGAGGCCCGGGGCCTGCGCCTCGTGGGCGTGGACGGGATTAGCGCCCGGGCGCTGGAAGGCACCCGCTGGGCGCGCCTGCCGCGCATCCAGGGGCGGGACCTGCCCCGGGAGGCCAAGGACGAGGTGGAGGCCAGGGCCGCCCCGCCGCCGGCCTCGTCGCTGCTGATCGAAGGGCCGGTGCGCTCGGGCCAGTCGGTGGTGTTCGAGGACGGCGACGTGACCATCGTCGGCGCGGTGAGCTCAGGGGCAGAGGTGATCGCCGGCGGCTCCATCCATGTGTACGGCGCCCTCCGCGGGCGGGCGATCGCGGGCCTCAAGGCGGGCGGCGCGGCGCGGATCTTCTGCCGCCGGTTGGAGGCCGAGATGGTCGGCGTCGACCGGCTTTACCGAACCCCCAGCCAGGATGGCGGCTCCCACTGGGGCGCGGACCTGCACGGCCGGCCGGTGGAGGTGCGGTGCGACCGCGGCGCCATCCGCCTGACCGTCATCGATTAGAGGAGCAAAGGCGATGTCCAAGGTGTTGGTCGTGACCTCCGGCAAGGGCGGGGTCGGCAAGACCACCTCGTCCGCCTCGCTGGGGGCGGCGCTGGCCCAGGCCGGCAAACGGGTGGTGGTGGTCGATTTCGACGTGGGCCTGCGCAACCTCGACCTGGTGATGGGGGCCGAGCGGCGGGTGGTGTTCGACCTCGTCAATGTGGTTCAGGGCGACGCCAAGCTCCCGCAGGCGCTGATCCGCGACAAGCGGCTGGAGGGGCTGTGGCTGCTGCCGGCCTCCCAGACCCGGGACAAGGACGCCCTCACCGAGGCGGGCGTGGCCAAGGTGATCGAAGAGCTGCGGGCGACCTTCGACTGGATCATCTGCGACAGCCCGGCCGGCATCGAGAAGGGCGCCACCCTGGCCATGCGCTTCGCGGATGCCGCGGTGGTGGTGACCAATCCCGAGGTCTCGTCGGTCCGCGACTCCGACCGGATCATCGGCATGCTGGACGCCCGCACCCGCAAGGCCGAGGCCGGCGAGCCCATGGAAAAGCACCTGCTGCTCACCCGCTACGACCCGGCCCGCGCGGCCCGGGGCGAGATGATGAAGGTGGAGGACGTGCTGGAGATCCTGGCCATCCCGCTGCTGGGCGTGGTGGCCGAAAGCCCCGACGTGCTCACCGCCTCCAACGTCGGCTGTCCGGTGACCCTGAACAATCCGGCCTCGCCGGCGGCCCGGGCCTATGCTGATGCGGCCCGCCGGCTGCTGGGCGAGGACATCGCCGTCCGGATGCACGAGCCGGAGAAGAAGGGCTTCATGAGCCGCTTGTTCGGACGGAGGGCCGCGGCGTGAGCTTCCTGAACTTCTTCACCCGCGGGCGGGGCTCGGCGCCCGTGGCCCGTGACCGGCTGCAGGTGCTGCTGGCGCACGAGCGGATTTCCAGCGGCGGGACCGACCTGGCGGCCATCCTGCACAAGGAGATCCTGGGGGTGATCGCCAAGCACATCCCCATCGACCAGGACAAGGTGGTGGTGAAGCTGGACCGCGGCGCCCAGGTCTCGACCCTGGAGATCGACATCGAGATGCCCGAGGAGGCCCTGGCCCGCTAGCGCCCCTGCGGGGTCGGGCCTCCATCAGGGGCTGATCAGGCCCAGGGGCCCTTGCGAGTCACGGGGACGGCTGTGCCGCGGCGCCGCGAAGCGGCGACCGGGGCGCGCAGCGGCTGGACGGCCGCCGAGGCGCCGACCATCTGCATCAGGGCCGCAACCCGGTTGTGGGTGGCCGGGTGGGTGGAGAAGAGATTGTCGCCCCGGCCGCCGGCCAGGGGATTGATGATGAACATGTGAGCCGTGGCCGGATTGCGCTCGGCGTCCGGGTTCACATAGCCGCCCTTGGCGTAGGCCTCGATCTTCTGCAGGGCCGAGGCGAGGGCCTGGGGATCGCCCGAAATCTCGGCGCCGTGCCGGTCGGCCTCGTACTCGCGGCCGCGGCTGATGGCGAACTGCACCAGGGCGGCGGCCATGGGGGCCACCAGGGCCACGACGATCATCGGGATCACGCCCGCCGGGCGGCCTTCCTCGTCACGGCCGCCGAAGAAGAAGGCGAAGTTGGCCAGGGCCGAGATGGCGCCGGCGATGGTGGCCGTCACCGTCATGGTCAGGGTGTCGCGGTTCTTCACGTGCGCCAGTTCGTGGGCCATGACCCCGCGGATCTCGCGGCGGTCGAGCATGGCCAGCAGGCCGCGGGTGGCGGCCACGGCGGCGTGGGCCGGGTCGCGGCCGGTGGCGAAGGCGTTCGGCTGGTCCTGGTCGATCACATAGACCTTGGGCCGCGGCATGCCGGCCCGGTCGGCCAGCTCCAGGGTGTCGGCCACATAGTTGCGGATCACCGCCTCGGGATGGTCGGGCCCCACCTCCTGGGCGCGGTACATGCGCAGCACAATCTTGTCCGCGTTCCAGTAGCTGACGAGGTTCATGCCGGCGGCGAAGACGAAGGCGATCGCCATCCCGGTCGGCCCGCCGATGAGATAGCCGACGCCGATGAACAGCGCGGTGAGGGCGGCCAGGAGCATGAAGGTGCGAAGGTGGTTGCGCATGGTCCCTTTGGATCTGCGAGTGACGTCCCCACTGGGAATATGGGTTTTCGTCGGGCGGATTTAAGGAAGGCCGCCGGGGGCGGGAAGCCCGAAAGCGCCTCCGCCTCCCTAGCCGGCGGCGCGGCAACGCGGGGCGGCCTGACGCCGGGCCTCGGCCGGGCTCGCGCGCAGGAAGGCGTCCATGGCCTCGCCGCTCATGGGGCGGGCGAAGAAGTAGCCCTGCATGCGGTCGCAGCCGGAGGCGCGCAGGAACAGGGCCTGGGCCTCATGTTCGACGCCCTCGGCGACGATGGAGACGCCCAGCGCCCGGGCGGCGTGCAGCATGGAGGCCACCAGCTTGGAGACCCGGGCGTTGCGGCCGACATCGGCGATCAGCGAGCGGTCCAGCTTCACCGTCTGGATCGGCAGGTTCATCAGCGCCCGCAGGTTGGAATAGCCGGTGCCGAAGTCGTCCAGGGCCACGCGCACGCCCCGGGCGGCCAGGCGCTCGATGTGGCGGCGCGCCAGGCCCAGGTCCTGCAGCAGGAAGGTCTCGGTGATCTCGACGGTGAGGGCCGTGGCCGGCAGGTCGGTGCGGGCGAGGCGGCTCATCAGCTTGCGCGAGAAACCGGGGTCGAGCAGGTCGCGGGGGCTGACGTTGCAGGACACCAGCTCGATCAGGCCCTGCGAGACCCAGGGCGCGGCCCGTCGGCAGGCGGCGTCGAACACCGCCTCGTCGATGGGGCGGATCAGGCCCAGTTCCTCAGCCATGGGCACGAAGGCGGCGGGGGCGAGCATGCCCTGCTCGGGATGGTTCCAGCGGGCCAGCACCTCGACGCCCACCACGCGGCCGGTCATGGCGTCCACCACCGGCTGGTACCAGGGCTCGATCTCGCCCGCCGGGATCGCCCGGCGCAGCTCCTGCTCCAGGGTGCGGCGGCGCTCGGCCTCGGCGCGCAGCTCACCGTCGAAGATGCTGTAGCAGCGCCCGCCGCGAGTCTTCACCCGGTAGAGGGCCATGTCGGCGAAGCGCTGCAGGTCGGAGGCGTCCTGGGCGTCGTCCGGGAACACCGCCACGCCCACCGAGGCCCCCGGAGAGACCTGCCGACCGTAGATCGCCTGGGGCTGGGAGACCACGTTCACCAGGCGCTGGGCGCGGCCGGCCAGATCGCGGTCGGCGGAGATCAGGGCGAACTCGTCCCCGCCGAGGCGGGCGGCGACCTCGCCTGGGCCGCAGTCGGCCAGCAGGCGGGCGCCGAGCTCGGCCAGCAGCAGGTCGCCCGCATGGTGGCCCAGGGTGTCGTTCAGGGACTTGAAGCGGTCGAGATCGACCACGAACAGCGCGAGGGCCTCGCCGGCCGCCCGGGCGGCCTCGAGGCGCTCGCACAGCAGGGTGGTGAAGGCCCCGCGGTTCAGCAGGCCCGTGAGCGAATCCGTCTGGGCCAGACGCAGGGTCTGCGCCCGCTCGGCCTCCAGCGCGGCGACGCGGGCGGCGAGCTCCGCATGAGTGTTTCGCGTCTCGGACACGGGACTTGGCGCTCGGCCCTACCTTCCTCGAAGGAGAGAGCTTGGGCGCAACGCGGCGAACGGGCCGTTAAGGGGCGCGGTTAACGGAAGGTTGCGCGCCGCAGGGCCGCCCGCCCGGGAAGAGAGCCCGGGCCTCCGCGCGGGGCGAAGGCCCGGGGTCGTCAGGACGGGATCAGGCGCTCTGAGGCTCGGCGCCCGGCTCCTCGATCTGCTTCTCCCACTTGGCGACCACGGCGCTGGCGATGGAGTTGCCGACGACGTTGGTGGCCGAGCGGCCCATGTCGAGCAGGTGGTCGACGGCCAGGATCAGGGCGATGCCGGCCTCGGGCAGGTCGAAGAAGGTGAGGGTGGCGGCGATGACCACGAGCGAGGCGCGCGGCACGCCCGCCATGCCCTTGGAGGTCACCATCAGCAGGGCCAGCATGGTGATCTGCTGACCGATGGAGAGGTCGATGCCGTAGACCTGCGCGATGAACAGCGTCGCGAAGGTGCAGTACATCATCGAACCGTCGAGGTTGAACGAGTACCCCAGCGGCAGGACGAACGAGGCCACCTTGCGGCTGATGCCCCACTTCTGCAGCTCCTCGAGGGTCCGCGGATAGGCCGCTTCCGAAGAGGCGGTGGAGAAGGCCAGCAGAGTCGGGGCGCGGATCTGGCCGACCAGCTTGAGGATCCGCGGGCCGACGATGATCACCCCGGCGAGGACCAGCAGGCCCCAGAGGATGCCCAGCGACAGGTAGAAGCCGCCCACGAACTTGGCGTAGGTGAAGATCACCTCGATCCCGCGGGTGGCGATGGAGGCGGCCAGGGCGGCGAAGATGGCGAAGGGCGCCGTCTTCATCACATAGCCGGTCACCTTCAGCATGATCTGGGCGACCTGCTCGACCAGGGCCAGGACCTGCGGCGCGCGGTCGTCGATCGCCGCGACAGCGACGCCCACGAACACCGAGAAGACCACGATCTGCAGGATCTCGTTGCGGGCCATGGCGTCGAAGATCGACGAGGGCACCAGGTGGGTGACGAACTCGCGCAGGGTGAACTTCGACATGTCGACGGCGGTGGAGGCCACGGCCGCGTCGTCTGGCGACAGGTTCATGCCCACGCCCGGCCGCAGGATGTGGACCATGATCAGGCCCAGCAGCAGCGAGCAGATCGAGGCGATCAGGAACCAGCCGATGGTCTTGACGCCGACGCGACCGACTTCGGACGCGTCGCCCATGTGTGCGATCCCGACCACGAGGGTCGAGAACACCAGCGGCGCGATGATCATCTTGATCAGCCGCAGGAAGACATCGGTGATGATGGTCAGGTTGCCGGCCACGCTGGCGGCGGCCTCGGGCGACATCGTGACGTTGATCGCCCAACCGGCGACGACGCCCAGCACCATGGCGCCCACGATGAGATACGTGAATAGGCGGTTCATTAAGCCCCCGGGGGAATTACGAGGGCGCCTTTGTCGCCAAGAACGCCAGTTCAGTCCAGCGAAGCCGGGATACCGTGGATTCGCATCGCTCACTGAGCGGTCTATAAGCGGCCGATGAAGAGAACTGATGCAGCCGGCGTCGTTGATCGGCTTGAACATGAATACCGCAAGAGCGTCGAAGCGCTACGGTCGTCCCTGAAGAGCTTCCTGGCGGGCGGTCCGCCGCCGGATCCCGAGGCGCGGCGCGCCGGGGCCTATGTCTATCCAGAACTTCGGCTGACCTGGCCCGAGGGCCGGCCCTACCCCCGGCTCAGCCGCGCCTACGCCCGGGTCGGCCTGCCCGGCCGCTATGCGGTGACGGTGACGCGTCCGGACCTGTTCCGCGACTATCTGACCGAGCAGCTGTCCCTGCTGCAGCAGGATTTCGATGTGGAGCTGGAAGTCGGGCGCTCCACCCAGGAGATTCCGTTCCCCTATGTGCTGGACGGCGCGCGGGACCTAGCCCTGGCCGACGTCGGGGCGGCGCAGATCGCCCGGCACTTCCCCTCCACCGAACTCGCCCACATCGGCGACGAGGTGGCGGACGGGGCCTTCCTGGTCCCGGACGCGGCGCCTCGGCCGCTGGCCCTGTTCGACGGCCTGCGCACCGACTTCTCGCTGGCCCGGCTCGCCCACTACACCGGCACGCCCGCCGAGCACGTCCAGCAGTACGTGCTGTTCACCAACTACCACCGCTACGTGGACGAGTTCGTCCGCTGGGCGGCCGCGCAGCTGAAGGTCGAGGGCGGGCGCTATACGGCCTTGTCGGCGCCGGGGGGAATCATGGTCGCCGCCGACACCGAAGACCCCGAGGGGACGGTGGCGGCGGGGCCCTGGCGGCGGCACCAGATGCCCGCCTACCACCTCATGGCCGAGGGCCGCGCGGGGGTGACCCTGGTGAACATCGGCGTCGGCCCGTCGAACGCCAAGACCATCTGCGACCACCTGGCGGTGCTGCGGCCCCAGGCCTGGCTGATGATTGGCCACTGCGGCGGCCTGCGCGGCAGCCAGACCATCGGCGACTATGTCCTGGCCCACGCCTATCTGCGCGACGACCATGTGCTGGACGGCGTGCTGCCGCCCGAGATCCCGATCCCGCCGATCGCCGAGGTGCAGGTGGCCCTGCACCGGGCCGCCGAGATCGTCACCGGCGAGAGCGGCGACATTCTGAAGCGGCGCCTGCGCACCGGCACGGTGGTGACCACCGACGACCGAAACTGGGAGCTGCGCTATTCCACCAGCGCCCTGCGGTTCAACCAGAGCCGGGCGGTGGCCATCGACATGGAGTCGGCCACCATCGCCGCCCAGGGCTATCGCTTCCGGGTGCCCTACGGGACCTTGCTGTGCGTGTCGGACAAGCCGCTGCACGGCGAGATCAAGCTCCCAGGCCAGGCCAACGCCTTCTACGAGCGGGCCATCGGCCAGCACCTGCAGATCGGCCTCGCCACCGTGGCGCTGCTGCGCGAGGAAGGGCCGCGCCTGCATTCGCGCAAGCTGCGCAGTTTCGACGAGCCGCCGTTCCGATGATCGACCAATCCATGAGCCGTCACCTGCCCTTCGAGGGGATCGAGAACTTCCGCGACTTCGGCGACTATGTCGCCGGAACCCGGCGGCTGCGGCGCGGGCTCCTGTACCGCTCGGCGCACCACGCCGAGGCCACCGAAGCGGACCTGGCGAAGCTCGCCGGCATGGGCGTGGCGGTTATCGTCGACCTGCGCCGGTCCAACGAGCGCCAGAGCCAGCCCTCGCGCCGCTGGCGGCCGTTCTCGGCCGAGGTGATCGAAAACGACATCGGTCAGGAGCACGCCGACGAGTGGCACGAGTTCATCGCCGGCTCGGACCTGACCGCGGAGTCCTTCCGGCGCTACATGCTCGACTACTACGACGGGGCGCCCCACGCCCGGCGGCACGTCGATCTCTATTCCCGCTACTTCCAGGCGCTGGCGCGGACGGACGGGGCGGTGCTGGTGCACTGCGCGGCGGGCAAGGACCGGACCGGCATCCTCTGCGCCCTGACCCACCATGTGGCCGGGGTGCATCCGGACGACATCATCGAGGACTATCTCCTCACCAATGACGAGGCGCGGATCGCCCGGCGGCTGCCCACGATCCGGCGGCGGATCGCCGAGGCTTCGGGCCGTGAGCCGAGCGAGGAGGCCCTGCGGGTGGCGATGCGGGTGGAGGCCGAATATCTGGAGCGCGCCTTCGCCGCCATGCGGGCGCGGCACGGCTCCATCGACGGCTATCTGGACCAGGCCCTGGGGCTGACGCCGCAGCTGCGCGAACGCATCCACGACCGCCTGCTGGGCTAGACGACTACGCCCGCCGCGGGCTCCGCAACCCGCGGCGGGCGATGTCAGGGACAGACCTCAGAGAAGCCGTCCGACTGTGCGCTCATCCTGCGCCGGGCGGCCAATCACCTGCCCGTGAATCACGGACTGCTGATTGCGGCGCAGCCCCGTTGCGGCTTACGTGGCGGTCGACGGCCGACGCCAGATGCGGCCGCGAAGGGGTGTGAAATGCTCAATCCGGAATCCGTCGATGCGCGTGGTCCTGCGTCGGTGGTCGATCCGCCGGTGACGGCGACCGTGGGGGGCGATGGGCGGCTGAACCGTGGCGGCGTGGCCTGGGCCCTGTTCCAGGGCGGCCGCGACCCGTTCATCATCCTCGTCACCATCTACATCTTCATGCCCTATGTGGCCGCCACCCTGGTGGGCGACGCGGTGCAGGGCCAGGCGGTGATCTCCCGCTGGGACCAGTACATCGGCTGGACGGTGATGGTGACGGCCCCATTCCTGGGGGCCTCGATCGACAAGCTGGGGCCGCGCAAGGGATGGCTGGCGCTGATGGTGGGGCTGATGGTCCCGGCCATGGCCGCCCTGTGGTTCGCCAGGCCCGGCGGGCCGCTGTCGCTTACCGCCGTCCTGGCCCTGGTGGCCTTCGTCCGGGTGCTGTTCGTCTACAGCGAGGTGCTGCACAATTCGCTGCTCGTGCGGGCGGCAGGGGTCGAGGGGGCGCACAAGGCCTCAGGTCTCGCCCTGTCCCTGGGCAACCTGTTCTCGGTGGCGGCCCTGGCCTTCACCGCGATCGCCTTCGCCCTGCCGGGCAAGGTGGACTGGAGTTTCGTGCCGGCCACGCCGCTGTTCGGCCTCGACCCGGCCACCCACGAGCCCGAGCGGGTGGTCGCCCTGATGGCTGCGGGCCTGCTCGCCCTGGGCTCGATCCCGCTCTTCCTGTTCACGCCGGACGCTCCGCGCACGGGCATTCCCATGCTGCGGGCGTTCCGCGAGGGCGCGGCCGACCTGGTGGCCATGATCCGGGCCGTGGGCCGGCACCGGGACGCGGCGGTCTATCTGGTCTCGCGGATGTTCTTCGTGGACGGGATGAACGCCATCCTGATCTACGCCGGGGTGCTGGCCGTGGGCGTCATGAAATGGGGCGCCCTCGAAATGCTCGCCTATGGCGTCCTGCTCAGCGTCTTTGCGGTGCTCGGCGGCTATGTGGCCCGCTGGCTGGACGGGGCGCTCGGCCCCCGCATCGCGCTGCAGATCGAGATCGCCTTCTCCATGCTGGCCCTGACCGCGATCCTGGGCATGGCGCCGGACCGCATCCTCTTCTTCTGGCCCTACGACCCGGCCGCCCACGCGCCCCTGTGGTCCGGGCCGGTGTTCCGCACCCTGCCGGACTGGATCTATGTGGGACTGGGCTTCGTCTCGGCCGTCTTCATCACGGCCCAGTACGCCTCGAGCCGGACGCTGCTGGTGCGGCTGACCCCGGCGGCCCAGAGCGGGGCGTTCTTCGGCGTCTTCGCCCTCTCGGGGGTGGCGACCGCCTGGCTTGCGCCCACCCTGGTCAACCTCGGCACCGAACTTACCCGCACCCAGCAGGGCGGACTGGCCACCATCCTGCTGCTCCTGGCGGCGGGTCTTGCGGGCCTGTTCCTGGTCCGGGGTGGCGGGCGACTTGGTGGCGAAATCGACTGAATATTGTGAGTAAATCGCCGGTATTTCTAGGTGTGGTTAATCGATATAAATGCTGAATCTGAATAAACCATAGAATATTGGCGGATAGAGGTATCGCCTTTACTGCGGATTAAGCGAGTTTGGCGATGTTGGTCGCGCCATCGGGGCGAGCAGGCGTCTGCTTGATGTCCCCCAACGTCTGCTCGCAGACACAAGGAGAGTGACCATGTCGAAGTTCGTTACCCGCTTCATGAAGGACGAGTCGGGCGCTACGGCCATCGAATACGGCCTGATCGCCGCCCTGATCGCGGTGGTCCTGGTCGGCGCCCTGCAGCTGCTCGGCGGCAGCCTGAACGACAAGTTCAACCAGATCAGCGACGAAGTGAGCAACGCCGGCGCCTAAGCCGGCCGTGGTTCCCGCGTGACGAGGGCCCCTGGCGCGCGTCGGGGGCCCTTTCGTTTGCGCGCGCGGATTGCGCGCGGCCTTTTCCATTCGTTCACGGGTGGCGTGGCAGGGTCGCGCCCATGATGGCCGCCGTCACCCTCTGGACCGCCGCCCTGCTGGCCCTGGTCCTGCCCGCCCTCGTCATCGTGGCGGCGGTGAAGGACGTCACCAGCTACACCATTCCCAACTGGATCTCCCTGGCCCTCGTGGCCGCCTTCATCCCCGCGGCGCTGGCGGCGGGGCTGCCCCTGTCGCAGGTCGGCCTGCACCTGGCGGTGGGCCTCGGCGCCCTGACGGCGGGCCTGGTTCTCTTCGCCCTGCGGGTGATCGGCGGCGGCGACGCCAAGCTGATGGCGGCGGCGGCCCTGTGGCTGGGCTGGCCGGCCCTTACGACCTTCATCGTGGCCACCGTCCTGGCGGGCGGGGCGCTAAGTCTGCTGATTCTCAGCCTGCGGGCGCCGCTGGTGCGGCCGCTGGTGCTGTCGGCGCCGGCCTGGTTCGTGCGTCTGGCCGAGCCGGAAGAGGGCGTGCCCTATGGCGTGGCCATCGCCGTGGGCGCCCTGGCGGCGTTTCCGGTTTCCCCGTTCCTCGCTCCACTTTCGGCGCTGTAAGTTGCAGTGGAAGGGCGCATGGGCGAGAGGAAAGAGATGTCCGACGTGATCCTCGAGGCCTGGGACGGCGAGACCGTGCCCGTGCACGCCCTGACTGCGGCGCAGGTCGAGGGGCGCCTGGCGTCGGATCCGTTCGCGGCCGCCCTGGCCGCGACGGCCGGGTTCAAGGGCAAGGCGGGCCAGGCGCTGCTGGTCCCCGGGCCGGACGGGGCGCTGTCGCAGGTTCTCTTCGGGCTCGGCGAGGCGGCCGAGGCCATGGCGTTCCGCGCCCTCCCGGCCAAGCTGCCCGCCGGCGTCTATCGGATCGCCGAGGCGCCCGAAGGACTGGCGCCGGAGCGCATCGCCTTGGCCTTCGCCCTGGGGAGCTACCGCTTCGACCGCTACAAGCCCCGCGAGGCCGCGCCGCCGCGGCTGGCGTGCCCGGGCGCCGACCTTTCCGAGGCTCGCGCCGTGGCCCACGCCTGCGCCCTGGCCCGGGACATGGTCAACACCCCGGCCAACCACATGGGCCCGCGCCAGATCGAGGCCATCGCCCGGGAGATCGCCGAGCAGCACGGCGGCCAGATCACGGTCATTGCGGGCGAAGGCCTGCTGGAGGCCAACTATCCGGCCGTCCACGCCGTGGGCCGGGCCGCCCATGCCGACCGGGCGCCGCGGATCATCGAACTGACCTGGTCGCGGCCCGGCGACGCCGACCGGCCCCTGGTGGCCATTGTCGGCAAGGGCGTGGTGTTCGACACCGGCGGCCTCGACATCAAGCCCTCGGCCGGCATGCGGCTGATGAAGAAGGACATGGGCGGCGCCGCCCACGCCCTGGCCCTTGGCCGGATGATCATGGCCGCCAAGCTGCCGGTTCGTCTCGCCGTGCTGTGTCCGGTGGTGGAGAACGCCATCTCCGGCGACGCGATGCGGCCGGGCGACGTCCTGGACACCCGGGCCGGCCTTACCGTGGAGGTGGGCAACACCGACGCCGAGGGACGGCTGATCCTGGCCGACGCCCTGACCCGGGCGGCCGAGCTGGAGCCGGCCCTCACCCTGGACCTCGCCACCCTCACCGGCGCGGCGCGGGTGGCCCTCGGGCCGCAGGTCATTCCCTTCTATACCGACGACGATGCGCTGGCCGCGCAGATCGCCGCCGCGGCGGAGGCCGAGGGCGACCCCCTGTGGCGGATGCCCCTGTGGAAGGGCTACGCCGAGGCCCTGGACAGCGACATCGCCCATCTGAAGAACGATCCCGACGCCTGGGCCCAGGCCGGATCGGTGACGGCGGCCCTGTTTCTGCAAAGGTTCGCGCCCGCGGGCGCGTGGGCCCACTTCGACATCTTCGCGTGGAACCCCAAGGGTCGGCCGGGCTTCCCGGCCGGGGCCGAGGCGCAGGCCATCCGCGCGCTCTATCGCATGATCCGGGAGCGGTTCGCATGATGATGGATCCGCGCGTCACCCTGCTGCGCGACGGCATCGCCACCCGAGCCCTGGAGGGCGTGGTGGAGGCGGAGGTCTATCTGGACCCGACGCCCATGAGTTGCGTCGTCCCGTCGGCGGGGATCCACCGCGCGCCGGACTCGGCGTCCGAACAGATGGACCAGCTGCTCTTCGGCGAGCGCTTCGACGTGCTGGAGGAGGACCGCGGCTTCTACCTCGGCCAGGCGTCGCGGGACGGCTATGTGGGCTTCGTGGCCAAGGCGGCCCTGGGCCCGCTGGCGCCGACGCCGACCCACCGGGTGGGCGCGCTGCGCACCTATGCCTTCGAGGGGCCCAGCATCAAGAGTCGCGCCCTCATGGCCCTGTCGCTCAACAGCCTGGTCGCCGTGGAGTCCGAGGACGGCAAGCTGGCCAAGGTGGCCGGCGCCGGCTGGGTGAGCCTGGACCACCTGATCCCCATCGGCGTCTTCGAGGAGGACCCGGCGGCGGTGGCCCTGCGGTTCCTTGGCGCGCCCTATCTGTGGGGCGGGCGCGAGAGCCTCGGCCTGGACTGCTCGGGCCTGGTGCAGCAGGCGCTGACCGCCTGCGGCATGGCCTGTCCCCGCGACACCGACCAGCAGCAGCGCCTGGGCCGGGACATCGCTCCCGACGAGTTCGGCCGGGGCGACCTCGTGTTCTGGAAAGGCCACGTGGCCCTGGGCCTGGGCGAGGGGCGGATCGTCCACGCCAACGCCTCGCACATGATGTGCGCCGTCGAACCCCTGGCCGAGGCCGTGGCCCGGCCGGCCTATGGCGAGCCCACGGCCTATCGCCGGGTAATGTAGGCCCGCCCGGGCGGGCGCCGGTTCCCTGAAGCCAGATATGGAAAAGCCCCCGCGCGGGCGGGGGCTTTCGCAAACGATCGCCAAGGCGCGGCCCCTGCGGGCCCGCCTGAACGCGCGGGCCTCAGGCCGCCGGAGCGGCTTCGGCTTCCGGCGCAGCGGCCTCGGCCGGGGCGCCTTCGGCGGCGGCTTCCGGCGCAGCGGCGGCCGGGTTCGGCGCCGGGATCGGCAGGTTCGAGCCCTTCGAGCGCAGGAAGGCGATCATGTTGATGCGGTCTTCCGGCTTCTTCAGGCCGACAAAAGTCATCTTGGTGCCGGAGATGTACTTCTGCGGCGCCTTGAGGAATTCGTTCAGGTGCTCGTAGTCCCACACCGGCTGCTTGCCGCCGAAGTCGGTCATGGCCGCCGAATAGGCGAAGCCGGCGTGCGAGCCCGGCTTGGCGCCGACGACGCCCCAGAGGTTCGGGCCCGTGCCGTTGGCGCCGCCCTGAGCGATGTTGTGGCAGGACACGCACTTGGCGAAGGCCGCCTCGCCCGCCGCCAGATCAGCCGCCGGCAGCACCGTGCCCCAGTCGATCGGCGCGTCAGCCGCGGCGCCGCCGCTCGCGGCCTCCTCGGCGATCGCGATCTCGTAGCCCATCTTCTCGGGCGGTTGCGGGGTGAAGACCCCCTTAGAGACTTCGCGCAGGCCTACGATGGCCAGACCGGTCGCCAGAACCGCGCCGGCGACTTTGTTGAACGTCAGGTCGCTCATAGTCCCTAGATCACGCCTCTCTTCGGCTGGCGGCATCGCCAGCGAACGCTGCGGGAATCCCGCCCCTTATTGCGTGCGGCTCTCTTACACGCTACCGGCGCGGGCGCAACCGCCCAGACACGGGTCCCCACCACCAAAGCGCCACCATGAACCCCATTGTCCTCATCCCGGCGCGCCTGGCCGCGACCCGACTGCCGGGAAAGCCCCTGGCGGACATCGGCGGAATACCCATGATCGTTCGAGTCCTGCGCCAGGCCGAGGCGGCCGGCGCCGGGCCTGTGGCGGTGGCCGCGGGCGACCCGGAGATCGTGGCCGCCGTCGAGGCGGCGGGCGGCCGGGCGGTGCTCACCGACCCGGACCTGCCGTCGGGCTCGGACCGGATCCTGGCGGCCCTGGCGGCCCTGGACCCGGCGGGCGCGCATGACGTGGTGATCAACCTGCAGGGCGACATGCCCTTCGTGGACCCGGCGGTGGTCACGGCCTGTGCGGACCTGCTGGCCGGGGAGCCCGCCTGCGACATCGCCACGGTGGTGGCCGCGGAGTCATCGCCCGCCGACCGGAGCAATCCCGACGTGGTGAAGGCGATCCTCGCCCTGCCCGAGGGCGCGCACCGGGGCCGGGCCCTCTATTTCACCCGCTCGACCCTCTACGGGGACGCGCCGGTCTGGCGGCACATCGGCATCTACGGCTACCGGCGCGAAGCGCTCAGCCGGTTCAACGCTGCGCCGCCGTCGCCGCTGGAGCGGCGGGAAAAGCTGGAGCAGCTGCGGGCCCTGGAGCTGGGGCTCGACATCTGGGCGTGCGTGGCCGAGGCCGCGCCGATCTCCGTCGACACGCCCGCCGACCTGCAGGCGGCGCGGGATTTCGCCAAGACCATCGGGGGAGCTGAATGAGCAAGGGACGCATCGCCTTCCAGGGCGAGCTGGGCGCCAACAGCCACGAGGCCTGCGCCACCTTCTTCCCCGACTATGAGCCGGTGCCGCACGCCAGCTTCGAGGACGCCTTCGAGGCCATGAAGTCGGGCGACTGCCAGCTGGGCATGATCCCGGTGGAGAACTCCATCGCCGGGCGGGTGGCCGACGTGCACCACCTGCTGCCGCGCTCGGGCCTGAAGATCATCGGCGAGCGGTTCAAGCCCATCCACTTCCAGCTGATGGCCAATCCGGGCGTGACCCTGGACCAGGTGACCACGGCCGTGTCGATGCCCATCGCTCTCGGCCAGTGCCGCCGGACCCTGCGCAAGATGGGGCTGAAGACCCAGGCGGCGGGGGACACCGCCGGGGCGGCCAAGGAGCTGGCGGCCAACCCCGACCCCACCAAGGCCGCCGTCTCGCCCGCGCTCTGCGCCGAGCTCTACGGCCTCGAAATCCTCGCCCGCGACCTCGAGGACGAGCACAACAACACCACCCGCTTCCTGGTGATGACGGGCGAGAAGGACCCGGCGCCGCCGCCGTTCACCGCCCCCTGCGTCACCAGTTTCGTGTTCCGGGTGAAGAACCTGCCGGCGGCGCTCTACAAGGCCCTCGGCGGCTTCGCCACCAACGGCGTCAACATGACCAAGCTCGAGAGCTACATGGAGAACGGCGCCTTCACGGCGACCTTCTTCTACGCCGAGGTGGACGGCCGGCCCGAGGACATCGGCGTGGCCCGCGCATTCGAGGAACTGGGCTTCTTCTCCGAGAAGTTCGAGATCCTGGGCGTCTATCCGGCCGATCCGTTCCGGACCCGCACCTGAACCCGGGCCCGCCCCTGGGAAAGGGGCGGGCGCAGGGTGGTCAGCCCTCCTCGACCCAGGCCTTCAGCAGCTGGTGCGCGATGGCCATGGGGCTGGGCGCGCTGACGCTGTCGTGGGTCCCGGCCAGGACCTGGCGGGCCTCCTCGCGGGTGAACCAGCGGACCTCGGCCAGCTCGGTCTGGTCGGGCGCGCCCTCGTCGTCCTCGACCTCGGCGAGCAGGCCGATCATCAGGGACGACGGATAGGGCCAGGGCTGGGACGAGTGGTAGCGCACCTTGCGGGCGCGCAGGCCCGCTTCCTCGGCCAGCTCTCGGGCGCAGGCCTCCTCGATGCTTTCCCCGGGTTCCAGGAACCCGGCGAGGGCCGAGAACATCCCTTTGGACCAGGCCTCCTGCCGGCCCAGCATGCAGCGGTCGCCGTGGTAGGGCAGCATGATGACCACCGGGTCGGTGCGCGGGAAATGCTCGGCCTCGCAGGCCGGGCACTGGCGCTTCCAGCCGCCGTCTCGCACCTCGGTGGGCTCGCCGCAGACGGCGCAGCGGCGGTGGCGGCGTCGCCATTCGAACATCGACTTGGCCGTGGCGCAGATGGCCGCCTCGGCCGGGGTCAGGCGCAGGGCGATCTGGCGCAGGTCCTGGAAGGCGCCCAGGCCCTGCAGCGGGCCGTCGGAGGGATCGGCCTGGCCCTCGAGGTCCACGGCGAAGACCGCGGTCTCCTTCCAGAGGCCCATGAACAGCAGCCGCTCGGGGCCGCCCGCCAGTTCTCCGGCCAGACGGGAGGGCAGATAGGCGATCTGCAGGCCGCCCGGCTGTTCGGCGGGTTCGATCAGGGGGCGGCCGTTCCAGATGGCTACGGCCAGGGACTCCGGCGAGGCGAGCTGGGCGGAGATCCAGGCGGCGTCCGGCCGGCGCTCGCTGGCGCGGTCCAGGGGGTTGCCGGCGAAGGTGTTGGTGAAGGCGGAAAGAGCCATGGGCGCTGTTCTAGCGCCCATGGCCCAGCCGGGGATAGTCGTGACGGCGGGTCAGGCCGCCTGCTTCCACTGGGGCGTCAGCTCCTCGTGCGGCCAGGCGGCGGGCACCGGGGCGGCGACCGGGCCGCCGGCCAGCTCGTTCGCAAAGCCGTGGTTCACGTCGCGGTGGTGGGCTTCGTCGGCGCGGACCACCTCGACCACGTCCCGCAGGCGGGCGCCCACCGGCAGGTTCCAGTAGGCCAGGGCGATGGCCGGGGCGGGGACGTTCTCGCTGCGGCCCTCGTCGATCTCGGCGAGGTAGTGGGTGTAGCTGATCACCGCCTCTTCCTCGAAGTAGCCGACCACGCGGTGGGCCGTCTTCGGGCTGACCAGATAGAGGGCGAAGAAGAACAGGTAGAAGACCCACTGCACGGCCACGACGATGAAGCGTTCGAACAGGGTCGGCTTGCAGACCTCGATGAAGGTCATCAGGTGCATCCGCTCGTTCTCGGCCTCATCCATCAGCGTCTTGATCCAGCCGCGGTCGTCTTCCATGCGGCGCAGGCACTTCAGGTGGTTGAGGGTGGCCCCCACCATGCCGGGGACGGCGGCGACGGTTTCCAGGACGACGGCCCGGTGGCCGTAGCGCTTGGCGAAGAAGGTGTCGGCGAAGAAGCGCAGGGCCTTCACGAAGCCATAGGCCACGCGGTCCGAGACGCCCTTGGGCGCGTGGTGGACGGTGAAGTCGACGCCCGCGAGGGCCTGGGCGGGGGCCTGACCGGGACGGAGGTTGGCGGGGGCGGTCATCGGTGCGGTTCCTTCGGAAGCGTCTTCGGACGAGCGCTCTCGTCCGTGGCCATGGGGATAGCCCCGGCCGACGACCGCCGAAATTCGGGACGGCTCCTTACGTACTGATCCGGAGGGCTTGGCCGTAGTTGGCGGGATTGGCGGGAAATACGTCATTTCGGCCGCCCACGCGGGGAGGCACCATCCGGCCATGCGCAACTGGATGTCCTCCCCGATCCGCCGCGTCCTGACCGGCCTGGCCCTGTCCCTTGTCCTTGCGGGCGGGGCGGCGGCCAGGCCGCTTGTGGTGATCCTGGCCGAGCCGGACGGCACCGTAGCCACCGATCTGCTCGCCCCCTACGCCATCCTCGCCGAGAGCGGGGCGGTGGAGGTGAAGGTTGCGGCCCCGACCCGCGCGCCGGTCCGCCTGACCCCCGGCCACGCCTGGGCGGCGCCCCAGGCCACCCTCGCCGACTTCCGCAACCGGCGTCCCGACGTGGTGATCGTGCCCGCCATGGAGGACGAGGCCGATCCCCAGCGGGCGGCCTGGCTGAGGGCCCAGCTTCAGCGCGGCGTCCATCTGATGTCGATCTGCAACGGCGCCCGGGTGCTGGCCAAGGCCGGGCTGCTGGACGGCCGCCAGGCCACGGTCCACTGGTTCAGCCAGGGCCGCATGGCGCGTCGGCATCCCAAGGTCCGCTGGCGGCGGGACGTGCGCTGGATCACCGACGGGCCGGTGACCACCACCGCGGGCATCAGCGCCGGCGAGCCCGCCACCCTGGACCTGCTGCGCCGGCTGGCGGGGGAGGCGGTCATGCGGGAGACGGCCCAGCGGTTGTCGCTTCCCGGTCCGGACGTGATGGCCCGTACGTTCGCCGCTATCGGCCGGGCCTATGGCGAGCCCACCGCCCGGTTCGTGGCCCTGCAGTTCGAGCATCCGCTGGGCGTTTCGGCGGGGCCGGTGGCGGCCCGCACCGGCGGCTAGCCGGAACGAACCCCCGCCTAGCGGGGTTCGGCGTGCACAGGCTCCGCTGCGTCGGAGCCTTTCCCATCAAGGCAAGGAGCGCGCCATGAGCGAATGGAACAGGTACGGCCGTCACGACCGATCGGGCGGCTATGAGGCCGAACGCCGGGGCGATTGGGGCGAGCGCGACCGGGATCGCGACCAGCGCCGGGACTGGGCCGGGCGCGAATCCCGCAGCTTCCAGGGCGGCCGGGGTCATCACCAGGGCGGTTATGGCGGAGGCGGCTACGGCCAGGCGGGCTATGGCGAGCGGACCGGCCTTCGCACCGAGTCCTATATCGAGCCGGGCGGTCCCTACGGCGGCGAGGTTTACGACCGCCCGGCCTATGGCGCGCGCAGCTATGGCGGTCATGACTATTCGTCCGGCGGGCGACGGTCAGGCGCCTATGATGACGACAGCCGCTTCGACTATGGCCGCAGCGCCTATGGCGAGGGCCGGTCCTTCGGCGATCCCAACGATCAGGTGCGACGGGTATCTGACGGCGACACCGATCCTGGCCTGTTCGGCGGCGGGGCCCACCGCGGCCGCGGGCCCAAGAACTATGTCCGTTCGGACGAGCGCATCCGCGACGACATCAACGACCGCCTGTCCGACGACGCCTGGCTGGACGCCTCGGACATCGAGGTGGCCGTGGACAAGGGCGAGGTGACGCTGAGCGGCATGGTCGCCAGCCGCCAGGACAAGCGCCGGGCAGAGGACCTGGTGGAGCAGGTGCTGGGCGTAAAGCACGTGCAGAACAGCCTGCGCGTCCAGTCGGGCCGCGACGGCGCCTCGGGCTATGAGGCGGGAATGTCGTCCGCCGGCGGCACGGCCGGCCATGGCCTCACTGGCCAGGGCGCCATGACGGGCATGACCCGCGGCAAGGACAACTAGGCCCGCATCCGGCCCTGTCGGACGAGGCGGCCTCCGGCGCATCCGGAGGCCGCCTTTTTGTATGCGCCGCCCGGGGGGAACCTTCCCGAGCGGGCCGTGTTTGGCTGGCGCCGGGGAGGTGGCCTTGCCCAGATACCAGTTCGTTCCGATCTCGCCCGACGGCCGGCGCGGCGATCCCGTGGTCGTGGCCGCCTATGACGACGCCGCGGCCCTGAAGCGGGCGCTGATCCTGCCCGGCGCGGCGGTCTGGGACATCTGGCGGGGCGTGTCGCATGTGGGCCGGCTGGCGGCCCCGGTTTCGGTCCCGCCGCCTTCGGCGCCGATGGCTGGGCCAGGCTGACGCGCCATGTGGTTCGATGTCCGCGCCCAGCTCACCTACGATTTCGCCCGGCCGTGCGAGACCCTGCTGCTGGTGGAGGCCGCCCGCGGGGCGGACCAGACGGTGCATGAGGAGGCCCTGACGCTTTCGTCCGGCGGGGCGGTATCGCGGCTGGACGACGGCCTCACCGGCGAGCGCCGGGTGGTGATCCAGGCTGAGGGGCGGCTGGCCATCGACTATCGCGCCGTCGTGGAGGTGGCGCCCCGCGACCATGGGCTGAAGGGGGCGGCGGCCAGCCCGATCCGCGACCTGCCCGGCGAGGCGCTGCGCTATCTGCGGCCTAGCCGTTACTGTCCGTCCGACCGCTTTGAGCGGTTCACCGCCCGCCAGTTCGGCCACCTGCAGGGCGGCGACAAGGCCGAGGCCATCCTCGACTGGATCTGCGAGCATCTGGACTATGTCCCCGGCGTCAGCGACGCCACGACCACCGCCGTGGACACCTTCACCGACCGGGCCGGCGTCTGCCGCGACTTCGCTCACCTGGCCATCTGCCTTTGCCGGGCCGCCGACATCCCCGCCCGGGCGGTGAGCGCCTATGCCTGGAAGCTGCGGCCGCCCGACCTGCACGCCGTGGTGGAGGTGTTCGTGGGCAGGCGCTGGCGGCTGGCCGATCCCACCCGCAAGGCGCCGGTGGAGGGGCTGGTCCGCATCGCCTCGGGGGCGGACGCCGCCGACATCGCCTTCATGACCGTCTTCGGCGCCGCCCAGCTGGTGGATCAGGCCTTCACCGTGCGCCGCGTCCGGGCGCGATAGGGCGGGGCGCAGGCGGCCGAGCGCGCCTTGGGGGCGAATGGGAGGAAGAGGCAGGCTTGCCCCCATCGCCTGCAACCGCCATATAGCGCCCCGGAGATCGGCGGCGGACGAGCGCCTCGCCAACCTGGTCAGGTCCGGAAGGAAGCAGCCACAACGAGTCCCGCTTCGGGTCGACGTTCGGTCTCCACCTCATTCCCCAAAGGCTCAGCCGCGCAGGGACGCGGCAGGCTCCGTGATCTGCGGCCGTTTTCGCATGGGCGGACCACCGCTTCGGCGGGCCCCGGCGTTTTCCTCAAGCTTGCTTGCTTTCCCCTTCCGTTCACCGGGCGCCAGCCGTTAGATGGCCGCGATGGTGGACGACGAAGAGATTCCCGAACGCGACCCGAACACGGGCGACATGTTCGGCGATCCTGCGCCGCGGCCCGCGGCCGCCCCGCAGGAGGAGGCCTCGTCGGCCTATACCGTCATCGCGCGGAAGTACCGGCCCCGCCGGTTCGAGGACCTGTACGGCCAGGAGGCCATGGTCCGCACCCTGCGCAACGCCTTCGCCTCCGGGCGGATCGCCCACGCCTTCATGCTCACCGGCGTCCGCGGGGTCGGCAAGACCACCACCGCCCGCCTGCTGGCCCGGGCCCTCAACTACGAGACCGACACGGTCAAGGAGCCCTCGCTGGACCTGGCCGAGGAAGGCGTCCACTGCCGGGCCATCATCGAGGGCCGCCACATGGACGTCCTCGAGCTGGACGCCGCCTCGCGCACCGGGGTCAACGACATCCGCGAGCTTCTGGACGGGGTGCGCTATGCTCCCGTGGAGGCCCGCTACAAGGTCTACATCATCGACGAGGTCCACATGCTGTCGACGGGGGCGTTCAACGCCCTCCTAAAGACGCTGGAGGAGCCGCCGCCCCACGCCAAGTTCATCTTCGCCACTACCGAAATTCGCAAGGTCCCGGTGACCATCCTCTCGCGGACCCAGCGGTTCGACCTGCGCCGGGTGGAGCCCGAGATGCTGGTCAAGAACCTGGAGATGATCTGCGAGAACGAGGGGGCGCGGGTCGAGGCCGAGGGGCTGATGCTGATCGCCCGGGCCGCCGAGGGTTCGGTGCGCGACGCCCAGTCGATGCTGGACCAGGCCATCGTCCAGGCCGAGCCCGGCCAGACGGTCACCGCCGCCACCATCCGCGACATGCTGGGCCTGGCCGACCGGGCCCAGACCATCACCCTGTTCGAGCAGTTGATGCGCGGCCAGGCGGGCGAGGCGATCACCACCTTCCGCACCCTCTACGGCTATGGCGCTAATCCCGACCAGGTGATGCTGGACCTGCTGGACCATGTGCACGGGGCCAGCGTCGCCAAGGCCATCGGGCCGAACGCCCTGGTCATGCCCAAGGAGCAGGCCCAGCGTCTGGCGGCGGTGGGGGCGGCGGTCTCGGCCGGGGTGCTCTCACGCATGTGGCAGCTGGCCCTGAAGGCCTATGAGGAGGTCCGCCGGGCCCCCGATGCGGCCGCAGCCGTGGACATGGCCCTGATCCGCCTCGCCTACGCCGCCGACCTGCCGGGCCCCGAGGAGGCGCTGAAGAAGCTGCAGTCGGGCGAGCCCCTCGGCGGCGGTCCGGGGGGCGGTCCTGGCGGCGGGGGCGGCCTGCCGGCGGGCGGCGGCGCGACCGCCGTGGCCCGCCAGATGATGCCGCAGGCCCAGGCGCAGCCGGCGGTGACCCTGCAGAGCTTCGAGGACGTCCTGAAGCTCATCGACCAGAAGCGCGACATCACCCTGAAGCTGGACGTGGAGCGGTTCGTCCGCCCGATCAGCTTCCGACCCGGGGCCATCGAGTACGAGCCGGCGCCCGGCGCCCCCAAGGATCTGGCCCAGCGGCTGGTGGGCCGGCTGCGGGAATGGACCGGCGAGCGGTGGCTGATCTCGGCCCAGGGGGGCGGCGGCGCCGAGAGCCTGTGGGAGAAGCAGAAGCGCGAGCAGCGCGAGGTCCGCGAAAAGATCGAGCAGGACCCGTTCGTGCAGTCGATCATGCAGGCCTTCCCGGGCGCCGAGATCGTCGGCATCCGCACGACCGTCCAGCCGCAGGTGAGCGAGGCCGCCGAGCCTCCGCCCGAGGCGGACGACGACGAGGACTGATCAGGGGACGCGGCGTCCGCCCCCACAGACGCGGCGCGAAGCTCATCCGTCCCGGCTTGGCCCCGGCGCTTCCCTTCGCCATGGCCGGGACGACGGTTTAAGGAGTGCGGTGATGAAAGACCTGAATTCGCTGATGAAGCAGGCGCAGGCCATGCAGCAGAAGCTGGCCGACGCCCAGAACCGGATCGCCGAGCTGGAGGTCGAGGGCACCTCGGGCGGCGGCATGGTCAAGGTGGTCCTGAAAGGCACGGGCGAACTCGCCAAGGTGGACCTGGACGAGAGCCTCATGCAGCCGGGCGAAGGCGAGGTGGTGGCCGACCTGATCGTCGCCGCCCACGCTGACGCCAAGCGCAAGCTGGACGCCCGCCAGGCCGAGCTGATGCGCGAGGCGGCCGGGCCGCTGGCCGGCATGGGCATCCCGGGCATGCCGAAGTTCTGATGCGGATTGTTTCCTGGGCGCTGGCGGCGACGCTGCTGGCCGGAACGGCGGCGGCCGAGCCGTCGGTGGTCCCTCTGGAGGTGCAGGCGCCGGCGCAGGTGACGGCGGTGCGTGGCGAGGGGCGGGCGCACCTGCTCTACGAACTGCGGCTGACCAACTTCGCTCCGCGGCCGGTGACGTTGGAGGCGCTGGAGGCCTTGGACGCCGACGGCGCCGTGCTCGCCGCCTTCGACGCTGCGGCCCTGCGGGAGATGGTGGCCCATCGCGGGACGACGCCGGCCAAGGGCGAGGAGCTGACCGTGCCCGCGGGCGGGTTCGTGATCGTCTTCGTGGGGCTTGAAACGGGCGCCGGCCAAGCGCCGCGGGGACTGTCCCACCGCATCCGGGTGAGCGGACCGGCCGATGCGCCGGCCAGCCGCACCCTGGTCCGGGCCGGGGACGCCCCGGTTGTCGCCGCGCCCCGCGTGCTGGCGGCTCCCCTCAAGGGCGCGGGCTGGCTGGCCGCCAACGCCCTCTCGAACGACGCCGATCACCGGCGCACGGTGGCGGTGGTGGACGGCCGGGCGGGGATCTCCCAGCGCTACGCCGTGGACTTCGTGCAGCTCGACGAGGCCGGCCGCGCCTTCCGCGGCGACCCGGCGCGCAACGACTCCTGGCCCGGCTACGGCGCCGAGGTTCTGGCGGTGGCCGACGGGACGGTGGCGGCCACCCGCGACGACCTGCCCGACAACGTCCCCTTCCAGCCGCCCGCCACGCCCGTGAGCCTGGCCACCATCGGCGGCAATCACGTGGTCCTCGACATCGGCGGCGGCGCCTACGCCTTCTACGGCCACCTGCAGCCGGGCGGCGTGAAGGTGAAGCCCGGCCAGAAGGTGCGCCGGGGCGAAGTGCTGGGCGTGCTCGGCAACTCGAGCCAGTCCGACGCCCCGCACCTGCACTTCCACCTCTCGGACGGGATCAGCGCCCTGGGCGGCGACGGCCTGGCCTATGTGTTCGAGGGCATGGCGGTGCGGGGGCAGGTTCCGTCCCTGGAGGTGTTGGAGAGCCCGGAGGGCTGGACCGGCATGGCCGCCGCCCGACCGCGGCCCGCCCCTGGCGAGGCGCCGGTGGCCAATGCGGTGGTCGACTTCGGATCGTGAGGGGGAGCTGACATGGCGGCGTCCGCCGGACCCGAGATCGAGCGGCTGATCGGCCTGCTCTCCAAGCTGCCGGGGCTCGGGCCTCGCTCGGCGCGGCGGGCGGCCCTGGCTTTGCTCAAGCGCCGCGACCAGCTGCTCCTGCCGCTGAGCGACGCCCTCTCGGAGGCGGCGGCGCGGGTGAAGACCTGCCAGGTGTGCGGCAGCCTCGACACCCAGGACCCCTGCGCCATCTGCGCCGACGGGACGCGGGACGGCAGCCTGATCTGCGTGGTGGAGGAGGTGGGCGCCCTGTGGGCCATGGAGCGGGCCGGGGCCTTCCGCGGTCGCTACCACGTCCTGGGCGGCCTGCTGTCGGCCTTGGACGGCGTGGGGCCCGACGCCCTGCGGGTGGGGCCGCTGGTGGCCCGGGCCAGCGACGAGGCCGTGCGAGAAGTGATCCTGGCCCTGCCGGCCACGGTGGACGGCCAGACCACGGCCCACTATCTCGCCGACCGCCTCGCCGGGGCCGGCGTGAGCGTGACCATGCTGGCCCGGGGCGTGCCCGTGGGCGGCGAGCTCGACTGGCTGGACGACGGCACCATCGCCCAGGCCATGCGCGCCCGGCGGCCGGCTTAAGGACCGCGCCTGCGTCCGGTGCGAGCGGGGTTATGCCGACTCGCTGGATGCGTTAGGAACGCAGCATGAACATGCTGTGGATTCTCGTCGTGACGCTGGCGGCGGTGGCCGCCGGGGCGGTGCTCTGGGCCTTGAAGGCGCAGATGCGCGTCGCGGCCGCCGAATTGCGGGCGCAGATGCTGGAGGAGCAGGGCGACCTGCTGCGCAGCCAGCTCACCCAGTCGGCGACCCAGGTAGCTGAGGAAATCCTGCGCCGAAACGAGGATGCGCAGCGCAGCCGCGAGCAGCTGGTCCAGGCCCGCCTCGAAGCCCAGCTCAAGCCCGTTGCCGACACCCTGCAGAAGTTCCAGGCCCAGGTGGCCGAGGTGGAAAAGCAACGGGCCGAGGAAACCGGCGGCCTGAAGGCCCAGATCCAGCAGCTGCTGCAGGCCTCGGCGGCGACGCAGGAAGAAGCCCGCAAGCTGTCGGCGGCCCTGCGCCGGGGGGCCGGCGTCCAGGGCCGCTGGGGCGAGCAGACCCTGCGCAACGTGCTGGAGGCGGCGGGGCTCTCGGCCCGCTACGACTTCGAGGAACAGACCTCCACCGACACCGAGGAAGGCCGCCGCCGTCCGGACGTGACCGTGCGACTGCCGGGCGGCGGGGTGTTCGTGATCGACGCCAAGTGCTCGCTGAACGCCTTCCTGGAGCTGCAGGAGGCGGTGGACGATGCGGCCCGGGACGCCGCCGGCCTGCGGCACGTAGCCTCGGTGAAGGCCCATATCAACGGCCTCTCGGCCAAGGCCTATTGGGACCAGTTCGACGCCTCGCCGGACTTCGTGGCCATGTTCGTGCCGCTGGACTCGGCGCTGGCCGCGGCCCTGGACCGGGCCCCCGACCTGATGACCGAGGCCATGGACCGGCGGGTGGTGATCGTCACCCCCACGACCCTGTTCGCCCTCTGCAAGGCGGTGGCCTATGGCTGGCGGGTGGAGGAGCAGGCGGCCAACGCCCAGAAGATCGCCGACCTCGGCAAGGAGCTCTACAAGCGCATCGCGGTGATGGGCGAGCACGCCGGTTCGGTGGGCAAGGCCCTGACGGCGGCGGTGGAGCGCTACAACCGCTTCGTCGGCTCGCTGGAGAGCCAGGTCCTCACACAGGCCAAGCGCTTTGAGGACCTGAAGGTCGATCACCAGGGCAAGGAGATCGCGGAACTGCCGCCCATCGAGGTGGGCGTGCGGGCGCTTTCCAAGCTGTCGGAGGACGAACAGCCGCAGGTGCGGCTCGCCGCCAAGTCCTAGGCGTCTGATTGTTCCCGGGGGGCGGTTAACCCACCTTGACGCTCGGGAATTCCGAACCTACCTCGCTGCCCATGGCCGTGCGCGAGATCCTGACCGTTCCGAACCCTGTGTTGAAGCAGGTGTCCCAGCCCGTCGACAAGGTCGATGACGAGCTGCGCGCGCTCATGGATGACATGCTGGAGACCATGTACGACGCCCCCGGCATCGGCCTGGCGGCGATCCAGATCGGCGTGGCCAAGCGCGTCATCGTCATGGACCTGGCGCGGCAGGGCGAGGAGCCGCAGCCGCGCTACTTCGTGAACCCCGAAATCCTCTGGGCCTCGGAAGAAACCGCGCCTTACGAGGAAGGCTGCCTGTCGGTTCCCGAATATTACGACGAGATCGAGCGGCCGGCGCGGGTGCGCCTGCGCTACCTGAACTACCAGGGGGAACAGGTGGAAGAGGAGGCCGACGGCCTCTACGCCGTCTGCATCCAGCACGAGATGGACCACCTGGAAGGCGTGCTGTTCATCGACCACCTGTCGCGCCTGAAGCGCGAGCAGGCGGTGAAGAAGGTCAGGAAGCTTACCCGGGCGGCCTGAGGCGACGCCCTCAGGGGGGCCGTCCGTCAGCCAGGCCGTTGGCGAGGAACCAGGGGCCGCACGGCGTGTGCGGCCCCTCTTCGCATCAGCCTTGCGGCGCCCGCGGCGTGGCCGGGGCCTGTTGCTGGCCCTGGCCTTGCCCCTGAGGGGTGCGGACCGGCGGCACCGCCCGGCGGGGCAGGAAGATCTTCCGGAAGCTGAGCTTCACGGTCCGGCCCATGGGATCGACCAGGTCGGGCTGGTAGCTGAGCGGCGTGAGCCCGGCCTCGTCGCGGACGCTGATCCGCTCGTCGAACAGGTTGTCGATGTTGAGGCTGACCCGCGCGCCCCGCATCCACGGATTGTTGCGGGCCATCGGCTGCATGCCGAGGTCGACGAACAGGCGCAGGCCCACCGTGGTGAGGTCCGAGAACCGCAGGCTCTCGCCCGACGGGCCGCCGTCCACGCTCGTTCCCTCGCGCCAGCGGGCGTTGAGCCGCGCGCCGAGGCCGTTGCGGGAGACGCCGGCCTGGACGTCGATCTGATGCTTGGGCGAGCCGCCGGTCTGGGTCAGGGCCGAGCCCTCCAGCAGGTCGAGCACCGGCACGCCCGGCCGGATCAGGACCTCGTCCTCGATGCGCCAGGTGTGGAAGACGGCGAACTGCAGGTTGCCGCCGCCGCCCCGCGGGCCGCCGAAGCCGCCCGGGCCGCCGGGTCCGCGACCGCCGCCGCCGAAGCCGCGGCCGCCGCCTTCGCCGGGCGGAGGACCGTCCGGCGGCGGGCCCGCCCCTTCGGGACGCGGCGGCATGCCGGGAGGCGTGCGGGTGTTGCTGATGGGCCGCGAGTAGTTGAAGCCCCAGCGCAGCTCCTGCTGGTCATGGCGGGCGAAGTTCACCGGCCGCACGTCGATGGAGACGAGGTCGCCGGCGGCGTTGCGCACGAACCGCTCGGGGAACGCCGCCTCGATCTCGGCGGTGGCCGCCGGGAAGCTCGAGATCTCGTCCTTGGTGCGGCTGTGGGTGTAGTCCGCCCGCAGGGTGAAGTCCGTGCTGCTGAAGGGCTTGAGGGTCAGGCCCAGCTTGGCCACCCGGCGGTTGTCGGCCGACAGGCCGGGATTGCCGCCGGAAATCTGGGCGACCTCCACCGTCTGGCCCGTGACGAAGTCGAACACCCGAACATTGGGCGTCACCGTCTCGGGATCGCCTAGCTGCTGGATGCCCGGCGCGCCGTCCTCGTCGGTGACCGAGGCGATCAGCCGGATCGCATCGATGGGCGACCAGGTGACGCCCCCGCCGAGGGTCCAGAGGGCGCCGAAGTCCGAGTAGTCCTCGACATTGGCGTTGAAATTAACCGACAGGTTGCCGATCCCGCCGATGGGCCCCTTGGTGCGGCTGGCGATCGGCAGGTCGATGTTGGCCTGGGCCGTCACCGTCTGACGATCGAGGTCGGTCTCCCGGGCCACGCCCAGGCGGAAGGATTCGCCCTCCACGCGCTGGGTGGTCGCCCCGGCGCTGAAGGCGGCGTTCACCGCGCCGGCCGGCAGGTCGAACAGCGTGCCGTTGACCAGGCCGTTGAGGTCCGCCGAGGTGACGGTGGAGCGCGAGGTATTGGGCGCCCGCGCGCCGGTGGCCGGGTCGAAGGCGACTTCGGTGGTGGTCTGGTTCTCACTCCAGTCGGCGTTGCCGACGAGCGACCAGCGCCAGCCGCGCACGGCCCCGTTCACCGCCCCGCCCAGGTGGGCGGTGTTGCTGTCGGACAGCCGGCGCAGGGCGTCGAGCGTCCCCGGGTCCTGGCCAAGGCGGCTGGTGGTGTCGGTCCACTCCAGGCGCCCGTTCAGGCTGGCGCCGACACCGTCGCCCAGCGGGCGCGAATAGACCCCGTTCAGCGCCAGGGATTCCCGCCGCGGAACCAGGGTCCGGTAGGCGGTTTCGTCCGGGACGCGGATGATGTCGCGGTCGGACTCCAGCATCGGCGTCTGCAGACCGGCCCGCAGGTTGACCTGCTGGCGCTCGTCATCGCGGATCAGCAGGCCGTTGATGGTGGCGTCATAGGCCGCCTGATCGCCTGCGGTGGGCGCGGCGACGCCGGCCTCCACCGTCACCGCCCGGAAGCGGCGGCGCAGGACGAGGTTCACGACCCGCTGGTCGGCGCGATAGCCGTAGCGGAGGGCCACCTCCTCAGGGAGAATCTCCATCCGCACGATGGCCTCGGTGGGCAGGTCGCGGATTTCCGAGAAGTTGGAGATGCGCATGCCGTTGACGAGCATGATGGGCCGCCCGCCCCCCCGGCCGCGGCCCGAAGACAGCTGCGGCTCCAGAGCCTCGAGCATCTCGGCGACCGAGCTCACCCCGAGGGCGCGGATCTCGCGCTGGTCGAGGGTGATTTCGGGCTGGGCCTCGCCCAGGACCGAGCCACGCGGCGCGAGGGTGCTCGCGGCGGTGACCACCAGCTCGTCGACCTCGTAGCCTTCGTCGTCATACGGGTCATAGGCGGCGGCAGCGGCGTCGGCCTGGGCCGGTTGCTGGGCCATCGCGGCCTGCGCGAGGGCGAGCGCTGCTGCGGAGGTCGAAAACAGAAGCGCCCAGCGGGCGCCTTGGCGTCGGATCAACTTCAAACTCCCTGGCCGAAATGTCGGCCTTGCTAACGTCCCCCGTCCTCCCCGGATCATTGCGGCGTGCAGCTAGCGTTCAGGCGTTGCGAAAGTGTGTCCGCAAAGCCGCAATTCGGCCGCAAGCTTGACTGTGAAGGTCAGCGCCGGGCGTCGTCCGAGGCGTCCCGGGACTTGGCCTCGACCTTGGCGGCGCCTTCCCGGGCGCCCTTGGCCGCGCCGCGGGCGGTGTCCTTGATCACCTGGCCGGCGTCGCTGGCGGCGTCCTTGATCTCGGAGCCGACCTCGCGAAGCTTGGGGCTGCTGACCGCCTCCTTGGCCTCGGCGGCGATCTTGTCGGCGGCCGTTTCCGCCTCGGCGCCGGCGTCGGTCCGCTCACGCTCGCTGCAGGCGGCCAGGGCGGCGGCCAGGCCCAGGGCGGCGGCGACGGCGAACAGCTTCTTCATGGCGCATCCTCCGTGGCGGCTATCGGCTCCAACGGCCCCGCTTGGGCGAAGTTCCCTTGCGGGCCCAGGACGGCTAAACCCCGCCCATGCGACTGGCCTTCCTGGGGACCCCCGATTTCGCTGTCTCGGCGCTCGCCGCCATAGTGGAGGCCGGGCACGAGGTGGCCTGCGTCTATTCCCAGCCGCCCGCCCCGCGCGGCCGGGGACACGAGCTCAAACCCTCGCCGGTCCACGCCTTCGCCGAGAGCCGCGGCATTCCCGTGCGGACGCCAGCGTCCATGCGCGACCCGGCCGAGATGGCCGCCTTCGCGGAGCTGGGCCTGGACGCGGCCGTGGTGGTGGCCTTCGGCCAGATCCTGCCGCGGGAGGTGCTGGAGGCCCCCAGGCGCGGCGCGTTCAATGTCCATGCCTCGCTGCTGCCGCGCTGGCGCGGCGCTGCGCCCATCCAGCGGGCGATCATGGGCGGTGACGAGGTCACGGGCGTCCAGGTCATGCGCATGACCGAGGGGCTGGACGAGGGGCCCGTGCTGTCGACCGCGCGCGTGCCCATCGACGCCCTGGAGACCGCCGGGACCCTGCACGACCGCCTCGCCGCGGCGGGGGCGGAGCTGATCGTGCGTACGCTCGAGGATATCGCCGCCGGCCGGGCGGTGGAGACGCCCCAGGCCGAGGAGGGCGTCACCTACGCCAAGAAGATCCGCCCCAAGGAGGCCCGCATCGACTGGACGAAGGCGGCCGTCGAGGTGGACCGCAAGATTCGCGGCCTTTCGCCGTTTCCGGGGGCCTGGTTCGAGCTGCCTGCCGAGAAGGGGCCGGTGCGGGTGAAGGTGCTCCTGTCCACGCACGAGGCGGCGGCCGGCGAGCCCGGCGTGGCGCTGGACGATCGGCTGCTGGTGGGCTGTGGAGAGGGCGCGGTGCGGCTGCTGCGGGTGCAGCGCGAGGGCCGCGGGCCGCAGGACGCCGAGACCTTCCTGCGCGGGACGCCCGTCCCGGCCGGAACCAAGCTTGCCTGATGCCGCGCTACCGGCTGCTCATCGAATACGACGGTCGCCCCTACGCCGGGTTCCAGGCGCAGGCGGGGCTGCCCACCGTGCAGGGCTCCATCGAGCGGGCGGTGAAGGCCTTCTGCGGCGAGGAGCAGCGGCTGCAGGCGGCCGGGCGGACCGACACCGGCGTCCACGCCATGGGGCAGGTGGTGCATGTGGACCTGACCAAGGACTGGAAACCCGACGTGGTGCGCAACGCGCTGAACGCGCACCTTGTCCCTGAGCCCATCGCCGTGCGCGAGGCCAGTCTCGCCGAGGAAGGCTGGCACGCCCGCTTCTCGGCCAAGGAGCGCCGCTACCTCTATCGTATCCTCAACCGCATGGCCCCGCCGGCCCTGGACCAGGGACGGGTGTGGCACGTGAAGAAGCCGCTGGACGCCGAGGCCATGCATGACGCCGCCCAGGTGCTGGTGGGCCACCACGACTTCACCACCTTCCGCGACCTGGGCTGCCAGGCCAAGTCGCCCATGAAGACTCTGGACGTGGCCGCCGTGCGCCGCGAGGGCGACTATGTCCTGCTGGAGTTCGCCTCACGCTCGTTCCTGCACCGGCAGGTTCGCTCCATGACCGGCAGCCTCGCCGAGGTGGGCGTCGGGCGCTGGTCCAAAGCCGACCTGAAGGCCGCGCTCGAGGCCCGTGACCGCCGCGCCTGCGGTCCCGTGGCGCCGGCCGAGGGGCTCTATTTGACAGGGGTGTCCTACTGACCGACCTTCGCCCCCGCTACGCTCCAAGGACCTGCCGTCTGACCCGTCCGACCTTCCTTCCGGCCCTCGGCGCCGCCCTGACGCTGCTCGCCGCCCCCGGCGTGGGCGTGGCGGAGGAGGCGTGCCTGGCCTATGGCGACGCCACCGCCACCCTGGTCGGGGTGGTCTACGCCATGGAAAGCTTCGACGAGGCCGAGTTCGGCACGGCCAGCGCCGATGACACTACCGCCCGAGAACGGCATGTGGATTTCTACGCCCTGGTGATGTCCGACCGGGTCTGCGTGGCCCCAGGGACGGGCGAGCCGGCGCAGCCGCCCAACTATGGGGTCACCATCGTCCGGCTCGATATGCCGGTGGAGATGGCCAAGATGGTGACCCAGAAGCGCGTGATCGTGCAGGGGCCGCTGTCGCGCAACATCGGCGCCGAGGGCGACCCCGTGGTCGCCATGAAGGTGACGGGCCTGGCCGGGGCCGGCGAATAGCGCCGCCTGGGCCTTCCTAAGCCGCGAAGTAGCGTTCCAGGATGCGGCCGTAGACGGCCTGCAGCCGGCGAATCTCGTCCACCGGGGCGCGTTCGTCCACCTGGTGCATGGTGCGGCCCACCAGACCCACCTCGACCACCGGGCAGAGGGCGCGGATGAAGCGTGCGTCCGACGTGCCGCCTGAGGTCGAAAGTTCAGGCTCGGCGCCCGTGACGTCGCGGATGGCCGCGGCCACCAGGTCGGTGAAGGCGCCGCGTTCGGTGAGGAAGGCCTCGCCGCTGATCGACGGGATGACGGTGACCTTGCCCCTGAAGCCTTCGGCGGCCTTGGCGGCCTCGGCGGCGATCCAGTCGGCCAGGGCCTGGCCGGTGTGGTTCGGGTTGAAGCGGATGTTCAGCCGCGCCCTGGCCACGCCGGGGATGACGTTGGTCGCCGTGTTCGGCACGTCGATCATGGTCACCTCCAGGTTCGACGGCTGGAACTCGGGATAGCCGTCGTCCAGCCGCCGGTCCTGCAGGGCCGCCAGCAGCCGCACCAGCACCGGCACGGGGTTGGCGGCCCGGTGGGGATAGGCCACGTGCCCCTGAACGCCTTCCACCACGATCTCGGCGTTGATCGAACCGCGGCGGCCGACCTTGACCATGTCGCCGAAGGACTCGGCGGAGGTGGGCTCGCCCACCACGCAGTGGTCGATGACCTCGCCCTCGGCCAGCAGGGCCTCGACGACCTTCTTGGTGCCGTGGGTGGCCACGCCTTCCTCGTCCCCGGTGATCAGGAACGACAGGGAGCCGGTGACGCGGCCCGCGGCGATGGCCTCGGCGGCGGCGGCGGCGAAGGCGGCGATGGCCGACTTCATGTCCACGGCCCCCCGCCCGATCAGCACCCCGTCCACCACCTCGGCGGCGAAGGCGTCCCTGGTCCAGGCGGCGGCGTCGCCCACCGGCACCACGTCGGTGTGGCCGGCGAAGCAGAGGTTCGGGCGGGCGGTCCCGTAGCGGGCGTAGAGGTTCTCGATCTCCCCGAACTTCATCCGCCGGCAGGTGAAGCCCAGGCTCGCCAGGGTGCGCTCGACCACGTCCATGGCGCCTTCGTCGGCGGGGGTGACGGACGGCTTGCGGATCAGCTCGCGGGTGAGCTCGACGGGATCGATGGGGCTCGGCATGGCCTCCGCTACTAGGCGAAGGCGCACGCAACCTCCAGCGGCTTGTGCCGGTGGCGCCCGGCCCGGGTCGTCCCCAGATCACCAGGAGACAAGAGAGGCTGGGCCATGCCGAAGGTCAACATCGCGCAGGTGGAGGAGCGGCGGGGCAGCAGCTATCCGCATCCGTTCAAGGAAATCTGTCTGGGGCCCAGCTGGCGCCAACTGGGCGACGCCGCCGGGCTCACCGACTTCGGCGTCAACCTCGTGCGCCTCACCCCCGGCAAGTGGTCGAGCCAGCGTCACTGGCACACGCTGGAGGACGAGTTCATCTGGATGCTGGAGGGCGAGGCGGTGCTTGTGGAGGACGACGGCGAGACCGTGCTGCGGCCCGGAGACTTCGCCGCCTGGAAGGCGGGCGTTCCCAACGGCCACCATCTGCAGAACCGCAGCGGCCAGGACGCGGTCTATCTGGAGGTCGGCTCCCGCCGGCGCGAGGCCGACGTCTGCGACTATCCCGACATCGACATGATCGCCCTGCCGGACGGCTACCGTCACCGGGACGGGCGGCCCTATCCGCAGGACGACGAGGCCTAGGCGCGGCTCAGAAGGTGTAGAGCACCGAGGCTCGGGTGGTGGTGTCGAGGTCCGAGCGGGCGACGCGGGAGTCCCGCTCGTACTGCATGTTGTAGGAGAGCCGCGCCTTCAGCGGTCCGAACAGCAGGGTCTCCACCGCGGTGATCGACTTGGCGCTGGTCTGGTCGGCCTCGGCGTAGAGGGCGGCCTCCTGCGAGAGCGTGATCCGGTCGGAGGGCAGCCAGCGCACATTGAGGCTGGCGCGGCCGGCGGCGGCCCGCTCCTCGCCGTACTCCTGGGTCTCGGTCAGTCGCAGGGCGGGGCCGAGGTCCACGGCGATCTTCAGGTCCGGGGCGTTGGCCAGCTGCACGCCCAGGCCCGCGCCCACGGTGTAGCGGTGCTCCACGCCCAGGAAACGGTCGTGTTCGTACTGGGCGAGGCCATAGGTGTAGCGGCGCGAGGAGAGGCGCACCCGCGGCTCATAGGCCAGGCTGAGTCGCTGGGTGCTCGCCCGGCCGTTGGTCTCCTGATAGTCGCCGCGCCAGGTGAGGCGCTGGGTCCAGAGCGGGGTCACGCGGGAGACGTCCACCACCCCATAGGCGCCGACCGACTCGGTGGAGCCCTGGACGAGGCTGCCGCCGAACTCCAGCGAGCCCTTCCAGACGGGCGCATCGAGGGCGGCGTTGGCGTTGGCTGGCGTGGCCGCCGCCGCGGCGGTGGCGAGTTCGAGGGCCGGCTCGGCCGGCTCGGCGGCGGGCGCTGTCTCCGGCGCTGTCTCCGGCGCAGCCTCGGCGTGGGCCAGTTCGGCGGCCAGGCGGTCGATGTCGGCGGCCTCGTCGGGATGCGTCTGGCGGGCCACGGCCACCACGGCGGACAGCACGGCCGGGTCGCGGCTCTCGGCGGCCTTGGCGATCATCGCCCGCACCGGTTCGGGCAGGGCGGCGGCGGCCGGCGAGGCGGCGCCCAGGGCGACGCCGAGAGCGGCGATGGCGAGGGCGCTCGGCAGCGCGACGCCGGGGAGGGCGGTCGAGACGCGGACGATCATGACAAAAGGCTACCTAGCACGAGCCGCGCCGGCGTCCACGGCGGAAGGCCCAGCGGCTCTCAGTGAGTCGGAAGATCGCCGCTTGTCCGCTCACCGCGTCGCCGTGCGATGCTCCCCCGGCGGGGGAGCATCGGGCGCGGCATCAGTCGCGCAGGAGTTCGTTGATCGAGGTCTTGGAGCGGGTGCGCTCGTCCACCCGCTTCATGATCACCGCGCAGTAGGTGGACGGCAGGCTGGAGTCGTGCGGGTTGGGCCGCGAGCCCGAGACCACCACCGAATAGGGCGGCACCTCGCCGGTGAAGACCTCGCCGGTCTGGCGGTCGATGATCGGGGTGGTGGCGGTGATGAAGACGCCCATGGAGAGCACGCTGCCCTCGCGGACGATGACGCCCTCGGCCACCTCGGCGCGGGCGCCGATGAAGCAGTTGTCCTCGATGATGGTGGGGTTGGCCTGCAGAGGCTCCAGCACCCCGCCGAGGCCCGCGCCGCCCGAGATGTGGCAGTTCTTCCCGACCTGGGCGCAGGAGCCGACGGTGGCCCAGGTGTCGACCATGGTGCCTTCGCCCACATAGGCGCCGACGTTCACGAAAGAGGGCATCAGCACGACGCCCTTGGAGATGTAGGCGCTCTTGCGAACGATGGCGCCCGGCACGGCGCGGAAGCCGGCCTGTTCGAAGCGGGCGGCGTCCCAGCCCTCGAACTTGAGGGGCACCTTGTCCCAGTAGGGACCGGGCTCCATGAGCTGGTTGGCGTTCAGGCGGAAGGACAGCAGGATCGCCTGCTTCACCCACTGGTTCACGGTCCACTGGCCGTCGGCGCCGCGCTCGGCCACGCGCAGCTCGCCAGCGTCGAGCCGGGCTAGGACCGTGTCCACCGCCTCGCGCACCTCGCCGGTGGTGGCGGTGTTCAGGCCGTCGCGCGCCTCCCAGGCCTGTTCGATGACGGTCTTCAGGTCGGACATGGTCAGGCAGTCTCCCGCAGGCGCACGTCCGCGAGGAACGGCGCGAGCTTGTCAGTACGGTGGTGGATGAACGGGGCGGCGGCGTGGCCGTCTTCGAAGGCGTGGGCGCCCACCAGGACCGTGGTCATGCCGAGGTCGGCGGCCGGGGCGAGGTTGCGCGGGCTGTCCTCGAAGAAGGCGGTGCAGGTGGGGTCGATGGCGTGGGCCGCGCCGATGCGGGCGAAGGCCTCGGGGCTGGGCTTGGGCTCATAGCCCCCCGAGCCGATGTGGAAGACGTCCTCGAACAGATGCGACAGGCCCAGCCGGTCCAGCACCCGCTCGGCATGGACGGCGTCGGCGTTGGTGAAGATCAGCCGCCGGCCCGGGAGGCGCTCGAGGGCGGCCAGCAGCTCGGGATCGTGGGCCAGGCACTCCAGCGACAGGTCGTGGAAGATGGCATGGAACTCGGCCGGATCGACCCCGTGGTGGATCATCATCCCCTTCAGGGTCAGGCCGTGCTCGGCGAGGTAGGCCTTCTGCAGCCGGAAGGCCTCGTCGCGGGGCAGGCCCGTGACCTTCTGCACGAAGTCGGTCATCCGATCGACCATGGCGGCCATGAAGCCGCAGTCGGCCGGGTAGAGGGTGTTGTCCAGGTCGAACAGCCAGGTGTCGACGTGGGTGAGGTCTACCGGCAAATCAGCGTCCCCGCCCCGTGCTCGGTGAACAGCTCCACCAGCATGGCGTGGGGGCGGCGCCCGTCCAGGATGACCACGGCCTCGACGCCGGATTCCACGGCGTGGATGGCGGTCTCCAGCTTGGGGATCATGCCGCCGGTGGCGACGCCGTCGGCGATGGCCTGGCGGGCCTCGGCGACCGTCATCTGGCGGATCAGCTCGCCGTTGCGGTCGAGCACGCCCGCCACGTCGGTGAGCAGCAGCATGCGCTTGGCGCTGAGCGCCCCGGCCAGGGCCCCCGCCACGGTGTCGGCGTTGATGTTGTAGGTCTCGCCCGTCTCCGAGACGCCGATGGGGGCGACCACCGGGATGTAGTCCTCGTCGGCGTGGATCAGGGCCTTGATGATCTTGGTGTCGATCCGCTTGGGCTCGCCCACGAAGCCCAGGTCGACGATACGCTCCTCGTCGGAGTTGGGGTCCTTCTTGGTGCGGGTGACCTTGTCGACGACGATCAGCCGGGCGTCCTTGCCCGACAGGCCCACGCCGCGCACGTCGGCCTCGGCCCCGGCCTGGGTGATCCAGGAGGCGATCTCCTTGTTGATGGCGCCCGAGAGGACCATCTCGGCCACTTCCATGGTCGCCTCGTCGGTGACCCGCAGGCCGTCGACGAAATGGCTCTGGACGCCGGCCTTGGACAGCCAGGCCGAGATCTGCGGGCCTCCGCCGTGGACGACCACGGGATGCAGGCCCAACATCTTCAGCAGCACGGCGTCGGCGGCGAACAGCTTGGCCACCTCTTCCTCGCCCATGGCGTGGCCGCCGTATTTGATGACCACCGTCTCGCGGTCATAGATCTGGATGTAGGGCAGCGCCTCGGCCAGCGTCTTCGCCGTCGCCCAACCTTGGCCTTCCGTGGTGTCGGTCACCCGCGCGCTCCGCCCGAAACTGGTGGCTGAAAATCGTGGCGTCCCGATAGCGGAGAGGCCGCCCCCTGTCACGCCTCCGACCATGCGCGGATGCGGCGCAGCCTGCCGATCTTGAATGGCGCGTCCGCTCCTAGGCCGCCTTGGCCAGCAGCTCCGAGACGGTGACCGGGCGCAGCCCCTTGGCCGCAAGGCCGCCGAGGATCATCGGCAGAGCCCGGCGGGCGGTGGGATCGGCGTACATGGGATGCAGCAGGATGATGTCGCCGCCCCTGACCTGGCTGGTCACCGCCTGGGCGAAGGCTGCGGGATCGCGGGTGGCCGGATCCTCCACGGTCCACATGATCATCTTGAGGTCGTGCCGGCGCAGGGCCAGCGGCAGGCCCAGCAGCTTCTTGCCATCGGGCGGGCGGAAGAGCACCGGCTCGGCGCCTGCCGCCCGAAGGGCTTGGTTCGTGCGGTGGATTTCAGCGTCGTAGAAGCCGCGGCCGCGGCCGATCATCCGCACATGGCTCCAGCTGTGGTTGCCCACCTCGTGACCCGAGGCCACCAGTCGGCGGACGAGGTCGGGCCGCTCCGCCGCCTCGGCGCCGACCAGGAAGAAGGTCGCCCGGACGCCCCGGCGCTCCAGCTCGGGCAGCAGGGCGTCGAGGCCGGCCGGGGTCGGGCCGTCGTCGAAGGTCAGGGCGACCACCGGCTCGGTGGTCGCAACCCGGCAGACGGCGGGGGCGGCCAGGGCGAAACAGCGGGCCCGGCTGACCTGATAGGCCGCATAGGCGAGGCCGACGGCCAGGGCCGCCAGCAAGGCGGCCGCGAGGAACAGGCGACGGCCCCGGCTCATGTCGGCGCTCCCGTCAGATGGTCCGGGCCACGACCTCCTTCATGATCTCGGAGGTCCCGCCATAGATGCGCTGGACGCGGGCGTCGCGCCACAGGCGGGCGATGGGATACTCGTTCATGTAGCCGGCCCCCCCGTGCAGCTGGAGGGCGGCGTCGCAGACCTCCCATTGCAGCTCGGTGTGGAACAGCTTGGCGGCCGAGGCCTCGGCGGCGGTCAACTTGCCTTCCAGGTGGCGGGCGATGCACCAGTCGAGGTGCGCCCAGCCCGCCTGCAGCTTGGCCTTCAGCCCGGCCATGGTGAAGCGGGTGTTCTGGAACTCGAACACCGGCTGGCCGAAGGCCCGGCGCTCCTTGGTGAACTTCGCCGCCTCGTCGAAGGCGCGCTGGGCGCCGGCTTGGCCCGAGACGGCGATGCCCAGGCGCTCCTGCGGCAGCTGGCTCATCAGATAGATGAAGCCCTTGCCCTCCTCGCCCAGCAGATTGGTCGCCGGCACGCGCACGTCCTCGAAGAACAGCTCGGAGGTGTCGGCGCTGTTCTGGCCGATCTTGTCCAGGTTGCGGCCGCGCTTGAAGCCTTCGCGGGCGGCTTCCACCAGGATCAGCGAGATCCCTTTGGCGCCGGCGTCGGGATTGGTCTTGGCCACCACGATGACGAGGTCGGCGTTCTGGCCGTTGGTGATGTAGGTCTTGGAGCCGTTGACCACATAGTGGTCGCCGTCCTTGCGGGCGGTGGTGCGCACGCCCTGCAGGTCCGAGCCGGTGCCGGGTTCAGTCATGGCGATGGCGGTGATGGCCTCGCCCGAGACCATCTTCGGCAGCCACGCGCGCTTCTGCTCCTCCGAGCCGTAGGCGACGATGTATTCCGCCACGATGTCGGACTGCAGGGTGATGCCGGCCGAGGAGCCCGCATAGGCCAGCTCCTCGTCGATGATGGCGTTGTAGCGGAAGTCGAGGCCGAGGCCGCCGTACTCCTCCGGCACGGTGGGGCAGAGCAGGCCGGCCTCGCCGCAGGCGCGCCAGAAGGCGCGGTCGACGATGCCCTCTTCCTCCCAGTGGTCGAGGTTGGGGACGAGCTCGCGCTCGAAGAACTTCCGGACCTGGTCGCGGAAGACGTTCAGGTTCTCGTCGTAGATCGTGCGGGTGTCGGTGCTCAGCATCATGGCCTCCGGCGTTTCCCGGAGGCAGTTAGCGGCATGACGTTGGGGACGCCTAGATGTGACAGGCGGCCAGGATCTCGGCCCGCAGCTCGGGGATGCCGGTTCCCTTCTCGGACGAGGTGGCCAGCACCCGCGGGAAGGCCGCCGGGCGCTTGGAGACCTTCTGCAGGGTTTCGGCCGTGACCTTCTCGATCTCGCCCTTCTTCAGCTTGTCCGCCTTGGTGAGGACGATCTGGTACGAGACCGCCGCCTGGTCGAGGGCGTCCAGGGCCTCGGCGTCGGGCGCCTTCAGGCCGTGGCGGGAGTCGATCAGCAGATAGACCCGTTTCAGATTCGGCCGCCCCCGCAGGTAGTCGCGGCCGAGGTTCTGGAACTTGCGGGCCACCGACTTGGAGGCGCGGGCCCAGCCGTAGCCGGGCAGGTCCACCAGGCGCAGCTTCTCGTCGGCGACGAAGAAGTTCACCTCCCGGGTCCGGCCGGGCTCGTTGGACGCCCGGGCCAGCTCCTTGCGGCCGGTGACGGCGTTGATCAGCGAGCTCTTGCCCACATTGGAGCGGCCGGCGAAGGCCACCTCGGGCAGGTCCGCCTCGGGCAGGCCCGAGATGGACGCCGCGCCCATCAGGAAACGCACCGGGTGGGCGAAGAGGACGCGGGCAGCCTCCAGCTCCTCGGGCGTGAAGACCGCTTCGTCCGTCATGCCCTAGCCCGCGTTCTTGGCGCGCCCGCCGGAGAGCCGGCGCAGGAGCTGGTCGATCGGCGTGTCCACCTTGAACCGGCGCATGATCACGTACTGCTGGAGGATGGTCAGCACGTTGGACCAGGTCCAGTAGATGATCAGGCCCACGGCGAACGGCGCCATGATGAAGGTGAAGATCAGCGGCATCAGCTGGAAGATCTTCTGCTGCACCGGGTCGCCCGCCGGGGGGCTCATGGCCGTCGTCAGCCACATGGTGAAGCCGTAGAGGATCACCACCACGCCGATGTGCAGCGGGCCGTCCAGGAAGCCGCCGAGCAGGGGCAGGGTCGCCGGATTCCAGGGGATCAGGCCGAACAGGTTCCAGACGGTGGTCGGGTCGCGGGCCGACAGGTCCTTGATGAAGCCGAGGAACGGCGCGTGCCGCATCTCGATGGTCACCGTCAGCACCTTGTAGAGGGCGTAGAAGACCGGGATCTGCAGCAGCAGCGGCAGACAGCCGGCCAGCGGATTGACCTTCTCGCGCTGGTACAGGGCCAGAAGCTCCTGCTGCTGCTTGGCCGGGTCGTCCTTGTAGCGCTTGCGCAGCTCCTCCATCTGGGGCTGCACCTTCTTCATCTTGGTCAGCGACTCGTACTGCTTGTTCGCCAGCGGGAAGAAGATCAGGCGCACCACCACCGTCAGGGCCAGAATGGCGAGGCCGAAGGCGCCCACGTAGCGGTGGATGAATTCCAGGAACTGGAAGATCGGGCGGGTCAGGAACCAGAAGTTCCCCCAGTCCACGGCGCTGTCGAAGTGCTTGATGTTCAGCGCCTTCTCATAGGCGCGCAGCACCGGAACCTGCTTGGCGCCGGCGAAGACGTGGGTGGTCAGGGTGACCTGCTGGCCGGGGCCGATCAGGCGCGGCTGACCCACGAAGTTGGCGTCGAGCACCACCTGGCCCAGGGCCTCGGTGCGGCGGAACTGGCCGGTGATCTGCTCGCCCTGGCCGGGGATCAGGGCCGCCAGCCAGTACTTGTCCGTGATGCCGAGCCAGCCGTCGGGCGAGGTGTAGGCCGGGCCGCCGCCCTCCTTCTGCCACTTGCCGTACTTGACCTGGCGCAGCTTGCCGTCGAGCCAGCCGATGGCGCCTTCGTGGACGATCTGGTTCTTGCCGAGGTCGGCGGGGACGCCCTGGCGCTGGACGGTGCCGTAGGGGGCGAGGGTCACCGGCTGGCCGGTGGTGTTGGCGACCGTGTCGGTCACCTTGAACATGTAGCGGTCGTCCACCTCGATGCGGCGGGTGAACGTCAGGCCCTGGCCGTTGGAATAGGTCAGGACGACCGGCTTGCCCGGCGCGAGCTTCGTGCCCTCCGCCAGGGTCCAGACGGTCTGGGCGTTGGGCAGGCCCGGCACGTTCTGGCCGACCCAGCCGATCTCGGCGAACCAGGGATACTGGGCGCCTTCGGGGCGCAGCAGCTCCACCGCCGGGGCGTCCTTGGCCACGGTCTGGCGGTACTGGTCGAGGTAGAGGTCGTCGATCCGCGCGCCGCGGAGCGACAGCGAGCCCGACAGGGCCGGGGTGTCGATGGCCACCCGGGGCGAGGCCGCCACCGCCGCCTGGCGGGTGATGGCCTGCGGGACCTGGGGCGCGGTGGGCGCCTGGCCGGCCTGCGCGGCCGCCGGCGCTTGGCGCGCGAGCTCGGCCTGCCGGCGCTTGGCCTGCGGGTCGATGACGAAGACCTGATAGGCGATCAGGAGGAGGACCGCGCACACGACGAAGATGATCGTGTTGCGGGTGTTTTCGTCTCTCATGTCGGGAGCGGGTTCCGAAGAGGGGGCTTAGCCCATCACGCCGTTGGGCTTTGGGAGGCGGGCTCGCGTTCGGCGGCGAGCCTTATCAGCGCGCTTTTCACATCGTCAAGCAAACGGGCCCACGGACGGGTCGTCGCACCGCCGCGGGCGATGAACACATAGTCGTGCCCGGGACGTCCGTGCTCGGGCAGGAGCAGGCGGGCCGCCTCGCGCAGACGCCGCTTGGCGCGGTTGCGGACCACGGCTCCCCCGATGCGCTTGGTGGCGGTGAAGCCGGCGCGGACGAGCGGGTCGCCGTCGCCGCGGGGGCGGACCTGGACGACCACGGCCCCGCGGGCGAGCGAGGCCCCCTGGGCGCAGGCCAGGAAGTCCGGTCGCTTCTTGAGGCGTTGGATGGGGAAGTCGGCGCTCACGGGCGCACCATAGACTAACGCCGCGCATTCCCGGGAGGACGGGAAACTGCGCGGCGGTCAGAGCGCGTTCGGCGCCCGAAGATGTTCAAGGAAATCCAGCTGATCCCCGCCGGGGCGGGGACAAGCGGAATCAGGCGCTCAGGCGCTTGCGGCCCTTGGCGCGGCGACGCGCCAGGATCTTTTGGCCGTTCTTGGTGGACATCCGCAGGCGGAAGCCGTGACGGCGCTTGCGCACGAGACGCGAGGGCTGAAAGGTCCGCTTCACTGGGTGGCTCCGGGTAGAAAATTGAGGCGCGGTGGATAGTTGACCGGGCCTGACGTGTCAACACCCCGGCGGCGCTATTCCGCAAGGGTCAGCGCCACGGGCCGCGACGGGCCTTCAGCTTTTCCAGTCGTCTTCGCTGCTGATGGTCATGACCGGCGGTCCTTCAGAGATCGGGCCGGATGATGGTCTTGCCGACGACGGTGCGCCGGGCGAGCGTCTCGTAGGCGTCGCGCCAGCGGTCGAGGGGATATTCGGCGTCGACCCGGGGCTTCACAAGGCCGTCCTCGGCCAGTTTCCAGATCGCGGCATTGTTCTCGCGCCCTTTCTCGGGGAACTGGCGGCCGTATTCGCCGGCCCGCACGCCCATCAGCGAGAAGCCCTTGATCAGCGCGAGGTTGACGGGAAGCGTGGGCAGCCGACCGGAGGTGAAGCCCACCGAGAGCAGCCGGCCGCCGAAGGCGATGCAGCGGACGCTCTCGTCGAAGACGTCGCCGCCCACCGGATCGTAGATGACGTCGGCGCCGCGGCCGCCGGTGATCTCCTTGACCCGCTCCCGGAAGCCGCCGGTGACATTGACCGTGGCGTCCACGTCGTATTCCCGGGCGATGACCGCCAGCTTCTCGTCCGAGGCCGAGGCGGCGATCACCTTGCAGCCGAGCACCCTGGCGTAGTCCACGGCGGCCAGGCCCACGCCGCCCGCCGCCCCATGGACCAGCACCCATTCCCCCGCCTTGGCGTCGGCGCAGCGCGTCAGGGCCACATAGGCGGTGAGATAGGCCACCGGATAGCCCGCGGCCTGGGCGAAGCTCAGTCGCTCGGGCTTGCGCCGCAGGCCCGCCGCCGGAACCACGGCGTATTCGGCGAATACGCCCCGGGCGCCGCCGCAGACGGGATCGCCGGGCCGGAAGTCGGCGACGCCCTCGCCCACGGCGTCCACCACCCCGGCCATCTCCATGCCGCCGATGAAGGGCAGGGGCGGCTTGTGCTGGTGCTCGCCCCGGGTCTGCATCAGGTCGGGGAAGTTCACCGCCGCGGCCAGCACCTTCACCCGCACCTCGCCGGGGCCCGGCTCGGGCGTGGGCAGGTCGCGGATGTGGACGCCGGCGTAGTCAGGGGCCAGCGCCTCGACGACGAGGGCCCTCATCGGCGCGCCCGCATCAGCCGACGCGGCCTTCGTAGGCTTCGCGCACGAGGCCCGCGACCTCGCGGCTGGCCACATCGGCGGCGGGCACCGCGCCTGTGAAGGCCACGAAGGCGTGGGCCAGGCTGTCGTAGCAGCGATAGGTCACCGGCACGCCCGCCTCGCGCAGGGCCTTGGCGTAGGCCTCGCCCTGGTCGACCAGGGGGTCGAACCCGGCGGTGACAACCACGGCGGGCGCCAGGCCCGAGAGATCCGGCGACTTGAGCGGCGACAGACGCGGATCGGCCGGGTCGTCGCCGGGGTTGAGGTAGTGGCCCATGAACCACTCCATGGTGGCGCTGTTCAGCGGGAAGGCGTCGCCGAAGGTGGTCATGGAGGGCGTCTGCGAGGCTACGTCCGTGCAGGGGTAGATGAGCAGTTGCATCACCGGCTGCGGCTCGCCGGCCCGCTTCAGCTCCTGGCAGACGATGGCGGTGAAGTTGCCGCCCATGGAATCGCCGCCCATGGCCGCCTTGCCGACGGGGGCGCCGAAGCGGTCCGCATGGTCGCGGCCCCAGCGGTAGGCAGCGAGGACGTCCTCCAGGCCCGCCGGGAAGCGGTGCTCGGGCGCCAGGCGGTAGTCCACCGACAGCACCGGCCCCCGGGCGATCTTGGCCAGCAGGGTGCAGAAGACGTGGTTGGTCTCGATGTTGCCGATCACCCCGCCGCCCATGTGGGCCCAGACCATCAGCGGCGCCGCCGGGTCCTGGCTGGACGGGCGATAGGCGCGGGCCGGGATGTCGCCGGCGGCGCCGGGGACCTGCAGGTCTTCCCAGGTGACGCCGGGCTCGGGCTTTCCGGCCATGGCGGCGATCATGCCATCCATGCCCGCCCGGGCCTGCTCCGGGGTGGCCTGGGTCATGGGCGGGGCCTTGCGGGCCTGGGCGGCCAGGAACTGCAGGCGCGGATCGAGGGTGCGGCCGCCCTGATAGACCACCCCGCCCCCCGCCATCAGCCGCAGCAGCGGCGCGGGCAGGGACAGGATCAGCTTGAGGATGGCGCGCTGCGCGGCGGGCGAGGCCATGGTCAGGCGCCCTTCGGCAGGCCGTTGAGGCCGTTGAGGATGAAGGCCACCGCGAAGTCGGTGGCCGCCTCGGTGTCGATGGGCCGGCGTTCCAGCATCTTGTCCCCCAGTTCTCGGGCCACCGCGATGCAGGCGGCGGCCATGTAGTCGGGATCGGCCGCCGGCCCCTTGCCGTCGGCGATGGCCTCCACGATCGCGTCGCGCACCTCGGCGAAGACCGCGGCCATCTCCGGCGTCTCGCCGTGGATGTGCGGCTGGTGCTCGCCGGGCGGCCGGCGGGCGATCCAGCTGGTGTGCTCATCGGCCATGAAAGCGAAGTAGGCGCGGATCGCCTGGCGCACGAAGGTCTCGAAGTCGGTGGACTGGGCCCGAAGCGACTTCAGGATCGGGGCGAAGCGGCGCGCCCCGTCGTCGGCGAGGGCGGCGAACACCTCTTCCTTGGAGCGGAAGTAGTTGTAAAAGGTCCCGGCCGCGAGGCCCGTGCGGCGGATGATGTCGCGCACCGTGGCCGCCTCATAGCCCAGCTCGCCGAACACCTCTCGCGCCGCGTCGAGGATCGCCTGCCGGTTCTGGACCTTGGTCTGCTCGCGCTTGCCGGCTGGAAGATAGGCGACCTGGGCCATGAACGGGTTACAGCAGTCCTGTGGAAAGATGACGAGAGTCATTCTCGCGGGCGAATCCAGCGCCTGCAAGGGCTTGCGCGGCTATCTGGAGGCCAGTCCTCAAACCGTGCGCTTAAACCGTACGCTGGGCGCGGTCCTTCTCGTTGGTGGCGCGGATGGCGTTGCGGGCCGCCTCCCACTCGGCGTCGCCCCACGAGGCGAGGCGCGAGAAGCCGCCGCTGGTCAGAAGGTGCGAGCCGCCGTCGATGGCGATGGTCTGGCCGTTCACATAGGCCGACAGGGGATGCAGCAGATAGACGGCGAGGTTCGCCAGTTCGCGCATCTCGCCGTTTCGGCCCAGGGGGATCATCGGGTCCTTGTCCTCGGCCATGGCGCCGCCGCTGGGATTGAGGCGGGCGCTCATGCCTTCGGTGGGGAAGGGGCCGGGGGCGATGGCGTTGAAGCGCACGCCGCGGTTGCCCCACTCCACCGCCAGGGACTGGGTCATGACGTTGAGCCCGGCCTTGGACATGGCGCTGGGGACGGTGAAGGGGCCGCCGTGCCAGACCCAGGTGGTGAGGATCGAGACCACCGAGGCCGGCTTGCCCTCGGCCAGCCAGCGCTTGCCGGCGTCGAGGGTGACGAAGAACGAGCCGCGGAAGACGATGTTGGCGATGGCGTCGAAGCCCTTGGGCGTCAGGTCCTCGGTGCGGCTGATGAAGTTGCCCGCGGCGTTGTTGACGAGGCCCGTGAGCGCTCCGCCGTCGGCCCAGATCTCGTCCATGGCCTCGTGAATCGCCTCGGGCACGCGGATGTCGCAGGCGCGGCCCACGCAGCGGCCGCCGCTCGCCCCGTGCAGCTCGGTGAGCTCGCGCGCCGTCTCCTCGATGACATTGCCCCGCCGGCCCCAGATGTAGACGTCCGCGCCCAGCATCAGGCAGGCCTCGGCCATCACCTTGCCCAGGCCCGTGCCGCCGCCGGTGATCAGCACCCGCTGGCCCTTCATCAGGCCGGGCCGGAACATCAGGTCCTCGGGCGTGAAATGGGTCATCGGCGGCCTCCCCTGGGTTCTTGTTGGAGAGGTAGTGGGCCGCCCTGACGCGGCGTCGGTCAATCCCGCGCGGAAACCGTCGCGAAGGCGTCCGCCGGCGCGCGTCCGCCCTCGATCTCCGCCACCGCCCGGACGATGCGTTCCAGGACCGGGCCCCACTGGCCGTCCGGCCCCTGGCGGAACAGCCGCGCCGAGCCGTACCAGGGCAGGGTCTCGCCGCTCGCGCCGTAGCGCCATTCCGGCGTCTTCGGGATCATCACCAGGGCGGGTCGGCCCAGGGCGCCGGCAAGGTGGACGAGAGCTGTCTGGACGGTGACCACCAGATCGAGGGCCGTGACCAGTCCGGCCAGGGCCGAGAAGTCGTCGATCTCGGCCGGGCCGAAGGCGCGGACGGGCGTGGGCAGGCCGGCGTTGACCGTGGCGATTTCCTCGCGCGGGTCGCCGTACTGCAGGCTCACCAGTTCTCGGCCGGGGGCGGAGAGGGCGCGGGCTAGGCGCTCCAGGGGCATGGACCGGGCCGAGGCGCCCGTGCGCGCCAGGCCGCCGCGCCAGGAGATGCCGATCCGCAGGGGCGCAGGGCCCGCGTCGCCCGCGGCAAGGCGCTCGCGCCAGGCCGCGGCGGCGTCGGCCGGGGGCCGCAGATAGGACCTGCCGGGAAAGTCCTCGCGGCGGCGGCGCCAGGCGTGGGCCAGGCTCCCCAGGGAGACGATCCGGTCGAAGGCTCCGCCCCGCAGGCTCCGAGCGGCCTCGGGGTCCAGGCAGGCGATCTGCGGGAAGCTGGCCGAGAACAGGCCCACAAGGCGCGGCTCGCACACCAGGGCGACCTCCCGGGCCACGGCGGCGAGATCGGGCAGGATGCTGGCGAACATGATCTCGTCGCCCACGCCCTGTTCGGCCACCACCAGCACCCGGCGACCGGCCAGGTCCTCGGGCGTCGGGGCGATGGTCAGGCGCGGGATGAGGGGCGCCGGGACCTGGCCGCGGGCCCGGGCCGTGAAGAGCGGGGTCGCCCAGCGGTGTTCGTAGTCGGCCCAGCCGCCCTCGAAGTCGCCGAGAGGGAGGCGCGCGTGGGCCCGGCGGTAGCGCGCCAGGCTGCTGTCCGGATGGGCGGCGACGGCGGCGTCCAGGGCCGTCACGGCTTCGGCGTGGCGCCCGAGGGCGGTGAGCGTCATGCCCAGGTTGCAGAGGCTGTCGTGATGGGCGGGGCGGACCTTCAGCGCCTGGCGGAAGGCCTCGAGGGCCTCGTCGTAGCGCCGCTGGGCGTGGCGGGCGACGCCCAGATGGTTGAGGGCGCCCACGTCTCCGGGATGCAGGCGCAGGGCCCCCAGGGCGGCTTCGGCGGCCTCCTCGTGGCGGGACAGTTCGTTCAGGGCCTGGGCGCGGTTGGCGTGGGCCACCGCGAGGTCGGGCCTCAGGGCCAACGCCTTGTCGTAATCGTCCAGGGCCTCGGCGTGCCGCTCCAGGCGGCCCAGGGCCACGCCGCGATTGAGGTGATTCTCAGCCCGCTCCGACTGCAAGGCCACGGCCTCATCGAAGGCGGCGAGGGCCTCGGCGGAACGGCCGAGGTCGAGGCGCAGCTGGCCCAGCATGGCCCAGGCGGCGGCGTCCTTGGGGGCGGTCGCCAGCAGGCGTTCGAGCGCCGCGGCCGCCTCGGCCAGCCGACCAGCGCGGGCGAGGGCGATGGCCTGGGCGCGGGGTTCCGTCGCGGTCAAGGCCAGGGCTCCGGCGTGAAGTCCGGATCCACCCGCCTGATGAACTCCATGGCCGCGGCCGGGGCGCGGACCTTCCCCTCGTGAATGACAAAGGCGTAGACGTCCCGGGGCTCCTCGGGCGGCCCCGTGCGGTCCAGGGGGCGGAAGTCGCCGGGCACGCCGCCGGCCGCATAGGCGCGGAACCGCTCGACCCAGAGGTCGAGGTCGGCCGCCTCGTACCCGGTGGGAATTTCGTCACTGGCGGAGATCAGGCGCAGGTAGACGACGTCGGCGGTCACGTCCGGAATGAAGGGGTACTTCTCGGTCTCGGCGTTGCAGATCGCCACATTGCGGTCCCGGCAGAGGCCGACGAACTTCGGATCGGCAAAGGAGGCGTTGCGCACCTCCACCACATGCCGGAGCGGCAGGCCGTCGAGCTCGCGCGGCAGAAGGTCGAGCCAGGCGGCGAACTCGTCGTGGTCGAAGATCTTGGTCGGGGCGAACTGCCACAGGATCGGCCCCAGGCGGTCGCCCAGTTCGGTCAGGCCCTGGCCCAGGAAAATGTCCATGGAGCTCTTGCCCTCGGACAGCACCTTTCGGTTGGTGCAGAAGCGGCTGGCCTTCACGGCGAACTTGAAGCCCTCGGGCGTGGCCGCGCGCCACCTGGCCCAGCTGTCGGGCTTGAAGGTGGAATAGTAGGTGCCGTTGATCTCGATGGCGGTGAGCCGCCGCGAGGCATAGGCCAGTTCGTCGGCGTGTTTCAGGCCCTTGGGATAGAACACCCCGCGCCAGGGCTCGAAGGTCCAGCCCCCGATGCCGCAGCGGATCTTGCCCTGGCCGGCCATGTGCGCCTCCCGTTGGTCGCGTTCTAGCTAGTCGGGAATAGCGGCGTTCTCAAGATGTTCCTGAGGCGCTCGTCCTGGCGGGCAAAGGGTGGGGACGAGGCGGCTGAGGGGCGGCGCGCAACGCGCGCCGCCCGCCGGTGGCCTTACTTGCGCTGCGACTTGGTCTCGTCGCGGGCGGCCTTGAATTCGGCCCCGTCCTTCCACTCCGGCCAGCGGGTGGAGTTCGCGAGCTCGGCGCCCAGGTCGTAGAAGACGCTGATCTCCTGAACGGCGCCGGACATGTCCCAGTTCGGATCGAATTCGTCGGCCGGCTGGTGGTACTTGTCCTTGGTATAGGCCTCGGCGGCGGCCTTGCCGGCTTCCACGCCGCCCTTCTCCAGGTTCTGGCCCGCGCCGAACGAGATGGCCGGCACGCCACGCTTGGCGAAGGGGAAGTGGTCCGAGCGGAAGAAGCTGCCCGCCTGCGGGTTCGGATCGGGGGTGAAGGTCATGCCGTACTTGGCGGCGACCTTGATCATGTCGTCCTGCAGGGTGAGCGGAGCGTCGCCGGACATGGTGATGTCCTTGGCCCGGCCCAGCAGGTTGACCCCGTCCATGTTCAGCACGCCCACGGTGGTGGCGAGCGGATAGAGCGGGTTGTCGGCGTAGTATTCCGAGCCCAGCAGACCCTTCTCCTCGGCGGTCACCGCCAGGAACATCACCGAGCGGTCCGGCTTCGGCCCCGCGGCGAAGACGCGGGCCAGCTCAAGCAGGGCCGCGGTGCCCGAGGCGTTGTCCAGGGCGCCGTTGTAGATCTTGTCGCCACGGGCGTCGGGGAGGCCGATGCCCAGGTGGTCCCAGTGGGCGCTGTAGATCACCCGCTCGTCGGGCCGCTTGGCGCCCGGCACGACTGCCACGACGTTCTTGGAGACGACCTTCTGGGCGTCGATCTCATAGTCGGTAGAGAAGGTGACGCCCTTCAGCTCCACCGGCTTGAAGTCGCGGGTCTGGGCCTGCTTCTTCAGGGTCTCGAAATCGAAGCCGGCCGCCTTCAGCAGGGCCGCGGCGTTGTCGCGCTGGATCCAGCCTTCCAGAGGCGCGTGGGCCTCGGACGGGTTCTTGCGGATGACGTCGAAGATCTCGTTGGTGTTGGAGTTCTTGACGGTGGCCCAGCCGTAGGAGGCGGGGGCGGTCTCGTGGATCACCAGGAAGCCCACGGCGCCCTGGCGGGCGGCTTCCTCGAACTTGTAGGTCCAGCGGCCATAGTAGGTCATGGCCTTGCCGCCGAAGTCGCCTTCGCCGGTCTCGAAGTCGGGGTCGTTGACGAGGACCAGGGCGATCTTGCCCTTCAGGTCCATGCCCTTGAAGTCGTCCCAGTTCCGCTCGGGGGCCTTCACGCCATAGCCGGCGAAGACGATCGGCACGTCCTTCAGGGTCAGGCGGTCGATGCCCGTCTGGGCGGCGCGGATGGCGATCTGCTCGCCCTGGGTCCAGGTCTCGGTCTTGCCGGCGACGTTCACCGAGACGTGGACCGGGCCCTTGGTGGCGAAGCGGGCCAGGGGCACGTCCTGGGTCCAGGCGCGCGTGCCGTCGGGCTGCAGGTCGCCGGCCGGCTGCACGCCCGCCGCCTTCAGCTGCTGGACGAGGTAGGCGATGGTCTTCTCCTCGCCCGCCGTGGCCGGGGCGCGGCCCTCGAACTCGTCGGTGGAGAGGACGCGAATGTCTTCCTTCATGCGCGCGCCATCGAGGGCGGGCGCGGCGAGGGCGGCGGTCGCGAACACGGACGCGGCGGCCGCGCAGAGCAGGAGTTTCTTCAAGTGACGCACTCGGTCTGTGGTTGAGCTGGGGCGACCTAATCCCGCCTTGGCGCGAAAAGCTAGGCCTCGGATTGTCGCCGGGCGATGAAGGCGGCGATTCCGTCGAGCATCACCTGGAGCCCCGCCTCGAAGCGCTGACGCGGGTCGGTGAGGCGGCCGCCATGCTCCCGCCAGGCGACGGTGAGGCGGGTCAGGTGCGGGAAGCGCCTGGGATCGAGCTGCTCCTGCAGCGCCGGCTGGACGAGGCCCGCCCACTCGGCGTCGGTGAGGCCGCTGCGCTGCTCGGCCTCCCGGCTCTCCCGGGCCTCGTTGAGGGCGCCTTCGATGTAGTTGTGCAGCACGGACATGATGATCTCGCGGTCGAGGGCGGTGAGGCCCGTGCCGTCGAGGGCGGCCATGACCGTTTCCATCTTGGCGACGATGTTGGGGCCGAGCGGCGGCCGGTGGAGCGTCAGGCCTAGCAGCCAGGGCCGCCGCTGCGAGACTTCCCAGCGCGCCCGGGCGACGAAGGCCAGGCTCTCGCGCCAGCCCAGGCCGGGCGGCAGCGGGTCGCTCTCGCCGATCACCTTGTCGAACATCAGGGCGAGCAGCTCCGACTTCGACTGCACATAGGTGTAGATGGCCATGGGCGAGACGCCCACCGCCTGGGCGAGCGTGCGCATGGAGATGGCGCTCAGGCCCTCGCGGTCGGCGATGTCGATGGCCGCCTGCACCACGTCGTCCTGCGAGATCCGCGGCTTGGGGCCGCGCTTGGCCGGCCCCTGCACACCCCACAGCAGCTTGATGAGGCGCCGGGGGTCGTCGCCGATGTGTTCCTTGGACATGCCGCTCCAGTTTTCTCGCAACAAATACTTTACATCATACAGAGTTTGCGGCAAACGGCGTTCCGCACGGAGCCCGGCAGAGGTTCCGGCGGGGGAGGTCGCGCGAGGGAAAGGTCGGCGGTGCAACGGCTGTTGCGCCGGACGTTCAAAGTTTGTTCAACCAACGCCGGTCTTACTCCCCCAGGACCCGAGACACCCATGCGAAACGCCGCCTCCGTCGCCGTTCTGGCCGCGCTGTCGCTGACCGCCTGCGCCACGCCGCGACCGGCTGATCTGGCGCTGCCGGGCGCCTATGAGGCCTCGGCTGACCCTGCTCCGGCCGAGGCCATCGCCCTCGACCAGTGGTGGACGGCGTTCGGCGATGACCAGCTCACCGCCCTCGTCGAGCAGGCCCTGGCCCGAAATCCCGACGTCCGCACCGCGGCCGCCCGCCTGGACGAGGTCCGCGCCCAGCGCGCCAGCGCCATCCTGCAGTACCTGCCCACGGGCGACGCCCGGGGGACGGCGAGCCGCACGCGGACCGACCAGCTGTCGGGCGCCGAGATCAACATTCCCGGCTTCTCCACCAGCGGCACGTCCGAGAGCTACAACGCCAACTTCAACGTCAGCTGGGAGATCGACCTGTTCGGCCGGTCCCTGGCGGCGACCCGGGCGGCCAACGCTGAGGTCGCGGCGGCGCGGTTCGTCTTCGAGGGCGTCCGGGCGGCGATCGCGGCCCAGACCGCCGACGCCTATTTCCAGGCCCGGGGGCTGGCGATCCAGCTCGCCGACGCCCAGGAGACGGCGCGCATCCAGCGCGAACTCTACCGGATCGCCTCGCGGCGGGGCGAACTCGGCCTCGCGGCCACCGCCGAGGCCGACCGCATCGCCGGCGACCTCTCCCAGGCCGAGGCCCAGGTCCAGGCGCTCGAGGCCGAGTTGCAGGTGCAGAAGCGGGCCCTGCTGATCCTGGCCGGCCGGATCGTGGAGCCCACGGCCAATATCGACGCCCCGCCGCAGGTGGGCGTCGCCCCGCCCGTGCCGCAGTCCCTGCCCAGTGAGCTCCTGCAGCGGCGCCCCGACGTGCGCGAGGCCCAGGCGCGGCTGCGCTCGGCGGCGAACCGGCAGCGGCTGGCGCAGCTGGCCTTCTTCCCGACCTTCACCTTCACCCCCGGCCTCGGCTGGTCGAAGCAGGAGCAGCCGGGCTTCTCGTCGGAGAGCCAGAGCTGGACCCTTGGCGGCTCGGTGCTGCAGCCGGTCCTGTCGATCCCCCAGAGGATGGCCGACCTGAAGGCGCAGAACGCCCGCACCGAGCAGGCCGTGACCGCCTACGAGAAGGCCGTGCAAACCGCTTTCCAGGAGGCCGAGGGCGCCCTGGTGCGGCTCGACGCCGACCGGCAGCGGGTGGAGACCCTGGCCGAGGGCGAGGCCCGGGCCCGGCGGGCCTTCGAGGCTGCGCGCACCGGCTATCAGCGGGGCCTCACCGACCTCAACACCCTGCTCAGCGCCGAGGCGTCGTGGCGATTGACGCGCGCCCAGTTGACCTCGGCCCAGGTCCAGGCCCTGCGCCGCAGCGTGCAGGCCTACAAGGCCATCGGCGGCGGCTGGCCCGCCCAAACCTACGCCCAAGCCAAAGCCCCGCAGACGGCGCGATGAGAGACGGGATGCGACTGAAGCTCACCATTCTTCCCCTGATCGCCATGCTGGCGCTGAGCGGCTGCCAGAAGCCCGAGGCGACGGCCGAGGCGACGGAAGCCGGCCGCAGCGTCCGGGTCCTGCGCCTGGAGCCGCGGCCCCTGGCCGGGACGATCTCGGGCTCGGGCGACCTCGTCCCCCGCGAAGAGGCGGCGGTGGCGCCGGAGGTGACCGGCTACCGGGTCCTGCGCGTCCTGGCGGACGTGGGCGACTATGTGCGCGCCGGCCAGACCTTGGTGCAGCTTGATCCCGCCCTGCTGCAGGCCCAGGTGGCCCATGCCGAAGCGCAGGCGGCCCTGGCCGAGGACCAGGCCAAGCGGGTGGACGGCCTCGACGGCGAGGGCGTGCTGGCCCAGGAGCAGATCGCCCAGCGGCGGTTCCAGGCCCAGGCGGCCCGGGCCAACCTGCGCGACCTCCAGACCCGCCTCTCCAAGATGTCGGTGGTCGCCCCGGTTTCGGGCCTGATCCTCGAGAAGAACGTCCGCCCCGGCGACCTTTCCGGCGCGGGCGGGACGCCTTGGTTCCGCATGGCCCGCGACGGCCAGATCGAGCTGTCGGCCGACCTTAGCGAGGACGCCCTGGCGCGCATCCGCCCGGGCCAGACCGCCACCGTGACCCTGCCCAGCGGCGTCAGCGTCCAGGGCAAGGTGCGGATCGTCAGCCCGCAGATCGACCCGCAAAGCAAGCTCGGCGAGGTGCGTGTCACCCTGCCGGTGCGCAGCGACATCCGCGCCGGCGGCTTCGCCCAGGCGGTGTTCGAGGGCGTCGCCGCCCCGGTTCTGGCCGTCCCCGAAACGGCCATCCGCTATGACGCCAATGGCGCGAGCGTGATGGTGGTGGGCGCGGACAACCGCGTCCGCCGGGCCGCCGTCCAGACCGGCCAGCGCGCCGCCGGCATGGTGGAGATCGTCCGCGGTCCGCCGGCCGGCTCGCGCATCGTTCAGAACGCCGCCGCCTTCCTGCTGGACGGCGACCGGGTGCGGCCCGTCGAGGGCGAGGCGCCCGCAGCGGCCGGAGCCAAGCGATGAGCGAACCCCACGGCGGCGGTCGCCACTTCGCCATCTCGGCGTGGGCGATCCGCAATCCGGTCCCGGTCACCCTGCTGTTCCTGGGCCTGCTGGTCGCGGGGCTGCTCTCCTACAGCCGGCTGCCGGTCAAGCAGTTCCCGAACATCCAGTTCCCGGTGGTGGCCGTCACCGTCACCCAGTCGGGCGCCGCGCCCGGCGAAATGGAGACCCAGATCACCCGGCCGGTGGAGGACGCCATCGCCGGCATCACCGGCGTGGACAACATCCAGTCGGTGGTCACCCAGGGCGTCTCCACCACCTCGATCCAGTTCAACATGGGCGAGGACCTGCAGAAGAAGACCGACGAGGTCCGCGCCAAGATCGACCAGACGCGGCAGGTGCTGCCGCGCGACATCGACGAGCCGCAGATCACCCAGGTCGAGATCGACAGCGCCTTCCCAATCGTCACCTATGCGGTGGCTGCGCCCGCCATGTCGGACGAGGAGCTGTCGTGGTTCGTGGACGACACCATCGCCCGTGAGCTGCAGACGGCCAAGGGCGTGGCCCAGGTCACCCGGGTGGGCGGCGTGGCCCGGGAGATCAATGTCATCATCGACCCCGTGCGGCTGGCCGCCCGGGGGCTGACGGCGGCCCAGGTGAACAACGCCCTCGTGGGCTTCCAGCTCGACGCCCCCGGCGGCCGGATCGAGGTGGGCGGCCGCGAGCAGACCGTTCGCGTTCTGGGCTCGGTCCAGACCGTCGAACAGCTGCGCCAGATGACCATCCCCACCGGCACCGGCGGCTATGTGCGCCTGTCCGACGTGGCCGAGATCGGCGATGGGGCCTCCGAGGCCCGCGGCTTCGCCCGTCTCAACGGCCAGCCGGTGGTGGGCTTCCAGGTGGCCAAGACCAAGGAGGCCTCGGATGTCGACACCGAGGACGCGGTCAACCGCAAGCTGGAGCAGCTCCAGAAGACCTACCCCGGCGTCACCATCACCAAGATCTACGCCTCGGTGGACGAGACCCGGGCCAACTTCCACGCCACGGTGCGGGTGCTGGTGGAAGGCATGCTGCTCGCCGGCCTGGTGGTGTTCCTGTTCCTGCGCGAGTGGCGGGCGACCCTGATCAGCGTCGTGGCCATGCCCATCTCGCTGATCCCGACCTTCTTCATCATGGAGATGGCCGGGTTCTCGCTGAACATGGTGACCCTGCTGGCGCTCACCCTGGTCATCGGCATCCTGGTCGACGACGCCATCGTCGAGATCGAGAACATCGAGAAGCGGGTGGCCCGGGGCATGCGGCCCTACCAGGCGGCCCTCCAGGGCGCCGACGCCATCGGCCTGGCCGTGGTGGCGACCACCTTCGCCATCGTGGTGGTGTTCACGCCGGTCAGCTTCATGCCCGGCATTCCCGGCCAGTTCTTCAAGGAGTTCGGCCTCACCGTCTCGGTGGCGGTGCTGTGCTCGCTGCTGGTGGCGCGCCTCGTGACCCCGCTGATGGCCGCCTACTTCCTGAAGCCGGCCTCCAAGCCGCATGAGCGCAAGCCGTTCGAGGGCTTCTACCGCAACGCCCTGGAATGGGCCCTGGCCCACCGGGTGGTGGCGGCCATCGCGGGCCTCGCGCTGTTCATCGGCTCGGTGATGCTGGTGCCGCTGCTGCCCACCGGCTTCCAGCCGGAAGGCGACCCCGACTACATCTATATCAATGTCCAGGGACCGCCGGGTGCGACCATCCAGGACATGGAGGAGGCCGCCCAGGCGGTCACCCGCCTGATGAAGGCCCAGCCCGAGGTCACCGACGTCTTCGCCCAGGTGGGCTCCACCGTGGCCAATTTCGGCCCGGGCGGCGGCCCCGGCGGCAGCGACCTGCGCTCGGGCACCATCACCGTCCTTCTGAAGCCGGATCGCAAGGTCACCGGCGCCCAACTGAAGGACCGAGTGCGAGACGAACTCGCCGCCATCCCCGATGTGCGCCTCAACTTCCTGGACTCCCAGGGCTCGGCCGGCTTCCAGCAGATCCTCACCGGCCACGACCCCGAGGCCCTGGACGCCGCCGCCCTTGATCTCGAGCGGCAGATGCGCGGCCTGAAGGAGGTGGTGGATCCCCGGCCGGCCAATCCGCCCGTGGGGCCCGAGGTGGTGATCCGCCCTCGGCCGGACGAGGCCGCGCGCCTCGGCGTCTCGGTGGCCACCATCGCCCAGGTGGCCCGGGTGGCCACCGTCGGCGACATCGACGCCAATGTGGCCAAGCTGAACGAGGGCGAGCGGCGCATCCCGATCCGCATCCGCCTCCCCGAGAACGCCCGCGCCGACATCGAGCAGATCCGCCAGATGCGCCTGCCTACCGCCACCGGCGGGGTCACCACCCTCGGGGCCGTGGCCGACGTGGAGTTCCAGGCCGGTCCGGCCCGGATCGATCGCCTGAACCGCCAGCGGCAGATCACCGTCCAGGCGGAGATGGCCGACGGGGTCGAGCTGGGCGAGGCGACCAACGCCGTCCACGCCCTGCCGATCATGAAGAACCTGCCCGACGGGGTGCGCCCGGGGGCGGTGGGCAACGCCGAGGCCATGCAGGAGATGTTCGCCGGCTTCGTGGTGGCCTTCGCCACCGCCATCTTCCTGATGTTCGCGGTGCTGGTGCTGCTGTTCCGCAGCTTCTTCAAGCCGATCGTCATCCTGGCCGCCCTGCCGCTGGCGGTGGGCGGGGCGTTCGTGGGCCTGTTGCTGTTCAACCTGTCGCTGTCGATCCCCTCGCTGATCGGCTTCCTGATGCTGATGGGCCTGGCGGCGAAGAATTCGATCCTGCTGGTGGAGTACGCCATCGAGCGCGAGCGCGAGGGCATGAGCCAGCACGACGCCCTGATCGACGCCTGTCGCGAGCGGGCGCGGCCGATCATCATGACCACCGTGGCCATGGCCGCCGGCATGCTGCCCACCGCCCTGGCCCTGGAGAAGGGCGCCGAGTTCCGTCAGCCCATGGCCGTAGCCGTGATCGGCGGCCTGATCACCTCGACCCTGCTGTCGCTGGTGCTGGTGCCGGTGGTCTATCGGTTCGTGGACGACTTCGAGAACTGGATCCGGCCGCGGGCGGCCAAGCTGATCACCCTGCGCGAGGAGCCCCGGGCCCTGGCGCCCGAGGACCGCCTTTAGGCGCCTCTGTTCAAGGGAAGCCCCGGCGGCCTATCCTGCCGCCGAGGTTTCTCGGGGGAGCGGCATGGCCGGGTTTTCCATCGACGCTGCGCTGAAGTCGGGCTTCCGTCTGGCCCGGCGCGAGCCGCTGGCGGTGCTGGTCTGGGGCGGCGTCTACATGCTCGCCGGCCTCGTGGCGGAACTGATCGTCATCGGCCCGGGGCTGCCGAGATACCTGCGCACCGCGGCGGAGGATCCGGAAGCCGCGAGCGCCGTCCTGCAGCAGGCGACGGACTCCAACGCGATCTTCACCTATCCGCTGATGTTCGCCGTGGCCCTGGCCGCGGCGTCGGTGGTCTATGGCGCCGTCATCCGGGCGCAGCTCCGCCCCGAAGAGCGGCGCGGCTTCTTCCTGCGCCTGTCCCGGCGCGAGTTGTGGATGGCGCTCACCACCCTGGTGCTGGTCCTCGCGGCGGCGCCCCTCGGCCTCGTCGCGGCGGCCGTGGTGATGGTCGCCGCGTCTGGCGGCTGGGTCGGAATGGTGCTGGCCGTGATCGCCATGGCCGTGGGCGGCCTCTACCTCGCCGCCCGGTTTGCGCCGTCGGTCGTCCAGGCCTTCGCGGAGAAGCGCCTGGTGTTCCGCGACGCGTGGCGTCTCACCCGGGGCCAGGGCTGGCGCATCGTGCTGATGATGCTCGCGCTGATGTTCCTGCTGCTGATCATCGCCGCGGTGGTGATGATTCCGGCCGTGATCCTGGGCATGATCCTGCTCGGCGTGGCCGGGATGGCGGGCGGCGCCACGGCCGTGATCGTGGGGATCGTGGTGCTGCTGGCGGGCCTGGGGTTCCTGGCCGGGTTCTACGGCGTGATCCTGGCGGCCACCATGTCCGCCTATGTCGAGGTCTATCGGGCGCTGAAGGCCGAAGGGCCGGGCGACGCCCCGGACCCGGTCAGCGCGCCGTTGGCGGCCTGAGGGGCGAAGCCCGAGGGCTCGCCGCCCCCTGGAGCTCGCCTCGCAGCACCTTCGCGAACTGCTCCGGATCGACATTGCCGCCGGAGAGCAGGATGGCCACGGTCGCGCCGGGACCGGCCGGCAGCTTGCCCGCCAGCAGGGCCGCCAGGCTCACCGCCCCGCCGGGCTCCACCACCAGCTTCAGGGTGGAGAAGGCGAAGCGCATGGCCTCGGTCACCTCGGCGTCGGTGACGGTGGTGATGGCGGACACCGTCCGGCGCATGATCGGGAAGGTGATCTCACCGACGAAGGGGCTCTCCAGGGCGTCACAAAGCGAGCGGCCGGTGGGCTTCTGGACCACGATCTCGCCCGCCGCGAGGGACTTCTTGGCATCGTCGAAACCGGCCGGCTCGACGCCCACCACCTGGGTGTCCGGCGACAGGTGCTTGATCGCCGTGGCGGCGCCGGCGAGCAGGCCGCCGCCGCTGATGCCGGTGGCGAAAAGGTCGAGGCGGGCGCCCAGGGCCTCGGCCTGACGGACCAGCTCCAGGCCCGCCGTGCCCTGGCCGGCCACGATGTGCGGATCGTCGAAGGCCGGCACCACCACCGAGCCGCGCTCCTCCGAGATGCGGGCGGCGATGGCCTCGCGACTGTCAGTGAGCCGGTCGTAGAACAGCACCTCGGCGCCATAGCCCCGGGTGGCCTCGACCTTCACGGCCGGGGCGTCCTTGGGCATGACGATGACGGCGGGAATCCCCAGCAGCTTCGCCGCCAGGGCCACCCCCTGCGCGTGATTGCCGGACGAGAACGCCACCACGCCCCGGCGGCGCTCGTCCTCGCCAAGCTGGACGAGGCGGTTGTAGGCGCCGCGGAACTTGAAGGCCCCGACCCGCTGCAGGGTCTCGGGCTTGATCAGCACCCTGTGGCCCACGCGCTCGTTCAGCGCCGGGTTCTCGATGAGCGGCGTCCGGACGGCCACGCCCGCGAGCCGGGCGGCGGCGGCCTCGATGTCGGCGAAACTGACCGCGGGCGCCGTTCCGCTCATTTGGCGAAGACCATCGAATCGTCGGCGAAGGCCTTGAACTCCAGGGCGTTGCCCGAGGGATCGAGGAAGAACATCGTCGCCTGCTCGCCGGGCTGGCCCTTGAAGCGGATCTGGGGCTCGATGACGAACTTCACCCCGGCGGCCTTCAGGCGGTCGGCCAGCTCATGCCACTCGGGCAGGGTCAGGATGACGCCGAAGTGGCGGACCGGCACGTCCTCGCCGTCCACCGGATTGGTCGAGCGGTGGCCCACCTCGTGCGGCGCCAGGTGCGCGACGATCTGGTGGCCGCGGAAATCGAAATCCACCCATTCCGGGCTGGAGCGACCCTCAGGGCAGCCCAGAAGCCCGCCGTAGAAGGCGCGGGCTTCTTCCAGGTCGCGGACGGGAAAGGCGAGGTGGAAGCGCGGGATGTTCATGAACCCGCCTGATAGCGTCCGGACGCCTTGAGGGCGAGAGCCAGTTGGTCTAAACGGGCGCCGCAATCGATCCCCGCCTCCCCGCCGAGCACCTGTCGAAGGGCCGGGAGGCGTTAGCCGGGCAGGTGGAAGGATCGTATCCATGGCCAACGTCACCGTGATCGGCGCCCAGTGGGGCGACGAAGGCAAGGGCAAGCTCGTCGACTGGCTGTCGAACCGGGCGGATGTCGTCGTCCGCTTCCAGGGCGGCCACAACGCCGGCCACACCCTGGTGGTGGGCGACCAGACCTACAAGCTCAGCCTGCTGCCCTCGGGCGTGGTCCAGGGCAAGCTGTCGATCATCGGCAACGGCGTCGTGGTCGACCCCTGGCATCTGCTGAAGGAAATCGCGACCCTGGGCGAGCAGGGGGTGGCCATCACCCCGGAGCTGCTGGTCCTGGCCGACAACGCCTGCCTGATCCTGCCGCTGCACCGCGACCTCGACCAGGCGCGGGAGGCCGCCGCCACCAACAAGATCGGCACCACCGGCCGCGGCATCGGCCCGGCCTATGAGGACAAGGTGGGCCGCCGCGCCATCCGCGTGGCCGACCTCGCCGACCGGGCGGCCCTGGAGGCCAAGATCGACCGCCTGCTGGCCCACCACACCCCCCTGCGGCGGGGCCTGGGGCTGCCTGAATACGACGGCGCGGCCCTGCTGGCCGAGCTGGAGGAGATGGCGCCGAAGATCCTCCCCTATGCGCGGCCCGCGTGGCTGATGCTGGACGAGGTGGTGAAGGCCGGGCGGCGGGTGCTGTTCGAGGGCGCCCAGGGCGCGCTCCTGGATGTGGACCACGGCACCTATCCCTATGTGACCTCCTCGAACACCGTGGCGGGCCAGGCGGCGGCGGGTTCGGGGCTCGGGCCCAAGGGGCCGGGCTATGTCCTGGGCATCGTCAAGGCCTACACCACCCGCGTGGGCGAGGGGCCCTTCCCTACCGAGCTGAAGGACGAGGTCGGCCAGCACCTGGGGACCGTGGGCCGGGAGTTCGGCACCGTCACCGGCCGCTCGCGCCGCTGCGGCTGGTTCGACGCGGCCCTGGTGCGCCAGTCGGTGGCCCTGAACGGCATCGCCGGCATCGCCCTCACCAAGCTGGACGTACTGGACGGCCTGCCGAAGCTGAAGATCTGCACCAGCTACAAGCTGGACGGCCAGGAGATCGGCTACCTGCCGGCCGGCCTCAAGGCCCAGAGCCAGCTGACCCCTGTCTACGAGGAGATGGACGGCTGGAACGAAACGACCCAGGGCGCGAGGTCCTGGAAGGACTTGCCGGCCAATGCGGTGAAGTACGTCCGCCGGATCGAGGAGCTGATCGGCGCCCCCGTGGCCCTGCTCTCCACGAGCCCGCAGCGGGACGACACCATCCTCATGCGCGATCCGTTCCAGGACTAGGGCGCGCCGCCGCCCCTGCGCGCAGTGGGCGAACGGCGATTCGGGGTTCGTTTACGCTAGCCGTCGTATCCCGGGAAACCTCGAGGGGTTTCCCGTGTTCGACGACGAGAAGAAGACGATCCGGCGGATGGCGCCACACCTCCAGCGGGTGGTGATCGTCGATCCGCAGCCGACCAGCGCCACCATGATCGCCGAGGCGATGCGCAACATCGCCCGTTCCCAGAGCTGGACCGCCACCACCCTCGATCGCGGCCTGAAGCTCTGCGAGACGGTTGATCCGCAGGTCATCTTCGTCGAGCTCAACTTCGAGAAGGGCGACGGGATCGAGTTCACCAGGCGGCTGCGGCGCAGCCGTTCGCCCGCGCGGCAGGTCCCGGTGATCATGGTAACCAGCACCGCCACGGCGGCCAGCATCCTGGCGGCCCGGGACGCCGGCGTGCACGAGTTCCTGCGGCGGCCTTTCACCATGAAGGACCTCCTGCGGCGGCTTGAGGCGGTGACACTGCGCCAGCGCGACTGGATCGAGGCCGTGGCCTATGTCGGCCCCGACCGGCGGCGCTTCAACTCGGGCGACTACACCGGGCCGCTGAAGCGACGTTCCGACAACCGCGCCACGCCCGATGCGACGCGGCTGGCCCAGGCCCTGAAGATCCTGCGCTCGGCGGTGGCTTCGTTCGATAGCGATCCGGTCCAGGCGACCCGGGCGATCGAGACCCAGGTGCAGTCGATCCAGAAGGCGGCCACGGCGGCCGTCGATCTCAAGCTGACCACGGCGGCGGCCGAGCTCGCCCGCTACATCGTGACGTCACGCCGGATGGGCGCGGCCCTCACCGGCGCCGAGGTGGCCAAGCACGCCGCCGCCCTCCTGGCCTACATGCCGAAGGACGACGCAGCGGCGGCCTGACGGCCTAGGCGTCGACGAGGTTCCGCTCTTCGGCGGCGGCCCGCATCGACTTCTGCAGCTTCTCGAAGGCGCGCACCTCGATCTGGCGCACGCGCTCGCGGCTGACGCCATACTGGGAGGCCAGCTCTTCCAGAGTCGTGGGCTCGTCCTTGAGGCGCCGCTCGGTGAGGATGTGGCGCTCACGGTCGGTGAGTTCGTTCATCGCCTCTTCGAGCAGGCTCATGCGCAGGTTCTTCTCCTGCGTGTCGGCGACCAGGGTCTCCTGGCTCGGGGTGTCCTCGTCCACCAGCCAGTCCTGCCATTCGGCCTCGGAGTCGGCCCGCAGGGGCGAGTTGAGCGAGGCGTCCCCGCCGGCCAGGCGCCGGTTCATGGAGATGACTTCCTCGTCCAGCACGCCGAGCTTGGTGGCGATCTGGCTGACCTGATCAGGGCGCAGGTCGCCCTCCTGCAGGGCGGCGATCTCGGACTTGGCCTTCCGCAGGTTGAAGAAAAGCTTCTTCTGCGCCGCGGTGGTGCCCATCTTCACGAGGCTCCAGGACCGCAGGATATATTCCTGGATCGAGGCGCGGATCCACCACATGGCGTAGGTCGCCAGGCGGAAGCCCTTGTCGGGGTCGAACTTCTTCACCGCCTGCATCAGACCGACGTTGCCCTCGGAGATGACCTCGCCGATGGGCAGGCCATAGCCGCGGTAGCCCATGGCGATCTTGGCCACGAGGCGCAGGTGACTGGTCACCAGCTTGTGGGCCGCCTCGGGATCCTGGTGCTCCTGCCAGCGCTTGGCCAGCATGAACTCCTCGTCCTTGGCGAGCATGGGGAACTTGCGGATCTCCGACAGGTACCGGCTCAGCCCGCCTTCCGGCGACATGACGGCAAGCGCGTTCGCGGCCATGGCAAAATCCCCTCTCCAAAAGCGGACGTTCAGGCCACGCGCCAATCCGGCGCGTATGGACCATCGCCCCCACCAACACTCAGATAGGTACGAGGTTTCGGCCTAGCTAGGCCGTGGGAGGACGGCCTGAAAGTCCGACTGCTCTAGTAGGGCATTATGTACGCGCCGACCGTGGCGCCTTCAAGGCAGGCTTTCTCACACCTGTTGTTAGCTTGACTCCCGGGGCGGACGCGTTCCGACCGCGTCTCAGGCGGCCGTCCAGGGGAGTCGGCAGGCGCCAGCGCCGTTCGTCCTTGGGGGCAGGATGGTGGGCGGACCAGCCTTAAGATGGGGCCCGTCCCGTCCAGCGGAAGGAGGCGGACATGCCAAAGATCACCAGCTGCCTGTGGTTCGACCGTGAGGCCGAGGAGGCCGCACGCTTCTATTGCGGGATCTTCCCGAACTCGAAGATCACCGGGACCTCCTACTATCCCGAGGGCGTGCCGGGCGGCCGCGCCGGCGAGGTGCTGGCGGTGAGCTTCGAGCTGGACGGCGCGCCCTTCACCGGCCTGAACGGCGGCCCCGAGTTCACCTTCAGCGAGGCCATCAGCTTCGAGATCCCCTGCCGGGACCAAGCCGAGGTGGACCGCTACTGGGACGCTCTCCTGGCCGGCGGCGGCCAGGAAAGTCAGTGCGGCTGGCTCAAGGACCGCTTCGGAGTGTCTTGGCAGGTCGTGCCCACCCGCCTTTACGAACTGCTGAACGGCGAGGACCGCGCGGTCGCCAATCGCGTGGCCGCCGCCATGATGCAGATGGGCAAGCTCGACCTCGCCGGACTTGAAGCCGCCGCCGCAGCCTGACCGGCCGGCTAGAGCTTGCCGAGCAGCGCTTCGAGCCTGGCCATGTCGGCGGGCAGGGGGCTTTCGAAGCGTAGGGTCTCGCCGGTGACCGGATGGACGAATCCGAGCACCGCGGCGTGCAGGGCCTGCCGGGTCAGGCCGGCTTCGCGTATGGCCGCGCGGACGACCTCGGCGGGCGGCCCCGATCCATAGGTAGGATCGCCCAGGCAGGGCGTTCCCTTGGAGGCCAGATGGACGCGGATCTGGTGCGTCCGGCCGGTCTCCAGGCGGCAGGCGACCCGGGCCGCCAGGGGGCGTTCCTGCGGGCCGAAGGCGCGCTCGACCGCATAGTGGGTCACCGCATGGCGGCCGCCGGTCTTCACCATCGCCATCTTCTTGCGGTCGTGGGTCGAGCGGGCGATGGCGCCCTCGATGGTTCCCTTCAGCGGGTGCGGCGCGCCCCGGGTGAGGGCGATGTAGATCCGCTCGATGTCATGGGCGGCGAACAGGGCCGACAGGCCCTGGTGGGCGGCGTCGGTCTTGGCGGCCACGACGACGCCGGAGGTCTCTTTGTCGATCCGGTGGACGATGCCGGGCCGCGCCACCCCGCCGATGCCGGAAAGGCTGGCGTCGCAGTGGTGCAGCAGGGCGTTGACCAGGGTGCCGTTCTCGCTGCCGGGCGCCGGGTGCATGGCCAGGCCGGGCGGCTTGTCGATGACGATCAGGTGCGCGTCCTCGAACAGCACCGTCAGCGGGATCGCCTCGGGCTGCGGCTCGGCCGGTTCCGGAGGCGGAACCTCGATGGCGTAGGCGCCGGGGCGGGCCTTGGCCTTGCCGTCGGCCACGGGTTCGCCGCCGAAGCGGACCCGGCCCTCGGCGATCAGGGCCTGCAGGCGGGCGCGCGACAGCTCGGGGACCAGCCCCGCCAGCACCTTGTCGATGCGCTCGCCCGCGGCCTCGGGCGGCGCCTCGACCATGCGGACCTCGCCGCCGCCGGGCGCCTCGCCCTCGGCCCCGTCCTCAGAGGCCATGCTTCTCGCTGGCGCCTTCCTCGTGCCCGGCGATGGAGCCTTCCTTGAAAAGGTATTCCCGCAGCTGTTCGTCGGTCTCCTTGTCGCTGCGGCGCAGCCATTCCAGCACCATGGCCGCGTGCTCCAGCTCCTCGCGGGCGTTGTGCAGCAGGATCTTCCGCAGCTCCTCGTCGTCGCAGTCGTCCGCGCGCTGGCGGTACCAGTCCACCGCCTCGAGCTCCTCGATGATCGAGGTGATGGCGTAGTGCTGGTTCAGCGTCTCGCGGCTCAGTTTCTCGCGCGGGACGTGGAGGCCTTCCTTCGACATCGAGTGTCATGCTCCTGTGGGTTTGGGCCGAACGATCCGTCTAATACGTGTACGACGGAGCAGGGGGAACGGCCATGAAGCTCTGGCGCTGCGCCGTGGCCCCGGCCGGCTTCCCTGGCGCTTAGCGTCGTTCGAGCGCCAGGCGCAGGCCGAAGGCGAGGAACAGGCCGCCGGTGAGCCGGTCCAGCCAGCGGACCACGGCGGCCCGGCGCAGGGCCCCGGCGATGGGGCGGGTCGCCGCGATCAGGGCGGCGAACCAGACCACCGTCATCGCTCCGTGCAGGGCGGCGAGGCCGAAGATGAAGGGGCCGGCGGGCGCCGCCTTCGGCAGGAACTGGGGCAGAAAGCTCACATAGAATACCCCGACCTTGGGGTTCAGAAGGTTGGTCAGGAACCCCCGGCGCATCCAGGCCAGGCCCGAGCCGGCCGCCGCGTCGGAGGCGGCGCCGAGGTCGAAGCGCTCCCGCGGCCGCAGGACGAGGTTCAGGCCCAGCCAGACGAGGTAGGCCGCTCCCGCCCATTTCAGGATCGTGAAGGCCAGTTCCGAGGCGGCGAGCAGGGCGCCGAGCCCCAGGGCCACGGCCGCACCCCAGACGAGGCAGCCGGCGATGATCCCCGCCCCGGCCAGGGCGGCCCGTCTGGGGCCTTCCACGGCGGCGGTGCGCAGGATGAGGGCGGTGTCCAGGCCGGGGGTGATCGTCAGCAGGGCCGCCGCCGCCGAGAACGCCAGCAGGGCCTGGAGCACGGTCACGGTCGGCTCACCAGCTTGCCGTTCTCGATGACCCGGTAGAAGCAGCTGGTGCGGCCGGTGTGGCAGGCGCCGCCGTCCGCCTGGGGCCAGACCTTCATCCAAACCGCGTCCTGGTCGCAGTCGATGCGCATCTCCTCCACCACCTGCACCTGGCCGGATGTGGCGCCCTTGTGCCAGAGCTCCTGGCGCGAGCGGCTCCAGTAGTGGGCCTCCCCGGTCTCCAGGGTGCGCTGCAAGGCCTCGGCGTTCATCCAGGCGAGCATCAGCACCTCGCCGGTGCCGGCATGGGTGGCGACGGCCGCGATCAGGCCATTGGCGTCGAAGCGGGGGGCGAGCTGCGCCCCTTCCTCGAGCACCTTCTTGTCGGAGACGGTGGGAAAGCTGGTCATCGCCGCCATATGGCGCCCCTCGCCGCTGTCGCGCTAGCCTCCATCACGATGAGCCTGCGGGACCGGATCAAGGCGGGCGTTGCGGCCCTCGACGCGGCGGCCCGCCCGTGGGCCTCCCGCTCGCGGCTGCATGGCTGGGCTTACGAGTTCCTGCTGTTCGGCCTGAAACAGGCCTGGGCCTGCCTGTTCGGCGCGGCGATGCTGGCCCTGCTGCTGGGCACGCGGTTCTGGTGGCCGGACGGGGCGCCGCTGGCCCGCTACGATTTCCTGGTGCTGGGGGCGCTGGCGATCCAGGCGCTGATGCTGGCGACCCGGCTGGAGCGCTGGGACGAGGCCCTCGTGATCCTGATCTTCCACGTAGTCGGCACGGCCATGGAGCTGTTCAAGACCGCTCAGGGCTCCTGGATCTACCCCGAGCCCAGCCTGCTGCGGCTGGGCGGCGTGCCGTTGTATTCGGGCTTTATGTACGCCGCCATCGGCAGCTACATCGCCAGGATCTGGCGGATCTTCGATGTCCGGTTCGAACACTATCCGCCGCTGTGGGCGCCCTGGCTGCTAGCCCTGGCGGCCTACGCCAACTTCTTCACCCACCACTATGTGGCGGATGTCCGCTGGGGGCTGTTCGCCTTTTCGGCCCTGATCTTCTGGCGGACGCGCTTCACCTTCACGCCCGACCGGGCGGTGCGGTGGATGCCGATGATCCTGGGCGCCCTGCTGGTGGCGCTGTTCATCTGGATCGCCGAGAACCTCGGCACCTTCGCCAACGCCTGGATCTATCCCGATCAGGCGGCGGGCTGGCGGATGGTGGGCCTGGCCAAGCTGGGCAGCTGGTACCTGCTCATCATGCTCAGCTTCGTGCTGGTGAGCCTGGTCCACCGGCCCGAGCAGGCGGAGCGCCAGGCTCCGCCCTGACGGCCGCCTACTTGCGGTTCACGAAGTCCAGGAAGCGCTGGCGCAGGGTCGCGTCGGTCTTAAAGACGCCCGTGAACTGGGTGGTGATGGTCGAGACATGCCGGTGGTGCACGCCGCGGGTGGTCATGCACTGGTGGGCCGCGTCGATCAGCACGGCGACGCCGGCCGGGCGCAGGCTGTCGGTGATGGCGTCGGCGATCTGCTGGGTCATGGTCTCCTGGGTCTGGAGACGGCGGGCGAAGATCTCCACCACCTTGGCGAGCTTCGAAATGCCCACCACCCGGTTGGTCGGCATGTAGGCCACATAGGCCTTGCCGATGAACGGGGCCATGTGGTGCTCGCAGTGGCTCTCCACCTCGATGTCGCGCAGCATGACGATGTCGTCGTAGCCCTGCACGTCCTCGAAGGTGCGCGACAGCTCCTTGGCCGGGTCGGCGCGATAGCCCTCGAACCATTCCTCATAGGCGTCCACCACCCGCTTGGGGGTGTCGATCACGCCTTCCCGGCGGGGATCGTCGCCCGCCCAGGCGATCAGCGTGCGGACGGCCTCCATGGCCTCCTCGCGCGTCGGGCGCTTGATGGGTTCGAGGGTCTCGTCGGTCCCGATCAGGGTCCGGTCGCGGGAAACGGCGTCCATGGAGAGCGGTCTTCCTGTAGGGCTGAGTTGCGCCGGGACGAAGGCCCCGGAAATGACGCGTGCCACCCTATGTCCTCACGGAAGGAGCACGACGTGGCGCCCCGTCCGGGCGATCTGTATATGGGTCGGAACCCCATACCGGCAACCTTGCCGCAGCGTTAGCGTGACTGTGACTTTCGAATGAGCCTCGCCCTGTACGATACCATGGCCCGCGAGAAGCGGCCCTTCGTCCCCAACGATCCGTCGCGGGTGACGATGTATGTGTGCGGGCCGACGGTCTACAACTACGCCCACATCGGCAACTTCCGGCCGGTGGTGGTCTTCGACCTGCTGTTCCGGGTGCTGCGCGACCTCTACGGCGAGGACGCGGTGATCTATGCGGCCAACGTCACGGACGTGGACGACAAGATCAACAAGAAGGCCGCCGACGAGGGCGTGCCGATCGCCGTGGTCACCAACCGCTACCTCGAGGCCTACAACGCCGACGCCCGGGCGCTGGGCGCCCTGCGCCCCACCTTCCAGCCCCGGGTCACCGAAACCATGGACGAGATCATCTCCATGATCGGCCGGCTGGTGGAGAACGGCTCGGCCTATGCGGCCGAGGGCCATGTGCTGTTCGCCACCGAGAGCTTCCCCGGCTACGGCCAGCTGTCGGGCAAGCCCATGGACGACCTGATCGCCGGCGCCCGGGTTGACGTGGCCCCCTACAAGAAGGATCCCCGCGACTTCGTGCTGTGGAAGCCGTCGAAGCCGGGCGAGCCCGAGTGGGAGAGCCCCTGGGGGCCGGGCCGGCCGGGCTGGCACATCGAATGTTCGGCGATGATCGAGGCGGCCCTCGGCCTGCCCATCGACATCCACGGCGGCGGCATCGACCTCGTCTTCCCGCACCATGAGAACGAACTGGCCCAGGGCGTCTGCGCGGCGCACCCGGGCGGGCACGGCCAGACCTACGCCCGCTACTGGATGCACAACGGCTTTCTGAACATGGCCGACGAGAAGATGAGCAAGAGCCTGGGCAACGTCGCCCTGGCCCATGACCTTCTCAAAACCTATCCGGGCGAGGCCCTGCGCTGGGCTCTGCTCAGCGGCCACTACCGCCAGCCGCTGGAGTGGACCGACACCCTGATCGAGCAGGCCAAGAGCAACCTCGACCGCCTGTACCGCACCCTGGACGACAGCCACCGCGAGGCGGGCGACGAGATGGATCCGCCGGCGGTGGCGCCCGAGGTGGCCCGGGCGCTGCACGACGACCTCAACACCCCGGCGGCCATGGCGGCGCTGTTCCAGCTTTCGGACGAGCTGCGCGCGGCGATCACCCGCAAGGACAAGGCCGCCGCCGCCCGCGCCCGGGCGCGGCTGGTGGGTTCGGCCAACCTCATGGGCTTCCTCACCGAAGCGCCCCAGGCCTGGTTCCAGGCCGGCGCCGACGACGACTTCAAGGCCAAGGTCGAGGCGCTGATCGCCGCCCGCCAGGCGGCCCGCACCGAGAAGAACTGGCCCGAGGCCGACCGCATCCGGGCGGAACTGGCGGCGCTGAACGTCGAGGTCATGGACGGCCCCACCGGCGCCACCTGGCGGATCAAGGAGCAGGCGTGATGTCGTTCAAGGGCCCTGACCTGAAGGCGCAGCCCTTTGGTCGCACCGGCGGCCGGATGGGGCCGAAGACCATGAGCCTGCAGACCGAGGGTAAGCCGCCCCCGCCCAAGGGGCCGCGGGGCTTCCGGATCGAGGATCGCATCGGCATCCAGGCCCCGGCCGAGGTGATCTGGGAGGTGGTCTACGACCTGGAGCGCTGGGCCGAGTGGAACCCCACCTATCCCAAAGCCTCGGGCGTCATCCGCATCGGCGAGCATCTCGACGTCACCCTGGCCCTGCCCGGCCAGGCCCAGCAGGCCCTGCGGCCCAAGGTGCTGGAATGGGTGCCGCACGAGCAGCTCCACTGGCAGCTGTCGATGCTGGGCGGGATGATCAAGACGCTCCGCTATGTGGAGATCCAGGCCCTGGCCGAGGCCAGTTGCATCATCGACAACGGCGAGATCTTCGGCGGGCTGATGGGCCCCTCCCTCGGCCGTCGCATGGCCCGGCCGGTGCGGCAGGGCTTCCGGGCCATGAACGAGGCTCTCAAGGCCCGCGCCGAGCAGATCTGGCAAACCCGCAAGGGCTGATCGTCGCGTCGCCGACTTGGCGAGGGCCGCCGCCTCCCCCATGCTGTCGGCAACGACAAGATCAGCGGAGGGGCAGGCATGGCGGCGAAGATCGGACGGACGGTGGCGGACTCGACGCCGTACTGGCCAGAGCCCCCGCGGCCGCCCAAGGGCGCCCCGAACATCCTCGTCGTGCTGTTCGACGACGTGGGCTTCTCGGATTTCGGCTGCTACGGCTCGCCCATCCGCACGCCCACCATCGACCGGCTGGCGTCCGAGGGCCTGAGGTTCTCAGGCTTCCACACCACGGCCATGTGCTCCACCACCCGGGCGGCGCTGCTGACCGGGCGCAACCACCACTCGGTGGGCGTGGGCTGCCTCGCCAACTTCGATTCCGGGTTCCCGGGCTATCGCGGCAAGATCGCCCGCGAGGCCGGGACCCTGCCCGAAATGCTGCGGCCGCACGGCTATCGCAGCTACATGGTCGGCAAGTGGCATGTGACGCCGCTCACCGAGACCGGGCCGTCGGGGCCGTTCGACGGCTGGCCCCTGGGGCGCGGCTTCGACCGCTTCTACGGCTTCATGGACGCCGAGACCGACCAGTACGCGCCGGAGCTGGTGCGGGACAACACGCCCATCGCCCCGCCGGGGACCTATGCCGACGGCTACCACCTCACCGAGGACCTGGTGGACCAGTCGATCCGCTACATCGCCGACCATCTGGCCGACGCGCCCGAGACGCCCTGGCTGCTGTGGCTGGCGCCGGGGGCGTGCCATGCGCCGCACCAGGCTCCGGCTGACCTGATCAAGAGCTACGACGCCGTGTTCAAGGACGGCTGGGACGTGGAGCGCCAGCGCCGGCTGGAACGCCAGAAGGCCCTCGGCATCGTGCCGCCCGACACTCGCCTGCCGCCGCCCAACGACGGGGTGCGGCCGTGGGACAGCTACACCCCCGACGAACAGCGGCTGTTCACCCGCCTGCAGAGCGCCTTCGCCGCCATGCTGGATCATGCCGACCAGCACCTGGGCCGGCTGGTGGCGTTCCTGGAGGAGGCGGGCGTCCGCGACGACACCCTGATCCTGGTCCTGTCGGACAACGGCGCCAGCCAGGAAGGCGGGCCGCTGGGCTTCGTCAACGCCATGGGGCCGTTCAACTTCCGCGGCGAGTCCATGGCCGAGAAGATCGCTCGCATCGACGACATCGGCGGCCCTGACACCCATTCCAACTTTCCGCAGGGCTGGGCGATGGCGTCCAACACGCCGCTCAAGCGCTACAAGCAGAACACCCACGGCGGCGGCATCCGCGACCCGCTGGTGATCTCCTGGCCCAGGGGGCTGCCCGCCCGGGGGGAGGTGCGGCAGAGGTTCGCCCATGCCTGCGACCTGGTTCCGACCCTCCTGGACCTGGTCGGGGTCGAGCCGCCGGAGGCGGTGCAAGGCGTGCCCCAGGCGCCGCTGGAGGGCGAGAGCTTCGCCGCGGCGCTGAAGGACCCGGACGCCCCGCCCAGGGCCAGCCCGCAGTATTTCGAGATGTTCGGCCACCGGGGCCTCTGGAAGGACGGCTGGAAAGCGGTGGCCTTCCATCCGCCGGGAACGCCCTTCGAGGACGACGTCTGGGAGCTCTATCACCTCGACCGGGACTTCTCGGAGAGCGAGGACCTGGCCGAGCGCGAGCCCCAGCGGCTCAAGGAGCTGATCGACGAATGGTGGCGTCAGGCCGAGGCCAAGAAGGTGCTGCCCCTGGACGACCGCTTCGGCCCGAGGTTCGCCGAGAACGCGGCCCGGTTCCACGGAGCGCGGCGACGCTTCGTCTTCCACGCCGGCATGGGCCACCTGCCCACGGACGTGGCGCCCGACGTGCGCGCCCGCACCTACCGTATCGAGGCCGAGGTGCGGCTGACGGGCGGCGAGGAGGGCGTGCTGATCGCCCATGGCGACGCCACCAGCGGCTATTCGCTCTACATCCAGGACGGACGGCTGAAGCACACCCTGAACATCGGCGGCCAGAAGACGACGGTGGTGTCGGACCGTCCGGTCCCGGCGGGCGCTACGCGGCTGGGCGTCGTCTCGCGGCGCAGGAGCGAGGATGCGCCCGACCGGACCTTCACCCTGACCATCGACGGCGAGCCCGCCGGCGAGGTGGTGGCGACCACCGGTTTCCACACCCTGATTTCCTGGTCGGGCCTCGACATCGGCCTCGACCGGGGCAGCCCCGTGGCCGACTACCCCGCGCCCTTCGCCTTCACCGGGACCCTGCGCAAGGTGACGGTGAGCATGGACGGCGACCAAGCCCTGGACAGCGAGGCGGTGGGCGAGGCCGAGATGGCGCGGCAGTAGGTCCGTTTGACAGATGTCGCCCAAGGCACGACCTAAGCGGCGATGATCGACGACCTCTATTCGGCCAAGCTCCTCAGGCTGGCGGCGGAGATTCCGCACGCCGGACGGCTGCCCGCGCCGGACGGCTCGGCGGAGAAGGTCTCCAAGCTGTGCGGCAGCCGGGTGGTGGTGGACGTGGCGGTGGACGGCGACCGGGTGGCCGACTTCGCCCAGGACGTGAAGGCCTGCGCCCTCGGCCAGGCGGCCGCCTCGGTGCTGGGGGCCAATGTGCTCGGGGCCTCCCTGGCCGAGCTTGAAGTGGCCGCTGAGCAGTTCCGTGCTATGTTGAAGGCGGGCGGCCCGCCGCCCGACGGACGCTTTTCGGATCTCTCGATGCTGGCCCCGGTGAAGGACTATCCCGCCCGCCACGCCTCCACGCTTCTGGCGTTCGAGGCCGCGGTGGAGGCCGTCCGCACGGCGGTCGGCAGGACCGGCGAAGGGCGAACTAGCCCCGCCGGCGCGGCTTGATCCTCTCGTAGACCCCGCGTAACGCAGGGGCGAACCCAGAAAAGCTTCCGCCGCCGGCATGAACCTCTACGAGAGATGCGTCAGAGGGGCGCTCCGCGCCTACAAGTGGACGCTTTCGCCCTTGATCGGCCGTCACTGCCGTTTCGCCCCGACCTGTTCGGAGTATGCGGCCCAGGCGCTGATCGGGCATGGACCGGTGCGCGGCTCCTGGCTGACGGTGCGCCGGCTGTGCCGTTGTCATCCCTGGGGCGCGTCGGGCTGGGACCCGCCGCCGCCCCCGCGCCGTCGCGGCGCAGACTGGACGTGTGAGACATGATCGAACTGGTTTTCCCCGACGGCTCCAAGCGCGAGTTCCCGGAGGGCGTCACGGGCCGCGAGATCGCCGCCGGCATATCCAAGAGCCTGGAGAAGAAGGCCATCCTGGTCGAACTGGATGGCGAGCTGCTGGACCTAGACCGCGCCCTTGAGAAGGGCGGGGCCTTCAAGATCCTGACGCGCGAGAGCCCCGAGGCCCTCGAGACCATCCGTCACGACGTCAGCCACATCCTGGCCGAGGCGGTGCAGGAGCTGTTCCCGGGCACCCAGGTCACGATCGGCCCGGCCATCGAGGACGGCTTCTACTACGATTTCGCCCGCGACGAGCCGTTCAGCCTGGACGATCTGGCCAAGATCGAGCAGCGGATGAAGGAGATCGTCGACCGCGACGAGAAGATCGTCCGCGAGGAGTGGGACCGCGACGAGGCGATCCGCCACTTCCGGGAGATCGGCGAGGAGTACAAGGCCCAGATCATCGAGGGCATCCCGGCCGGCGAGAAGATCACCGTCTATCGTCAGGGCCAGTGGAAGGACCTGTGCCGCGGGCCGCACCTGCCGTCGACCAAGCACGCCGGCAAGGCGTTCAAGCTCACCAAGCTGGCCGGTGCCTACTGGCGCGGCGACCACCGCAACGCCCAGCTGCAACGCATCTATGGCACGGCCTGGGCCTCCGAGGCCGACCTCGAGGCCTATCTTCAGCGCCTGGAGGAGGCCGAGAAGCGCGATCACCGCAAGCTCGGCCGCCAGATGGACCTCTTCCACATGCAGGAAGAGGGCAAGGGCATGGTGTTCTGGCACGAGAAGGGCCTGACGCTGTGGCGCACGGTGGAGGCCTATGTGCGTCGCCGGCTCGAGGAGGCCGGCTACCAGGAGGTGCGCACGCCGCAGGTGCTGGACCGGGTCTTCTGGGAAAAGTCCGGCCACTGGGACAAGTACCGGCCGAACATGTTCGTCTGCGAGACCGAGGAGGGCGAGGAGCTCTCCCTGAAGCCGATGAACTGCCCAGGTCACGTGCAGATCTTCAAGTTCGGCCAGAAGTCCTACCGCGACCTGCCGCTGCGCATGGCCGAGTTCGGGGCCTGCCACCGCTATGAGCCGTCGGGTTCGCTGCACGGCCTGATGCGGGTGCGCGCCTTCACCCAGGACGACGCCCACATCTTCTGCCGCGAGGACCAGATCGAGGAGGAGACGGCGCGGTTCATTGAGCTGGCCAACTCCATCCACGCCGACTTCGGCCTGGAGCGCGACCATATCGCCCTGGCCACGCGGCCCGAGATCCGGGCCGGGACGGACGAGTTCTGGGACAAGGCCGAGGCCCAGATGCTGTCGGCCGCCCGCAAGGCCGGCGTCGAGCCGGTGATCGCCGAGGGCGACGGCGCCTTCTACGCTCCCAAGCTCGACTGGGTGGTGAAGGACTCCATCGGCCGGACCTGGACGTGCGGCACCATCCAGCTCGACTACGTCCTGCCCGAGCGCCTGGGCGCCGAATATGTGGCCGAGGACGGCTCCAAACAGCGGCCGGTGATGCTGCACCGGGCGATCTGCGGCTCGCTGGAGCGCTTCATCGGGGTGCTGATCGAAAACTACGCTGGCGCGTTCCCGCTCTGGCTGGCGCCCGTTCAGGTTGTGGTCGCCACAATTACGTCCGACGCCGACGACTATGCTCGCGCGGCCGCCGAGGCGTTGAAGGCGAAGGGGCTGCGTGTGGAGCTCGACCTGCGGAACGAGAAGATCAACTACAAGGTCCGCGAGCACAGCCTTGCCAAGGTTCCGGTCATCGCCGTGGTCGGCCGCCGCGAGGCCGAGGAAGGCAAGGTCGCCTTGCGCCGCCTCGGCTCGGACCGTCAGGAGATTCTGTCCCTGAGCGAGGCGGCGGGCGTTCTTGCTGCCGAAGCCCTGCCGCCTGACCTTGCCCGCAAGGCCGGACGGGGCCAGTAGGAGGCTGGATGAACGGCGTCGCCGCCCCCTTCGCGACCTCCGAGCCCGCGCCGGCTGTTGACGGCCTGACCGCCGACTCGCCGCGGCCTCGCTGCACGGTCTCGGTGGTCATGGTGGTCTACATGACCGGCGAGGCGTTGGCGCAGAGCCTGGAGAGGGTGCTGGCCGACCCGCTGGTCGACGAGTTCGTCGTCGTGGACAACGGCTCTCGGCCGGAGGAGGCCGAGCGCCTCCGTGCGCTGGCCGCCCGCGACGCGCGGGTGGTGGTGATCTCGGGCCAGGGCAATGTGGGCTTCGCCCGCGGGGCGAACCTCGGTGCGAAGCGGGCGCAGGGCGACCTGCTGGTCTTCCTTAATCCGGACGCCTTCCTGCAGCCCGGCTGCATCGCCGAATTGGTGCGCGAGGTGGAGGGGCGACCCGCCCCCTGCATCGTGGGCGGCCGGGTGCTGAACGCCGACCGCACGGAGCAGCGCGGCGCCCGGCGCGGGGACATCACCCCCATGAGCGCCATCCTGTCTCTGAGCGGCCTGGCGCGGCGCCTGCCAGGCCTCAGCCGCTACGAGGTGCACTGGGAGGGCGAGACGGCTCCGAGCGGCGCGGCCAGCGTCCCGACCATCTCCGGCGCCTGCTTCTGCATGCGCCGCGACGACTTCCTGGCCGTGGGCGGCTTCGACGAGGGCTACTTCCTGCACGTGGAGGACGTGGACCTCTGCTGGCGCGTGCGTCAGCAGGGCGGGGAAGTGCTGTTCCATCCCAAGGCCGAGGTGGTCCACCTGGGCCACACCAGTCTCGCCAGCCCGCTGAAGGTGGAGTTCCACAAGGGCGTCGGCCTAGCCCGCTATTTCCGCAAGCGCGCCGAGGGCGTCGGCCAACGGGCGCTGGCCTGGCTGCTGTCGCCGGTGATCGTCGCCACCGCCCTGGCGCGGCCGATCATGTGGCGGCTGCGGCCGCGCTGACCTAGCGCGCCAGCGGGAAGGGGCCGGCCCGGCTGAGAGAACTCGCCGGGGGCTTGCCGAGCAGTTCCGAGACCCACTGGCCGATGCCGATCAGCTTGGAGAGGTCATAGCCGGTCTCGTAGCCGGCGCGCTCCAGCATGTAGACCAGATCCTCGGTGCCGATGTTGCCGGTGGCGTTCGGCGCAAAGGGACAGCCGCCGAGCCCGCCGACGCTGGCGTCCAGGATGTCGACGCCCGCCTCCACGCCCGCAAAGGCGTTGGCGAGGCCGGTGTTGCGGGTGTCGTGGAAGTGCAGGCGCAGGGGGACGCGGCCGGCGGCCTTGCGGGCCGCCTCGACCCGCCGGCGGACGGTCCAGGGATCGGCGACGCCGATGGTGTCGGCCAGGGCGATTTCGGCCACTCGCATGTCGGCCGCCGCGCGGACGATCTCCACCACCCGCTCCTCGGGGACCTCGCCGTCGAAGGGGCAGCCGAAAGCCACCGAAACGGTGACCGAGATCGGCGGATCCTCCAGGCGTCGGGCGGCGACGATGGCGGCCAGGGTGTCCACCTGTTCGGCCGTGGAGGCGCCCTGGTTGCGGATGCCGAAGCCGTCGGTGGCGCAGACCACCACATTGGCCTCGTCGCAGCGGGACGCCACGCAGCGGTCCCAGCCGCGCTGGTTGAGCACGAGGCCGATGCGCGAGCGGCCGGTCGGCTTCGCCCCAGGGACGTTCAGGGCCGCCATGATCTCCTCGGCGCCGGCCATCTGCGGCACCCGCTTGGGATTGACGAAGGAGACCACCTCCATGCGCCGGGCGCCGGCGTCCTCGAGGCGGCGGATCAGCTCAAGCTTCTGGCCGATGTCGAGCAGCGTCTTTTCGTTCTGCAGGCCGTCGCGCGGGCCCACCTCCACGATCTCGATCCGACGGCTCATGGCCTCACCTCGCAACCTGGTCGGGCGGGACCTCGGGGACATAGACCCGCAGGCTCACCTCGTCCCCCTTGGAATAGTTCAGGCCATCGACGCGGGCCACTTCACGCACGGTCACCCCTCGCGCGGCCAGGTGCTCGCGGAAGGCCGTCTCCTCATGGGCCTCGACGATCGCCGGGCGGTTCTCGGCGATGGCCTGGGCGGCCTCGGCCGGCCCGTGCAGCTCGGTGGGGGTGCCTAGGCCGAAGACCAGGCTGGGCTCGGCATAGCCGGCCACGGCCACCGGAGCCTCGGCGACGCCCTGCCGTGGCAGGAGGCGCGCCTGGGCCATGGCCCGCTCAAGCCGGGCGGAGACCCACAGGGGATCGAGGCGGGGGACCAGCCCTGCGGCCAGCACGCCATGGCCGAGCACGCCGAGGACCAGGGCCGCCGCCACGCCTTCGCGCACGGCGCCCTTCACCGCGAAGTAACCGCCCACCAGGCCCGCGGCTGCGAGCAGCAGGGCGGCGAGGGCGGCGGCCCAGGCGTCCGAGCCGTCGCCGTAGAGGCTGAGCAGGTAGATCACCCCGCCCGCCAGGGCCAGGCCGACCAGAGCGGCCAGGATCGCCCCGGCCCACCGCGCCCAGGCGCCCAGCGGCTGGACCAGGGCCGCCGCGGCCAGCCAGGCCAGGGCGCCATAGGTCGGCAACGGATAATGCGGCAGCTTGGTGGGCATGAGTTCGAAGAGCAGCCAGGCCGGGACCAGCCAGGCCACGGCGAAGCGCACGCCCGGCTCGCCCCGCCGGGCCCAGGCCCCCCACAGGGCGGCGGGCAGCAGCAGGGTGATGGGGAAAGCCAGGAGCGGCGTCAGCAGCATGTGGTAGCCGGGCGGCGCCCCGTGGCTTTCCTGGCCGCCGGCCAGCTTGGGGGCCAGGTCGGCGCCGATGGCCTCGCTCCAGAAGCCGCCGTCGGTGGCGACGGTGACCGCGCCGGCCCAGGGGCCGACGATGGCGACAATGGCGAGCAAGCCCCAGTACCAGCGCAGGCGGGCGAGCCAGCGGATCCGCCGGTCCCACAGCCAGAGGGTCAGCATGGTGAGGGCCACCACCAGCGGCCCCACCGGTCCCTTCACGAGGGTCGAGAGCCCCAGGCCGGTCCAGAACAGGGCTTCGGTGCGCCAGCCAGCGGGCGGACCGTCCCGGGAGGCGGCGTAGAGCCGGCCAAGGGCCGCCAGGGCCAGGGTGGTGGTCCCGGCCAGCACGGCGTCGGTCTTGGCGATGAAGGCCTCGGTGGAGAGGAGGAAGGTGGCGCCCAGCAGCGCGCCGGCGCCCAGCCCGGCCGGACCGCCGAAGAAGGCCGCCGCGCCCCAGGCGCAGGCCGCCGCCGCCAGCATCGCCCCTAGCAGCGAGGGCAGGCGGTAGGCCCAGATCTCCCGGGCTTCGGCGCTGGAGACGAGGTCGACCGTGGCCGCCTGCAGCCAGTGGATGCCGACCGGCTTCTTGAACCGCGGCTGATCCTGGAACTGGATGACCACATAGTCGCCGGTCTCCAGCATCTGGGCGGTCGCCTGGGCGAAACGTGATTCGTCGCGGTCGAGCGGAGGCACGGCCAAAAGCCCCGGCAGGCCGGCCACGAAGGCGATGAAGGCGGCCGCGGCCGGGCCGCGCCAGCCGCGGCTCCAGTAGGTGATCAGGCGCTCAAGCGACATTGCGCCTCTAGTAGCACGATCCGTCCTTCCGCTATGGGGAGGCATGGCGAAAGCGCCCGACATCTCGATTGTGGTTCCAGTCTTCGACGAGGAGGGCGCGGCGCCGGGCCTTGCCCGGGAGATCGCGGCGGCCTTCGCGGGCCGCGACTTCGAGATCGTCTTCGTGGACGACGCCAGCCGCGACGGCACCCGCGCGGCCCTGACGGCCCTCAAGGCGGAAATCCCGCAACTGCGCGTCGTGGGTCATCGCCAGAACGCCGGCCAGAGCCGCGCCATCCGCACCGGCGTGCTGGCCGCCCGGGGCGGGGTGATCGTCACCCTCGACGGCGACGGCCAGAACGACCCTGCCGACGGGCCGGGCCTGGTGGATGTGCTGATGTCAGGCCCGGAGGACCTCGCCATGGTCGGCGGCGAGCGGGTGAAGCGCCAGGACAGCCAGGCCAAGAAGATCGCCTCCAAGATCGGCAACGGCGTGCGCAAGCGCCTGCTGCGGGACACCGCCAACGACACCGGCTGCGGCCTGAAGGCCTTCCGTCGCGAGGCCTTCCTGCGCCTGCCCTACTTCGATCACATGCACCGCTACCTGCCGGCGCTGATGATGCGCGAGGGCTACCGTGCGGAATACCGGCCGGTGAACCACCGGCATCGACAGACCGGCCGGTCGAAGTACACCAACCTCGGACGGCTCTGGGCGTCCCTCTCGGACCTGCTGGGGGTGATGTGGCTGCAGTCCCGGGCCCGGGCGCCGGGCGGCTGGGACGAGGCCTGACGAGGGCTCAGGTCAGGGCGCTGAAGATCAGGGTGACGACGATCAGGTCGAACGCCTTCAGCGCGAATTGAATCATGGCCCGGTCCGTGGTCGAAGGTTGAGATCACGGGCAAGCAAGACCGGCGCCAACCCATGGCCCTTTTCTTTGATGCGGACTGGTTCGACGCCCAACTCTCGGAGCGAGGGCTGTCGCGCGAGGTGCTGGCGGCCGTGGCGGGGCTCAGGCCGGACGAACTGGCCCTGGTGTTCAAGGACCAGCGGGAACTTTCCGCCGCCGAGGTGGCGGCCTTTGCCGAGCTTCTCGGCGTCACCCCGGCGAAGGTCGCCGACCGGGCGGGCGTCTCCACGCCTGTGCCAGAAGGGGACGACCGGCTGGCCGCCCTCGAGAAGCGCGTGGCGGCGCTGGAGGCCGAGATCGCCCGCCTGCGCTTGCGCTAGACCTCGGTCTTGGCCTTGCGGCCGGCGCGGGCCCGGCGGTCCCTGGAGCCTGACCACTCCACCTTGTTATAGGCGCCGCGGGCGGCCTCGATGTGCAGGGGGCCGGCGCGCAGTCCGCGCTTTTGCCCCTCCTGGCCAATCAGCTGGGCCGCAAATACGGCGTCGCTCTCGCGGCCGGGGGGATGCTGGCGCGGCGCGGCCGGGGCGGCGACTGCGGGCAGGCGCATCGGCCGAGGCTCTTCGGTCTCGTCGTGGGCGTCGTTGTCGGCCTTGATGACCCCGCCCACCAGGGTCGCACGCCGGATGCGGTCAATTCGGGACACCATGGGGCCTCGGGCTGCAATCGGCGGGCCAGTTTCAACCCTTGGATGCGAGTTTGTCGATCTGAGCTTGCATCTCGGCCATCTGCTTGCGCAGCAGGGCGAGGGCGTCGTCGGCCGCAGGGTCCGCCTTGGGGGGCGGCGCGGGGGGCGGCTCCTCGGGCTTGGCGGCCGGGGTGTAGGCGAAGGGCGAAAACATCTTCATCGCCCGGTCAAAGAGCTGAAGGTTCTGGCGGATCTGCTCCTCGTAGGCCCCCATGCCGGGCGTCATGCCCGCGCTGCTCATGCCCGCGCTGCTCATGGCCGCGCGCAGCCGCTCCTGCTGCTGGGCGAAGGAGGCCAGCGACAGCTCCAGATAGCTGGGCAGGAAGGCCTGCATGGAGTTGCCGTAGAAGCTGATGAGCTGGCGGAGGAACTGGATCGGCAGCAGGGACTGGCCCTGGCTCTTCTCCTCCTCCTCGAAGATGATCTGAGTGAGGACGGTCCGGGTGATGTCCTCGTTGGTCTTGGCGTCATAGACCACGAAGTCGACGCCCCGTTTCACCATGTCGGCCAGGTGCTCGAGGGTGACGTAGCTGGACGAGGCCGTGTTGTAGAGCCGCCGGTTGGCGTACTTCTTGATGATGACGCGCTCGCCTTCGGCCGGTCCGGACTCTTGGGTGTCTGCCATCCCTGATCCTTATGCGTAGGCCGGCCGGGGGCCCAGCCTCGTTCTGCACCGCAGTATCGCGGATGCGAGCGCATAAGCAAATGTCCGGCGGATTCGCCGTCGGGCTTGCCCGCGGCCCCCGGCTTGCCGATAGAAGAACCTGGGCCGAGTAACATCAGTTTTTCAGGAGCCGCCCCCATGAGCGACATCGTCATCGTCTCCGCCGCCCGCACGCCGGTGGGTTCGTTCAACGGGGCGTTGTCCAGCCTGCCCGCCCACGAGCTGGGCGCGGTGGCGATCAAGGCGGCGGTGGAGCGGGCCGGCGTCCAGGCCGCCGAGGTCGATGAGGTGATCCTGGGCCAGGTGCTGCAGGCCGGGGCCGGCCAGGGCCCCGCCCGTCAGGCCGCCATCGCCGCGGGCGTGCCGGTGGAAAGCCCTGCCTGGAGCCTCAACCAGCTGTGCGGCTCGGGCCTGCGCGCGGTGGCGCTGGCCGCCCAACAGATCGCCGAGGGCTCGTCGCGGATCGTGGTCGCCGGCGGCCAGGAGAGCATGAGCCGCTCGCCGCACGCAGCGCACCTGCGCAACGGGACCAAGATGGGCGAACTCGGCCTCGTCGACACCATGCTGAAGGACGGCCTGTGGGACGCCTTCCACGGCTATCACATGGGCCAGACCGCCGAGAACGTGGCGGCCCGCTGGCAGATCACGCGCGAGGATCAGGACCGGTTCGCGGTCACCTCGCAGAACCGGGCCGAGGCCGCCCAGAAGGCCGGCAAGTTCGCGGACGAGATCGCCCCCGTCACCGTCAAGGGGCGCAAGGGCGACACGGTGGTCGACCAGGACGAATACATCCGCCATGGGGTGACCCTGGAAAGCGTCTCGGGCCTGAAGCCCGCCTTCACCAAGGACGGCACGGTCACCGCCGCCAACGCCTCGGGCATCAACGACGGCGCCGCGGCCCTGGTGCTGATGAGCGCCGAGGAGGCGGCCAACCGTGGCCTCAAGCCCCTCGCCCGCATCGCGTCGTGGGCCCATGCCGGCGTCGATCCCGAGATCATGGGAACGGGTCCGATCCCGGCCAGCCGCAAGGCGTTGGAGAAGGCTGGCTGGAAGGTCGCCGATCTCGACCTCGTGGAATCCAACGAGGCCTTCGCCGCCCAGTCGATCTGCGTGGTCCGCGAGCTGGGCCTCGATTCCGCGAAGGTGAACGTCAACGGCGGCGCGATCGCCATCGGCCACCCGATCGGCGCCTCGGGCGCCCGGGTGCTGACCACCCTGCTGCACGAGATGAAGCGCACGGACGCGTCCAAGGGGCTGGCCACGCTGTGCGTGGGCGGCGGCATGGGCGTGGCCATGTGCGTCGAGAAAATCTAGGGGAGCGACGCCAGCGCCCCAGCCGGCGGCCGCCGAAGAGGAGGTGAGGATGGCCAGGGTTGCTCTGGTGACGGGCGGCACGCGCGGCATCGGCCGCGCCATCGTCGAACGGCTGGTGGGCGACGGCTTCAAGGTCGCGGCCGGCTATTCCGGCAATGACGAGGCGGCTCTCAGCTGCGCCCGGGCGCTGGGCGTGATGGTGGTGAAGGGCAATGTCGGCGTCTTCGAGGACTGCCGACGGGCGGTGCGCGAGGTGGAGGCCGAACTTGGCCCGGTCGACGTGCTGGTGAACAACGCCGGCATCACCCGCGACGGCTTCTTCCACAAGATGAGCCCCGAGCAGTGGAGCGAGGTCATCCGGGTCAACATGGACTCGCTCTTCAACATGACCCGGCAGGTCATCGAAGGCATGCGCGAGCGCGAGTGGGGCCGGATCATCAACATCAGCTCGATCAACGGCCAGAAGGGCCAGCTCGGCCAGACCAACTACTCGGCGGCCAAGGCCGGGGTGATCGGCTTTACCAAGGCCCTGGCGCTGGAGAACGCCCGCAAGGGGGTGACCGTGAACTGCGTGGCGCCGGGCTACGTTGACACCGAGATGGTGCAGGCCGTACCGCCCAAGGTGCTGGAAGGGATCATCGCCCAGATTCCTGCCGGCCGCCTCGGCCGGGGGGAGGAGATCGCCGACGCGGTTTCGTTCCTGGCGGGGGAACGGGCGGGTTATGTGAACGGAACGACGCTTTCGCTGAATGGCGGCCAATATCTGGTTGGATGAGGGTCGCTGTGGCGTCCAAAAAGCGCCCCGATCCCCGGGCATCTGCTCGGCAATCATGACGGGCGAGCCGCAGGCGTCCAGGAAACGGGTCTTGCTGGCGCTGTTGGCGGCGCTGGCGGGTGGATTCGCCACGCCGGCTCTCGCTCAGGAGGGGCTCCGTGAGGGGCTGTTCGGCCGCAACGCCGGTCCGGGTCGCCAGATCCAGCCGCCGCCGGTGGCCCGATATGTATCTGAAGACGGTCGCGTGTTCGTCCTCGACCGGAGCCAGTCCCGGCCGCTGCTGAAGTTCGAGGACAGTCCCGAGGTCTGGGCCCTGCAGCCCATGCCGGCCCCGCGCGGGGACGTGATCTACAAGAACGACCTGGGCGAGCCGGTGCTGCGCGCCACGCGGCTGGGCGGGGTGACGGTCTTCACCGACGCGCGGCCCGGCGGCGCGGCCGCCGCCCTGGCCGGCGATGGGACGCCCCTGCGGCTGCCGCCCCTGGGCCCGCAGGCCCTGCTGGAACGCCTGGCCCAGGCCAGCCTTCGCGCCAGCCGCGCCGCCCGCCGGACCATCCTCTTCGAGGCCGAGGCGACGCCGGCCTCCTCGGCCCTGATCGCCGACGCCGCCACCGTGACCAGCGTGGCGGTGACCCGCATGGCCCGCCGCAAGGATAGCCGGGTGCTGCTCGGCCAGTTCAGCAAGGTGGTGCTGGTGGAGGGCAAGAAGCCTCATGCGGCGATCCGTGACGACATCCTGCGGATCACGGTGGCCCCGGCCCACGGCCTCGCCGGCCGTCCCTCGTCAGACCTGATCATCCGCGTCGCCGCGGGCGGCTAGGTTTCAGCCCCGGAACGCATCCTTGGCCGCCCGCACCGCGGCGAAGGCCTTGAAGTCCGGCTCGCCCGCCGCTCCGACCCGGCCGGCCAGCAGGGGCGCCCGCAGGAACGGATTGGTCGCCTTCTCAAGGCCGATGGTGGTGGGCACGGTGGGCTCGCCGCGGGCGCGGGCGGCGAAGATCGCCTCGGTCCGGGCCTTGAGCGCCGCGTCGTCGTCCACCGACAGGGCGAAACGGGCGTTGGCCGCCGTGTATTCATGGGCGCAGTAGACGCGCGTGTCGTCGGGCAGGGCCGCCAAGCGCTGAAGGCTCTCCCACATCTGCTCGGGGCTGCCTTCGAACAGCCGCCCGCAGCCCAGGGCGAAAAGGGTGTCGCCGACGAAGGCGATGCGGTCGGCGGCGTCGTGGTAGGCCACATGGCCCAGGGTGTGGCCGCCGCTCTCGATCACCCGGAAGCTGGTCTCGCCCAGCCGCACCTCGTCGCCGCCCTGGACCTCCCGATCGAGGGGGGCGATGCGGGTGACCTCCTTGGGGCCCACGATGTTGGCGCCCGTGGCGGCCTTGATCTCGGCGTTGCCGCCCGCGTGGTCGGGGTGCCAGTGGGTGTTGAGGATCAGGGTCAGGGACCAGCCCAGGCGTGAGAGTTCGCGCAGGATGGCGTTCGCGTCCGGCGTGTCCACGCAGGCCGCCAGGCCCGAGGCCTCGTCGCGCACGAGGAAGCCGTAGTTGTCCTCCAGGCACGGGAACTGATGGACGGTGAGCGGCATCTTCCGAACTCCTGCTGTGGGTTTAGGCTGGCCCAAAGCTCGCGTCGAGCATACCTCGGGGAGAGATGCGAAGGGACGTCCTCGAACTACGCCGGTTCTACGCCTCGGACCTGGGCCGGGCGGCCCGGGCCATGGTCGAGCGCAAGCTGGTGGAAGCCTGGGGCGACGCCCGGGGCCTGGACGTGCTGGCCCTGGGATACGGCACGCCTTTCGTGGGGCCTTTCCGGGCCGCGGCCCGGCGCGTGGTGGCGGCCATGCCGGCGCAGCAGGGCGTGGAGATCTGGCCGCCCGATGGCCGGAACCTCGCGGTCCTCACGCCCGAGGACGCCCTGCCGTTCCGCAACGCCCTGTTCGACCGGATCCTGGTGATCCACGCCATCGAGGAAAGCGCCGACCCGGTCGCCCTGCTCAAGGAGGTCTGGCAGGTGCTGGCGCCGTCCGGCCGGGTAATCGTCGCTGTGGCGTCCCGCAACGGCCTCTGGGCCAACACCGAAAAGACGCCCTTCGGGCATGGGCGCCCCTACAGCCGCAGCCAGCTGGCCGAACTGCTGCGCGAGGCGGAGCTGGAGCCGTCGGGATGGACCCGGGCGCTCTATGCGCCGCCCGTGGGTTGGATGGCGGGCTGGGCCGAAGGGTTCGAGCAGGCCGGCTCGCGCCTCTGGCCGGGCTTCGCCGGGCTGTTGCTCATGGAGGCGGTGAAACAGACCTTCGCGGTCAAGCCCAAGGGCGTGCGCGTGAAGGCCAAGGCGGTGCGCCCAGTGCTGGCCCCAAGCCCGGCGGGCGCGCCGGTCTCACGACTGCCTCATTCGCGGGCGCCAGATCCGGCCGACGCCCGCAAACCCTTGGCGAAGCGCCGGCGAAAGTCTTAGCCTTGTTCAAGAAACCGGAGTCTCTCGGCGCATGAAGCTGATCATCGCGGTCATCAAGCCCAGCCGTCTGGACGCCGTGCTCGAGGCGGTGACCGAGGCCGGCGCATCCGGCCTCACCGTCACCGAGGTGCGCGGCTATGGCCGCCAGCGCGGCAAGACCGAGGTCTATCGGGGCGCCGAGTACGAGGTGAAGCTGCTTCCCAAGGTGAAGCTGGAGATCGCGGCTCCCGCCGACATCGTCGAGGCGGTGATCGAGGCCATCCAGCGCTCGGCCAACACGGGCAAGATCGGCGACGGCAAGGTGTTCGTCCTCGATCTGGAACGCGCCCTGCGCATCCGCACGGGCGAAACCGGCGCTTCCGCCATCGCCGGCTAGGCGCTCCGCCCCGACGAGGGATCAGCGCTTGCGGCGCTTGGGCTTCGTCCTGGGGGCCGGCGCGTCCGGCTTCGGCAGTTCGACTTCCCCGAAGAGGTTCTGCGGAACGGCTTCCGGCGTGTCGGCCGTCTTGCGGCTCAGCAGGAACAGGGCGGTCTCAGCGCGCCAGTTCTCGATCGGCCGGCGCGGGTCGATCTGCCGGGCCTTGCGGCCCTCCGCCAGGGCCACGCAGGCGTCGATCCGCAGGCCGAGGTCGTCGCACAGGGCGGTGAAGTCGGCCAGGGTGCAGAGGTGGATGTTGGGCGTCGACCACCAGGGCTCGGGCAGGGCACCCGTCTCGGGCATCCGGCCGCGGGAGAGCAGGGCCCAGCGGACCTTCCAGTGGCCGAAGTTCGGCACCGAGACCACCGCCTGGTCGGCGATGCGCAGCAGTTCGGACAGCACGTGCTTCGGCTCGCGCATCTGCTGCAGGGTCTTGGAGAGGACCGCATAGTCGAAGGCGCGGGTCGGGAAGTGGTCGAGGTCGCGGTCGCCATCGCCCTGCACCACGGCCAGGCCCCGCGCCAGACAGGCCGCCACGCCCTCGGGACTGATTTCCAGGCCCTGGCCGTCGACCCGTTTCTCGCGGCTCAGCAGTTCCAGCAGCTCGCCCTCGCCGCAGCCGATGTCGAGGACGCGGGCGCCGGGGCGGACCAGCCGCAGAATCTCGCGGAAATCCTCACGCATCTCGGTCACGCGAGCCCTCGGGCGGCGGCCTGTGCGGCCAGGAAGCCGCGGAGCGTGGCGTCGAGCTGCGGTTCGTCGAGGAAGAAGGCGTCGTGGCCCTTGTCGCTCTCGATCTCCACGAAGCTGGCGCGGCAGCCGGCGGCGTTGAGAGCGCGGACGATGTCGCGGCTCTCGGCGGTCGGATAGAGCCAGTCGGACGAGAACGACAGCACGCAGAAGCGCACGCCGCGGGCCTTGCGGAAGGCTTCGGCCAAGGAGCCCCCGTGGCGGGCGGCGAGGTCGAAATAGTCCAGCGCCCGGGTGATGTAGAGGTAGCTGTTGGCGTCGAACCGATCGACGAACGATGCCCCCTGGTGGCGCAGATAGCTCTCCACCTGGAAGTCGGCGTCGAAGCCCCACGACAGGCCGTCCCGCTGCAGTTCGCGGCCGAACTTCCGCTGCAGGGCGGGTTCGGACAGGTAGGTGATGTGCGCGGCCATGCGCGCCACCGCCAGCCCCTTCTCGGGCCGAACGCCGGCCTTCAGATAGGCGCCGCCCATCCAGTTGGGGTCGGCCATGATCGCCTGGCGTCCCACCTCATGGAAGGCGATGTTCTGGGCTGAATGGCGGGCGGCCGCGGCGATGCAGACGGCGCTGAAGATCTTCTCGGGATAGTCCGCCGCCCAGGTGAGCACCTGCATCCCGCCCATGGAGCCGCCGACCACGGCGAACAGGGTGTCGATGCCCATGGCCTCGATGAGCATGGCCTGCGCCCGCACCATGTCGGCGATGGTGATGACCGGGAAGGACAGGCCGTAAGGCTCGCCGGTCTTCGGGTTTGTGCTCGCCGGGCCGGTGGTGCCCATGCAGCCGCCGACCACATTGGAGCAGATGATGAAATAGCGCTCGGGATCGAGCGGCAGGCCGGGGCCGACGAAGCGGCTCCACCAGCCGGGCTTGCCGGTGACCGGATGGGTCGAGGCCAGGTGCTGGTCCCCGGTCAGGGCGTGGCAGACCAGGACTGCGTTGGACTTGGTCTCGTTCAGCCGGCCGTAGGTCTTGTAGGCGACCTCCAGCGGGGCGATCTCGCCGCCGGAATCCAGTTTCAGCGGCTGGCTGGCCGGGAACCGCCAGGTCCCGCCGCCCGTCTCGTAACCCCCTGCGATCTGGGCCTGCGCCATCATGGGGGCGTTGGACCGCCCGCGCCGTGCTCTGTCAATGGGTTGCAGCGCCCCGCCGCTCGGCTATGAGGACCGCTTCGGGCAGAAGGCGTCTTAATGCAGCGGCTGATCCTCTTCCGGCACGGCAGGGCCGAGCCGGATTCCGTCACTGGTGATGATTTCGACCGCAGGCTGGCGCCGCGCGGGGTGCTGGAGTCCGCCGCCATGGGCGCGAGCCTCGCCGACCTCGGCTTCAAGCCGGACATCGTGCTGGTGTCCACCTCGGCCCGGACCCGCGACACGTGGGAGGCCGTGCGGCCTAGTTTCCCGGACGCCGAGGCGACCTTCGAACCCGAACTGTACCACGCCGATTCGGGCGGCATCCGGCACGCGGCCCGGCGGGCGGGCAAGACGGCCAACACCGTGATGGTGGTGGCGCACAACCCGGGCCTGCAGGAGTTGACCATCCAGCTGCTGCTCGAAGGCTCCGCGCCCAGCGAACTGATCAACCAGGCCCAGCGCAAGTTCCCGCCCGGCGCCACGGCGGTCTTCCTGTTCGACGCCAACGGCCGGCCGAGCTTCGACGGGCTGTTCTACCCGGACCCGCCGCAATGAGCCGGATCTACAAGATCCTGCCGCGGAGCGACTGGCTGGTCGCTGAGGCCGCGGGGCGGTTCGAGGGCTCCCCGGTCGACCATGCGGACGGCTTCATCCATTTCTCCACAGCCGCCCAGGCTCAGGAGACGGCCCGCCGGCACTTCGCAGGTCAGGCCGACCTCGTGGTGCTGGAGGTCGAGGCCCACGATCTGGGCTCGGCCTTGAAGTTCGAGCCTTCGCGCGGCGGTGATCTCTTTCCGCACCTCTACGGCCCGCTGGATGTGGCCCTGGTGCGCTCGGTGACCGACGCGCCGCTGGATCCCGACGGCGTTCCCCAGGTGGGAGATCTGGCATGAGCGGACTTCACGGCCTCGCCACCCGGGCGCTGCGGACGCTTGATCCGGAAGACGCCCACACCCTGGCCATCCGCGGCCTGAAGGCGGGCCTCGGCCCCCGCGCCGGCGCCGACGACCCGATCCTCGCCACCACGGTGGCGGGCCTGTCCCTGCCCAATCCGGTGGGCCTGGCGCCCGGCTTCGACAAGAACGCCGAGGTGTTCGGCCCGATGCTCAAGGCCGGCTTCGGCTTCGTGGAATGCGGGACGGTCACGCCCAGGCCGCAGGCGGGCAATCCGCGCCCGCGGCTCTTCCGGCTGTCGGAAGACCGGGCGGTGATCAACCGCATGGGCTTCAACAACGAGGGGCTGGAGGCCTTTGCGGGGCGGCTGGCCCGCCGCGGCCCGGGGGTCGTGGGCGCCAATATCGGCGCCAACAAGGATTCCGAGGACCGGATCGCCGACTATGTCGCCGGTCTAACCCGCCTGTGGGGGCTCGCCAGCTACTTCACCATCAACATCTCCTCGCCCAACACCCCGGGCCTGCGGGCGCTGCAGACCAAGGCGGCGCTGGAGGAGCTGCTGGGCCGGCTGGCCGAGGCGCGCGACGCGCTGCCTGCGGACGGCCGCGTTCCCATGTTCCTGAAGGTGGCCCCGGACCTGGAGGAGGGCGAGGTGGAGACCATCACCGAGACGGTGGTCGCCCATGGCCTCGCCGGGATCATCGTCTCCAACACGACCCTGGGCCGCGAGGGACTGACCTCCCGCTTCCGGGACGAGGCGGGCGGCCTGTCGGGCGCGCCGCTCATGACCCTCTCCACCCGGATGCTGGGCCTGTTCGCCGACGCCGCCGCGGGGCGGCTCGCGCTGATCGGGGCCGGCGGAATCGCTTCGGGGGCGGACGCCTACGCCAAGCTGCGCGCCGGCGCCCAGGCGGTGCAGCTCTATTCCGCCCTGGTCTTCGAGGGGCCGGGGCTCGTGACCCGCATCAAGCGCGAACTGGCCGAACGGCTCCGCGCCGACGGATTCCGCTCGCCTAGCGAGGCCGTAGGCGCAAGATAGGCGCCGCCGCTTCCCGGCCGATGTCGGCTTTTGAGGAAGCTGCGTTTGCCCTGACGACGCTGACGGATTAACTCGAAGCATCATGGCGGACGCCTTAGCGCCCAAGGAGCCTTCCGACCGGGACAGGCGCCGCATCTTCTGGCCCGGCGGGCTTTCCGCGCGCCTGCTGGTGCTGACGGTGCTGTTCGCGCTGCTTGGCGGCATGATCGCCATTCCGCCGACCCTTTCCGCCTATGAACGCCAGTGGCTGCTGGACCGGGTGCGGGCCGCCGAACTCGCCTCCCTGGCGCCCGAGGTGGCGCCCGACCGGGTGGTCAGCGACCAGCTGAAGACCCAACTCCTGGAAGGCGCCGGCGTCGAGATCGTGGCCATTTCCGTGGACGGGGTGCGCTCGCTGGTGTTCGCTGGAGCCCGGCCGGCCGAAGCGCCCTATCTCGTGGACCTGCGCCCGCGCGCCGCCGGGCTTGGCCTGTTCGCGCCGTTCCAGACGATCTTCGGCCCCGAAGGCCGGCGGGTCCGGGTGGTGGCCGAGCCGCGCTTCCGCGAAGCCGAGTTCATCGAGTTCGTCGCCGTCGACACCGAGCTGAAGCGGGCCTTGGCGAGCTACCTGTGGCGCCTCCTTGCCATCGTGGCCTTCGTCTCGACCCTGGCCGGCATCCTCGTCTTCGTGGCCCTGAACCTCTTCCTGGTGAGGCCCATGCAGCGGATCACCTACGCCATGGAGCGGTTCCGGGTGGATCCCGACGATCCCGCCGCCCGGGTCGAGCCCTCGGGCCGCCGGGACGAGATCGGGCGCGCCGAGGCCGAACTCGACCGGATGCAGGCCGACCTGCGCGCGGCGCTGAACTCCCGCGCCCGGCTGGCGGCCCTCGGCGAGGCGGTGGCCAAGATCAACCATGACCTGAAGAACATGCTCACCTCGGCCCAGATCGCCTCCGAGCGGCTGGCCGCCCTGCAGGATCCGAAGGTGAGCCAGGCCCTGCCCAGGCTCGAGCGCGCCCTGGACCGGGCGGTGAAGCTGGCCTCCGACGTGCTGACCTACGGCAAGACCCAGGAAGCCGCGCCCGAACCGAAGCTGGTGCCCCTGGCCGAGGCGGTGGATGAGGCGGCGCTGGAGGCGCGCCTCGCCGAGCGGGGCGTGGCCCTGGTGAGCCGCATGGGCCGCGACGAACTGGTCACCGCCGACCCCGACCAGCTGCACCGCATCCTGGTGAACCTGTTGCGCAACGCCCGTCAGGCCATCGAGCACCAGGAAGGCCGGACGCGGCCCGGACAGATCGAGGTGGCGCTGGAGGCGGCGCCCAACGCCTCGGTGATTCGGGTGTCGGACAACGGTCCCGGCATCCCCGAGCGGGTCCGCGAGCGGCTGTTCCAGCCCTTTGCAGGGTCCGGCCGGCCCGATGGGGCGGGCCTGGGTCTGGCCATCGCCCGGGAACTGGCGGCCGGGCACGGCGGCGAACTGACCCTCGCCTCCACCGGCGCGGACGGTTCGATCTTCGAGATCCGCCTGCCCGGCGCGCCCAGCAGGGCCACGCCGAGCCGGCGGACGAAGAAGCCCGGCTAGTTCAGCGGCAGGGCCACCCCTTCCCGGCGCGGGTCGGCGCCGCCGCGCAGGCCCTGCGGCGTCACCTCGATGCCATGCAGGCCCGAGCCCTCCGCCCCGGCCCCCGACTGCAGCTTCACGCCCCGGGCGGCCAGGCCCTCGACGATGGCCGGCGGGAACTTGTCCACCTCGGCGGCATAGTAGGTCCCCGAGGCGATCAGGTTCGGCAGGGAGATCGCCTCCTGCACTGGCAGTTTCCAGTCCAGCATGCCGATCAGGGTCTTGAGGTTGTAGGCGAGGATCGCCGGGCCCCCCGGCGATCCCGCGGCGGCCAGGAAGTTGCGGTCGCGGTCCAGCACGATGGCCGGGGCCATGGACGAGCGCGGCCGCTTGCCTGGCGCCACGGCGTTGGCCACCGGCGCCCCGTCCGCGTCCACCGGCGAGAACGAGAAGTCGGTGAGCTGATTGTTCAGGAAGAAGCCGTGCACCATCCGGCCCGAGCCGAAGATGCTCTCCACCGTGGTGGTCATGGAGACCGCATTGCCCTCGGCGTCGACAATGGCGAAATGGGTGGTGCCGGCGGGCTCCAGGGTGGCGTCCGGGCCGCGGGCCTTGGCGCCCCTAGGCGTGCCGGCGGGCGGCGCGGTCGGGCTGGCGGTCGGGCCGATCAGCTTGACCCGGGCGTCGAGGTAGGCGGGTTCCAGAAGGCCCTCGATGGGCACGTCCACGAAGGCCGGGTCGCCGATGTAGCGGTCGCGGTCGGCGTACATCAGCCGGCTCGCCTGGCTGAATAGGTACCAGCCTTCCACATCGTTCGGGTGGTCGGCCACGGCGGTGCGTTCCAGCAGCCCCAGGCCCTGCAGAACGGCGGGGCCGCCGGACGGAGCGCCCGGCGTACAGACGATATAGACCCGGAACGGCCGGCAAAGGGCCTCGGCCTTGCGGGGGCGATAGCTCCTGAGGTCCTCGAGGGTCAGGGCGCCCGGCCGCTCGCCCTCGCGAACCTTGGCCACGATGGCCTCGGCGATCTCGCCCTCCAGCAGCGCCCTGGGGCCTTCGGCGGCGATCTTGCGGACGGTGGCGGCGTAGGCCGGGTTGCGGACGATGTCGCCCTTCTGGATCTTGGTCCCGTCGGGCTTGGTGAAATAGGCGATGGCGTCGGGGGTCGAGGCCTGGGGGCTGCGGCTGGACGCCGACATGGCCATGCGGCCTGGGGCCGGGAAGCCCTCTTCGGCCAGCCGCTCGGCGTCGAGGAACAGTCGGTTCCAGGGCAGCTTGCCGTGCTCGGCCTGGGCCATGGCCAGCATGGCCACGGCGCCGGGCACGCCCGTCGAGCGGCCTGACAGTATGGCCTCGGCCCGGTTCAGGGGCTTGCCCTGTTCATCCAGGAACATGTCCGGCGTGGCCCCGGACGGCGCGGTCTCGCGGCCGTCATAGGCGGTCACGGTCCGGGTCCTGGCGTCGTAGTAGGTCATGAACGCCCCGCCGCCGAGGCCCGAACTCTGCGGTTCGACGAGGCCCAGGACGGCCTGGACGGCGACGGCCGCATCCACCGCCGATCCGCCCTCGCGCAACACCCGCAGGCCTGCCTCGACCGCCATGGGATTGGCGGCGGCCACCATGGCCTGGCCCGCCGTGCGTGACGGGGCGGCGGGCGCCGGGCGGGCGCTGGGCTCGGCGGTCGGTCCGGGGGCCTGGCAGGCGGCGAGCAGGGCGGTCCCGAGGATCGCGGCGGTGAAGGGAAGCGGGCGCGTCTTGCGGATCACGGCGAAAGGTCACTCCGGCGGCAGGCAAGGCGCGACCATAGTGCGGCGCGCGTGGACAACAAGCGCCCGCTCGTGCGACGTCGGGTCATGGCCGAGATGCGCGCAACGCCCGGGCTCCGGAACCTGATCACCGATGTGCCCGGCTTGAAAGTGGGGCAGGCGCAGGACGCTGCGGCGCGGACGGGGGTCACCGTGATCCTGCCGGATGCGCAGGCCGTCTGCGCGGCGGACGTGCGCGGCGGCGGTCCTGGAACGCGCGAGACCGACGCCCTGGCCCCCGAGAACCTGGTGGAGGCGGTGGATGCGGTCGTGCTCTCCGGCGGCTCGGTCTATGGCCTGGCGGCGGCTGACGGCGTCGCGGCCTGGCTGGGCGTCCGCGGGCGTGGCTATGGCCTCGTGCCCGGCGTGCCGCCCTCGCCGGTGGTGCCCGCCGCGATCCTGTTCGACATGGCCAACGGCGGCGACAAGGCCTGGGGCGAATCGCCGCCATATCGCGAACTCGGCCGAGCGGCGGTCGCCGTCGCCGCCGAGGACTTTGCCCTGGGGACCGCCGGGGCCGGCTATGGCGCCATGGCCGGCCAGCTGAAGGGCGGCACGGGCTCCGCCTCGGTGGTGAGCGAGGACGGCTACACGGTGGGCGCCGTCGTGGCGGTGAACAGCTGGGGTTCGGTGACGGCGCCGGGACCCGTGGGCGGCGGGGGGCGCACCTTCTGGGCTGCGCCCTACGAGATCGGCGGCGAGTTCGGCGGCCTCGGCTCGGCGGGGCTCATGGCTGGGCCCGATGTCTGGGGGCTCGCCAAGCGGCCCGACGCCACGCGCAACACCACCATCGCCTGCGTGGCCACCGACGCGGCCCTGACCCCGGCCCAGGCCAAGCGTCTGGCGGTGATGGCCCAGGACGGGCTCGCCCGGGCGATCCGGCCCGCCCACGCTCCCTTCGACGGAGACATCGTATTCGCCCTGACCACCGGCCGCCGGCCCCTCGCCGCGCCGGCCGACTTCACCCTGGCCCGCCTGGGCGCCCTCGCCGCCGACACCCTGGCCCGCGCCATCGCCCGGGGCGTCTACGAAGCCACGCCGTGGCCGGGAACCGAGGTGCGTTGCTGGCGGGACCTGCCGGGCTGAGGGCGCCGCCGGCTCAGAAGCCGTAGCGCTGCAGATAAGGATACTCGGCGGCTCGGGCCGGCCTGGCTTCAAGCGGATCTCGCACGGGCGGAAGCGGCCAGGGCGAGGGGCGTCCGGCAGGCGCCGCCACCCAGTTGGCGTCGCCGCCAAGGGCCTGCCCTGTGGCCTTTCCGCGGGGCGAACGGCGGGTGCCGAACGGCGAGAAAAACCAGAACAAGCCATAGCCGTTGCTTCTAAAGGTGTCGTGCACTTCCCGCCGAACGGCCGGCTCGCTGGGCGTTTCGATGAACCAGATGGCCCGGCCGGCCGCCAGGGTGGCGCTGGCGCCCTTCAGCACCTCGGCCTCGAACCCCTGCACGTCCACCTTGATGACATCGGCCTCGGGAGCCAGCTCGTCCACCGGCAGCTGCAGGGTCGCGGCCCGGGGAGCTTTGCGATGGAACCCTGAGTCTCCGAAGTTGGTCTCGGCGTCCAGGGGCACCAGCGGGAAGTCGGCGATCGCCCGCTCGGGCCCCGCCGCCGCATTGACCACCTCTACGTTATAGAGATGGTTGCCGAGGGCGTTCGTGGCCAGCACCGCCGACAGGCCCCGGTGCGCCTCCACCGCTGTCACGCGCCAGCCTGGGCGGCGGCGGGCAAAGGGCAGGGCGATCGCGCCGATATTCGCCCCCACGTCCAGGAAGACGCCGCGTTCAGCCGTGGCGACGTCCACCAGGAAATCGACCTCGGGCTGGGCGAACTCGCCGTATATCTGGAGGGTGGGGCCTACGACCGTATCCCGTTCTGGAAACAGGAAGGTGAGGCCGGACGCGCGCGTGCAATTGAACATCGGCTTCAGATAGCTTCGTTATCTTGCGGAGTTCTATAGCGCCGCGGCCTGTAAAGCTTGTCGGAAAAGACCGAAAGAGGGGCTTGCGCTTTTCTCGGACCCTGACTAGGTTCCGCGCCCTCGCCGCAAGGCATGCGCGCCCGTAGCTCAGCTGGATAGAGCATCAGACTACGAATCTGAGGGTCGGACGTTCGAATCGTTCCGGGCGCGCCACTTCCTACAAGGAATTGAATTCCTTGGGCTTCTTTCCTGTCGGGATAGCCGCTTCTCAGCGGAATTTACAGCGGAATTGACGCGCCACTGTCACGTGCGTGGACGAGCGGTGTCACTCGGCGAGCACAGCTGGACTCTGATCGCTGCGACCGAACGTGACGCCCCTGGATCTTAGGTTCACGGCCTGAGAGACTCCCAGTCTCAGCCCGACTCAACCTATCCAAATGTCTCAAGGTCATGCGCTCGCCGAATATCCAAGCACAGGACGCGACTATCGTCCCATTGCGCCGCCCGGTAGCGGCGCGGATCGAGTGTGTCGACAATCTTCGCTTCATGCGGAGCTTGGCAGATGAGAGTATACACCTCATCGTCACTTCGCCGCCTTACAATATCGGGAAGTCGTACGAAACCCGCAAGTCAATCGATGTTTACCTCGAACAGCAAGCGGCGACTATCGCTGAAGCGGTTCGATTGATGCATCCACGCGGATCACTCTGTTGGCAGGTCGGCAACCACGTAGATGGTGGGGAGGTGTTTCCCCTCGACATGGTTCTCTACCCTCTATTCAAGAACCACGGGCTTCGTCTCCGCAACCGGATAGTATGGACATTTGGCCACGGGCTCCATTGTCAGAAGCGCTTCTCCGGACGACATGAAACCATTCTCTGGTTTACAAAAGGGGACGACTATACGTTCAACCTGGACCCGGTGCGGGTGCCTTCGAAGTATCCTGAGAAAAAGCACTTCAAAGGCCCTCGTCGCGGAGAAATCTCGAGCAATCCTCTCGGCAAGAACCCGTCCGACGTTTGGGATATCCCCAACGTGAAGGCCAACCACGTCGAGAAGACGATCCACCCGTGTCAGTTCCCTGTTGGACTAGTGGAGCGGCTCGTGCTTGGCCTCACCAATCCTGGCGAGAATGTTCTCGATCCGTACCTTGGCGTCGGCTCCACTGCAATCGCTGCGCTTAAGAATGACCGCAACGCATATGGTTGCGACATCATGCAGGAGTACGTGTCCATCGCCGAGGATCGGGTTCGACAACTGCAAGCCGGCACCTTGCGCACGCGGCCGATGGACAAGCCAGTCTATCAGCCACCAACCGCCATGCGAGGCGACTGATGAAGTTTGCCGGAGCGTATTCCCTGCACAACGGTGATGCGGAGTGGCAGCGGCGTGATCTGTACGACTGGCTTACTGATCTCTTCGAAGCTCCCGCCATCGGGATCGAACCAGGGTGTACGGTCGCGATCCGCCACCACCTCAAAGAAGAGCTTACGAGCGCTGGTTGGTCCTACAATGTGAGGGTCGATCAGCGTTTCGACCTGACAGTGACTGGCATGTACCGAGACATGGCCTTTCAGGTGCAGACCGGCAATATCAGCCGGGCCATGTACGACCTGCTGAAGCTCCAGTACCTCTACACACAGAAGAAAATCGAGACCGCTGCACTTGCAATTCCGACGAAGGCAGCTGCAGATTGCATTGCTTCGAACGTCGCTCACGCAGACCGCGTTTGGAGTGAGCTGGGGCTGTTCGACCGGATCATCACTATGCCGATGTTGCTGGTCGCGTTCGACTAGGATTTGGGATGTCCGGTTACAAAGTGAATGTGCGACCGCAGCATGAGCGCGTCTCGCTGATCTCGGCCTTTTGCGCTGAGAGCAAGAAGACTGTCGAGAGTTGGGATGTTCATGAAAACAAGCCCGAGTCGCTGCCGGTCATCACCGTTCCGTTGGACATCCCACTCTACCGGATGGCTAACGGACGTACGCAAACCGATCAGCTCGCTTATCTCGCGGAGCACAATTTACCTCCGGACTTCTTCAGCGCGAACGAAGAGAACGCCACTGCCCAGCAGGCACAGCACAAGATCCTTGCTCGCTTCGCCAGCGATGGCACCGAATCCATCACTCCCATAATCGAGGAGCTTGCTCGGACCGGACAAACGGAACCGATCATGATTACTCGATCTGGCGTCACGCTGAACGGGAATCGTCGCTTGTCCGCGATGCGCGAGCTGTTCGAGGGCGGCAAGCACCCGAAGTTTGCCTCCATCGAGTGCATGGTGTTGCCACCCCTCACGCCAGACCAGCTCGACGACATCGAAGACCGCCTGCAGATGCGGCCCGAGACCAAGCTGCCGTACACGTGGGCCAATGACGCGATAAGGGTGCGCAAAAGGTTGGCGGCTAAGCAGGGAAAGGAAGCCGCCGTCGCTCATCTGATGAGGCGCGAGAAGGCTGACATCAAAAAGGCCATTGCTGCTCTGGCACTTGCCGACATATACCTGAAGGAATGGCGGCACGCCCCGTACGACTATCGGCTTGTCGAGGACGGTCGACAGTTCTTTTACGATCTCCCCGCCAGGCTGAAGGGGAAAGAAGGTCCGCTGCTGGAAGCAAATATGCGGATGGCGTGGCTCCTGTTCGACAACCGCAAAACGCTCGGTACACGCCTCTACGAGTTCAACAAGATCGTCGGCGAAAAGGCGCCGGAGGTGCTCACCAAACTAGCAGAGCGTGTTGATCTGATCGCTGATGAGCCGAAGGAGCTAGCGGAAACCGAGGATTTCGAAATCGATCTTGGCCCCGGGCCTGAGGACGACAAATACGGCCCGCTTATCAAGACACTCGACGATGAAGACCGCCGGGAAGACGTCCTGGAAGAGCTTCGGGTGGTCTGTCAGTCCCTCGCCGATGCCGGCAAGGCCGACAAGCTCGGGAAGAGCGCCCTTAACGCAGCGCGCGATGCAAACACGCGGCTCTCTGAAATTGACCTGTCATTGGCTGACCCCAAGACTTACGGCGGGATCGACAACCAGCTTGCCGAGGTAATCTCTCGGGCCAGCAATCTGAGGACCAAGCTCAAGGAGATCGCGTCGAAGGCTACCGAGACTACCGCTTGAGCACTCTAACGACGATTGAACTAACTGCCGACGTCGATGGGATGACGGGGCGATTGAAGCTCACGGACGGGGCCGCAAACACCTCCGTCTGGGAGCGACTGCAGCAGGCTGCGCTCTCAACGGGCGGCGACTATCGGCTAAGAGGGAACGAGGTAGAGTTGCCCTGGGCCGGCATTCTCTCACTGGTGCGCGAGTTCGGCCCTCAGCAGCGCGCGCTTGGGTTTGTGTTCAAGAGCACAGACGAGCAGACCAAACAACGTATCGCCGCCTTCCTTGCTCAGTTTAGGCAGGCGCAGGCGGCGCGGGTGAATCTTAACCTAACGTTGAGCCCTGCCGAAATTGAGCAGAGGCTCAAGGTCGCAGGATTCACAAAGCACGATCTTAGACCATTCCAGATCAGAGACCTCCAGCGCCTAGTTGCGCTGGAGAACGGTGCGAACTTCTCTGTGCCGGGCGCGGGCAAGACTGCTGTTAGCCTAGCGCTTCATCTCCTAACGCGGAAGCCAGGCGGGCACCTGCTCGTGATTTGCCCAAAGGCTGCGTTTCCTGCCTGGCAGGACGTTGTACCCGACTTCATGGCGCCAGATGCCCCTGACGGAAACGCAGAGGAGTTCACTTTTCTAAGCGGCAGCGCGGACAAGGTCGCCCGCGACCTGCAGAGCGGTGCCACCAGGTTTGTGATCAACTACGATCTGATCATCCAGATCCCGGACGTCATCACGTCCTACCTCATGCGCCATCCCGTGCACGTGGTGCTCGACGAGGCCCACCGAATGAAGGCCGGGTACGGGTCTATGAGGGGCGCGTTCCTGCTCTCGATTGCTACGCTCCCAATCAGGCGCGACATCCTTACGGGAACGCCCATGCCGCAGTCACCGACTGATCTGCAGTCACAGCTAGATTTCCTGTGGCCCGCAGTCGGGCTTGGATCACAGATAAGTCGCGGTGCCCCTCCCCGTCAGGTGCTGGGGAATCTTTACGTCCGCACCACAAAGAAGGACCTCGGCTTACCCAAGCCGCATCGCCACTTTGTGCCGGTTGAAATGGCGAAGGGTCAGCTTGCCTTGTACAGCTTGGTGAAGAGCGAGTTTGTGCGCCAAGGGAGCAAGCTCGCTTATGATAACCGAGTTGACCTCGCCGCCGCAAAACGCGCCGTCTTGCGACTCCTCCAGCTCTCCGCCAACCCCTTACTCGCGCTTCGGTCGATTGCGGATGGCGCGATTGAAGTCGACTCCGGAGTGTTCGACCAGGTCATCGCCGAGGGCGCATCTGCCAAAATGCGGGCAGTGGAGAGGTTCGCCCGGGAACTTGCGTTAGCGGGCCGCAAGTCCGTCATTTGGACGATCTTCACAGACACGATCATCGAGATGGAGGCCTTGCTGGCGGACCTCAATCCGGTATCGCTTTATGGAGCAATCCCCACGGGGGAGCCCTCAGATCCCAGCACGCGCGAAGGTCGGATAAGGCGTTTCCACCAAGATGCCTCCTGCCGCGTTATGATCGCCAACCCCGCTGCGGCAGGGGAAGGGATCAGCCTGCACAAGATATGCCATGACGCGATCTACTTAGATAGAAGTTATGTGAGCACTCACTACCTTCAGTCCATTGACCGCATACATCGATTGGGGCTCGCACCTGACGTAGAGACTAACATCTGGATATTCCAGACTGTAGCTCCAGCAGGAGTCGGCAGCATTGATCATTCTGTCAGCCGGCGACTTGCTCGGAAGCTCCGCGCGCTTCAGCAGCTTCTTGATGACGACGATCTCCATGAGATCGCGCTGGACGAAGAGAACGCTGACGATCCGATCTCTTGGGACGTTGATGTCGAGGACGTTATCGACCTGATCGCGGAATTGGAGGGCAAGGTCGTCTATGAGGAGGACGAGGCTGAGTGATCAGCGTCGATCTGAAGTCACTGGGCCTGACCATGAGCGCCGTCAGCGCGCTCATGATGCTCCGGCGGCATCTAGCCGTTCATGCAATAGCGCCCGTCGAGGCAGTTGAAGCACTCGGTGCTATCGATCCCGACTTCGCTGCTGCGGATCATAGAGGCGCTCTCAGATTGCATGCGGAGCTGCCCGACGAGTTCGAGTTCACCGCCGTGGAGGAAGAACTTCAGGCGGCATTGGAGTGGTTGATCGCGGCTCGGCGCCCCTGGTGGCGGAAGCTCTTTCCACTTGGTCGCCGCAGGGTCGCGGAAGCGCTCTCTCCAGACGAGTACCAAGTTTTTTCTGCTGCGAGGCTGTTCGATACGCCTCCGTCGGCAGAGGTGATGGCCTGGTGGTACAAGATCCAAGCCACAGTCCGCGCTGAGGACGATGTTCGTCGTTCGGAACGTGGGGGCGAAGCCGAGCTGGAGACCATCGCCTACGAACGAAAGAGATTAGCCGCCCTTGGCATCAGCCGAGAACCTGAGCTTGTCGGCTTTGAGGCAAACGGCGTTGGCTATGATATCAAGTCGTATGATCTAGGACCAGTGGAGCCCGTCGCGCGGCTTATCGAGGTCAAATCATCGACACAGAAGCCGCCGCAGATCGTCCTACCCCGAAGTGAGTGGGAGAAGGCCGTGTCCGCAGCTGGTTCCTACTACTTCTACATCTGGGCGATGCCAGAAAGGCAGCTCACCATCCGTGGTGTCTCCGAGATGTCGTTTCATGTGCCGAGCGACAGTGGTCTTGGGCGCTGGAGCGAGGTCGTAATCGTGATCTCACCCGACGGCTCAGTCTGCCCTTAGCCCAGCCCTGAGGTGGATGGGGGAGAGAAAAGCCACTGGCGGCGCACGCCGCGATTTCGCGAGCCAGCAACCGGTGTGCTCATCCCGGCGCCGGTTGAAGCTTAGCCTTAGAGGGGTAAGGCACCCAGCGGTCGGCACCACCCGCCGATAAAAAGGACCGGGTCTACAGGAGTGTTTCGTTCCCAGACTTCGGTTCTTCAGCTCGTGACGATGCTCTCTCATGTAGCTAGAATCCGCATGCAGAGGATCGAGATGACTGCGCGCTATCGCTTCAGGCGGAGCATGGCGTTGATTGCCGTCTACGGCGAGTGGCGTCTCCGTCAGCTTGACCGCGGGGAGGGGAAAGAATGACCTTCATCGCAGAGATGCGCGCGTGGGTTGGAACGCCCGACTTCCTCGCCTTCCTGATCCTGTTTGGGTTTTTCGGCGGCGCGTCAATCTGGGCCATCCTCGCTAAGCGGAAGCTTGAGCGCTGGAGGCGGGAGGAGTGGGCTGAGCAGGACGAGCGCGAGCGTCGCACCGGGTTCGTTTGGCGGGAGCGCGAGGATCCACGAGCGTGAGCGACGAAGAAGCTCGACCGGACAAAGCGAAGCGAGGGCCGGACGAACCGAGGCCCCGCATCGGCTTCATGGAGGGCCGGCTCAAGGTCCCTCCTGACTTCAAAGAGATGGGCCGGGAGAAGATTGTCGCGCTGTTCGAAGGTGACAACCGCAACGGCGATAGCGAAGGGTCCGGCCCGAAGTGAGAACGCCTTGGCGAAGGCAAATGGCCCCTCGGGATCGTTGCCGTAAAGCGCGAAACAGGGGCAGACTTGCGCCAGGAGCCCTCGCTCTTGCGCCCGCTAGCACCCCAGCGGCAGGGTCGAGAACATGGCCTGTGAGCCCCGTTTTTGGGGCTTCTATGGCCGACCTGACGCGTGGGCTTTAGGCGATTCCAGGGCGCAGACGAGCCTTGGGCCAGATGCCACCGCTCTTAGTTGATAGGGGTCCCCACCCGTCGAGCTTCCACATACCAAGCGCGAGCTTCTGACCGGAGGCCTCTCGTGGCCGCAACCAAGCGGCTATCTTGAAGAAGAACCTTCGCCTGTTCACGCCACTTCAAGCAGTATGAGACCCACCCCGCGGCGCTCGTGATCTCAGTCAACTGCAGTTGGCGAGCACCCGTCCCCCAAGGCCCACCCGCCTTTATCAGAGCTGCTCGAACACGGTGCTCAGCTCCGCTAGGAACAGTGATCGCACCATGCAGGTGAGGCGATTTGCCATAGGCAGTCTCGATGACGAAGAAGAACTCCGGCATCGGAAGCTGCGTACCCGCGAAGGCTTTCCTGAGCTGCTGGGAGACTCGGTCCCGGATGAACTCAGTGAAGCTCTTTTCGCCCGCCTCACTCTTCCGGCGACCTTCCGAAACGACCTCCTCTGACAGGTGAAGCGTAAGAGCCTTTCCACGCTTGAGACGCATGACCTGACTCCAGGCCAATAGCTTCATAGCGTCCCCGGCATGATCCCACGAAGGTGTCCACAAGGTGGTCGCCTTCCTCTCTGGCCTTGTTTCTCTCTCTACACTCCCTCCCTTCTCCATTCTTCCTTCTGTTGATTCAGGCGCTCTTGTTCGCTTCTTGTTGAACCTCAAATCGGTCACTGCAGGCCCACCGCGGGACGTGATCCTGACCAGGTCCCCGTCCCGGAGGGCAGAGTTGATTTTCCTCAGGATTTTGTCGTCGCGAGCTTCGTCTCGGAGAAGGCGGCCCGACGACTTCTTTGAACGGAGACGGCGAAGCTTCCATAGGAGGCGCTGCGCCTTGGTCTCGATCTCCTTGTCCTTCCGGAGCTGGTTCTCACGCCAGGTAGCGAAATCAGCCTCGATGTCGGCGCGACGGACTTCCTCCACACTCACGCCGCTGCTCCTTCGGCAAGCCGAACGACACGGCGCACTTGAGCAGGATTCCAGAGGCCACCGCGCGGGGCTGGGATGCGCCGGAGATTCAGGCCATTTGCGAGCGCCTGAAGGGACTGAGCCCCAGAGGCTCTAAGGTCTTGGATTGTCTCCATCAGCTCGTTGGCGCGCCGCCTGGCACGGTCGCTTCGGAGCGCCGCCGAACGCGCGCGGCCCTCTTCGGCGTGAGCCTCGATCCTGTGCGCGCCGCGTCTGCCTCCGAGAGCTACGCCCCGGGCGCGAGCCGCTTCGAGTGCTGCCTTCGTTCGCTGCGAGATCAGTTCACGTTCCTGCTCCGCAAGCGCAGCCATGATGTGGATCATGAACCTGTTGGCCTGCGGCATGTCGACGGCGCGAAACTCCACCCCTTCCTCCATTAGCCGAGACAGGAAGGCGACGCTTCGAGCAAGTCGATCCAGCTTTGCTATAACGAGCGTAGCGTTTCTGATCCGGCACTCGCGCAACGCCGCGTTGAGCGCAGGCCGGTCGGCCTTCTTACCAGACTCCACCTCCTCAAATTCGCCTACGAGCTGACCGGAGCCAATGAACCTGCGCACGGCATCTCTCTGAGCATCGAGCCCCAGCCCGGAAAGGCCCTGCTGCCTGGTGCTCACGCGGTAGTACGCGACAAACTTACCTTCCATGTTTGATCGTAACGTTTGCTTCAACCACCGTTGAGACAAATGATACAGCAGGGTTGCTGCATGCCAAGGGGGCAAGCTTACCCATCAAGTACTTGCGGCACCCTGCTGGGTGTCCCTCCCTACCAGCGGTCATGCCTCGCGCTCGCGCTCGCGCTGACGGACTGGACGGGTCCCCTGCGCGCCCGTTGCAGTGGTCGCAGTGATTAGATGTTCCTCGGTGCTTAGCGCTGTCGGATTGACGCGTCGGTCGTCGTCTGGCTTGCTCGCATCGAGGGTGGTGGGGGCAAATGCGCGTCCTGGTTCCTGGCGACGCGGATGTCGCGCATTATCTCGGCTTTGGCCGACAACTGTTCGAACTACCCGCGTCGGACACCTACGAGTTCGACTTCGGGCAAGTCTCGTTCGTCTCGCCGGGCTGGCTGCTCTCCGTCGGTTCGGCCCTTCGTGAGTTCCGCACGCAGCGCCCGGGCGCGAAGCGCAAGGGCTCGAACTACACGCACCTCGGCTATGCCGCTCACGTCGGCTTCTTCAAATTCTTTGGCATGACCTACGGCCTCGCTCCGGCTCAGGCGGGCGGTAGCGATACGTACATTCCCATCAAAGAACTCAATGTCGCGGAGCTGAAGTCATCCGCAGCCGAACGCCACATGCACCCAGGCGAGGTGGTCGAGGAGGAGGCGAAGCGTCTAGCAACGCTCCTCACCCGAGAGAACGAGGGACCGCTGGTCGACACGCTCACGTACTCGCTGCGGGAGATTGTCCGCAACGTGATCGAGCACAGCGAGAGTGAAAGCTATTCAATTGCCGCACAGTACTGGCCGCAGACCGGTGCAGCGGAGCTTGCTGTCGTGGATCGCGGCTGTGGCATTCTCCAGTCGCTGAAAGAAAACCCCAAACTCAGGGTCTCCTCCGACCTCGATGCGCTCAAACTGGCGGTGCTCCCAGGCATCTCTTCCAAAGCGTGGCGGCGTGGACGTTCCGACGATGCTTGGGCGAACAGCGGCTACGGCCTTTTCATGACTCAGCGCCTTGCATCCAGAGGGGGCCGCTTCACGCTCGTAAGTGGAGACAACGGGGTCGTCATCGAGGGCTCCGGCTTGAAGGAGATCAGGAGCCATAGCCCGGGCACACTGGTCGTGCTCCGTTTGCGCACAACGGCCCTGGAAGACCTTACGGAGCAGCTCTCGACATTCCGCCAGGAGGGTAGGGAGATCGCCAAGAGGGTTGGCGGCGCGGACCGATTTGGCCCGTCCTTAGCGTCACAGTTGCTGCAGCCGACCAATCAGAGGGGGGGATAGACAGTGCTAAATGGCTTCGACCGGCTCATACAAACGGGTCAACTCACCGTCGTAGAACGGATCGACGTTCCGGCGCGCGAAGAGAGGCGCACACCGGTGCCGGAGGCCTTCCTGAAGGGCCGTGTGGGACAATGGCTGACCAGCGGCAACGCTGCGGATGGCTCATTATGGCGTCACCAAAGCATGGCGCTGGCGGAGATTGACGACGGCGCGAACATCGTGGTCGCCACAGGCACCGCTTCTGGCAAGTCGCTCATCTTTCAGGCTGCGATCCTGCGGGAATTACTCGACGGCGAAGGCAAAGCGATTGTCCTCTATCCTCTAAAGGCCCTTCTTGCCGATCAGCTCAGCCGGTGGAAAAAGCTGGCTCAGCAACTTGGGTTGCCGGAGAACACAGTCGCCGAGCTGCACGGGCAGGTGTTGCAGGACGAGCGGATGGACGCTGTCCGCAACGCGCGAGTGCTCGTCGCGACACCAGACGTCCTTCAGGCGTGGTTCATGCGCCAAGTATCGGCGCCCGCTTTCAAGTCCCTGTTCTGCTCGCTCCGATTTCTGGTGCTCGATGAGGCGCACGTCTACGAGTCGGTCTTCGGCAGCAACGTGGCCTATTTGATCAGGCGCTTCTTGGCCGCCCGACGTCGGGCGTGTCGGGACAAGGGAGTGGCCACCCAGCTTCAGATTATCGCGGCGACCGCGACGATCTCCGATCCGGAAGATCACATGCGCCAGCTAACAGGCTGGCCTTTCGTGTCGATCAATGAGGAAGACGATGGATCGCCCACGTTCGGCCGCACCATTTATCACATCGATGGCCCAGACACGGGGCATCCCGCTGAGGCGATGCTGACCGACATCCTGGATCGGGTTCTAGCCGAGCCAACCACGGGATCATTCATCGCCTTTCACAATTCTCGCCAAGGGGTGGAGCGTGTCGCGAAGGCTGTCGATAAAGATGACGTGCTGCCCTATCGGAGTGGCTACGAACTCGGAGACAGAACGCGTATCGAGAAGGCGCTGCGAGGGGGGGAACTCCGAGGGGTGATCTCGACGTCAGCTCTGGAGCTTGGCATCGACATCGCGCAGTTCCGGCTTGGGATCAATTTGGGGGTGCCCCAGTCCAAGAAGGCCTTCCGGCAGCGCCTTGGACGCGTGGGTCGGAGCGCGCCAGGCGTGTTTTGCGTCGTGGCGCCGCGACACGCGTTCGCCCAGTATGGCGCGACCTTCAGGGACTATTACGAAGGCTCCGTAGAGCCCTCGCATCTTTATCTCGACAACAGGTTCATTCAGTACGCTCACGCCCGGTGCCTGGTCGACGAATGCGAGTCCCTCGGCAGCGACACCAAAGAACCGCCCCCCGGCGTTTCCTGGCCCGAGACGTTCCCTGCTGTTTATGAGTATGCAAGGCCGGGTGCGCGCCGGCCTCGCGAGTTCGACTACGTGGCTCAGCTTGGAGCGGACTCACCGCACCACAACTACCCGCTCCGGCAGGTCGGCGAGGCGAACTACAAGCTGATCGAGGGTACTGGTCAGTACTCTGAGCAGATCGGTGACATCGCCCTCAATCAAGCGATTCGGGAGGCTTACCCTGGAGCCGTGTACCTTCACCTCCGCAGCCCGAAGAAGGTCAAGGAATGGCGTTCTGGCTCATTCGAGCGGGCCATCCGTCTCGAAGCGGCAAAGAGCGCGACGCAAAACCGTCCGATACTGAAGAAGGCTTTGAACGTCGGCCTCTCGGCAGATGAGATCGTCGAGGGAAGGCTGCTTACTGGGCCGACGGGCGCTTTGGCGGAAGTGAATTTACAGGTGACGGAGTCTGTCGAAGGGTTTTCGCTCGGCGGACGCTCGTTCCTCTATCGCGACCTGCGGGCCACTGACCCGAGAATGACCCGCAAGCAGAGGGATTTCCGTTCTACGGGTATCGTAATCCGAATAGACGAGCCGTGGTTCGCCGGGAGCGGCGCGCCGGCGCTCGTGCGCCAAGTCGTGGCTGGAGCCTTAGAACAGCTCCTGCTCCGGGAGAAGAGCATCTCCCCGAACGACATCGACAGCGCGCACAGCCACATCGCCTTCTATGTGGATGGCGCGCCTCGTAAAGCGACCGATACAATCGTCGTTTACGACAGCATCTATGGGGGACTCCGGCTCACGGAGCCGCTGTTCACCGAGTTCGCAGATTTTCTAGACAAGCTCGATAAGGCCGCTGCCATCGCTGGGGCCAATGCGTTCGTAAGCAGCGATGTGGCGCAGAAGCTGAGAAGCTTTTTTGAGACGCTCGCGCCTGGAACAGGCGCCGCGATGCAGGCCCCCTCGCCAGGAGATGGAGAGTACGTGATCTACGCTCCGGGAAGCAGTGTGGCGGTGCTTCACAATGGCGTGCTGGTCGACAGACTTCTCGTCGAGCCCAAGCTCTTTACGCTCGGTACCAGTGAAATGCTCATGTACCGGTACGATACTGGTGGGCGTGGTGATGCGTGGGTGCCGCACGATCAAATTCAACCGACTGGGCAGGATTGGTCATACGCCTACTGGAACCCTGCAACTGGTGAGATCAGAACCCAAGACGAGCAGGAGGAGGGTTCGTTTTAGACGGCTTTGGAGGGGCAGATGCTTACTGCCCCGCCAGCTTCAAACTCTACGGCCGGTAGGCGTAAGCTCGTACCAGGTGAAGCGCGGGATGATCACAGCAGCTCTCGGATGCCAAGGGACAGACCGCACCATGCCGGAGGGGTCTAGCGTCCGGTCGCGCTGGGGAGAGGGCTCGAATTGACCTGCGGTGCAGTCGGTGGCGGCTGTCGCCAAGAATGAAGGATCATCTCCACCTCAGCGGCTACGATCTGCCGCGCCTCGGCTTGCGTCAGCCGATGAACCCGGAGGAGCTGATCGTAGTCTGTGAGTTCGTGGCGCACATAGGTGGTTAGGGCGATCCCGACCGCTTGCCCGAGCGTAACCCGGGATATCCACTCGCGTCCTGAGATCCGCGTAGCCAAAATGCCCGCCACGTCTGGCGGGCATCCAGGGTGATGTCTGCCTAGGTGGGTCAACACCGCTTCCAGGCTATGCTGCCGCCGCTTCTTTGCTCGCCCCATCTCTCGCTCCCGCAACCCTGGGGAGCCTTTCGAAGGGGTGCGTCACAAGCGGACGCAATGAACTCCCTCGCCTTGTGAGCAGCGCAACCTACCGCCGTGGTTCAGGGCCTCCCTCAGACCTTCCAGGTTCACCGGGTTTCCATACCCTGATGATGCCGGCGTAGGGTGCGGTGTAGGGGTTGTTTCCGATCCTGCTTTTCTTACGCCGTTCCCTCTTCCGTTTGACCTTGGCTCTCCGTTCCTCCGGGGTGAGCTTCTTGGTCTGAGGGGGCTGTTCGGATCGTTTGCCCTTTTGGCTTTCCTGCGTCGTGGCTTGTCCGGAGCTGGTCGGTTGAGCCTTCTTCGGCTTGTTGACCTTCATCCGGAGCGGGATGCCGTAGCTCATGTCCACGACGGGAGAGGTTTCCTGTTGGGTCTTCTTCCGGCGCCGGGGTGGGCGAGACTTTCCGGGGACGCCTTCTCCAGCGCCCCAGAACCTCCAGATCGTCGACCCTCCGATGTAGGAGCCTCTTCCCACTCCCTCCTCCTTTGGACCCATAAGAAGGTAAAATTGCTGCCGATAGATGTAATGCGAGCCGTTCCTGCTCCTCTTGGTAACGTCAGGTATCCTAGTATGAAGCTTACACAGGCAACCCTCGGTATTGCGGGACCGTAAAGCGCCTCACCTCAACAACCCGTGCGGGGGGCTGCCACCACGGATCCTCTTCTGCAGAAGGAGTTCTCGTCAAGAACGCGTCAAGAAGGCGCAACTTCGGAATATGGGCCCACGCACGCTGACCTCAGGCCCGCCCGGTTACTCAGCCGCTTGAGAGCGCTCGTCGGGGACAAGGCGCGACAGGTCCACGCCTTCGAAGACGATCTTGTCCATCGCTGATCTCAGTGCCCTTAGCTGAGCCTTTCGCTTCTCAAAGTCGTCGGGGATGTTGGTCGTGTAGATGATCACAGTGCTGTTCACGTCCCGGCCAGTTAGCCTTCTTCTGATCTCATCCGACTCGATGCGAGCGAGCGCCTCCTGCTCAAAGGTGTTCCGGAAGCACTTAATCGAACCGCTATTCTCACGCGCTTCAGCATGCTCAAGGATTGTTCGATTGAACTGCCGGAGTATCAGGCTGCTCGAAAGTGACCGCTTCACAAGCTCACCCGTGGCGCCTTCCCGATAGGCGGTCTGCTCGATAAGCGGGAAAAACCGGTCCAGACCCGACCGATGCTGCTCCCTAGCGAAGGCAGCAAAGCCCATTTCAAGTAGGCAACGGTGCACCGGCACCATCCTCTTCGAGTGCTTGTTCTTCAGGTGGCGAAGGTGGTTGGGCCTGATCAGAATGTGCGGGACCTCGTGGTCCACCACCACGTCTTCGGGTGCTAGACCCGCGATCTCAGAGGAGCGCGCGCCTGTGTAGAGCAGCAGGAGGGGAATCCAAAATCGGTCGTCCCTGATTAGAACCGGGCCAGGCTTGAATAGCCCCCCTTCCTCAAGCCCTTCTGCGCACCCTACGAACAGGGGCTGCGAGAAGATGCGGTTCAGCTCTGCGGTCGAGAAGGAACGCCCCGTTTCATCCTCCTCTTGACCTTCTGCTTGCACTCCCCGCGCCACGTTTTCCTTGATGTCCCGGCGCTTCTCCGCGTGATCCATCACGGTCTTCAGGTTCCAAAGGTGCTTGTTGACTGTCTTCCAGCTCAGGGTTTCGACGTCGATCAGGCCAGCTTTTCTCCTTTCGATCAGTTCGGACAGAGAGCGCTTCTTGTTCTCGCCCGAGAGATAGCGGCTGTCGGGCAGAGCCATCAGCTTGTCGTGGAACTCCCAGACGTCCGCCTTGGTGATCAGGTAGATGGGCTTGTTCCCAACGAGCTGCACGAAACGGTCTACAGCTTGCCTGCGGCCGCCATGGGTGCGGTCGCCCCGCGTCGCCTTTGCCTCTTTGAGGAAGCATTCCTCGAAGTACTTTCGGATCGGGAAACGCCCTCGTTGCGACATCGCGACGTTGCCGTCTTGGGAAGCGTCAGGCATCGGCTTCAGCGCGGGATGAAGGGGGGGAAGTTCGGGCAGGCCGTGCACGGCGTTCACCTGGGCCGCGATGCACTCGCTGAGGACATTTGCACACTCGTCCACAACCATCCGGTACTCAGGAGATGTGGGATCGGCCACTTGGCCGATTTTCTCGAAGTACCAGTCGGCGGCCCACCCAACCGCCGCCCTTCGCTCCTCATATGACTCCGCTGTCAGAGCCCGCGCTTGGTGGTGGCGAGTGAACAACCCTATCGCAGTCTGCTCGGGGCCCGCACCTATGCCGACACCTGAAACCGGAGCTTTGCGCCGCTCTTGGTCGAACTGAGCCCTCTCAAACGCGAACAGCTCGCGAAGATGCTCGTTGAGAGCGTCTGACGAGCGGAGTGACCGAACCTTCTGGATGCGCTCACGTATTGCGACCCGCTTCTGGTCCGCGCGCTCGTTCGCAAGGGCAACGTCAGTGGTGCCCAGCTGCTCAATGAGAACTCGCCGCGGGCGACCGAGGCGGTCTGGGAAGGCGGCCTGGACGTCTTCCGGCAGGGGGAATCGAAGCTCCAGGCGACCGTCCGCACGTCTCTGCACGTGCTGACCAAGCTTTGCGTTTTCTGGTGAGCGCTTCCTGCCCACGCACCTACCTCTGGCACGCATTCTCAGCGGTTTTTACAGCGGTTGAAACAGCGGCATCAAGTGGCGGATACGTTGAAAAGACTAAAGGTTTTGGCTTTCCAGGGGGTTAGCTGGGGCTGCCGCGCTCGTGGCGTTAGAGTCGTTCCGGGCGCGCCATTCTTCCTTTCATCCGCATAGGCAGTGCGCGCAAGGCGACCGGCGCGCGCCTTCGCCGCGCGCGCGAGAGCGAGGAACCAAAGCCAAGGCGGCCCGTTCTGGTCCAGCTTCCATCAACATAGGGGCTGCCCCATGAACTTCCGCATTGTCGCCCTGGCCGGTCTGGCCGCAGTTTCGCTTGCTGCCTGCAACAGCCAGGAGGACAAGGCCGCCGAGGCGCAGGCCGACGCCCTGGAGCGTCAGGCCGCTGCGACCTCCAACGAGGCCGAGGAACGGGCCCTCAACGCCCAGGCCGACGCCATCGAGCAGCAGGCGGGCAACGCCGACGGCGGGGCGACCACCGCCAACACTCCGGACACCAGCCCCTCGAAGTAGGGTCTGTCAGATCGCCGGTGCGTCTGCGCCGGACAGGAGGCCCCCGGCGACGCCGGGGGCCTTCTTCGTTTCAGCTGCGCGACGGGGTGAACCGCGCGACGAGATCGTAGGCCTCGCCGGGGAAGGTCATCCGTACGTCAGTGATGCGCTCTTCGCCGCGCCAGGTGCGCCGGGAGAGCAGGAGGCAGGCCGTGGCCGGCGGGATGTCCAGATGGCGGCCCGCATCGCGGCCCGCGGGTGCGGCGGCGATACGGTGCTCGGCCTCGGTCCACGGCACATGCGCCAGCAGCCAGCTTCCCGGGGGCGTGCGGGCGAAGTCCGCCTCGCGGGCGTCGGGCGCGGCCGTAAGGTTCACCCGCCGCTCTTCCAGGGCGAACGGCCGGCCGTTGGCGCGGTGCAGGCACCGGAGGGCCAGGACCGGCGCGCCGGGTGGAACGTCCAGCGCCTCGGCGTCATCGGCAGTGGCCGGGCGCACGTCCCGAACCAGGAGGTCGTGGGCATAGGTCTGGCCGCGGCTCGCCACCTCGGCAGGGATGTCGGGAATGTCGAGGACGGCCGAGTGAATCTTCGGGCGCGCGACGAAGGTGCCGGCGCGGCGACGGCGTTCGATCAGCCCGGCTTCGGTCAGCGGCCCCAGCGCCTTGTTCACGGTCATCCGTGAGCAGCCGTAGGCGGCCATCAGTTCGTGCTCAGCGGGAATCCGGTGACCGGGGGGCCATTCGCCCGACAGGATGCGGGCCTGCACGTCGGTCCGGATGCGTCGGTGTAGCGAGGCCTCGCTCATAGACCGGGGTTCATGCGGTGATTCTGGCCAAGGTCCGCCGATAGCGCGCCACAATGGCGTCCCGCGCGACGTGACGGCCGCTCTCCACCACCTGCCGGCCGCGACGCCAGACCGCCGAGACGGGCGTGCTGCGGCTGGCGAAGATCCAGGCGTCCAGCAGGGCGTCGCCGCCGCGCCCGGCGAGAGACGGATGGTCGAGGTCGAGGGCGACCAGGTCCGCGACCGCCCCTTCCCGCAGGCCGGCCTCCACGCCGAGGGCCTGGGCTCCGCCGTTCAGCGCTGCCTGGAACAGGGCCGCGCCTGCAGACCGGCCAGGCGCCGGGGCGGCCACATTGCGCACGCGCTCGGTCAGCCGCTGGGCGTATTCCAGCCCCCGCAGTTCGGCGGCGGCGTCGATCAGGACATTGGAATCGGTTCCGACGCCCAGGGCCCCGCCCGCCGCCAGGTACGCGCGCAGCGGGAAGACGCCATCGCCGAGGTTGGCTTCGGTGACGGGGCAGAGGCCGGCGAGCGCGCCGCTGCGGGCCAGGCCTTCGGTTTCCTCCCGGGTCATGTGGGTGGCGTGGACGAGGCACCAGCGGGCGTCCACCTCGGCGTTGGACAGCAGCCATTCCACGGGCCGGGCGCCGGACCAGGCGAGGCAATTCTCAACCTCCTTCGCCTGTTCGGCGGCATGGATGTGCACCGGCCCGTCAGCGAGCCTGACGACGGCGGCCAGCTCGTCCGGCGTCACCGCCCGCAGGCTGTGCGGCGCGACGCCGACCACCGCGTCGGGCAGGCGGCGGGCGGCGGCGCGGCTGGCCTCAAGCAGGCGAGCGAAGCGCTCCACGTCCAGGATGAAGCGCCGCTGCCCGGGCATGGGCGGCTGACCGCCGAAGCCCGCATGCGCGTAGAACACCGGCAGCAGGGTGAGGCCGATGCCCGTGGTCTGCGCCGCCTCCACGAGGCCGTGGGCCATTTCGGCCGGATCGGCATAGGCCGCGCCGTCCAGGTCGTTGTGCAAGTAATGGAACTCGCCGACCCGGGTGAAGCCGGCCTCCAGCATCTCGGCATAGGCCAGTTCGGCGATGGCGCGGTGGTCGTCGGGCGTCAGCCGGTCGACGAACAGGTACATGGCTTCGCGCCAGGTCCAGAAGTCGTCGCCTTCGGGTCCGGCGACCTCGGCCATCCCGGCCATGCCTCTCTGGAAGGCATGGCTGTGGAGGTTGCAAAGACCAGGGACGGCGACGCCATAGGCCGGCTCGCCAGGCTGGCGGGCTACATCACGCGCGATGCCGGCGATCCGACCCTTGGACAGGGTGAGCCGAACGCGCCGCGCCCAGCCGTCGGCCAGCAGCGCGTGATCGAACCAGAGCGTCTGCGTGGTCACTGGACACTCCTCCTGCCTGCCTCATAATGTCTATACATAAATGCAGCGGCAAGCGCGGAGGGAGGACAGGTGAAGGTCTGGCGCAACGCCCGCCTTGCGACCCTGGCCCCTGGCCTGCCGGGCCTGGGCGTCATCGAGGACGGCGCCGTGGCGGCCGAGGGCGGCCGCATCGTCTACGTCGGGCCCGGGGCTGATGCCCCGACCGGCGAAGCCGTCGACTGCGAGGGCCGGTGGATCACGCCGGGCCTCATCGATTGCCACACCCACCTCGTCCATGCCGGCGACCGGGCGCAGGAGTTCGAGCTGCGGCTGCGCGGGGCCGGCTATGAGGAGATCGCCCGGGCGGGTGGCGGCATCGCCTCGACGGTGGCGTCCACCCGCGCCCTCTCGGAGTCCGAACTGGCGGCGGTCAGCCGGCCCCGGCTGGAGGCCCTCGTCGCCGAGGGCGTCACCACCGTCGAGATCAAGTCGGGCTACGGCCTTTCACTACCCGAGGAACTGAAGATGCTGCGGGCCGCCCGGGCCTTGGGCGATCGGGCCAGCATCGTGACGACCTTCCTTGGCGCCCACGCCCTGCCGCCCGAGCACGCGGGCGATCCGGACGGATACATCGACCGGGTCTGCCGCGAGATGATCCCGGCCGTCGCCGAGGCCGGTCTGGCCGACGCGGTGGACGCCTTCTGCGAAGGGATCGGCTTTACGCCGTGCCAGACCGAGCGGGTGTTCGCCGCCGCCCGCGCCGCGGGCCTGCCCGTAAAGCTGCACGCCGAGCAGCTGTCGAACCTCGGCGGGGCGGCCCTGGCCGCCCGTCACCATGCGCTCTCGGCCGACCATCTGGAGCATCTGGACGAGGACGGCGTGCGCGCCATGGCCGAGGCGGGGACGACCGCCGTCCTGCTTCCGGGCGCCTACTACTTCCTGCGGGACGAGACGCCGCCGCCCGTTGAGGCGCTGCGCTCGGCGGGCGTGGCCATGGCGGTGGCGACCGACTGCAATCCGGGCACCTCGCCGCTCACCTCGATCCTGCTGGCGATGAACATGGCGGCCACGCTGTTCCGCCTGACGGTGGAGGAGTGCCTGGCGGGCGTCACCCGGGAGGCCGCCCGGGCCCTGGGACGTCTCGATCGGGTCGGAACCCTGGAGCCCGGCAAGGTCTGCGACCTCGCCATCTGGGACATCGAGCGCCCGGCCGAGCTTGTCTACCGCATGGGGTTCAACCCGCTGCACGTCCGTATCTGGAGGGGCTGTTGACCGAGATCATCCTGCATCCCGGCGACACGCCCCTCGGCCACTGGCGCGCCGTCTGGAACGGCGCGGCGCTGCGACTGGACCCGGCCGCCCGCGCCGTGGTGGCCGAAAACGCCGCGGCTGTGGCGCGCATCCTCGCCAAGGGCGCGCCGGTCTATGGGATCAACACCGGCTTCGGGAAGCTGGCGACCGTCCGCATCGCTGACTCCGACCTCGCCACCCTGCAGCGGAACCTGGTGCTGAGCCATGCGGCGGGGGTGGGCGCCCCCTCGCCCCGGCCCGTCGTGCGGCTGATGATGGCGCTGAAGCTGGCGAGCCTCGCCCAGGGCGCTTCGGGCGTGCGGCCCGCAACGGTCGAACTGCTGGAGCAGATGATCGCCCGCGACCTGATCCCAGTGGTCCCGGGGCAGGGCTCGGTGGGGGCCTCGGGGGACCTCGCCCCGCTCGCCCACATGGCCGCGGCCATGATCGGCGTGGGCGAGATCGAGGTCGATGGAGGGCGCAGGCCTGCCTCCGAGGCCCTGGCGAGCGCGGGCCTTGCGCCGCTGGAGCTGGGCCCGAAGGAAGGCCTCGCCCTGTTGAACGGCACCCAGTTCTCCACGGCAAATGCGCTGGCGGGGCTGTTCGAGGCCGAGCGTCTGTTCCGCTCGGCGCTGGTGACGGGGGCCCTGTCCACCGAGGCGGCCAAGGGGTCGGACACGCCGTTCGACCCCCGCATCCACGCCCTGCGACGCCAGCCGGGCCAGATCGAGACGGCGCAGGCCCTGCGCGTCCTCATGGCCGGTTCGGCCATCCGCGCCTCCCACCTGAAGGATGATGAGCGGGTGCAGGATCCCTACTGCCTGCGCTGCCAGCCGCAGGTCATGGGGGCGGCCCTGGACGTGCTGCGCCAGGCGGCGGCGACGCTGGAGCGTGAGGCGAACGGCGTCTCGGACAATCCACTGATCTTCGCCGGGGCGGACGAAGCCCTCTCCGGAGGCAACTTCCACGCCGAACCGGTGGCCTTCGCCGCCGACATGATCGCCCTGGCGGTGTGCGAGATCGGCTCCATCGCTGAACGGCGGATCGCCATGCTGGTGGACCCTGCGCTGTCGGGCCTGCCCGCCTTCCTGACCCCGCAGCCGGGCCTGAATTCAGGGTTCATGATCCCGCAGGTCACTGCGGCGGCGCTCGTCTCGGAGAACAAGCAGTTGGCCCATCCGGCCAGCGTCGACTCCATTCCCACCAGCGCTAACCAGGAGGACCATGTCTCCATGGCCGCCCATGGCGCCCGCCGGCTTCTGGCGATGACCCGCAATCTCGAGGGCGTGCTGGCGGTGGAGTATCTGGCGGCGGCGCAGGGTTGCGAGTTCCACGCCCCGCTCCGGTCGAGCGAACGCCTCGAGCGGGTGCGTGCGCGCCTCCGCCGGGACGTGGCGCCCCTGGATCACGACCGCCATTTCGCCCCCGACATCGCCGCCGCGGCGGCGATCCTGCGGGCCGGGGAGCTGGCGTTGCCGGAGCTGCCGGGAGTCGCCTGATGGATTGGCTGGAGATCACGCGCGGCGAGGCGCCGCTGCTGCTGAGCTTGCCGCATACCGGGACGGACATCCCCTCGGACATCGAAGCGCGGCTGGCGTCGCCGTGGCTGGCGCGCAAGGACGCCGACTGGTGGGTCGAGCGGCTGTACAGCTTCGCCGAAGGGCTTGGGGCCACGATCGTCCGGACGCGGATCTCGCGCACGGTCATCGACGTGAACCGCGACCCGTCCGGGGCCTCGCTCTATCCCGGCCAGGCGACGACGGAGCTTTGTCCCACCACCACCTTCGACGGCGAGCTGCTGTATCGGGCGGGCGAGGCGCCGGACGAGGCCGAGGTCGTGGCGCGCCGGACCCGCTGGTTTGCGCCCTACCACAGCGCCTTGGCCGAGGAACTCGACCGCCTGCGGGCGGCCCATGCCAGGGTGGTGCTGTACGAAGCCCATTCGATCCGGTCTCGGATCCCCCGGCTGTTCGAGGGCGAGCTGCCCCACTTCAATATCGGCACGAACGGCGGAGCGAGCTGTGATCTGGCGCTGACCGCCGCCGTCGAGGCGGCCTGCGACGCCAGCCCCTTCATCCGGATCACCAACGGGCGCTTCAAGGGCGGCTGGACCACGCGCCGCTATGGACAGCCCGAGACGGGCGTCCATGCGATCCAGATGGAGCTCGCCTGCCGCAGCTACCTGGACGAGCCGCCGGCCGAGCCGGGCCTTTGGCCGCCCCCTTACGAGCCCGCGCGCGCCGCGCCCATGCGCGCGGCGCTGACCTCAGTTCTCAACGCCTGCCTGGACTTCGCCCGCGAATGACCCGTCACGACCCCACCCGAGTGATCCGTCCGCCTACGGGGAACAAGCTCACCTGCCGCAGCTGGCTCACCGAGGCGCCCCTGCGGATGCTGATGAACAATCTGCATCCGGACGTGGCCGAGAACCCTGCCGAGCTTGTGGTCTATGGCGGCGTCGGCCGGGCGGCCCGGGACTGGGACAGCTACGACCGGATCGTCGAGACCCTGCAGCGGCTGGGCGACGACGAAACCCTGCTGGTCCAGTCGGGCAAGCCGGTGGGCGTGTTCCGCACCCACCCGGATGCGCCTCGGGTGCTGATCGCCAACTCCAACCTCGTGCCGAGATGGGCGACCTGGGAGCACTTCAACGAGCTCGACCGCAAGGGCCTGGCCATGTACGGCCAGATGACCGCGGGATCATGGATCTACATCGGCACGCAAGGGATCGTTCAGGGCACCTACGAAACCTTCGTGGAGATGGCCCGCCAGCACTACGGCGGGGATCTCGCCGGCCGCTGGCTGCTGACCGCCGGCCTGGGCGGAATGGGCGGCGCCCAGCCGCTGGCTGCGGTGATGGCGGGGGCGTCGTGCCTGGCGATCGAGTGCCAGGCCAGCCGTATCGAGATGCGGCTGCGCACCGGCTATCTGGACCATTCGGCCCGGACGCTGGATGAGGCGCTGGAGATCATCGAACGGTCGTGCCAGGAGAAGCGCCCGGTCTCCGTCGGCCTGTTGGGGAACGCCTGCGAGGTGCTGCCGCAGATCCTCGAGCGGGACGTCCTGCCCGATCTGCTCACCGACCAGACCTCGGCCCATGATCCGGTGAACGGCTATCTGCCCAAGGGCTGGAGCCTGGAGCGCTGGGCCGCCATGCGCGCCCAGGCGCCCGAGCAGGTGGAGGAGGCGGCCCGGGCTTCCATGGCCGAGCATGTCCGGACGATGCTGGAGTTTCGCCGGCGCGGCGTGCCTACCGTCGACTACGGCAACAACATCCGCCAGGTGGCCAAGGACGCCGGCGTCGCCGACGCCTTCGACTTCCCGGGCTTTGTGCCGGCCTACATCCGCCCCCTGTTCTGCCGTGGGATCGGACCGTTCCGCTGGGCGGCCCTGTCAGGCGATCCGGAGGACATCTTCCGGACGGACGCCAAGGTGAAGGAACTGATCCCGGACGATCCGCACCTACACAACTGGCTCGACATGGCTGGCCGGCGGATCAGGTTCCAGGGGTTGCCGGCGCGGATCTGCTGGGTCGGACTGGGCGACCGTCACCGGCTGGGCCTGGCGTTCAACGAGATGGTGGCCCGGGGCGAGCTGAAGGCCCCGGTGGTGATCGGGCGCGATCACCTCGATTCCGGATCGGTGGCCTCGCCCAATCGTGAGACTGAGGCCATGCGCGACGGGTCGGACGCGGTCTCCGACTGGCCGCTGCTGAACGCTCTGCTGAACACCGCGTCCGGCGCCACCTGGGTCAGCCTTCACCACGGTGGCGGCGTGGGCATGGGCTATTCCCAGCATGCGGGGATGGTCATCGTCTGTGACGGCACCGAGGCTGCCGCCCGGCGCATCGGCAGGGTGCTCTGGAACGATCCCGCCACCGGCGTCATGCGCCACGCCGACGCCGGCTACGAGATCGCCCTCGATGTCGCCCGCGAGAAGGGCCTCGACCTGCCGGGTATTCTCTAGACGGCGCGCACCAGGTTCATCTTGGCGAGCCGGGAGACGACCTCCACGGCGAGGCCGGGGGTAAGGCCCGAGACCTCGCGCAGTTCGGCGATCCTCGCCGGTCCCTTGGCGAGGCGGCCGAAGATCTGTCCGATCACCGACGGGGCGACCTTCCAGTGGGAGAACAGGGGGTCGGCTTCCAGCGCCGCATAGGCCTCGGCCGAGGCTTCGCCAATTCGTGCGACGCAGGTGTCGGCGCTGAGGACGTGGGTCGCGAAGCCGGCGAAGGCTTCAAAGGGATCGCGATGGCCCGGCGCGGCGCGGGGCGCCGCGTCCCAACGCACTCGGTCAGACGGGTACTCGCGGAGTCGGATGGCGGTGAGTTCGTCCCAGAGTTCCTGGTAGCGCCGGTAGATGACCGCCCAGTCATAGTCGGCCCGGACTCGCCGACGGCCCGAATCCCCGAGACGGCGACGCAGGTCGGGGTCGCTGGCCAGGGCCGTCAGTCGTTCGGCCAGCATGGCGCCGTCCATAGAGACCGCCATGGCCGTGCGGTAGAGCATGAAGTCGTAGTTGAGCGAGCCGCTCTCGTAGGCCTTTGCGATGGCCTCCGTGGCGCCCGCCGCGGGCTGATAGGTGGCGATGCGGAAGCCGTCCTCGCCGTCACGCACCGTGTCGCGGTAGCCGTCCCAGTCGCTGACCACCACCGGCAGGCCCGAGGCCATGGCTTCCAGCGGCGTGATGCCGAAGGTCTCCTGGATGTTGTCGGACAGCGAGATGAAGAGGTCGGCCGCCGCCCAGGCGGCGCGATAGCGGCCGAAGTCCTTGCCGTCGACGAAGATGGTCCGGACGCTGGGGCAATAGCGGGCGGCGCCGCTGCGATAGGCCTCGGCCATGGAGGCATTCGGCGCCTGGCCCGAAAGCACCAGCACCAGCTTCTGGCCGCTGGCCTTGGCGGCGGCTTCCAGGCCCTCGAACATCTGGAAGGGGTGGGCCTTGGCGTGAAAGACCAGCCGGCCCGCCGATAGGGCCATCACCTCGTCGTCGGCGATGCCCAGGGTGGCTCGCGCCTCGGCCCGGTCGGCGGGGCTGAAGTCGAAGTCCGAGACGTGGACTCCGAGCGGAATGATCGGCAGTTGCGGCCGGGGCGGGCGAACCTTGGTCCCCACGCGCCAGGAGAGATATTCCTCGCCGGCCTCGAGCGCCGCTTCCAGCACCTTGAGGGCCGCGCGAGAGGTGCAGATCAGGGCGTCCCAGGGAGCCAGCGCGGCTACCGGATAGGCGCTGAACGTGGCCATCGGCGGCCCGGACAGCGTGTGGGTGAGCCCGCAAAGGCTGTAGCGCCCGGCGCCCGCCCGCAGACGCAGGTCGGCGAGGGGCGACAGAACGGCGTCAGGCCGGAAAAGCACGCCGCGCTCGGCCATGGTCTTGAGGTCGTCGCGAGCGATCCATTCGGTGCGGCCGTTGGGATCGAATTCGCGGACCGTCTGCGCGAAGGCGTTCGAGGCGTTGTTGTAGGGAGAAAAGCCCCAGATCGGACGTCCCGCGTGGGCCGCCACCGCCGCCCGGAGGAAACCATTGCCAGCCGCCTGCCGGCCCATGAGCTTGGCTCCGTCGAGTCGGTAGCCGTCGGGTTCGAAAAGAATAGCCGCGTCCATCGGGGTCGCGACTAGCACGGGCGCGCCGCATCGCCCAAGCGACCTTCCTTGTCGGCGCGACCGCCATGCTCTAGGCGGGCCCAATGGCGCCGTTCCGCAGCATCCTCGTGATGGTGGCCGCCCTGGCGGTTCTGTCCGCCTGTGGGCGCAACCCGGCGGCCGACATCGTGATGGTGGCGGGGCAGTCCAACGCCTTGGGCTATCTCACGGCGGCCGACGTGCCGGAGGCTTTCAGGACCGCTGATCCCCAGGTGCTGATCTGGCGCGACGGGGCGTTCCAGCCGCTGCAACCGGGGCGCAACACCGGCTCGCCCAACCGGCCGGACGCCTGGGGACCGGAGGCGAGCTTCGCCCGCGCCTGGCGCGCCGCCCGTCCTGATCGTCCGCTTTATGTCGTCAAGCTGGCCCGGGGCTCGACGTCCCTCGCTCCGGCGGAGGGCCCTGACTGGTCGCCAAGCTCCGGCGAACTGTTCGCCCAGGCGGGCGCCGAACTGGAGGCGGCCAAGGCCGCGCTCCGCGCCCAGGGCCTGTCACCGCGGCTGGCCGCGGTCGTCTGGGTGCAGGGCGAGTCCGACGCCGTCCACCCGGTGATGGCGAGCGCCTACCGGACCAACCTCACGTCCTTCATCCAGGCCCTGCGGCAGGGCTGGTCCGCGGCGGATACGCCGGTGGCGATGGCCCGCATCGGACGCATCGGCAGTCATGCCGACCAAGTCCGCGCCGCCCAGGCCGCGGTGGACAAGGCCGATCCCCTGACGGTGTCGGTGGACGCCGAAGGCCTGCCGATGCAGCCGGATGGCCTGCATATCTCCGCCGAAGGTCAGTTGCGCCTGGGCGAGGCCTTGGCTGCGGCGGTCCTGCCGATCGTGCGCTGAGCCCCTAGCCGACGGCCCAGTCTGCGGGCCGGACCACGCGCTGGCCGCGGGCGACGACCTCATCGTGGTTCAGGTAGGCCCACCACACGGCGTCCACCACTTCGCTGCGCAGCGGCGTCTGGGCGTCGCCGAACAGGAGCCGGTCGAGGTCGAGGGCCAGGGCCCTGTGCGACAGTTCCACCCGCAGGGCGTCGTCTCCGATCACCCTAAGCGCGGCGGTCACATAGTCGTCCTCGGTGGCGGCCACGAGCCAGTGGGGCATGCCGAGGCGGCGCAGCAGCATGGCGTCGGTCCGCCCGTGCGGCTCAGGGCATTCCAGAGCCACCACCGGCAGCCCCTGGCGAAGGGAATCGACCACGCTGTGCAGGCCGCCGAAGGGGAACGGGCTGAGGTTGAGGTCGCAGGCCGACAGTCTCTGCAGGTACTCGCCATAGGTGAGGCGGCCGTGGATGTGGGCGCCCGGCAAGACCGCCTGGATGACGCGGCGGATGGCCAGGTGTTCGGTCCCGCCGGCGTTGGGGAAGACGTGGAACTCCAGGTCCCGCCCGGCCTGGTTCCGGATCTTCCGCAGCACCCGCAGGAAGTGCGGATTGAGCTTCAGGAGGTTGCTGGGCAGGGCGATCCGCAGCGGCCTCGGCGCCGCGCGCACCTCGGCCGGCGTCGGCGCGTAGGACGGGGGTCGCTCGAAGACCAGGGCCTCGTCGGGCAGGAGCAGCAGCCGCTCCCCGAACAGCGCGGGGTCCGAAACATAGCCTTCTTCAGTCAGGTAGTAGTCGATGGCTTCGCAGAAGGTCGAGGCCGAATGGCCGAGGGCGGTCATCTGGATCGGGGCGAACCGCAGGTTGGCCAGCAGCGGCCCCCAATGGCGCATGCCCACGCTGGGCCAGAACACGATGTCGGGGCGGGTTTCGGTGAGCACCCGCGCCGCTTGCATCAGATGCTCGCCCCGCGAGCCGCGAGCGAAGGTATGGACCTCGTCATAGAGCGCCTGGACCGCATCATCGACCTCGGACTCTTCGGTGAGCAGCACCAGCTCGAACTTCTGCCGGAGCTGTCGCAGGTATTGGCCGAAGTAGCGGAACTGCACGTGGTTCGAGTGCATGATCTCGGCGGCCACCACCATCCGGGGCCGCTCGCGGATCGGACGGCGCTCGGGCAGGGGCGGGGCGGAGATGCCGATCCGTCCCGCGAGCTCGACGAGCGAGCGGTTCAGAACCGGCTTGATGCGATGTTTGGCCGGGTGGCTCGCATAGCTGCAGAGCATCCAGGCCACGCTTGTGAGGGTCAGGTGATTGAGGGTCGCCGGCAGGGGCGCCGGACGCAGCTCGCCGGCCCGGGCCGCGAAGGCTTCTCGCCGGGCGGCGCCGAGGGGCGAGACGACGGGCTTGGTGGCGAGCAGCGCGATATAGGCCACCTGGGCGAGGTCGCTGCGCAGGGCCAGGATGTCGCTCGGCCCGAACTCCACATCGGAATCCAGTGACAGGAGCACCGTGGCTCGCGCGAGCTTCCCCGGCTCGACCGCCTGTACGGCCGGCGTCCCGCCGCGGGGCGAAAAGCCCATGGCCCGCAGCACGTGGTCAAAGCTGCCGATGGGGCTGGTCCGGACCAGAGTCTCCAGTTCCTGCCGATAGACCAGCGCCTCCATGATCTGATCGGGCGTGGGCTCGAGCACCGGATCGGCGATGATGCTCGCCGCAGCCGCGGCAAAGCGCGCCGCGAAGGCCGGATCCTCGGTCTGCTGCACGGCGGCGCGGTTGACCAGTCCACGCAGGCCGGCGAGCAACCGCGGCCAGCGGTCGGCGGTGCGATTGAGCGCAGCGTGCTCCAGGCCGGCGAGATCGATGTCCATGGCGCCCCTTGAGTGTTCCCCGCCGTTTAGCGGTCGGGCGCCCCAAGGCAAAGCCGGACCGGCGGTCCGGCCTACTCGGGGCGTGGCGTTCGGCGCGCGGTGGTATAGGGAAGCCGCATGGGGGCGCGTCTTTCGATCTTTCATCCGTCGGGCCGACTGGGGCTGGGGGCCAATCCGTTCGGCAAGGATGTGGCGAACCTGCAGCTGCTGCAGGCGCTGGCTCGTCACGGGGGCTTCGAGCAGGTGGACATCCTCTCGGTCCCGCCACTGTCGGAGGCGGACCTCAAGGCCGGGCTGCACGGCGGGACGGAGGTCGCCACCAGGCTTGCCTGGGCGCCGCTGCTGGGGATCGGGACGCCCAAGGCGTCAGGCGCGCTGCTCCGGGGCCAGCCCTACATCCATGAGCTGGCCTGGATGCGTCGTCGCGGCGCCGGTGACCGCGCCTACAGCCTCCTGGGCCTAGCCCACACCCTGGCGCCCCCCGCGGTCCGCGAAATGATGGGCGCCAGCATGATCGCCCCGTGTCACCCGTGGGACGCGATCATCTGCACCTCGCCGAGCGTCCGGGAGGGCCTGTCGCAGATGTTCCTGGACCTTGGGGAGCATCTGGCGGCGCGCACGGGCGGGCGCCCGCCGCCGCAGCCGGCCTTGCCGATCATCCCGCTGGGCGTCGACGCCGAGGCGTTCCGGGCCCAGGCCGATCGGCCGCAGGTCCGCGCCGCTCTGCGCCAGGAACTGGGGCTGGGCGAGGATGACGTCCTCGTGCTCTGGGTGGGGCGGCTGTCCTTCTTCGAGAAGGCTTTCCCGCAACCGATGTTCAAGGCCGTGCGCCGGGCCGCGGAGATGGCGGGCGAAGGCCGCAGGATCGTCTTCGCCTTGGCCGGCTGGTTCCCCGCTGCGGACGATCGACAGCGCTACGCCGAGGCGGCCGCGGCCTATGGCGGCGATCTGGAGATCCGGTTCGAGGACGGCAACGATCGCGAGCGCCTAGGCGGCCTGTGGGCCGGCGCCGACATCTTCCTGTCGCTGGTGGACAACATCCAGGAGACCTTCGGCATCACGCCGCTGGAGGCCATGGCCTCGGGCCTGCCGGTGGTGGTCAGCGACTGGGACGGCTACCGTTTCACCGTCCGCGACGGCCAGGAGGGCTTCCTGATCCCGACGCTGGGCGGGCCCCAGGGTGGCGGCCTGGGCGCGGCCATCGCCGCCCGTCACGTGATGGAGCTCGAGAGCTACCAGACCTACGTCGGCACGGTGGCCCAGCATACCGCCGTGCATATCGGCCGCTGCGCCGACGCCCTGGCCAGCCTGATCCGTTCGCCGGAGCTGCGGCGGCGCATGGGGGCGGCGGGTCGCGAGCGGGTTCGCAGCGCCTTCGACTGGCCGGTGGTCGCCGCGCAGTATCGCGAACTCGTGGAGGAGCTAGGCCGGGTGCGGGCCGCCGCGGTGGAGCCGCTGGCCGGACGCCGCCTCAATCCGGTGAAGGGCGACCCCTTCGTGGATTTCGCGCATTTCGCCACCGACGTCCTGGCCATGGACACCCGGCTCAAGGTCGCCCCCGGCGTCACCGCCGAGACGGTGCTCGCCACCGACAAGGTGGTCCTGGACCGTGTCTACGGCGCCGTGCGCGCGCCTGCCGAAAGCTGCGCCAAGGTCATTGATCTGCTGACGGCGCGGGGGCCGCTGACGGCGCGGGAAATCCTCCTCGCCTTCCCGCAGGGCGAGCGCCGCCCCCTGGAACTGGGCCTGGCCTGGATGGCCAAGCACGGCTTCCTCGACTGGCTGCCTTAGCGTGGGCTCCGGTGCGCGGCGCTCAGGCGCGCTGCGCCGCGGCCGCGGCCTGAACGGCCTTGGGCAGGCTGGCCAGCCAGGCCCTGGGCGACAATGTCTCCGTCACCCGGGCGCGGGCGGCCGTGGCCAGCCGCGGGCCCAGGTCCGGCTCGTTGCGCAAGCGCCGCAGCCCTTCGGCCGCCGCCTCGATGTCGGGTTCGGCCCAGGTCTGGCCGCGATAGATCCCCTGCGGATCATCGACGGCGACGGGCCGTGACGGCGCCAGGAGGGCCGTGGTCTCGTCCATGAAGTCGAGGTTGCCGCTGTAGGCGGTGGCGAGAACCGGCGTGCCCAGGGCCATGGCCTCGGCCATGACGAGGCCAAAGCCTTCCGCTCGATGGAGCGAGATCAGCACGTCAGCCCCGGCGAGCAGCCGCTTCACCTCGTCGTAGGGCCAGGACTCGTCCACGATCCGCACGCCGGGGCCGGCGAGCCTGCGCAGCCTCGCAAGGGCCTCAGGATGGGCCGAACCGTTCTGGGTCTTGATCACCAGTTCACAGGCCGGGTCTTCGCCGAAGGCCTTGCGGAAGGCGGCCACGGCGCCCTCGGGATTCTTGCGGGCCGCCGAGGAGTTGAAGTCGAACAGGGCGACGGCCTGGAAAGCGGCTGAGCGCGGCGCAGGGGCGATGTTCTCGTAGTCGGCCGCCAACAGCGGGTGCGGCACCACGCGGACCGGCGCACGGACACCTTCGAAAGCGTCCGCGGCGTAGCGGCTTGGCGCCCAGACCTCGTCGAGCAGGCGGCCGTCCGCCAGCCATTCGCCGGGCGCCTTCGGCAATTCCCAGGCCCAGTAGCCGAAGCGAGGCCCCCGCACCCTGCGCGGCCCCATGGCGGCCAGGGCGTCAACCAGTTCTGGCGGATTGAGATGGAAGATCCAGAGCGCCGGGGCGCCGGCCGAGGCGGCGGCGCGCCAGTCGAGACCCTGGCCCACGGCCACGGTTTCCACCGGCACGCCCAGGGCCTCGAACGCCCGCGCGGCGAGGCGCGCCGAGCCGCCGATCCCATGGCTTGCGCCGAACAGGCCCACCAGGCGGATCGGGAGCTTGGCCGCCTCGGGCCGCCTGCGCCCAGCGGCATGGACATAGGCGCGGCGAGCCTGGCGCATCGCCGGCGCGGCCGCCCGACGCACGGGCTCAGGCAGGGCCGCCCTCCAGAGACCTTGCAGCGCCTTCAGGCTCATCGACGGCCCATGAGACTGGCGCGGGCGAGGCGCATGATGAGGCCGCCCCGCACTCGGGCGGGCAGGGCGTCGACCGGCACCCCGTACTCGGCCAGCCCGCCGGCCAGCAGCCAGCGCAGGTAGCGGAACCGGCCTGCGGCCCCGTCCAGCGGATAGAGTTTCTGCAGGTCAGGGCGGGCGTTCCAGATCTCACGGAACAGCTTCAAGCCGGCCCGGGCGTCGGAGGCCAGATAGGCGGCCTGGAGCGGCTGTCTCAGGCGTTCTGGCCAGCGGGCCCGGTGCGGCAAGCCGAAGGCGGCGAACAGCCGCCGCCGCAAGGGCGACGGCGCCCGGTCGGTCTCGGCAAGGTCCGCCGCGCGGGCGAGGATATCGGGGCGGCCCAGCAGGTCGCCGATCTCGCGCTCGGACAAGGCGTCCATCCGGAACCGGCCAGCCGCGGCCATGGGGCCGATCCGCCAGGCCGTGAGTTCGTCACCCTCGAAGCGTTGGGCGGGATCGGCGGGCCCCGGCAGCTTCGCCGCGGCCTCGGCCGAGGCCAGATCGGCCCCCAGGGCCTGGGCGTTGGCCGTAAACCACCAGGGATAGGCAGCCGCCGGCTGCTCGGCGGCCAGCGCCGCCATGACGCGGATCATGCCGGGCTGGGCGGGATCGGGCGCGTCGAGCCAGGCCTCGGTGGCGGGGCCCAGGCCGTCCGGGAACTGCGCGCCGGCGCGGGCGGCGGCCAGGGCCGCGCGTCGGTGGGCGGGGCGGATGCGCCGGCCTGACGTGAAGCGGTCGAAGCCGTAGCCGCGGGTTTTGGCTTCGGCATGGCCGTTGGCGCGGAGCGAAGCGGCGTAGTCGGACAAAAGCCCGGCCATGGGCGAGCCGGCCAGGACCCGGAAACGGTTCTGGTGCTTGGAAAGGTTGAGAGGCCGCTCGGGATCGAAGCCGGAGAAGTGGAAAAAGATCAGGGGCTCGCCGTCGACGCGCCAGCCGTCGGGGGCCCGCGTCAGTTCCCGTCCTTCCAGGTTCCAATAGGCGAGGTTCAGGCCCGGATGGGTCAGGATCGCCGCATCGGGGACGAAGTCCGTGGCCTGATCCATCCACTTCTGGTCGGTGAAGATGCCCTCGTCGGGGGCGACCCGGCAATCGAAGCGGCACCGATCGGCCCACCAGTCGACGAGCCGGGACACCTGCGGATCGGGCCGGACGGCCAGGAAGCCGAGGTTGAAGCGGCCGGAGCGGGCCAGGTCCTCATTGGTGGGCGATCCCGGCGTGGTCAGGGGGCGCAGGGTGTGTGGCGTCAGCGCCATGGGCGCCGTGGCCAGGGCTTCCCACACGGGCATCAGCGGCCGGAACACCTCGATGTCGGGGTCGAGGTAGGTGACGCTGCGCACGCCGGGCTGGGCGAGCAGGGTGCGGACCACGAACGGCTTCACCGCCGTGTTCAGCTCCAGGGCCTCGTAATAGACGCTCATGTCCCGGACTGGGGCGCCAAGGTCCGCGGCCTCGATCACCTCGGCGATGTCGGCGAGTTCCGGGATCGGTCCGTCGGCGGCCACCACGATTCGGCGCGCCTGGGGCTCGGCGCGCGCCACACCGCCCATGAGCGTCGCCGCCTGGGCCGCGTAGTTGCGCGACACGATGGTGAAGATGACGTCCACGCCCTGATCCTTGGGCCGTTGCGATTGGCCTGTCGGGCCTTCGGTTATCAGCCGCCCGCTCAGGCGGCCAGCAGCTGGTCGACCTTGCGGATGTCGACGACCTCGGAGGAGACTCCGCCTTCCAGCCGCATGACCTTGTTGCAGTAGAGCCGCAGGAGGTCGACGTCGTGGGTGGCGAGAACCAGGATGCCCGCCCGCTCCACAAGGCTGAGGAGCCGCTTGTGGGCGAGCTTCTGGAAGTCGGCGTCGCCGACGGCGATCCACTCGTCCATCAGGAGCACGTCGCAGTCGACGGCGGTGGCCGCCGCGAAGGCCAGGCGGGCCTGCATCCCGGCCGAATAGGTCTTCACCGGCATGGCCAGGAACGGCCCCAGGCCGGTGAACTCGGCGATCTCGGGCAGCCTGGCCTCCACCTCCCTGGCGGAGAGGCCGGCGATGCGACAGCGCAGGCGGATGTTGTCGTAGCCGGTGGCGGTGAGGTCGACGCCCAGCGCCAGGTCGAGCAGGGCAGCGATGCGGCCCTGCACCTCGATGGTGCCCTCGTCGGGTTCATAGGCGCCGGACAGGGCGCGGAGAAGCGTGGTCTTGCCCGAACCGTTGTGACCGATGAGGCCCAGGCGATCCCCGGCCTTCAGCTCGAGGTTCAGGTCCTGCAGGGCGGTGACGTCGGTGGCGCCGAAGTGGCGGCCCAGGCGCCCGCCCACGGCCACCCGCGCCAACGACTTCTTCAGGGACTTGGCGTCCACCCCATAGACGGGGAAGCGGATCGTCAGGCCCCGGCAGCTGATCGAGACGGGCTGGCTCATAGGTAGTGAACGATCCGGCGGCGGGTGCGGGCGAAGAGGGCGAAGGTCAGCGTCCAGCCGACCACCGCCATGGTCACCAGCACGATATAGGTGTTCTGGGCCACCGTTTGGCCAAGCAGCGGCGCGCGCACGGCGTCCAGCAGGTGGAAGAACGGGTTCAGGTGCAGGATGGCGAGGTTCTGACCCGAGAACCGCTGCGGGGTCCAGAACACCGGCGTCATGAAGATGGCGAACTGCATCACCGACACGACGATCTGGGGAATGTCGCGGAAGCGGGCCGAGGCGATGGCGGCCACCATGCTGATCCAGGCCGCGTTGATCACCATCAGCAGCAGGCCGACCAGCGCCGGCAAGGGTTGGGCCTTGCCCCAGTAGCCGTAGAAGGTGAGCACCGCGATCACGATCACCAGGTGGTGCGCCAGGCTGATCAGGTTGCGGAAGACCGTCCGCCAGATGAAGGTGAACATCGGCAGGTTGGTCTGCGACAGCATCCCCTTGGCCTGGACGAATGTGTCGCAGCCCTCATTGATGATGCCGGTCATCACCCCGAAGAACACGATCCCCAGGGCCACGAAGGGCAGGAACTCGTTCAGGGGGATCTTGAAGAGATTGGCGTACAGGAAGCCGATGCCCAGGACCATCAGGCCCATGGACAGGGTGATCCAGAACGGCCCGAGGATCGAGCCGCGGTAGCGCGAGACGATGTCATGCCAGGCGAGCGACCAGGCGAGCCCCAGCCGGTGGCCGGAGTTCTTCAGGTCGCGAAACGCCATCTGGATCTGGAACAGCCCGCCGCGCTGGCCGGTCCGAAGCATATGGGTGGCCGAGTCCATCAGCTCTCCCGAACGAAGGCGCCGGAGGTATCAGGCGCGTTTCCCCGGCGCAAGGCGAGCCGTCGCCCTCAGGCTCGCCCGACCCCGGCCGAGCTTGGCCCCGTCCGATGTCCATGTTAGCCGGGCGGCGAGGGACCCGAACGCCTGCCATGACCTCGATCGACAAGATCGCCCGCGACCCGAGCCCGCTGTCCCTGGAGGCGTTCGCCATTGGCGACGTGAACCTGGAGGATGCGGGCGTCTGGCTGGTGGCGCCCTGCTACAAGGTCACGGCGCATATCCTGAACGTCATCCGCAAGGCTCCGGCCTGGATCGAGGGCATCGTCTGCGTGGACGACGCCTGCCCTGACGGCTCGGCGGACTTCATCGAGGCCCACAACACCGACCCCCGCGTGGTGGTGGTGCGCCTGCCCGAGAACCAGGGCGTCGGCGGGGCCACCATGGCGGGCTACCAGGAGGCCATCGCCCGCGGCGCCCGGGTGCTGGTGAAGGTCGACGGCGACGACCAGATGGACCTGGCCTACTGCGCTCATCTCGTCGCGCCGATCCTGCTGGGCGAAGCGGACTACGCCAAGGGGAACCGCTTCACCTCGATGAGCCATCTGCGAGCCATGCCGCCCGTGCGGGTGTTCGGCAATGCGGCGCTGAGCTTCCTGGCCAAGATGTCCACCGGCTACTGGAACATCTTCGACCCCACCAACGGCTACACGGCCCTGGAGGCCAATGTGGCGCGGCTGGTGCTGGAAAAGCGGGTCTCGAAGCGGTTCTTCTTCGAGACGGACCTGCTCTATCACCTGGGCACCCTGCGGGCGGTGGTCCGGGACGTGCCCATGCCGGCCCGCTACGCCGACGAGGTGTCCAACATCCGCATCAGCCGGATCGTCGGTCCGTTCGCGTTCAAGCACCTGCGCAACTTCGTGCGACGGGTGCTGGGCCAGTACTTCGTCCGTGACTTCAACGCCGCCAGCCTGGAGCTGGTCTTCGGCGTGGTTTCGGCGGTGTTCGGCGTCGGCTACGCCCTCAGCTATCTGGCGCACCGGGCGCCGGGCCATGCCGCCTCGGCCGGGGTGGTGATGATGGCCGCCCTACCGATCATCCTGGGCGCCCAGCTGCTCCTGCAGGCGATGAACTTCGACGTGCTGAACGTGCCCAGCCGACCGATCCACCCCTACCTGCGCACGGTCAGGCGGCTCGAAGCGCGGCAGGCCGCCGCCGAGGCCTCGCGGCGGCCGGGCGCATGACCCCGCGCGACATGCTGCTGTGCGCCGGCTTCTCGCTGGCGCTGCCGATCGGCCAGACCATGTTCAAGTGGGCGGCCGTCTATCAGGCCCGGCAGACGGGGCCGCTGTTGCACAAGCTGATCACCAATGGTCCGCTGATCGGGGCCCTGGCCTGGTACGGGCTGACGGCCATCTTCTGGTTCTACATCCTGACGCGCGTGCCGCTGTCCAAGGCCTATCCCTTCGCCCTGGCCGGCACCGGCCTGATCCCGATCGTCGCCTGGCTGGTGTTCAAGGAGCCCCTGGGCTGGCGCGTGGCGGCCGGCTACGTCCTGATGCTGGCGGGCCTCGCGGTGATCCAGAGCCAGAGCGCCTGACGCCAGGACGCCGAACGGAGACATCCGGGGGGATGCCGATGACCACCCAGCGCCTGATCCGCTTCGCGCCCGCCCTCGCTTGGTTCGCGGTGCTGGCGGCCGGTTACGCCCTGATCCTGAAGCTCAACTTTCCGGGCCACATGTCGGTGGACTCGGTGATCTCGCTCACCGAGGGCCGCCGGGGCGTGCGGATCGTGTTCGGCCCGCCGATGTATTCCTCGATCCTGGGCTTTTTCGACCGGATCACGCCGAGTTCGCCGGCGGCCTATCTGGTCGGGGCGGCGGGCCTGCTGGCCGCCGCCTGGGCGGCGCTCCCGGGCCTTCGGTCCAGGATCTCGTGGATCGCGCCGGTGGTCCTGGCCGGAGCGCTGCTGGCGCCGCAGGTGCTGCTCTACCAGGCCATCATGTGGAAGGACGTGCTCTTCGCGAACTTCGCGATCGCCGGCTTCGTCACCCTGGCCCATGCCGTGACGCGCTGGGAGCGGCCCCGGCCGCGGATGGTGCTGCTGGCCGTAAGCTTCGTGTTGCTCGGCATGGCCTGCCTGCTCCGCCAGAACGGGGCGCTGGTGGCGCTGTTCTCGGCCGCGACCCTTGGCTGGACGGCCTGGGCGTCGGGCTGGCGCAAGGCGGCCGGCTGGGCGCTGGTGGGCTTTGTCGCCCCGCTGATCTGCATGAAGGCGTTCGACATCGTCACGCCGGTGAAGGACCCGCCGGGCGTCAATCGCGACGTCGGCCTGCGGCTGCTGCAGGGCTATGACCTCGCCGGCGCCATCGCCGCCGATCCGAAGCGGCCCCTGCGGGTGCTGGAGGCCGCCAATCCCCAGGCCGCCGCCGCCCTGCGCGAGGAAGCGCCCAAATACTATTCGCCCACCCGTGTGGACGCGCTCCTGGGATCGCGCACCCTGGGCAAGGCCATGACCCGCTACAGCGCCGGGGAGATCGCCCGGCAGTGGGTCGAGACCCTGACCGAGGACCCGCTGGGCTATGCCGGACGCCGGCTGGAGGTGTTCCGCTGGGTGTTCGCCACGCCCGACATCGACCAGTGCCTGCCGATCCACCTCGGGATCGACGGGCCGCCGCAGTACATGGCCGAGCTTGGCCTGACGCGAAGGCAGGACCGCGACGATCTACGCCTCTGGAACTACACGACCTGGTGGATGGACACGCCCGGCCTGTCGCACCCGGCCTTTGCGGCGCTCGCCCTGGCCGTGGCGGGGTTCCTGCTGGTCCGGCGGGAGGCGGCCGATATCGCCATGGCCGGGCTGATGCTCTCGGCCCTGAGCTTTGCGGCGAGCTTCTATGTGATCTCGCTCGCCTGCGACTACCGCTACCTCTACTTCCTGGACCTCGCGGCCATCACCGGCGCGGTCTATGTGGCCCTGGATCCCAGGCTCAGGCGCCGAAACGCCTGAGCCACGCCTCCGCCACCTCCAGGCGGGGCTCGGCCGCCTCGATGAAACGGTAGAGGGAGAGCTGGCGCCCAAGGCCGAAGCTCTTCACCGAAACCCGGGCGAACAGCGCCCGGCAGAGGGCCTCGATCTCGGCGGCGTCGTTGACGTGTTCGTGGGCCATGAGCAGGCCGTAGTCCTCGCCGTGCCGCAGGCGGAACTCCAGGCCGGTGGTCATCGACCAGCCCAGTTTCCAGAGGAAGCCGCCCTCGCTCGGGATGGCGGCCCGGAACGAGCCGCCAGGCGCCAGCAGCCGGGCGGAGCGCGCCAGCGCCACCGGCAGGTCGCAGATGTGCTCCAGGCAGGCGACGCTGGTGATCCGGTCGTAGCGGTTGTCGGCGGGCACCTCGGCCACGTCGGCATAGACCGTCCGCACCCGCGCCAGCCGCGGCGAGCCCTCGAAGAGCTCGGCGAAGGGCTCGACCACGTCGTAGGCGCCGCCCTCCGGCTCGAAGGGCAACTGGTTCAGGTTGCCGGCGCCCAGCTCCAGCGTGGTCTTGGCCGGGGAGGCGTCGGCCGCCACCTGCCGGTGCATCCACTGCTCCAGCCTCTGGGAAAGCGAAGCGGCGGTGGTCTCGCCAGCGCGGTTCTCGGCGTACTGGCGCGCGTAGATCTCGGCGATCTTGGGCGGCAGAGGCGGCCGGGTCTTGGGGAAGCGGGCGAGGCGGGCCTCGAGGCGGGGCGCGCTCACCGCTCGCCCTCGGCCAGGATCGCGTCAAGCTGGGCCTCCACCGCTGCGAGCAGTTCGCGGTGGCGGTCGAGCTCATGGCTGGCGTTGCGCCAGCCGGCTTCCAGGGCCGGAACCTGCGCCTTGGCCTCGCGCAGCTCGGTGCGGGCGATGTCGAAGTCGCGGGCGGCCGGAGAGATTAGCGGCTCCATCTCGGCGGCCCGGCGGGCGAGGTCGGCGGCGACCTCGTCCAGGACCTGGGGCGGGGGCGCCTTGTCCCGGGCTGCGGCCTCGAACCAGGCGAGGACCCGAGCGGCCAGCTCGCCGGGCCAGCCCAGGGCGGCGAGGTCGCCGGCGCCCATGTTGTGGCGCAGGTCCGGCGCCAGGGCCTTGGAAATCTCGGCGGCGGCGGTCGCATCGAGAGCCGGCAGGGGCGCGCCATGGGCGGTCTCGATCCGCGCCACCTGGCTGCGCCAATCCGTGAGCAGGGCGTCGTAGCCGACGAACGCCCGGGGCAGGTCGCGGGTGTAGGCCTCGGCGGCCAGCATGTAGGCGGTCCAGACCAGCACCGACTTCTGCTCGGTGAAGCCGTCCCGACGGCGCAGGGAGCCGGCGACCGCCAGCGGGTGGCGCACGGGGATCACGCACCGGGCGGCGATCTCCAGGTCGCCCAGCACCGTACGCCAGAAGGGCAGAAGGACGGTGACCCGGGGGTCCTTCAGCAGCGGGAAGCGGGCCTCGCCATACTCCTCGCCGAGAAGGTCCAGGGCGCGATTCGCCCAGACCCTTTCGTCCTTGCGGGACAGGGGGCGGTACGGGAAGGAGAAGATGTCGTCCCAGGCCGAGCCGGCGGCGCGCAGGCGCTGGTCGTTGAACAGGGCGATCTTCCAGGGCTCGAAATAGCCCTGGGCGTTGTACTCGTCCCCCGGCATGACGTTCTCGGGCAACTCCGCGCCGGCCAGCGACAAGAGCTGGGTCACGGCCGAGGTGCCGGACCGGTGCATGCCCAGCACGAGATAGGCGGTTCTGGTTGTCATTCTTCGGTCCGGACGGGGCTGGTTCCCTTGCGTGTAGGGGGCTGCGTCAGGCCCGGCAAGCCCGGGCCGGCGCGCCATCCCCCCGTTGATCCCCTCGACCTTCTGTTGCAGAGAGGCCCCCTCCGGAAAGTAAGGAACCTGCGCCGCATGGCCGCCACGGCCGCCGCCGACGAAGTCCACCGGGTCGTCTCGGTCGCGTTCGACGCGGCGTTCTACCGGGCCGCCTATCCCGACGTGGCCGCCCAGGGGACTGACCCCTTGAGGCACTATCTCGACGCCGGCTGGCGCGAGGGCCGCGACCCTGCGCCCTGGTTCTCGTCCGCCGCCTATCTGGAAGACCATCCGGACGTCCGCGACACCCGGCTCGAACCGTTCTTCCACTACCTCGTCCACGGCCGTCGGGAAGGCCGCGAGGTGCGCCCGTCGACTCGCGGCGAACGCTACCTGCTGAGCGCCGCCGGCCGCGCCGGCTGGAGCCTGGAGGTCTTCCAGCCATCGAAGACCTCCGGCCGCATGGGCCCCTCGCCGGAGCAGCTGGACGAGGAGCGGCGGCTGATCGAGCCGGAGTTCGAGGTCGAGTTCTATCTTCAGGCCAATATCGACGTGGCCGAGGCCGGGCAGGACCCGCTGGAGCACTTCCTGCTCACCGGCTGGATGGAAGGGCGCGACCCGAGTCCGCGCTTCTCAGTGCGTGACTATCTCGAGACCTATCCGGACATCGCCGAAGCCGGGATCAACCCGTTCGTCCACTACATCCGCGCCGGCCGGGCCGAAGGGCGGATCCCCCGCAACGAGCTGGGGTTCCGCTACCAGTTGCTGGCCGACCTGCGGCCGGTGGCGGCCCGCGCCGCCGAGGTGGCCGGCGAGGCGGCGAACCGGGCGGCGACGCCCGCCGACCGGCTTGCCGCGGCCCTGGCCCGGTCCCGGTCGGGCCTTGCGGACCTGCACATCACGTTCAGCCACGACGACTACTCGGCCAATCTCGGCGGCGTGCAGCTCTGCCTGCAGCGCGAGGACGCCCGGGTCGCCGGATTGGGCATGGACCACCTGCACCTCTATCCCGCCGATCCCTGGCCTGTGGTGCGCGAGAAGGGGGAGCCGGGCCTCCTGGGCGTGCTCTGGAACGGTGAGCGCGTGGGGACCTTCGAAGGGCAGGCCGTGGCGAGCGCCCTGAAGGCCGCCGCCGCCGATGTCCGGCCAGGCCGGCGCACCTTCGCCATCCACAGCCTGCTGGGGCATTCGCCGGAGGAGGCGGTTGAGATCCTGGCCGCCGTCGGCCTCAGGTCCGGCTGGTTCTGGCTGCACGACTTCGCCAGCCTGTGCGCCGGCTACCACCTGCTGCGGAACGATGTGCAGGACTGCGCCGCGCCGCCGCCGGGAAGCCCGGCCTGCGAGGTCTGTTCCTACTACAGCCACCGCCGGCGCCACCTGGACGCCCACCGCCGGCTCTTCGAGCAGCTGGACCTGACGGTGGTGGCGCCCTCGCAGCCCACCCTCGACCTGTGGCTCGCCAGCGGCGTCCATCCCGCCGCCCGGACTGTCGTCCTGCCGCACGCGACCCTGGTGGACCGAGGCCCGGCGCCCATTCCGGCCTCCGGGCCGCTGCGGGTCGCCTTTGCGGGCATGCCCTCGGCTCACAAGGGCTGGGAGCTATTCCGCGAGCTGGTGCTGAAGTACGAGGGCGATCCGCGCTACACCTTCCTTCATCTCGGCAGCCGCACCGTTCCGGGCCTGCCGCTCGCCTTCCATCCGGTGGCGGTCACCGAAGCGCAGCCCCGGGCCATGCAGGAGGCGCTGGAGGCGACCGAGGCCGACGTGGTGCTGATCTGGCCGCTGTGCCGGGAGACCTTCTCATTCACCGCCTATGAGGCCGTGGCGGCGGGTTGCGCCGTGGTGACGGGACCGGACAGCGGCAATGTCCAGGCCTTTGTGCGGGACGGCGGCCACGGCTGGGTGCTGGACGACGAGGCGGCGCTTGAGGCGGCCTTCGAGACCGGCTCGCTGGTCGAACTCGGCCGGGCCCGCCGCCGGCCGCGGCTCCACGACCTGGCGTTCAGCAACCTGACCGTCGACCTCTTCGCGGGCGTGGGCGGGCAATGATCCAGCGGTTGCCGATCCTGCGCCGTCTGGTCTCCCGCGCGGCCGGCCTCTTCCATCCGGACCGGCGGCTGGTGGCCGCCGAGTTCGACCGGCGGCACTACCTCAGCCTCAGCCCCGACGTGCGCGAGGCGGGCCTCGACCCCCTGCACCACTTCCTCACCCACGGCTGGCGCGAGGGGCGCGATCCCAATCCGCAGTTCTCGGTGCGGGCCTATCTGCACGAGAACCCCGAGGTGGCCGAGGCGGGGATCAACCCGTTCGTCCACTACCTTCGCCACGGGCGGAAGGAGGGCCGCGCGCCGGGACCGGACCTCGGTTTCCGCTATGACATCATCGCCCGCCGCCGGCCCATGGCGGACGAGATCGCCGACTCCCTGAAGACAACCCTGGCCAGGCCCGTGAGCGGGCCCGAGCAGCTGGCGGCGGGGCTGGCCAGGGCGCGGCCGGGGCTGGGCGGCCTGCACATCACCTTCAGCCACGACGACTATCGCCGGAACGTCGGCGGGGTGCAGCTGTGCCTGCAGATCGAACAGGCGGCGGTGAACGCCCAGGGGCGTGACCATCTGCACATCTTCCCCGCCGCCCACTGGCCGGTGATGCGCGAGGACGAGGAGGGGCGTCTGGGCGTCCTGCTCAACGGCGAGGACCTGGGCGTCCATCGGCCGGCCGACGTGGCCGCCGCCCTGGGCAAGGCCGCCGGGCCCGACGCTTCCGGGCGCAGCTATGCGGTTCACAGCCTGCTCGGCCATGCCGCGGACGAGGTGCTGGCGATCCTGGAAGCCCTGGGGCTCAAGGCCGGGTTCCTCTGGCTGCACGACTATTCGAGCCTCTGCGCGGGCTACAACCTGCTGCGCAACGGCGTGGAGGACTGCGCCGCCCCGCCGCCGGAAAGCGCCGCTTGCGACATCTGCGCCTTCGGTCCCTGGCGGGCCCGCCACTTGGCCGGCCACGAGCAGCTGTTTGCGCGTCAGGCGATCACCGTGGTCTCCCCTGCCGCCGTCACCCTCGACTTCTGGAAGGGCCGCTGGGACTTCCCGGCCGCCGGCCATGTGGTGCATCCGCACGCGGCCCTGGTGGAGCGAGGCCCGGCGCCGGTTCCGGAGGCGGAGCGGCCGCTGCGCGTCGCCTTCCTGGGCTGGCCTGCCCCGCACAAGGGCTGGCCGCTGTTCAAGCGGCTGGTGGCCAAGTACGCGGCCGACCCCCGCTACGCCTTCTTCCACCTGGGCGCCCAGCAGGACACGGGCGTCGAGGCCGAGTTCCACGAGGTGCGGGTGAACGGCGAGCGGGCCGACGCCATGCAAGAGACGCTCGAACGGCTCGAGGTGGATGTGGTGCTGTTCTGGCCCCTGTGGCGCGAGACCTTCTCGTTCGCCGCCTATGAGGCCCTGGCGGCCGGCTGCGCCATCGTCACCGGTCCGGACAGCGGCAATGTGGCCGCCATCGTGGGCGCCACCGGCCAAGGCGTCGTGCTGCCCGACGACGCGGCCGTCGAGGCGGCCTTCGAATCGGGCGACGTGGCGAAGCTTGCCCGCGCGCAGCGGCGCCCGATGCTCTACGATCTTTCCCGCAGCGGGATGACCGCCGACCTGCTCCCCGCGAGGGCCGAGGCATGAAAGTCCAAGCCTACACCAGCTTCACCTTCTCGTACCTGAACCGCGCCCGGGTGCTGTTCAAGACGTTGCGCCGGCGCCATCCCGACTGGGAGCTGGTGGCGCTGATCACGGACGAGCCGCCGCCGGGGTTCGCCTTCGATCCGGCGGACGAGCCGTTCGACCGCGTGGTCTGGGCGCAGGACCTGGGCATCCCGAACTTCAAGAGCTGGCTCTTCAAGCACGACGTGGTCGAGGTCTGCACGGCGGTGAAGGGGCCCTATCTGCATCAGGCCTGCAGCTCCGGCGCGGACGTGGTGATCTACCTCGATCCCGACACGGCCCTGCTTGGCCCGCTCGATCCGCTGCTCGACATGCTGCAGACGGACGAGATCCTGCTGACGCCGCACCTGATCGACCCGAACGACGACGTCCAGGCGATCCTGGACAACGACATCGCCACCCTGCGCACCGGCATCTACAACCTGGGCTTCGTGGCCATCCGCACGCAGGGCGAGGGGGCGCGTTTCGCCAAGTGGTGGAACGACCGGCTGCTGTCCTACTGCTACGACGACATCCCCCTGGGCCTGTTCGTCGACCAGCGCTGGTGTGACCACGTCCCGGCCTTGTTCGACCGGGTGAAGATCATCCGCGATCCCGGCTACAACGTCGCGAGCTGGAACCTCAGCCAGCGCAAGGTGGCGGTGGGCAAGGACGGATCGATCACCGTCAACGGCCATCCCCTGCGCTTCTGGCACTTCACCAAGCTGGGGCCGCTGGGGGACACCATGACCAAGCGCTACGCCGGGTCGAACTTCCCGGTCTATGAGATCTGGTCCTGGTACAAGCGCGAGGTCGCCGCAGCCACCGACCCCGGCATCCCCGACCGCTGGTGGGCCTACGGGACCTATGCCGACGGCGCGCCGATCGAGAAGGCGCACCGGGTGCTCTATCGCGAGCGGGCCGATTTGCAGGCCGCCTATCCTGATCCCTATGCCGCGGGACCCGGCAGCTTCCGCGAATGGTTGCAGCGCGAGGCGGCATGAGCACCGAGGCCGACCCCATCTTCCGCGTGCTCGACAAGGCCCGCGCCGTCGCGGGCAAGGTGGCGGGCCTGCGTCGCCTCGCCCAGGACGCCCAGGTGCGCGAGGCGGTCGCCCGGACCGAACTTGGCCTCGCGCTGCACGACGCGCTGAGGAGCCGCGCGGAGCTGGCCGGCCGGCTGCGCGCCGCCGCCCTGGCGGCCCATTTGGCCGGGGGCTCGCCTGCGCAGCGGGTGCGCCGCCACGGGGGGCTGAGCCGCAGGCTCGACCGCGTCCTCGCCCGTCTGGGCGCGTTCGGCCACGCGGCGGTGATCGCGCGCAGCGGGGTCTGGCAGGGACCGGGCCGCAGTCTTCACCGCTTCCGCCACATGGCCGCCTACGCCCGCCGCGGCGCCAACCCCGCGGTCGCGCCCTTCGCCCGGTTCGATCAGGCCTGGTACCTGGCGCGCCATCCCGACATCGCCTCGGGGCGCCTTGCCCCGCTCGTGCACTATCTGCTGTCGGGCTCGCTCGAGGGCCGTTCGCCGCACCCCCTGTTCGATGAGGGCTACTATCGTCGGGAGAACGCCGCGGAGTTGGCCGGTTCAGGGGTTTCCGCCCTGGAGCACTACATCCGCCGCGGCGCCGCCCTCGGCCGCAGCCCGCACCCGGCCTTCGACGTGGCCCACTATCTGGCGCAGGGCCCGGCCCTGGCGCCCGGCGAGGATCCGGCCGGTCACTATCTGCGCGAAGGGTGGATGCAGGGGCTGTCGCCGCATCCGCTGTTCGATCCGGCCTGGTACGCCCAGCAGGCGAGCGGCCGGGCGCGTGGGGTCCCGCTGCTGGTCCACTATCTCGCCGAAGGGTGGCGCGACGGCCTCTCGCCGCATCCGCTGTTCGACCCGGCCTGGTACCTGGAGGCGCATCCGGACGTGGCGGCGGCGGGCCTCGAGCCGCTGACCCATTTCCTGACCTCCGGGGGCGCCGAGGGGCGCAGTCCCGGGCCGTGGTTCGATCTGCCGCACTATGTCGCCCAGCGCGGCGCGGACCTGCCGCCCGGCGTCAATCCGCTGGTGGACTATCTGCAGGGCGGGGCCTGGGCGGTCGCCGAGGCGCGTCCGGGCTTCCCGAGCGCGGCCTACCTCGCCTCGCGGCCTGACCTGGCGCGCGAGGGGCTCACCCCGCTGGAACACTGGGCGCGGCAGGCGCGGCGCTAGACACGCCCAGCGCCGCGAGCTGGCGCCAGATCTCGGCGTAGTACTCGGGGATGAAGTGGAAGGGGCTCAGGCCCCAGCGATGCTCGGCGTCGGCCACCCGCAGCCCGGCCGCGTCGAGCCGCGCCATGGGCGGCATCACGCGCGTAAGGATGTCTTCATAGACGGCGAGGAGGGCGTTGTGCTCGCCGATCTCCGCGGGCCTGCCTTCCATGATCGCCACGTCCGTAAGGGGGCGCAGCCGCCCGTCGGGGCCCCGCACCTCGCTGGCCCATCGGGAGACGTGCAGGACGAGCTGCGCCTCGCGCAGCGGCGTGGCTCGCACCAGCGCCGCCAGTTCGCCCGCGGCCTCGGTCCAGAGGCGGGTGCAGGCCGGCGACAGCCGCGGGATGGAGCGCGCGCCGCGCAGGGGCTCCTGGGCCAGATAGCCGCTGGCTTCCAGCTCCCAGCTGTGGGTGATGATCGAGCGTTCGACCCACAGGAGGTCGAACCGTTCGTCGATGAGGTCGAAGATCAGGTGGGTGGGACGAAACGCCACCAGGCGGGCCAGGGCGGTCTTGGTCAGGTCCTCCACCAGCGCCTTGTGTGGATAGCCCTTCAGCGGGCCGGGCGGCTCCTTCGCGGGCTGAAACCCTTGGAGCGGCTCGGAGAGCAGGCTCGGCAGGCTGGTGCGCGAGACGTAGAGCAGCCCCTCCGCGCCGTCGCCACGGATCGGCCACAAATCGCGCGTGATGCAACTGCCGATGATTGCGACCCGAGGCATATCAGCTCCAGCAGGCCCCCGGCCGGGCGGAGGCATGGCATTGACAACAATCGGGCGGCTCCGCATCTAGCCGCCGCGCCGGGATCCTCCGCTCCGCAGGCTGGACGGATGGCGATTCCGAAACGTTCACCCTTTTCGAGCCGGATTGGTTTATCTGGCTCCATGCCACGACGGAACAGCTCGGCGCCGCGATGAAATTCCTGACGTTCCTCTCGAACCAGCCGGATACGGCGCTGACTCGGGCGTTGGCCGACGCCAAGAAGGTGACCACGGTCGCCTTCCTGTTCAGTCTGGTCTCGAACCTCCTGTATCTGGCGCTGCCGCTCTTCACCTATCAGGTCTACGGCCGGGTGATGGTCAGCCAGAGCCAGGCGACGCTCTGGGTCCTGACCCTGGTGACGCTGTTCGCCTTCGCCGTGTCGGGGGTGATCGACGACATCCGGGCGCGCATCCTGATCAACTACGGCGTGGCCCTCGACCAGCGGGTGTCGGGCCGCGTGTTCGCCAGCCTGTTCGACGCCGCCGTGCGGGGCGAGCCCGGTGCGCGGGCCCAGGCGCTGCGTGACCTCGACCAGTTCCGCACGACCTTCACCGGCGTCGGCGCGGCGGCCGTGTTCGACGTGCCGTGGATTCCGGTCTTCCTCATCGCTCTCTTCATCATCGACCCGCTGGTCGGCTTCGTGACCCTGGCCGGCGCGGTCCTGCTCATGGCCCTGGCCATCCGGCAGACGCAGGCCATGGCGCCCGCCCTGAAGGACGCCAACGAGGCGGCGCTGAAGAGCTATGGCTTCACGGATGCGGCCCTGCGAAACGGCGAGGTGGTCCGCGCCATGGGCATGCTGCCGACCCTCGGCGCGGCCTGGGCCCGTCACCGGGCGGTGACCATCGAGCGGGGCGCCGCCGCGGCCGAGTATTCGAACGGCTACACCGACCTCATCAAGTTCGTCCGGATGGGGATTCAGGTCCTGATCATCGCCCTGGGCGCCTATCTGATCCTCAAGGGCAAGATCCATGCGGGCATGCTGTTCGCCAACATGATCCTGGCCAGCCGCGCCCTGCAGCCGATCGAGAAGATCGTGGCGAGCTGGGAGCCGCTCAACAACATGGTTCGCGCCCATGAGCGGCTGCAGAACCTGCTCACCAAGGCCGAGCCGGCGCCGGCCGGCACCCAGCTTCCGCGTCCCGCCGGCAAGCTGTCGGTGGAGGGGGTGAACTTCGCGCCGTTCGGCGTCAGCAAGCTGGTGCTGAGCGGGGTGAACTTCTCCATCGAGCCGGGCGAGGTGCTGGGGATCATCGGGCCGTCGGGGGCGGGCAAGTCGACCCTGGCGCGTCTGCTTGTGGGCATCTGGAAGCCCCTGCAGGGGGCGGTGCGCCTCGACGGCGCCGACGTCTTCACCTGGGATCGCGCCGACTTCGGCCGCCACGTGGGCTATCTGCCCCAGGACACCGAGCTCTTTGGCGGCACCGTGCGCGACAACATCGCCCGGTTCCGCAGCGACGTGACGGACGAGGAAGTGGTCGAGGCCGCGCGCCTGGCTGGCGTGCACGACCTCATTCTGCGAATGCCCAAGGGCTATGAGACCGACGTGGGCGAGGGCGGGGTGGTGCTCTCCGCCGGCCAGCGTCAGCGGGTGGGGCTGGCGCGGGCGGTGCTCGCCAAGCCGGCCTTCGTCGTGCTGGACGAGCCGAACGCCAGCCTCGACGCCGAGGGCGAAGAGGCCCTGATGAGCGCCATCGAGACGCTCAAGGCCCAGGGGGCGACGGTGGTGATCATCTCGCACCGGCCGTCGATCTTCCGCGCGGCGGACAAGATGCTGCTCCTGCGTGACGGCCGGGTCGAGCTGTTCGGGCCACGGGATCAGGTGATGTCGCGGCTTGTGAAGCCGGCGACCGGCGTGCGCGCCGTGGAGGGCGGCCGATGAAACTCGACCTCACGCCGATCCGGTCCAACTATGTGGCGCCGACCTTCGACGCCAACGATCCCGAGGCCATGGATCCTCAGCTGGAGCGGCGCCTCAAGCGGCCGATGATCGTCGGGGCTGGGGTCATCGGCGCCTTCGTCTTCGGCCTGGGCCTCTGGGCCTCGTTCACGCCGCTCAGCAGTGGCGTCACCGCGCCGGCCGAGGTGCGGGTTGAAAGCAACCGCAAGACCCTGCGCGCATCGCGCGAAGGCGGCACGGTGCGGCAGATCAATGTGCGTGAGGGCCAGTTCGTCCGCGCCGGCCAGCCCCTGCTGCTGTTCAACGACGTCGAAGCCAAGGCGGCGGTGGACGTCTATCAGAACCAGTACGACGTGCTCCTGGCCCAGGGCGCCCGCTACAGCGCCGAGGCGACGGGGCGGTCGAGCATCCAGTTTCCGCAGGATCTGATGTCGCGCATGGCCGACCCGCGCGTGGCCGCGATGGTCCGCGACCAGGAGTTCCTGTTCAGCACTCGTCAGCAACTGTTCCAGAGCCAGGCCGCGGTGCTGGGCCAGCGGATCGAGCAGCTCGAGACCCAGATCCAGGGCCTTCAGGCCCAGGTGGCGTCCATCGACGAGCAGCGCCGGCTCACCGAAGAGGAGCTGGACGGCTATCGCAAGCTCAACGCCCAGGGCTTCGCGCCCAAGACCCTGATCCTGCGCTACGAGCGCAGCCTGGCCGATCTCGCCGGGCGCAAGGGGCAGCTCACCGCCGACATCGCCCGGATGCGGCAGCAGATGGGCGAAACCCGCATGCAGCTCGCGCAGCTGCGGAACCAGCGGACGACCGAGGCCGCCGAGGGGCTGCGCGACAGCCAGGCCCGGCTGTCGGACGTGGTGCCGCGCCTGGCGTCGGCGCGTCAGAGCCTGCAACAGACGGTCGTGCGCTCGCCGGTGGACGGCTATGTCTTCAACCTCACCCAGTTCACCGTGGGCGGCGTCGTCGGCTCGGCCGAGCCGCTCATGGACATCGTCCCATCGGGCACGCCGCTCACCGTGTCGGCGATGATCAAGCCCGAGGATGTCGACCAGGTGCGGGTGGGCATGCCGGCGCGGGTGCGCCTGACCGGCCTGAACTACCGCTTCAACGACGACCTTCAGGCCAAGGTCTCGCTGGTGTCCGCTGACCGGGTGGTCAACGAGAAGTCCGGCGCCTCGTTCTACCGCGTCGATCTTCGAATCGAGCCGACCGAGCTGAAGAAGCTCAAGCGCGGGGTGGAACTGACGCCGGGCATGCCGGCTTCCGCCATGATTGTCACGGGCCAGAAGACCGTGATGAGCTATCTGATCGCCCCCATTACCGACACGCTTCGGGACGCCTTCCGCGAGGACTAGAGGCTCGGGCGCCACACCATGTTCGGCTCTCCCAAATGGGCCTTTTTGGTGTTGCGTAATTGGCAGGGTTCCGATACGTCTCGGCTTGGGCTCGTCTAACCTACGCCGCAGCCGTGCTATGGCGCTTGGGGTAATGGACCGCCGGGACGCCCCATCGGGAATGGGGGTCAGGCGTGCCGGGGGTCCGTGTGACACAGACTGGAGAGACTAATGGCTAGCTATGTTTGGGAATCGATGACGCCGGAGCAGGCGGCGGCGTTCACGGCGGATGACGTGATCGTCTTCACTGGCGCGGGTCAGACGGCGACTCTCGCCAACGTCGTTTACGTTCCGGCCACCGCCACGACGCCTGAGGCTTATCAGGTCGTGTTCGGCGGCAAGTCGCTGAACTTCTCGGTGGCCGCGCTCGGCGGCCGCAATGTCGCCGTGTTCCCCGACAGCTCGGTGCTGTACGTGGGCACCGCCGGCGCCAACACCGCTGACGGCGTGAACACGAACGACGCCCTGTTCGGCTTTGGCGGCAACGACACCCTGACGGGCGGCAACGGCAACGACCTGCTGCACGGCGGTCAAGGCGACGACTCGCTGGTCGGCGGCAATGGTTCGGACTCGGTCTACGGCGGCCAGGGCGACGACACCATCGACAACCAGGGCGATGCGTCGTTCAACTTCGCCCACGGCAACCTGGGCGACGACACCATCACCGCCTCGGGCGCCACCGGGACCCAATGGCTGTACGGCGGTCAGGGCAACGACCTGATCGTTGGTGGCTCGGGCAACGACCTGCTCTTCGGCAACCTGGGTGACGACACCGTCGTCGGCGGCGCCGGCAACGACACCATCTACGGTGAAGACGGCGACGACGTCCTGGACGGCGGCGCTGGCGCCAACACCATCTATGGTGGTGAGGGCGACGACACCATCAACGCGGCGGGCGCGGGCAACGTGATCGCGGGCGGCCAGGGCGCCGACCTCATCACCCTCACCGGCAACGGCGCCGACACGGTGACCGGCGGTCAGGGCAACGACGTCATCGACGCTCAGGGCGGCGGCGCCAAGTACCTGAACGGCAACCTCGGTGACGACTCGATCGTGGCCGGCGCCGGTAACGACACCCTGCTGGGCGAAGCTGGCGACGACACCATCGTCGGCGCGGCTGGCAACGACCTGATCGACGGCGGTGAAGGCGACGACTCGATCGACGCCGGCGCCGGCAACGACACCGTCCTCGGTGGTGCGGGCAACGACACCATCGACGCCGGCGCGGGCAACGACTCGATCGACGCCGGCGAAGGCGACAACTACGTCGACCTCGACTCCGGCAACAACACGGTCGTGGCGGGCGCTGGTGACGACACCATCGACGGTGGCGCGGGCAACGACACGATCAACGTTGGCGACGGCGACAACCTCGTCAACGGTGCCGATGGCCACGACTCGATCACTGCGGGCGCCGGCAACGACATCCTCGTCGGCGGCGACGGCAACGACACGATCAACGGCGGCGGCGGCGTGGACGTGATCACCGGCGGCGCCGGCGTTGACGTCCTGTTCGGCGGCGCTGGCGCGGACACCTTCGTCTTCGCCACCGGCGACTCCAGCACGGTCGGCGGCTCGCTCGACCAGATCCGCGACTGGGAAGGCGTCGACAAGCTGTCCTTCGGCGTTACGGTCACGAGCACGAACTACGAGGAAACCACTGCGGCCTCGTACGACGCGGCTCTCAGCCAGGCCCAGACGGCGATCACGGTCAACGCCCGCGACATCGTCGTGGTGCAGGTGGGGTCGGACGTCGTGGTGTTCGTCGACGGCGACGGCAACAACACCATCGACAACGCGGTGGTGCTGGTTGGCCGTACCCTGGCCGACATCGACGGCTCGAACTTCATCTAAGCTTCGAGCTTCGAAGACCTTTGGGGAGGGGCCGCCTTCGGGCGGCCCCTTTTCTTTTGCGCACACTGTTCGCGGGCGCCGGGCGACCCGCACACAGGCGCGCCGCGCCGGTCGCCCAGTTCGGGCGGCGGCGAGCGGTTCAGCAGATGCAGGAAGCCTGAAGGGCCGCTGAAACAAAGACCGGGCGGCGAATCCCTCGATCCACCGCCCGGCCAAAGCGACACAGCCATGGAGAGCTAGGCTGACAGATGAGCCTAGCTGAATCCGTCGTTGCGCGAAAGCGCGCCGTGAATCACGTGTCGGTTAGCCGCTGGTCGTCTGGAAGCTCAGCCCGGTCAGCTCGGTCAGCAACCGGTCGTCATCGGCGTAGAGCGCCCTGAGATAGTCCGCATCGGCGGCGGCCAACCGTGCGCCTTTCACCTCCTGGCCCACATGAACCCTCTGCGGCGCCAGGGGCGGCGGAGCCCCGACGCCCAGGAAGGCGCTCACCCTGCCCACCGTTCCGGTGGGATCGGCGTCGAGGTCCTCACAGCGCAGGATCAGAACCTGGTCCCGCGGAAAGAGGCTGTAGAGCCGCTGAATCTGGCGGCCATAGAAGCCGCGTTCCACATAGGAATATTCGCGATGGAAGCCGGCGGGTTCGCTCGCCGCGAGGCGCGCGCGTCCCTCGCGGATGCACCAGCTGAAGTCGGCCGTCTCTGCGCCCCGGGAGCGCTCCATGCGCCAATGGGACCAGGCCCGCTCCACCGGATCGCGCAGCAGGAGGACAAGCCGCATGGCGGGATTGTAGGCCCTGATCCGCTCCAGGCACCTCGGCCAGTAGATATAGATGGGCGTCACCTCGCCCCGCGCCGCCGCCGCCGCGCCGTTCAGGAACAGCCGCTCGTAGTCGGCATGGTCGGGGCCGCCCCAGTCCCGGCTCTCATCGTCGAAATAGTGGGCCTCCTTGACCTCGGGCAGGTACAGCTCGGGGTGCTGGCGAAGATAGGCGTAGAGGGCCGTGGTGCCGGCCTTCTGCACGCCGATCACCAGGAAGTCCGCCGCCGGGCGCGGCGCCGCGCCCGACCTCGCCCCCGATACGGCCCCGGTCGCCTGATCTCCAAGTCCGTTCAACGCCATACGCCCATCCTGAAACGCTGTCGCCCGCGGCACTGGTCCGCCTGCCGGGGAGCGGTTAAGAGGTCAATCGCACGCCGCAGCGATGCGTGAGAAGGCGCCTTGAATCAATGAAGACGGTAATCCTGGCCGGGGGCCTGGGAACGCGAATCTCGGAGGAAAGTCACCTTCGGCCCAAGCCGATGATCGAGATCGGCGGTCGCCCGATCCTCTGGCACATCATGAAGCTGTATTCGGCGGCGGGCTTCAACGATTTCATCGTCTGCCTCGGCTACAAGGGCTATGTGATCAAGGAGTACTTCGCCAACTACGTGCTCCATAACGCCGACCTCACGGTCGACCTGGCGAAGGGCGCGATCGAGTATCACGCCACCAATCATGAGCCCTGGCGGGTGACCCTGGTGGAGACCGGCGCCGAGACCATGACCGGCGGCCGGCTGAAGCGCGTGGCCAGCTATCTGACCCCCGGCGAGCCGTTCCACTTCACCTATGGCGACGGCCTCTCCGATGTGGACCTGGCCGCCCTCACCGCCTTTCACCGCAGCCACGGCAAGGCGGCCACCATCACCGCCGTGGCGCCGCCGGGCCGCTACGGCGCCCTGGACATCCGCGACCGCCAGGTGGAGCGTTTCACCGAGAAGCCCCCGGGCGACAATGCGGTGATCAATGGCGGCTTCTTCGTCCTGCAGCCCGAGGTGATCGACCGCATCGCCGGCGACGCCACGTCGTGGGAAGCCGAGCCCCTGGAGGGCCTCGCCCGGGACGGCCAGCTCATGGCCTATCGCCACAACGGCTTCTGGGCGGCCATGGACACCCTGCGCGACAAGAACCACCTCGAGGCCCTGTGGGCCGCCGGGACTGCGCCGTGGCGGCGGTGAACCCCGGCTTCTGGGCCGGCAAACGGGTCCTGCTCACCGGCCATACGGGCTTCAAGGGCGCCTGGGCGGCCGTCTGGCTGGCCAGGATGGGCGCCGAGGTCACAGGCCTGGCGCTGCCGCCCGACCAGCGGCCGAGCCTGTTCGACCTCGTCGGGGTCTCGAAGCTGGTCGACTCCCGCTTCGTGGACCTGCGCAATCCGGCCGCCGTGGCCGCCGCCGTCGCGGGCCGGCGCTTCGACATCGTGCTGCACATGGCCGCCCAGGCGATCGTCCGGGCCGCCATCGAGGAGCCGGTGGCCGCCTTTGGGGCCAATGTCATGGGTACGGCGCATCTGCTGCAGGCGCTCCGCGGCCAGGAGGCGCTCCAGGCGATCCTGGTGATCACCTCGGACAAGGTCTACGCCAACGCCGATACCGGCCGCGCCTTTCAGGAGGGCGATCCCCTGGGCGGCAAGGATCCCTATTCCGCCTCGAAGGCCGCTGCCGAGATCGTCGTCCGCAGCTTCGCCCAGACCTATTTCGAAAACCGCGGCGTGCGGGTGGCCACCGCCCGCGGCGGCAATGTCATCGGTGGCGGCGACTTCTCCCGCGACCGGCTGGTGGCCGACATCGTGCGCGCCGTCGGCGCCGGCGAGGCCGTGGTGCTGCGCCATCCCGAGGCCACCCGCCCCTGGCAGCATGTGCTGGACTGTCTGGCCGGCTACTTCCGCCATCTGGAAGCCCTGGCGACCGATCCGGCCACGCCCCGGGCGCTGAACTTCGGCCCCCGGCCCGGCGGCCCGGCCGTCACCGTCGGCGAACTCGCCACCCTCGGGGTGCAGGCCCTGGGCGGCCAGCCCTGGCGTTACGAGCCCGATCCGCAGTCGATCGAAGCCAAGGCCCTGGCCATCGACGCGAGCCTCGCCCGCCAGGCCCTGGGTTTCGAGAGCCGCTATGAGGCGCCCGAGGCCGTGGCCCTGACCATGGACTGGTACCGGCGCCAGGCCCAGGGCGAGGCGGCCCTGGCCTTGTGCGAGGCGCAGATCGCCGCCTACGAAGACCGCCCATGACCACGCCCGCCTGCCGCTTCTGCCGCGCTCCGCTCACCCAGACCTTTCTCGACCTCGGGCGCCAGCCGCTGGCCAACAGCTACCTGACGCCCGAGCAACTCGCGGCGAGGACCGAGCGGGCCTATCCGCTGCACACCCGGGTCTGCGGCCGGTGCTTCCTCGTCCAGGCCGATGACGTGGTGCCGGCCGAGGCGATCTTCGACGCCGAATACGCCTACTTCTCCTCCTATTCGGCGGGCTGGGTGGAGCACGCCCGGCGCTATGCGGTGGCCATGACCGAGCGGTTCGGCCTGGGGCCCGAGTCCCTGGTGATCGAGGTGGCCAGCAACGACGGCTACCTGCTGCAGCACTTCGTGGCCATGGACATCCCCGTGCTGGGCATCGAGCCCACCGCCAACACCGCCGAAGCGGCGCGGGCGCGGGGCGTGCGCACCGACACGGTCTTCTTCAACGAGCAGACGGCCCAGGCCTTGGCCGCGCGGGGCGACCGGGCCGACCTGATGGCGGCCAACAACGTCCTGGCCCATGTCCCCGACATCAACAGCTTCGTGGCCGGCTTCCGGCATGTGCTGAAGCCGCAAGGGGTGCTGACCTTCGAGTTCCCGCACCTCCTGAACCTGATCGAGCAGGTGCAGTTCGACACGATCTACCACGAGCACTTCAGCTACCTGTCGCTGCTGGCGGTGGAGCAGGTGCTGGCGGCCAACGACCTGATGCCCTTCGACGTGGAGCGCCTGCCGACCCATGGCGGCTCCCTCCGCCTCTACTGCGCCCTGCGGACCTCGGGACGGGAGCAAACGGACGCCCTGCGGAGCCTGCGCGCCGATGAGGCGGCCGCAGGCCTGGGCCGGATCGAGACCTATGCCGACTTCACCCCGCGGGTCGAAGCCGTGCGCGACAGCTTCCGGGCCTTCCTCGCCACGGCGAAGGCCGAAGGGAAACGGATCGCCGCCTATGGCGCGGCGGCCAAGGGCAACACCTTCCTCAACTATGCGGGCGTGAGCCCCGACGACATCGTCTGCGCCTTCGACGCCAATCCGGCCAAGCAGGGCCGCCACCTGCCCGGCAGCCACGTGCCGATCCTCAGCCCAGACCGGGTCGCTGAAGTGCGCCCGGACTACGTGCTCATCCTGCCCTGGAACCTGAAGGACGAGATCATGGGCCAGCTGGCCTATGTCCGTGACTGGGGCGGCCGTTTCGTCACCGCCTCGCCGGTGACGCGGATCCTGGACTGATGCGCTTCTCGCCGACGACCCTGGCTGGCGTCTGGCGGGTGGAGGCCCAGCCGCGGGGCGATGCGCGCGGCAGCTTCGCGCGGCTGCACTGCCCCGAGGAGTTCGCCGCCGCCGGTCTTCCCTTCGAACCGGTCCAGACGAGCCTGTCCCGCAACCCCCACCTGCATACCCTGAGGGGAATGCACTACCAGGCCGCGCCGCATGCGGAGACCAAGCTGGTCAGGGTGGTACGGGGCCGAATCTTCGACGTAGCCGTGGACCTGCGCCCGGAGAGTCCTACCTACCGCCGCTGGACGGCGGCGGAACTGTCGGCCGAGGCTATGGACGCCCTGTTCATCCCCGAGGGGGTGGCGCACGGCTTCCTGACGCTCGAGCGGGACACCGACGTCCTCTACCAGATCAGCCCCGCCTACCGGCCTGGCCGCGAAGCCGGAGTGCGGTTCGACGATCCGGCCTTCGGGATCGCCTGGCCCGCGCCCCCCGCCGTCATTTCGGAGCGGGACCGCACCTGGGCGGACTACCGGGCGTGAAGACGGTCCTTCTTACCGGCGCAAGCTCGTTCACCGGCTTCTGGATCGCCAGGGCGCTCGCGGAGGCCGGTTGGCGGGTGGTGGCGCCGCTGCGGCGTGCGCTGGGCGACTATGCCGGCCTTCGCGCCCAGCGCGTGGCGGCGCTCGCGGGCGTCGCCGAGATCGCGCCTCAGGCGCCGGTGGAGTCGGCGGCCTTTCTTGACCTGGTGGCGGCGGCCCGGGCCGATCTCTTTGCCCACCACGCCGCCGACATCCCCGGCTACCGGCGCCCGGACTATGACGTGGAAGCCGGGGTGGCCCGGAACCTGCGGGGCGTGCCGGAAGCCATCGCCGCCTTCGCGGCGGCCGGCGGCCGGGCGATGCTGGCCACCGGCACCTATTTCGAGCGGGGCGAGGGCGGGGGGGGCGAAGCCGCCAGCCCCTATGGCCTGTCGAAGGCGCGCACCAACGACGCCCAGGGCGAACTGGCGGCCGCCGCCGGCCTGGCGTTCGGCAAGTTCGTGATCCCGGCGCCGTTCGGGCCCTGGGAAGAGGGGCGCCTCGTGTGGTCGCTGTTCCAGGCCTGGACGGAGGGCCGAGCCGCGGAGATCCGGACGCCGGACTATGTGCGGGATCATGTGCCCGCGCCGCGCCTGGCTCTCGCCTATGTGGCCGCGGCTAATCGCATGCTTGAGGCGCGAGCGCCGGCGGCGTTCCGGCCTTCGGGTCATGTGGAGCGGATCGGCGATTTCGCCGAACGCGTCGCCGGCGAGGTGCGGTCCAGGACTGGCATGGCCTGCGCCCTCATCCAACACGAACAGCGGGCCTTTCCCGAACCGCTTCGGCGGGCGAACTCGGAGCCCTGCCTGGCCGAGTCGGACGCGCCGGCGTTCTGGGACGCCTATGTGGACTACTACCGCCGGGTGCAGGCCGCGGGATTCTTGCAGGCGAGTCCCGCCTAGCCCCGGCGGTCGTTGATCGTGCGGGTCACCGCCTCGAAGAAGTCTTCGGCCCAGGCCTGGGTGCGGCCGAGAGGGCTGTCCTTCATGCGCGGCCGCATGGTCCGGCGCAGCTCGCCTATCCTGGCCGGGTCGCTCGCAAGCCCGACGGCCAGGTCCTCATATTCCTCCACCGAACGGGCGCACAGATCGGCAAGGCCGACGTTGCTCAGCACCGAATAGCTGAGCCGCTCGTAAAGGGCCTCGCCCACCAGGCTGATCACCGGCGCGCCCATCCAGAGGGATTCGCACGTGGTGGTGCCGCCCGTCTGCGGGAAGGTGTCCAGCGACATGTCGATCTGGTTGTAGAACGGCAGGTGCTTGCCGCGGACCGGCTCGAACAGAATGCGGTCGGAGGAGATTCCCTGCGCCGCAAAGGCGGCGGTCATGTGCGCCCGGAAGCTCGGCGAGCCGCCCTCGGGGCGAATGAACAGGAAGCGGGAGTCCGGCGTGCGGGCCATGATCCGACCCCAGCTCGCCAGCAATTCGGGGCCGTACTTGTAGGGATTGTTGGCGGTGCCGAAGGTGACGTAGCCGTTCCGCTCCACAGGCGCCTGCGGATTGAGGGCCGGATCGTCCCGGTAAATGTCCGGGGCCAGGCTGTACCAGCAATGCGGCAGCATGAGCGGCTGTTCGATCAGCAGCGCGGGGTCCTCGGGTTTCATGAACGGGTCGAGTACGAGGTAGTCGATCGTCGACGGGCCGGCGGAGTGGGCATAGCCCAGCCAGCTCGCCGAGAGCGGCGCCGGCTTCCAGGCCATGACCTCAAGCTTGTTCATGTGGGTGGAGCCGCCGAGCTCGATCAGCATGTCCAGCTGGTCGTCGGCGATCATCTGCGCCGCGTCGCGGTCGGTGATGTCGGAGCGCCAGCGGAAGGCGTCCACCATCTTGGCCATGGCGCGCTGCGCCTGGTCGGCCTCACCGGTCTTGAACGAGTAGCAATAGACCTCGAAGCGTTCGCGGTCGTAGTGCTTCAGCAGCGGCAGGGTGAACCACCCGACCGGGTGCGCGCGCAGGTCGGACGACATCAGGCCGATGCGCAGCTTTGCGCGCCCAACGGTCGGCGGGGCATGGTGGATCGGCTGCTGGGCGGCGATGGCCTCGATCTGCCGGCCCCAGCTGCGGTGGAGTTCCACGAGATTCCGACGGTCCTCCGGCGTCCGAACCCTCGACAGCAGCGCCATCAGCGGCGCGTGCATGCCGGCGGCGACGAAACCGCGGCCCAGCTCCTGCAGCGGACCCAGCTGATTCAGCCGCTCGTAGTCGCCCACCCGCTGGAAGATCTCGGTGGCGGCCTTCTTGTGGCGCGGGTGCAGGTGGCGCAGGCCGGGGGCCTCGCGGATCACCTGATAGGACTCTTCAATGTGGGCCGCCTCGTCGCCGTAGCGTGACCGCTGCAGGCTCTCGGCCAGGGCGAAGCGGGTTTCGATGTCGTCCGGGGCCAGGGCCGCGGCGCGGCGGAGATGTTCGTTCCCCCGCTCACGGTCGAACTCGCCGAGCAACTGCCCCAGCTGGCGGTGCGCCCAGGCCAGCCCCGGCTCCTTGGCCACCATGTCCTGAAGGGCGGCGATGGCCGCGTCGCGCCCGTCGCGTCGACGCAGGTTGGTGATGCGGCCTTCCTGGAACTTCTCCACATGCGGGAAGATCGCGGCGGCCCGATCCAGGGCCTCGACGACCTCGTCGTCCCGTCGCATCTCCATGAGCAGCCCGACGAGGTCGAGCCAGGCGTCGAGCGACGTGCGGTTCAGCAGGACCGCCTGGCGCAGGCGGGCGAGGGCGGCGTCATGCCGTCCGAGGCGACGCAGGGCCCGGGAAAGCATCCGCTGGTACTCGGCGTTCTTCGGTTCGGCCCGGACGAGGCGGGTGAAGATCGGTTCCGCGGCCGCCGCGTCCTCACGGTCGAGGTGAACGTTGCCGAGATTGAAGAGCGCGGAGCTGTTCGAAGGCTGCAGCCGCAGGGCCGCTTTCAGCACTTCGGCCGCCTCGTCCAGTCGCCCGAGCCGGCGCAGCAGGACGCCCTCCAGATTGCGGAGGTCGACGTTGCGGGGATAGCGGCTTGCCGCCTTGTGGACCCATTCCAGGGCCTCGGCATGCTGGCCGGCGCGATAGAGCTGCACGGCCAGGGTCTGGTAGACGCCGACTGGCTGGTCCGGAGCCTCGGACAGGACGGCGCGGAGATGATCGATGGCCTCGGCAGACCGCCCGCTCTTCAACGCTGCTTGCGCCGCCGCCAACCGCTCTCGCATCCGATTTCCCACTCCAGCGCTTGCCTCGACACCACAGGCCGAGGGTTAGGCACTTACGGTGGGTGCGTCCTGATGACTAGGCCTGTCGTGGGCGAGGGTCGGCGCGGGAGAAGCGCCATTTCAGGGCCAGGATGGTGGCCGACATGATCAGGCAGACGGTGTTGGCGCCCGTCACGGGCCAGCTGCCGATCAGCACGCCGTAGATGATCCAGAGCGTGAAGCCCGTGACGGTGATGGCGTACATGCGCAGCGACACCTGGGCGGCGTCACGTTCGCGCCAGATCTTGAGAATCTGCGGCGCGAAGCTGGTCATCGAGCACAGGGCGGCGCCCGTACCCACCACATTGGCGATCTGCGACGCGTCCATCGGTCCTCAAGGCTGAGCCAGGTCCACTGGGACGCTAACGGTGACGCGCAGGCCGGGTTGCGTCTCCACGGTCGAGAGTGTTGCGTGGAGCTGCTGGGCGAGCAGCTGGACGATGGTGCGTCCGAATCCGACCGGACCGCCGCCCGGCGCGCCCACCCCGTCGTCGGCCACCGTCAGGTCGAAGCCGTCCTGCGAGGCTTGCAGGGTCACGGTCACGCGGCCTCCCCGGCCGTCCGGAAAAGCATGGCTCAGGGCGTTGCCCAGCAGCTCGTTGACGATCAGCGCCAGGGGCGCGGCGTCTCGGGCGTTGATCACGATAGGGGCCAGGTCGAGGGCGATGTCGACGCCGTCGCGCGCTGTCACGCCGGCGATGGCGCCGGCCAGTTCGCGCACCAGGACGGCGAGGTCCACCCGTTCCACGCCGCTCTCGCGTGAGACGTTGCGGTGCGCCGCCGCCACCGCGATGACACGGCGCTGCACCGACGCCAGCGCCTGGCGGGTGTTCTCGTACGGGGCTCGCCGCCCCTGGAGCAGGATGAGCGAGGAGATCAGCTGGAAGGTGTTCTTGACCCGGTGATCGGCCTCGCGCTGGAGCTCGGTCTGGGCCGCCAGGGCCTGCCTGAGGCGTGCAGTTTCATCGGCGGGCATGGTCATCTCCGCTGAGGGGCGGCGCAGCATGTCTTGAACCACGGCGCATCGCCACACTGTCCGGTCGTCGGGGATTGAGGTCGTCGCCCGGGTTTGCGCCCTGGATCAGCGGCCCTGGGCCGCGGGGGCTTGACCCCGGACGGGCCGACCGCCAAAGCGGCGCCCCATGAACATCCTTCTCGTGGGCTCGGGCGGCCGTGAACATGCGCTGGCCTGGAAGATCGCGGCCTCGCCGCTGGTGAAGCGGCTGGTGGCCGCCCCCGGCAACCCCGGCATGGCCGCGCAGGCCGAACTGCGCAACGTCGCCGCCACGGACGTGGAGGGCCTGGTGGCCCTGGCCAAGGAGATCGCCGCCGACCTCGTGGTGATCGGGCCGGAGTCGTCGGTCGACGCCGGTCTCGCCGACGCCTTGGAGCAGGCGGGGATCGCCTGCTTCGGGCCCTCCAAGGGCGCCGGGCGGCTGGAGAGCTCCAAAGCCTTCACCAAGGCCTTCTGCGACCGTCACGGCCTGCCCACGTCGGCCTATGAGGTGTGCGAGAGCGCCGCCGCCGCCAAGGCCGCCCTGGACCGCTTCGAGGCGCCCTATGTGATCAAGGCCGACGGCCTCGCCGCCGGCAAGGGCGTGGTGATCGCCCAGGACCGCGCCGCGGCCGAAGCCGCCATTGACGATGCGTTCGGCGGGAGGTTCGGCGCCGCCGGGGCGCGGGTGGTGCTCGAGGAGTTCCTGGAGGGCGAGATCGGTTCGCTGTTCGCACTCTGTGACGGCGAGACCTCGATGATCTTCGGCTGGGCCCAGGACCACAAGCGCGCCTACGACGGCGAGCAGGGGCCGAACACCGGCGGCATGGGCACCTATTCGCCGGTGCCGGTCTTCACGCCCGAGCTGGTCGAGCAAATCCGCACGCGCCTGGTGGAGCCGGCGTTCGCCGGGATCGCCGCCGACGGTTCGCCCTACCGCGGCGTGCTCTTCGTTGAGCTGATGGCGACCAAGACCGGCCCTAAGCTGGTGGAGTTCAACGTCCGCTTCGGCGACCCGGAGTGTCAGGTGCTGATGCTGCGGCTGGAGAGCGACATCGTTCCCTACCTGAAGGCTTGCGCTACGGGGACGCTGAAGGATCTGCCCCCGCCGGTCTGGCGCGACGAGCCTGCGGTGTGCGTCGTGGTGGCCGCGAAGGGCTATCCGGGTACGCCGGCGGCCGGCGGCGAGATCCGCGGGCTGGATGGCGACCTCGGCGAGGGCGTGGTGGTGTTCCATGCGGGCACCAAGCTGGACGCCGAGGGGGTGCTGCGCGCTGCCGGCGGGCGGGTGCTCAACGTCTGCGCCCGGGGCGCAGACCTGCGCGCCGCCCGGGACCGCGCCTATGCCGCCGTGGACCGGATCGACTACGCGGACGGCTTCTGCCGCCGCGACATCGGCTGGCGCGCCCTGGGGAGCTGAGCCTAGCCGCCGGCCTCCACCAGGGCCTTGAGGTCGGGCAGCACCTCGTCGGACCAGCGCTCGGCCAGGGCCGCCACGGCGGTTTCGATGCGGTCGGGGGCCACCTCGTCCTCGAAGGCCTCCCATCCCGCGTGGGTCAGGCGCACATGGGCGCCGCCCGGGATCGGCGTCAGTACGAGGGTCACCTCGGTGGGCGGGCGGCCTGGATAGGTCCAGCTGAAGCGCAGCCGCCGGCCGGGCTCCACCACCTCCACCTCGCACTGGATCGCGCCTTCCAGGTCGGCCTCGTCGCGGCGTTTGCGGCTGGGCTGCATGACGAAGGGGTGGCCCACCACGGGCCGGAAGCCGAAGGCGCCCAGCCAGCGCCAGGCGGCCCGGGTGTCGACCATCCGCCGCCAGACCTCGTCCGGCGGCGCCTCGATCTCGATGATGGTCTCGATGTCGACGGTCGCCATGCGCGACATCCGGCAAACCCGCTTCCCGATCTCTGGTCAAGGCCGGCTTCCCGCCTTGCTCCCGCAAGGTCCGCATCGCTACAAGGGGTTCAAACAACTGTACGAAGGGGAGCGCCATGGCGGTGACGTCTGATGTCGCGGGCGAACAGGAGCGGGAAAAGGCCAACACCGGCACCGAGGCCGTCCCCGAGGCGCAGCGCTTTGACCAGGCCTCGCTGGAGCGGTGGCTCGAGGCCAACGTCGAGGGCTATGCGGGGCCGCTGGAGGTCCGCAAGTTCAAGGGCGGCCAGTCCAACCCGACCTACCAGCTGATCACCCCGGCCCGGAAGTACGTGCTGCGCCGCAAGCCGCCGGGCAAGCTGCTGCCGTCGGCGCACGCGGTGGACCGGGAGTACCGGGTGATCTCGGCCCTGGGGCCGACGGGCTTCCCGGTGGCCAGGACCTACGGCCTGTGCACGGACGACTCGGTCATCGGCACCTGGTTCTACGTCATGGACTGCGTCGAGGGCCGGGTCCTGTGGGACCAGACCCTGCCGGCCTACAGCCCTGAGGAGCGGCGGGCGATCTTCGAGGCCAAGATCCGCACCCTGGCCGACCTGCACAACACCGACTACGTGGCCATCGGCCTGGAGGACTTCGGCAAGCCCGGCAACTACATGGCCCGGCAGGTCGACCGCTGGACCAAGCAGTACAAGGCCTCGGAGGACCGCCACATCGAGGAGATGGAGCGGCTGATCGAGTGGCTGCCGGCCACCGTCCCGACCCAGGAGCGGACCTCGGTGGTCCATGGCGACTACCGCCTGGACAACATGATCTTCCACCCCACCGAGCCGCGGGTGGCGGCGGTGCTGGACTGGGAGCTCTCGACCCTCGGCGAGCCCCTGGCCGACTTCACCTATCTGCTGATGAACTGGGTGAACGGCACCATCTCCCAACTGCCCGACCTCAAGGCCCACGGCATTCCGACCATCGAGGAGGCCGTGGAAATCTACTGCGAGCGGACCGGCCGTTCGGGCCTGCCCGACCTCAACTGGTTCTTCGCCTACAACACCTTCCGTCTGGCCGGGATCGTCCAGGGCATCCTGGGCCGGGTCCGCGACGGGACGGCCAACCACCCCGACGCCGCCAGCATGGGCCCCCGGGTCCTGGCCCTGGCCCAGGCCAGCTGGGAGTTCGCCAAGAAGGCAGGGGCGTCCTAGCCCCTTCCCCGCAGGACGGCGTCGAGGGCGGCCTCGTCCTCGAACACCGCCCGCACGGGCCAGGGGGCGACCCTGGCCCGCCAGGCCGGGGGCAGGCGCACCCAGTCCTTCTCGGTGGTGACCAGGGCGGCCCTGAACTGCGCGGCCCGGTCGGCCAGCAACGACAGAGTCGCCTCGTCATAGGCGAAATGGTCCGGGAAGGGGGCGAAGTCGGCGAGCTGCGCCCCGGCGGCTGTCAGGGCTCGTTCGAACTTCCACGGCTTGCCGATGCCGGCGAAGCCCAGCACCGGCCCCGCCGGCGGCGGGCCAGCCGGCTGCAGGCGGGCGATGAGCACCGGGCGCGCCGCCAGGGCCGCCAGCAGCTCGGGATCGGCGGCCTCCATGTCGGCGGGCAGCAGGACGATGCTGGCGTCGGCCCGGGCGAGGCCCGCCTCCAGCGGCTCGCGCATGGGGCCGGCGGGGAACACCCGGCCATCGCCGAACGGCCATTCCCCGTTCCGGGTCTCGCCGTCCACCACCACCAGGGACAGGGCTTTCTTCAGCGACGGGTTCTGATGGCCATCGTCCATGACCAGGACCGGGGCGCCGGCGGCGGCGGCGGCCCGAGCGCCGGCGGCCCGGTCGCGGGCGACCCAGACGGGCAGGTCCACGGCCAGCATCAGGGGCTCGTCGCCCACGTCGGCGGCGCTGTGCGCCTGCGGGTCGACCCGCAGAGGCCCGGCTTCACGGCCGCCATAGCCGCGGGTCAGGACATGGCCGCCGAGGCGGCGGGCGATCTCGCGGACGATGGGCGTCTTGCCCGCCCCGCCGAGGGTGACGTTGCCGACGCAGATCACCGGCACGCCCGGATCCGCTGGGCGGGCGCGCGCGATGCGGCGGGCGGTGACCCCGGCCCAGATCCAGGACAGGGGCGTCAGCAGGCCCCGGGTCATGGGCATCACCCGGCGGTCGCGGCTGTACCACCAGCGGGGCGTGGCGAGCTTCATGGCAGCAGGGGCTCCAGGGCGGCGAGGGCGGCGTCCAGCGCCCCGTCCTGGCTGCGGGCGTAGGCGAGGGCGGCCTCGCCGAGCCGGGCGCGGCGGGCGGGATCGGCGAGCAGGTCGCGCAGGCCGGCGGCCAGCGCTTCCTGGTCCCGGACGGCGAGGGCGCAGCCCTGGGCGGTCATCTCGGCGTAGAGCTCCGCGGCGTTGAAAGCGTCGGGGCCGGTGATCACCCCGCGGGCGAGGCGGGCGGCCTCCAGGGGATTGTGGCCGCCGATGCCAGGGGCGAAGGCGCCGCCCATGACCACCACGTCGGCGGCCCGGTAGAGCAGGCCCATCTCGCCGAGGGTGTCGGCCACATAGACCGGCCCGGCGGGCGGCTCGCCCGCGCTGCGGCGGGGGGCGCCGAATTCGGCGGCGAGGGCTGGGCCGCGATCGGGATGGCGCGGGGCGAGGATCAGCAGGGCAGAGGCCGGATCATCCACGGCGGCGCGGAAGGCGGCGACGATCAGGGCCTCCTCGCCGGGATGGGTGCTGGCGGCCAGCACCACCTGCCGCCGGCCCACGGCGGCGCGCAGGGCCGCGAGGGCGGCGTCGGACACGGGCGGGGCCGCGCCCACGCGCTTGAGGTTCAGCCGTCCGGCGACTGTGGCGCCCAGGCGGGCGAGGCGGGCTTCGGTGGCGGCGTCCTGGGCCATGACAAGGTCGAAGCCGCCGAGCAGTTCGCGGGCGGAAGCCGGGACGCGGGCCCAGCCCCGGGCGCTGGCCTCGGTCATCCGCGCCGAGAGCAGGGCGAGCCTGACGCCCCGGCGGCGGGCGGCGCGCAGGGCGTTGGGCCACAGCTCGCTCTCGACGAAGACGGCGAGGTCGGGGCGCCAGTGGACGAGGAAGCGGCGCACGGCGCCGGGGGCGTCCACCGGGGCGTACTGGTGGACGACGCCGGGCGGCAGGCGGTCGGCGAGGACGCCTGCCGAGGTGACGGTGCCGGAGGTGACGAGCAGGCCGAGATCGGGGCGGCGCTCCCGCAGGGCGGAGACCAGGGGCAGGAGGGAGAGGCTCTCGCCGACGCTGACGCCGTGCAGCCAGACGAGCGGTCCCGGCGGTCGGGAGGCGGCGGGTCGGCCCAGGCGTTCGGCGAGGCGGGCCGGGTCCTCCTTGCCGCGGCGGGCCCGGGCGTTCAGCGCCAAGGGCGCGACCGGCTCCATGAGCCCGGTGAGCGCGCCGTAGAGGACGAGCGGAAGGGTCACACCGCCTCGGCGTGCAGGCGGCAGGCGCGTCCGGCCTCGGTCTCCACCTGGACGGTGGCGTGGATGATGTTGAAGCGCCGCTCCAGGCCCTCGCTGACGGCGTGCAGGAAGGCGTCGCCGTCGCGGTTGTCGGGCCGCAGGATGTGGGCGGTCAGGGCCGTCTCGGTGGTGCTCATGGCCCAGATGTGCAGGTCGTGGACCTCCTCCACCCCCGGCTGGGACGCCAGCCAGCGGCGCACCTCGTCCACGTCGATGCCCCGGGGCGCGGCGTCGAGGGCGAGGTCGGCGGAATCGCGCAGCAGGCCCCAGGTGCCGAGGACGATGACGGCGGCGATGATCACGCTGAGCGCCGGGTCGATCCACAGGACGCCGGTGCGGGCCATGGCGAAGGCGCCCACCACCACGGCCAGGGAGACGCCGGCGTCGGCGGCCATGTGCAGGAAGGCGCCGCGGACATTGAGGTCGGAATGGCTGCCGCGCATGAAGAGGGCGGCGGTGACGCCGTTGATCAGCACGCCCAGGCCCGCCACGGCCATGACGAAGCCGGTCTCCACCCCGGCCGGCTCGCTGAGGCGATGCACCGCCTCGGAGACGATGGCGCCCACGGCCACCAGCAGCAGGACCGCGTTGGCCAGGGAGGCCAGGATGGTGGCCTTGCGCAGGCCGTAGGTGCGGCGGCCGGACGGCGCGCGCCGGGCCAGGATGTTGGCGCCCCAGGCCAGGACCAGGGACAGGACGTCCGAGAGGTTGTGGCCGGCGTCGGCCAGCAGGGCGAGGGAGCCGGCCCAGAGGCCCGCCGCGGTCTCGGCGGCCACGAAGCCGATGTTCAGGATGATGCCGATGGCGAAGGCCCGGCCCATGTCGGCGGGGACATGGTGGTGGTGGCCGAAGCCGTGCGCATGGTCGTGCCCATGACCATGGGCGTGGTCGTGGTCATGATCGGCGTGATCATGGTCGTGGTGCGCGTGCGCCATGGGAGCCTATGTCCCGCGAACCGGCGTCGGGATCAATGTGGCGGGGAGGTCGCCGGGGGCGCCACGGAAAGCACGGACGGCGTGGAAGGCGCCGGCGAGCAGACATGGCTCCACGCTTTCCCGCGCGGGCGGGAATTCTTCGGATGGCGGGATGGACGGCGACGCAGCCTGGCCCCCGCATTCGCGGGGATGATGAGGAGTGGATGACAGGGCGTGGTCAGCCGGAGGCGCGCCAGGCGGGTTCGGGGGGCGGCGCGGATGC